>DLMI01000051.1:33450-59135 GCA_002478145.1 Acidobacteria bacterium UBA7540
TTTATCCTTTACCTTTTACCCTTTACCCTTTACCCTTTTTACTTTTCTTCGACTTTCGACTCCTCGACTGCCTTTCAAAACTTTCTTTCCGGCTTTATCTCGGACTCCAGCATCATCGGGGCCGGCCCGGAGATTCCACCGTCTTTCCTCACTCGCCAGAAGTGCACGCCCATGAAAGTCGCGGCAATAAGAGGAATGGCGAGGCAATGCCAGATATAGGCTCGAAGCAAGGCGTTGGCGTCCACAATCGAGCCGCCCAGCAAGGCGAAGCGCACATCATTGTATGCGGTCATTCCGAGTTGCGGCCCAAAAGGCCCCTCGTGCCCCAGCAGCGGTGTGGCCCGCGCCATATTGGTTCCCACCGTGACCGCCCAAAACCCTAACTGGTCGTCAGGCAGCAGGTAGCCGGTGAAGGAAAGCAGCAGCGTCAGCACCAGCAGGACCACCCCTACGCACCAGTTGAATTCGCGCGGCTTCTTATACGAGCCGGTCAGGAAAACCCTGAACATGTGCAGCCAGACCGCGATGATCATCAGGTGTGCGGCCCAGCGGTGCATATTCCTGAGCAGCCTGCCGAACGGAACGTCGTTCATCAGATAGACGATGTCACGATAGGCCTGCCCCTTGGAGGGGTGGTAATAGAACATCAGCAGCACGCCCGTGATGGTCAGCACAAGGAAGAGATAAAACGTCATGCCGCCCATGCCCCAGGTGTAGTTGTACCGCACGGCGTCGCGGTTGATCTTGGCGGGATGAAGGTGGAAGAAGACGTTGGTGAGGACGCTCAGGGCCCGGCTGCGTTCGCTCTCGTCGTGCTTGACGCGGAAGATCGACTTGTAGAGCTGGGTCTTTTTTGGCTTCTTGAGGGTCTCGAGGTCTTCTTTTGCCTTTTCCTTGAGAACTTTGACGTCCTCCCGGACTTCCTCGAGTACGCCGGCAAGACCTCTCTTTTCGGTGTTCTCGTTCGGCTCGTTAGCCATCCACCTCTCCGTTCAAGTGGTTAGTGGCTAGTGGCTGGTCACTAACCAACCGCACTAATCACTAACCACTCCCCTTCACACTAGCCACTGCCCTTACACGGTTATAAAAGCGCCGGGATCATCAAAGTCGTCTGGGCCGCCCTGGCTCTTGAACCAGGAATACAACCGGCTGGTATCCACCACGATCTGTCCTTCGGACCCCAGCTCCACGTGGGCGCGATCCATGGGCCGCGGTGCGGGCCCTTCAAAGTTGACCCCTTCGGGTGTGTAACCGCTCCCGTGGCAAGGGCATTTGAACTTGTTCTCGGCCGGCTTCCAATCCGGCGTGCAACCCAGGTGCGTGCACTTGGCAAAAATGCAGAAAAGACGGGGAGGCTCTTTGACCACCCAAATTCGGTAGGCCTGCTTGTATTTCTCATTGACCCCGATCTGGAAGTCCGAAGGATAACCGATGACGTGTACTGTCTCCGGCTCAAAAAGGACACGCGGGAAGAAGAAACGCAGGAACATCAGGAAATTGGCGATGACGAATCCCCACACGCAACTCCAGATGAACCGCCGTCGCGTCTTCCCTGAGTCAGGAATCTCTTGAGCGGAGCTGCTTGCAGGTTTGGGTGGAGCGGCTGGCTTTGCCCCAGGCTTAGGGGGAGTGGCAACAGCACTAGCCCCTGCAGCCTTCGCTGAGGTCGTAGAAGGCGCACCGTCCGCATTCGCCATGCTCGAAGCTCCTCTAATTACGGGGTAGGAGAGAGATTTGTTTTCCAGCCAAGCCCAAAAACCCAATATAAATGAAAGCTGAAGCACGTGTCAACGTCTGGTAACAACAAATCGCGAAGAAATCAAGAGTTGACGCAGATCAAGAGAAACCTGCCTGATATATCGCAGCGTGATTTGGTTCCCAGCGGAGGGTTTGGCAAGAACTCCCCTCCCACCGCGGCAGGAGGGGAGCCAGCGCGAAGTGAGCTAGGCAGGGACTCCCCTCCTCTAGAATTTGGCCTTTTGGGGTCGCTCTTTCGCTTCGTTTGAGTTTTTTTGCATACTCTTGGGACATTTTTCGGCCCCTTTTGCACGCCTTTTGGGTTCGTTTTTTGGGTACTTTTGTTGATTCTAAAGGACTTCGTCGGTTCGTTCCGTTAATATTAACATCTTTTGTGAACTTCCTGCGCGTCTCTGGAACATTTGCCGCGGCCTTGCTGGAGCACTCTGTCGCCGGAATTGGCATCGGCCTGACCAGCCGAGGATCTTCGCTAATGAAAATCAGTCCTACCTCCCTGGCTTCGCAGGGCCGGTGAGGGCTGTAACCTCGCAAGCTCCGGACGGCCTCTTCGTCAAGGTCCATGTTAGTAGGCTACCTTAGGGCCGCGCATTTGTCAAGACCTTCGCAGTCTGTGGTCCCGCCAGGGCGTGAAGCACAAGGTCGGCAAGGGCCCGAATGAATGTCGGCGAACCATTCAAGCCCGTCGTGACATGAAAACCTTGGATGCCAAGACGCTCGGCTAACTCACGAGCTTCGATATTGATTTCGTAAAGCGTTTCGACGTGGTCGGAGACGAAAGAAATCGGCACCACCAGAACTCGCTCGCTTCCGTTTGAGGCAAGAGCCTGAAGAGCCGCGTGGAGGGAGGGACCCAGCCATCGGCCCGGACCGGAACGACTCTGGTAGCAAAGGCTGTGCGGGTTCGGCCACGCCCCCCGCTCCATTACCAATCTCACGGTGGCTTCAATCTGTGCCTGGTAGGGATCGCCGGACTTGATAATGGTCTCCGGTACTCCGTGGGCGCTGAAAAGCAAATGGACATCTGAAGGGAGGCGCAGGGCAGATCCATTCGTCTGCCGAGACTGCTCGAGACCTTCGTTCACACGCTCGACGATCGCTTCAATGTAAAGAGGGTGGGTGTGGTAGTCGCGGACGATTCTTACATCGACAGGGTGGCCGGGTGAGAAGTTGCGCTCCCACTCTTTCAGACTGCTGCCGGTGGTGACGACGGAGAATTGGGGATACAAAGGCAGCAGCACAAGCCTCCGGACTTGATGATTCAGGACTTGGCGGACAGCCTCTTCGGTTAGTGGATGCCAGTAACGCATGGCTACGAAAACATGCGCGTCGAGAGAATTGCGCAACTCGCCTTCGAGCCTGCGGGCCTGAAGTTCCGTCAGTTCGCGGAGGGGAGACCTGCCGCCAATCCGGGCATAGTGTTTTTGGACTCGCCTGGCACGCCGCGACGAAACAAGTCGAGCCAGAGGCTCGCGGGCCAGCCGAGCAAACGGGAAGTCGATGATATCGGGATCGCAGAAGAGGTTATAGAGGAAAGGCTCGACCGCCTCAAGGGAGTCCGGGCCGCCCAACTGGAAGAGGACTACCCCTACCCTACTTCTGCTTTCTGCCTTAATTGGACTCACTTTGCGCCCTTAGTCCCTGCACTGTAATATCCTACACAGGCCGGTAGTAGCACCGCAAGTGCTGACCAAGCCTTGACCATCCTAGCGGGTGCGTCTTATGATGTACGAGTTATAACTTGTGAAATGACCCTGGCTCTGCTGGGAGGGAAGTATCATGGCACGCCCTATAGAAGCTACTCCGATTTTGAAGGGAAAGGATGCAGATGCGCTTCTGCGCAGGGCCGGAAGTGTCGTTGTCACGAAAAAACACATCTCTTTCCTAAAGACCGCTGCCCTTCAAAGCAAGAAGGCCGAGAAAGACAGATAGAGACTCAGTGCGGAAGAATTCATACTTGTTCATTTCATCCGAATAGGGGATTCGTGTGCGTGAAGACTTTCCCGTACATCGAAAAAAACCAGAGCTGATCTGGATTTTCAGGCGTTTTGCGAGGGATCGAGATGAAGAGGGATTTAAGCAGTTCCTCACTGAGAAACTGGGCATGGACTCTGATGAGGAGAGGTACGCCGTCGCGATGAGCGCTTTTTGGAATCTCGTGAGGTCATTTGAGCATGAACCTCATCGATAGCTTCTAGCCGTTTTTTCCTTTGTGCCGCTGGAAGCTGGTTGAGATGTGCCTCGATAACTTTGTAGAGTTTTTCAAGAGCTGCATCAACCGAATCAACACTGGGGGCAGACGAACCTTTTGACATCATTAGCACCAAGGATTTCGATGTTCCGGCCCTCCTCCCTCTCGGGGTGAGAGCCTCTTTCCCGAACTTTCAAACGCTGTCGTCCTGTAGTCTACTCCACCGCTTTAGCTCGTAGCCGCATTTCACAAGCAGCTTGGGATAGAATAAGTCCACTCGTTAGGATTGTCAAGCAATCTTAGCGTGCGTTTTAAGCATGCGGTTTGAGCATCTAGCTGTTCAGCAACTGAACACCTCACGACTCCTTCTAATAAACGTGGAGTGCAGTAATGTACTCTTACGACTTCTGGCACGTTGCCCCGGTATTCAACTCTCTTACCGCTTGACGAGCCTCCTTATGACTTGGTATAAAGAAATGGGGCATGATAATTACAAAAAAGGCTTGGGCTTTAGCGCTCTCGCTCCTTCTTTCCCTCGTTCCAGGTGTGTCGCTGTTGGCTCAGAAAGGCCAGCACGCGGGGTGGTGCGCTTCCTCGGCCTTTTGCTGCTGCAAGAACTGCCCAATGCATTCGTCACATTCCTCGATGCCTGAACGCTGCCCGATGTCCAAGGCACCCCAGTCGCGTTCCATGATGACGTGTACCTGCGGTATTTCGCAGGATCCCCCGGCATCTGTATTGACCACTTCAGTTCGCTTAATCTTTGACCTGCCCGGGTCCGATGAGCCCGCGGAGCTGGACTCATCTCCTTACCGTCAAGTGGCCAAATCAGTTGCACCAGAAGATGCTTTTATCCCCCCACCGGATCAACCTCCACGGACCCTCTAGCCCCCATTTCTCACCAAAGTTGAACGGGTTTCTTTGCGCGGCCGGAAGGGCGGGGCTTTAGCCCCGCCGCAAAGGTGGCCTTCTCTCCTCTGGCCGTCTCGCGCCCGGCACAGCTCGCCGCGGCGAGTTGTGCCGGGCGCGAGACAAGGGAATTATTGGCAAGGTTCTGAAACGGCGGGGCTAAAGCCCCGCCCTTCCTCGCCCCGGTGAGAAATCCGAATTAGCAACTCGCTGTCCCCCAAGTTCTGCGCGGGTTGTTGTGTTTTCGAGGAGGTTAGACATGCGTCCACGGCATGCCTTTTTTGCCGTTGCGTTAGTCCTGTTGTCAGCACCGCAGTTCTACGCCACAGTTCCTGCAAGTGTTCGCGGTATCGTTCATGATCCGACCCACCGCCCTATCCCGGGCGCGCAGGTGACCCTTCGCGCTCCCGCTTCAGAATGGACCCAAACAGCGCAGTCGAATGGTGACGGCGAATTTCAGTTCGACGCCGTCCCAGTGGGGGACTATGAGGTCTCGGTGAGTGCCCCAAACTTTGCGCCCTCTCGGCAACAAATCACCGTGACCTCAGGCAAGGGTCCGATTTTCCATTTCCAACTGGAGATCGCGGGGCTCAAACAAACGGTGGAGGTCTCGGGCGCGGTCAGCAGACTCAACACGCAGTCCTCCACTGTCCAAACCGCGGTCTCGCCGCAGGAAATTGTGCAGACTCCGGGCGCGGATCAGACGAACAGCCTGGCCATGATTACCGATTACGTGCCTGGCGCCTACGTGGTGCACGACATGCTTCATATGCGAGGCGGCCACCAGGTGAACTGGTTCTTCGACGGCATTCCCGTGATCAATACCAACATCGCCGCCAACGTGGCGCCTTTGATTAACCCCAAGAACGTGGAATCACTGGAAGTCCAGCGAGGCGGCTACTCGAGCGAGTATGGAGACCGCACCTACGGCTTTTTCAACGTCATAACGCCTTCGGGGTTCGAGCGCAACAACGACGCCGAGTTGGTTACTTCCTATGGCAACTTCCACACCACAGATGACCAGCTTAACCTTGGTGGACACACGGAGCGCTTTGCCTATTACGCCAGCTTGGATGGCAACCGCTCTGACTTAGGCCTGGGCACGCCCACCTCGGCTGTGATTCACGACCAAGTGGGCGGACTGGGCGGGTTCCTTTCCCTTTTGTATAACTCCTCTCCGCAAGACCAGGTGCGGTGGATTGCCTCCCTGCGCGGTGACCATTATCAAATCCCGAACACGCCTGGCGGCCAGGCGGCCGGCATTCGCGATCTCGATCTCGAACGAGATTACTTAGTGGGTTTTCAGTGGGTTCATACCACGCGCGGCGGATTGCTGTTCTCCCTCTCTCCTTATCTCCACTTCAACGACGCGCACTATGTGGGCGGGCAAGGGGATACGCCGATCGTCCTGGACGACAATAGCCGCTCAACTTATGTGGGGGCACGTGCTCTGCTTTTGGCGCAAAAGAAAAGGCACAACGCTCGAACCGGCCTCGAGGTCTGGGCTCAACACGATAACACCTTCTTTGGCTTGACGGCGAATCCGGGCGGCCAAGTGGTTCAACAGCAGGAGCGCCATTGGGCGAATACGGAGTCTCTCTTCGTGGAGGACCAGTACAGGGCGACTTCCTGGCTGACCGTGGACGCCGGCGTCCGGCTGACGCATTATGGTGGGCTGCTCAGCGAGAATGCCGCCGCCCCTCGGCTGGGTGGCGGCATTCGTCTGCCACGTCTCCATTGGATTGTGCGGGGTTACTACGCGTACTATTATCAGCCTCCGCCGCTCGAGAGCCTTTCCGGTCCTCTGCTGCAATTTGCCCTGAATCAGGGTTTTGGTTTTGTTCCGCTGCAGGGCGAACGGGACATCCAACACGATATCGGTTTGACCATTCCATTTCGCGGCTGGGCGGTTGAGGTGGATAACTTCCACACCAATGCTCGCAACTTTCTGGACCATGATGTGATCGGCAATTCCGGCATCTTTATACCGTTGACCGATCTGGCCGCGCTCATTAACGGATCGGAGGTCACGGTGCGCTCACCGGAAATCCTTGGCCATGCTCAACTACGGATTGCCTATTCGAACCAACTGGCCGAGGGTCTGGGGCCGATCACGGGAGGCTTGATCGAGTTCGCGCCCACAAGTTATTTCTTGCTCGACCACGACCAGCGCAACACTTTGAGCACCGTCCTCTCCCTCAGACTGCCTCGCCGCTTTTGGGCCACCCCCACCGTTAACTTCGGGTCAGGCTTCTTGAACGGCGATGGCCCGGCACATCTGCCGCCCCACACCACGGTTGGCCTTGCCCTGGGCAAGTACTTCGGAGAGAAATGGTCGGTCTCCCTGAACGCGGTTAACTTGGCTAATAACCGCTTTATGTTGGATGACAGCAATACTTTCGGGGGCACACACTTTGTGAACCCGCGCCAGATTTACGGCGAGCTGCGCTACCGGTTCCACTTTTGATTGGTATGGAATCGCCAGCGGCTGAGGGGCAAAGAACAAAAATGAAACCAGAAACTAGAAATCAGAAAGCAGAAAAACGGAACATTCTCGGGCGTGCTGCGTATGACTAAACCAGAGGACATTGCGGAGGTTCGCCGATGGTCAAATTCTTCCTCTGGTGTATACTCTTGGTTCTTTGCTGGCCGCTGGCGTTGCTGGCCTTGGTTCTGTACCCGTTGGTCTGGTTATTGCTTTTGCCCTTCCGCCTCGTAGGCATCGCGGTGGGAGGGGTCTTTGAGCTGCTTGCCGCAATCATCACCTTGCCGGCGCGCGTCCTGCGCTGGCCGCGCCAGGCCTGAGGCGTACAACGCGTTCGGGCGACCTCCCCGTCCACAGTGCCGTCACCTCATGCTGCAACTCGCCCCCGGCTCGCGTCCCAGACCACTCTCATCCCGCGCTTCAGGGCGACGTTTCCGATCCAGGAAGCGCGCGCCGCCTCGATGCCCACTTGGATGTTGGCATTGGGAGTCTTGCGACTGCGCACGCACTCGAGGAAGTTATTGACGTTGTCAATCGTGCCCGTGATCCAGTGCGGCCAACTCCTCTGCTGGGTGCCCGTCTGGACAATGCGCTTGCTTTCCTCGACGGCAGGCTCTTCCGAATTGAGAAAGATAGGGCCGCCCAGCCTCATCGGGTCACCATTCAACGCAGGCTTACTGTGACCAGCGGGTGGGTTTGCGGTCCCAGCGGTGAGGCCGCAACCTCGCGAAAAGCTCGCCCGGGAGAGGCCCAGCGTTGCAGGCGGCGACATTTGCCTCCACATGCTTGACCCTGCGCATTCCGGGAATGATGGCGCTGACCGTGGGATTGTTGAGGATGAAGCGCAGAGCCATCTCCGGCATGCTCATGCTGCTGGGAATAAGGGGCCGGAGCGCCTCGGCGCGTGCCACGCTGGCCTTGAGGTTCTCCGCAACGAAGTAGCTGTTGCGCCAATCACCTTTCGGCCATTTGCTGTCCAACGTGAGGGCCCCCGTGAGCGTTCCTTCATCAAAAGGGACGCGGGCGATCACCGCAACGTCGTGCGCGGCACAGGCCGGGAAAAGTTGGTCCTCGGGGTTCTGGTCGAAAATGTTGTAGACCACTTGCACGGAATCAATCAGCCCGGATTGAACCGCCCGCACGCCATTCCAGGGTTCCCAGCGGTTGATGCTGATGCCCAGGGCATGAATCAGCCCTTGGCGGCGCAGATCATCTACCTTCTTCACCCACCGCTCGTCATCCAGCCAGGCATCCTCCCACACGTGAAACTGCACGAGGTCGAAACTATTCAGGCCCGCGTTCCCGAGGCTTCGATGGATATATTCCTCGATGTGATCGGGCGGAAAGCAATCGTCCAAAGTGTATTCACGCCGGCTAGGCCACTTGAAATTCTTGGGGGGAACTTTGGTGGCTGTATAGAGCTTCTTGCCCGGGTGGTTGCCAACCAGCCATCCCAACAACGCCTCGCTGTGACCCTGCCCATAGGCCCAAGCCGTATCAAAGAAGTTGCAGCCCAGCTCAACGGACCGTTGCAGGGCTTGCTTGGATTCATCATCGTTGGAGCCTGTCCAGCCTCCCATTCCCCACATGCCATAGCCGAGTTCGCTCACCATCCACCCGGCTCGCCCGAACCTTCTGTAGTTCATCAATATCCTCCCTCCGGGTTTGTAGGGCCGGGGCAATTCAGAATTCAAGATTCAGAACTGCCCCTGCCTACTAGCCGCGAATGCCGAGGTTCTGCATCAAGCGGTTGGTCTCCCGATAAGCTTCCGTGACCCAGTTAACGATCTTTTCCGGCTGGGGCGAATACTCCAGCTCAATGCTTATCGTGCCATCATAACCCAGGTTTTTCAGTTGCTGGAGGTAGGGGGTGAAGTTCACAGTCCCCCGTCCCGGGGGCAAATCGCCGTGGACCTTGCCGTCGCAGTCGGAGAAGTGCACGTGAGCAATGCGCCCCTGGAGGTTTGGAATGGACTCTGGGAGCGAGTTCGAGAGCGCCAGGTGCGAGATGTCGAGGTTGGCGCGCACGGCCCGATGGTCCACATCCTTCAGGAACTGATCCATCTTTTCCAAGGTGTTAACAATGGAGAGCTTGAAGGGCTCGAGTTCGATCGCGACCTCCACACCCAGTGTCGCCGCGTATTCACCGAGCGCCCTGACGTTGTCGACGGCGAACTGCCATTGGGCCTTGGGCGGAATGACCTCCTGCTGCCAGATGTACTCGCCCACCACCAGCAGCATATTCTTGGCCTCGAGTTCATAGACGAAGTCGAGATGGGCTTTGCAGCGGCTAACTTGGAACCGCTGTTCCGAGGGGCGGAAGTCCGCGATGCCCAGCGCGACACAACACACAGAGATGACGGGCAGGCCGACTTCCCGGCAGGTGTCCTTGATCAACCGCCGCTCCTTGATGTCAATGTCCAAGGGGTCGGCGGAGATATCAATGGTGTCGAATCCGATCTCTTTGGTTTTGCGGATGCCTTCGGCGGTGGTGACGGAGGTCCCCAGCCAAGCTGAATTGATGAGTCCGAGTTTCATGATGACTCCTTCTCGCGTTCAATGCCGCACAATAGTTGGGTTTTTAGGCACTTTTTTGGCTTTGATTTGGCTTTGTTTGCACTCAAAAACCAGTTCGTTTTTGGCCTCCAAGAAGGCTAAGTCCTTTGTTTTCACTAGATCGGTAGGTTCGTTCCGTCAAAATAGTATCTTTTTCCCATTTCCTGCCGGTTTTCTCCGTCCGCTGGCTCGATTTCGAAATCGTTTTCCGCGCCCGCTTGCCCGCGCTCTCTTGCGACAACTCAGATAGGCTACCACGTCTTGGTTCTCGTGTCAAGAGGAAAGTGCAGGAGTCAAAAGTTAAGATGAATACGTTTCTTCTACCCTTACAGGCCGATGTTCTTCGATGGATTTATAGCAAGCCTCGACCAGCGCCATGGTTTTGAGGTTATCGCGGCCGCTGATCACCGGCTCGGTGCCCTTGGCAAGCGCATCCAGCAACTGGCCCATGGTGCCCTCGAAAGCGTCCGGAAACCACGCTTCTTTCCAGCGCGGCGAAAACCAGCATCCGGGCTCTTGCCTGGTGCTGAAATCGATCGTGCTGGGGGTGCGGTTCGGGTAGGCAGGCCAGCCGATGGTCCCCTGCGCCATCCCTTCCGTACCCTCCACCCTCCATTTGATGTACAGGTCCGGCGGCGCACCTTCCCGCGCCGGACCCGCCCACACATCGTCCCAGGCGGTGGCGCGGAAGCCGCCCGCATACTCGAGAATGTAAAGCACCACGCCATCCACGTGCTCCGAGGGAGTCCGGGGATCTTTTCGCGCGCTGACGTAAACGCTATCAGGCTCACCAAACAAGTAGCGGAAGCTGTCGAGGTGGTGGATGCTCATGTTCAGCAAGGTCAAGTGAGTGTAAGCGAGCTGCCAGGGCTTCCAGTGTGGTATGGCGCGCATTTCGATGCTGGCCAGGACCGGTTCACCCAGATAACCACGCTTCAGCAGGGTCTTGAGGGCGCGCATGGAATGGTCGTAGCGCATGTTCTGGTTGACGGCAAGCGTGATGCCCGCCTGCTCGCAGAGGCGCACAATCTCCCTGGAATCTGCATAGTTCATGGCCAGCGGCTTCTGCGCCAGAATGCCTTTGAGGTGACACGAGTGTTTCACGGCCTCGCGCACGATCATCAACTGCTTGTCCGGTGGCACGGCGATGTCTACGACTTCGATCGAGGGGGCAGCCAACAATTCCTGGTACGTGCTGTACACCTTGGGTATTCCACGTGCCTGTGCCACTTGCTCGGACTCCTCCGGAGACGCGGAGGTGATGGCAACGACCTTGTAACCGGCGTGGCCATAGGCCACCAAGTGGCATTCACTCATAATGAACCCCGCGCCAATGGCTCCAATCCGGTAATCCTTCCGCTTCGGCGCCGGAGCGACATGTTCGAGATCAAGGTTGATGCTCATTATTCCTGCTCCAATCTGCGCAATCAGGTCAGGTGTCAGGTGCCAGGTGTGAGGTGCCAGGGAAATCGGAGGGAGTAGGGAGTCGGGAATCGGGGTTCTTCCCAACTCCCCATTCCCGATTCCCTACTCCCGGTTCGCTCTGCTCAGCCCCTGCTGGCACCTGGCACCTGAAACCCGTCCTCCCAGTCCCAGGCCCCTAGCACCTGGCACCTGAAACCTGTTGGCGGCGGCAAGTATATCGCCGCAGGTGAATAAGCCGCAACCCGAACCGTGATTCACGGCAGACATGAGAATTCCCCTGCGAATTGTGTCACGGCCCAAACAACGAGCTTGACCCGGTCGGCCTGCGGCGGTACATTCACCCCCTCGGGTCGTACCGTTACGCATACTGCGGCGCGCTTCTTCCTGCCGCGAAAATCACGCCTCCGCTCTCGAAGGGGAGGTGGTTTCACATGGCAATAATTCGAAGCCGTCAAACACGACGGGAGATGTTATCCGGTATGTCAAAGCTTGCAGGCGCCACGCTCCTCAGCCGGCGACTGCTCCTGGCGGGCAATGAAGCAAGCGCGGCCCACTACGCTCCCAAGCTCTCAGTCGAGGTTTACATTTGGATCCAGCATCTCGCATCCAAGAAAAAGACCTTGGCCGAAGGTGTGGATTGTTGTGTGGACGTGCATCGGGCCTATCGCGGCGGTCAGGAAGTGATGACGTTCATTCGGGAAACGGGCCACCGGCTCGTGGAACTGCATCTGCGCAATTCCAGACAGGGTGCTTGGACGGAGGACTTTGGCCCAGGCGACATTGATTATCAGAAGGTCGCCGATTACCTGCGCGGAATTACTTTCAAGGGATACTTGGTAGTCGAACTGGCCTACGAGAAGGACACCCAAATCACTCGCTCTGTCGAGGAAGACCTCCGCTTGAGCCGCCAGTACGCTGAAAAGATCTTTGCTCTCCCGGCTTCCGCCTGAAGGGCTGCACTGTGGATCGTCAATGGAATCGAAGCTGGGCAAACCCGAGCTGATCAGCATCGTCGTTCCCCTCCTCAACGAGTCCGAGAGCCTGGAGGAACTGGCAAACGCCCTGCTCACCGTGGCTGCGACGCACGGGCTTTACCTCGAGGTGATTTTCGTGGACGACGGCAGCCGGGATGGCTCCTGGGATAAGATTCGCCGGTTCGCCACCGCCGACCCACGTATTCGCGGCATTCGCTTCCGGCGCAACTTTGGCAAGGCCGCCCGCACTCGCCGCGGGGTTCGATGCCGCGCTGGGGCAGGTGGTGCTCCAGATGGATGCAGATTTGCAGGACGACCCCGCTGAAATTCCAAATTTCTTGGCCAAGCTGGAGGAAGGATTCGACGTCGTTAATGGCTGGAAGCGGGTCAGGAGAGACCCCAGGCACAAGGTCTGGCCCAGCCGCGTGTTCAACTGGCTCGTCAGTCGCCTGACGGGCCTTAAGCTGCACGACCATAATTGCGGGCTCAAGTGCTTTCGCGCCGAGGTGGTCAAGGAGCTGCATCTCTACGGAGAGTTGCACCGCTTCATCCCCGTGATGGCCCATGCCCGCGGATACCGCGTCGCGGAGCTGCCCGTCGAGCATCATCCCAGGCGCTACGGACGATCGAAGTACAGATTCCATCGTTTTGTTAAGGGTTTCCTGGATCTCCTCACCATGGTTTTCCTTACTGTCTTCGGCGAGCGTCCGCTTCATCTGCTGGGCGGGATCGGTCTCCCCGCCTTCTTGCTCGGAGCGGCCGGGCTCTCCTACCTTGCGGTGTGCTGGGTGCTGGCGCGCTTTAGGGTGCCTGGCTTTGGGCCCATTGGGACCCGGCCTCTGCTGATCTATTCTCTCGCCTGCCTCATCATTGGGTTTCAAATGCTCGCCATCGGATTTCTCGGTGAACTGGTCGCTTCTCAGAACATGCGGAATGAGCACAAGTACAGCATTGCAGAACTTACTCCACCCACTCGGGGGAACGGGAGATGAACGTTCTGACACAACTCAACGCGCAAAACGACCCTTTTGCCGAAAGGAGGCGCCTGGACTTCATATTGATTGCCTTGACCGCAGGGGCTGTGCTCGGCTTGATTTTCCTGGCACGCGCCGAACGGAACCTGCAAGGTGTGATCCTTCCCATGCACAGCGTCAACGATCGCTCGCGATGGGCGACGGTCTACAGCCTCGCGGAACGAGGCACCTACGACATCGATGAAACACCCTGGCCTAGTACGATTGACCGGGTCCGGCTCAATGGCCACTACTATTCCTCCAAGCCTCCCCTGTTGCCGACTTTACTCGCCAGCGAGTACCTGCTCCTGAAGAAACTGAGCTTCGGCCGGCTGAGTTTTCGCAGTAGCCCCCAAAGTGTCATCCGCATTATCGTCGCCACCATAAATCTGCCGCCGCTAGTCTTCTTTCTGGTTCTCTTCTCGCGCCTCCTCGACCGGCTCGCCCCTGATCCCTGGATTCGAGCCTACGCCATGGCGGCAGCGGGGCTGGGAACATTCTTGACGGGTTTCAGCATCACGCTGAACAACCACACCATCGCAGCCTTCAGCTCGTTCTTCGCGCTCTATTCTGCTTTCCTGATTTGGTGCGAGGGGCAGCGCGGGTGGCGGCTCTTTGCCCTGGCAGGGTTCTTTGCAGGATTTGCCGCGGTGAACGAATTCCCGGCCACTGCCTTCCTGGTGGCGCTGGGCGCCGGCCTGGCCTGGAAGGCGCGGCGGCAGACTTTGACTTGGTTTCTCCCCCTTGCGCTGGTCCCTATCGCCGCACATTTCTCGACGAACTACTTGGTCACCGGAGACCTTAGACCCGCTTACACGCATAAGTCAGCCTACGTATTTCCCGGCTCCTATTGGTTGATTGATCCGGCATCAGGCCGGCTGGTGGGCAGTGAGGTCGATCCCGCAAGCGGAAAGCCGACGGGGCAAATCGGCAAGGGAATCGACAACATGTATGAACCCTGGCCCGTGTACCTGTTCCACATGCTGGTCGGACATCACGGGATTCTCTCACTCTCCCCGATTTTCATCTTCACCCTGATGGGGGTCTGGAGTTCCCTCCGGTCCCGAGGAAGCCCGCTACGCGCCTTCGCGGCGCTTGCTGCCTTCCTCACATTGTTGTTGCTCGTCTTCTATACTTTCTTCGCGGGTAATCGGAACTACGGCGGGACGTGCTGCGGCCTGCGCTGGTTTTTCTGGCTGATCCCTTTATGGCTGCTGCTGCTTCCGGAGGGGCTGCGGGGAAAAACCGCTCACCGCTGGTTCCGCGGCATGGCCCTGGCCTTTTTGCTCATATCCGCAATCTCGGTCTTCTACTGCGCCCGTAATCCCTGGTCGCGGCCCTGGCTCCAACAATACCTCGATTACAAGCAATGGATTAAGTATTGATGGAGTTGAGCGGCCGGGTCATCCAAAAGATCGATAGGAGGAGCGGCAAGGACGTGTTGCGTCATTCCGATCCTGGCGAGCCGGTGTATCCGGCGCCACTGCGAAGCGGTGAACAGTGAGTCGTCCCGCCGGTGGAATCGAACCTAACCGAGATGACTAAGTGAAGCTGACCTTGACGTCCTCGCGGTCCGCTTCGGCCACTTGGAAGAGAGCATGGGGCTGGAGGCCCATAAGCCCGGCGACGAGATTTGCGGGAATCTGGGCGATGCGGATGTTGAAAGCGTTCACATCCTCGTTGTAAGAACTGCGTTGCGCTGCAATCTTGGTTTCCAGTTCCGTGATGCGGCCCTGGAGCTGCATGAAGCTGGTGTTGGCTTTCAAGTCGGGGTATTTCTCAGCCACCGCAAACAAAGTCTTGAGCGCCCCGCTCACCATGTTATCCGCCTGGGCCTTTTCCGCCGGCGTGGTGGCGCGCATAAAGGCCGTGCGGGCCTCGGTGACGGCTTGCAAGGTTTTCTGCTCGTACTGCATGTAACCCTTGCAGGTCTCGATCAATTTGGGAAGCTCGTCGTGGCGCTGCTTGAGCAAGACATCGATATTGGAGAATGACCGGTCGATATTGTTCTTGAATGTCACGAGGCTGTTGTAAAGGCCCACAAAATACATGATGAAGGCGATGACGATGATTGCCAGCACCGCCAGCACCGCGAGCCCAACAATCAATCCACCCAGAAACAATGCAAGTGCCATAGCGGACTCCTTTCGCTCCCCTCAGCCTGAATACAGCCTATCATGCGAATCAACCAACCGAGTGTTCCCACCTACAACATACCACCTACTGACCGAGCTTCACTTCCACGTCGCGGCGGTCTTCCTCTGTCACCTTGAACAGGTCTTTGCGTTGCAAGCTCATCATGCCCGCAATAAAGACATCCGGCAGTTGCTGGATTCGGATGTTGTAAGTGTTCACGTCGTCATTAAAGAACTCGCGGCGGTCGGCAATCTTTTCTTCCAGTTCGGATATCCGGTTCTGGAGCTGCATGAAATCATTGTTGGCCTTCAGCTCGGGATAGTTCTCTGCGACCGCAAATAGCGATTTCAATGCGCCAGTTATGAGGTTATCAGCCTGGGCCTTCTCCGCCACCGTGTTCGCTCTCATGAAGGCAGTACGGGCTTCGGTAATGAGCTGAAAGGTTTTCTGCTCGTACTGCATGTAGCCTTTGCAGGTCTCGATCAGTTTGGGGAGTTCGTCGTGACGTTGCTTGAGCAGGACGTCAATGTTGGCCCACGCCTTGTCAATGTCATTCCGCAGGCGCACTAGGCTGTTGTAAATAGTGATGAAATAGACGAAGACTCCCACCACCACCAGGACCACAACCAATCCAATCAGGATCGCAACTCCCATCTCATTGTTCCCCTTCGATAATCTCTCGTCACTGCCTTACAGCCAGCCGAGCCTGAATAGCAGAATGGCCAAACACGCGACCGCGAGCGCTCCCCCGCCGAAAATATGAAGGGCTGCACGATTTCGCAGCGTGCTCTCGATTTCCTTTTCACTTCGCCAAGAGATCAAAAACGTGGGCTCATTCTGCCCCTTCACGATCATGTTCCGGTCGTGTTCGTCCTGGGGATTGGGGTTCTCAACGCAAGTCCCGGTGACGTCGTACCAATGTTCAGGAACGATGCAATACTCGCTCAAGCGATAACGGTGTTCTGAACCCATCCCCAGACTTAGGGAGCCTCGTCCCAGGCCTGAGAGAAGACTCCCTCCGTCAACAGAGAAAGTGGTGTGGGCCGTCGAAACCACCGACTCTGCGTAATTGAGCAGGTCAGAGTCAGAAACCCCGGAGTCGGTGGTCAGGCTGGAGTCTCGAGTTCCGCCGAATAGGCGTCCCAACGAAGCCCCAACGTCCGGTCCTGTTTCGCGTTTCGTGGTCAGAATCAAATCGTATTCGGCCCCATGAGCATCGACCAAAACCTTACCCGTTGCGTCCTCGAGGTAGAACCGGACGCCTTCGGCGTCGGCCGCCGCATGGGACCAGTGCCCGCCACTCTTATCTCTCACCCACCTCTCAATATCAACTTTGTAGAAAAAGCATGGCGTGCCAGTGATGGGGCTGGTCACGCGTTGCTCACCCGTGGCCTTCCCGTGGACGTGGACAAGTCCCATGGGGACGCTACGAATCGGCATTTCGGGAGTATCCTCCACCACGCGGAACTCCCGATAGTCGTGAAACCCCTTGAAGAACCAGAACAGACCGGCGCCGAACCCCACCACAATCGCAACCTCGAGATTCGTGCTATGAGAAGACATAGGGCCCCGTTATTTTCTCGCCCATCCTACTCATGGGTTCGGAAGAAGTCTAGCAGGTTTTTGACGGACTACCCAAGGGGGCAAAGGTTGAGTATGATGAGAACCTATTTCCCGTCTGGTTTCAGCTTTGATCTGGAAAAGAGCCGCTCAGAATGATGGGCGGAAAGTTGACGGCTGAACGGTGAAAGACAAAAGATGCAGCCCTTTCGCGTGCTCGAGCACACGGCCGACATCGGCTTCGAGGCGTTTGGGGCCACGCGCAAGGAAGTGTTTGCGAATGCGGCCCGCGCCCTGATGCATTTGATGGTGGATCTGGAATCGATTGTGCCCCAGGAAAAATTGTCGCTGCGCGCAGAAGCTTCCGATATGCCCAACCTGCTGGTAAACTGGTTAAGCGAAATCTTGTATCTCTTCGACGCGGAGGGCTGGCTGTTCCGCGACTTCGAGGTTGAGGACCTCACGGATCACTCACTGGGGGCCATGGCGCGAGGTGAGAAGTTCGACCGGACGCGGCATCAAGCCAAATTGCTGGTGAAAGCCATAACTTACCATCAGCTTGATTTGGGGGAAACAGCGCAGGGCTGGCGTGCACAGGTGTATGTGGACATTTAGGAAGAGTCGAAAGTTGAGAGTCGAAGAGTCGAGGGTTGGCAGTTCATACGCGGCTATTTGGAATCTTTTGCCAAGCACCCGCCTCCTGACACTTTTCTGCACATGCCTTCTGCTTACTACCTTCTGCCTACTGCCTTCGGCTTACTGTCCGGCTGCCGGCTGGCTCTATAAGGTCCAGGAAGTGAAGCCGAATGTCTTCGTATGGGTTGCGGATGATGTTCTAGACCTGGACGGAGACCCTCAGTTCGACCGCGCGGGGACGGCGGGATTCATCATCACCCCGGAGGGCGTGATCGTGGTGAATACAACCAATAGCCCTTTTCACGGCCGCGAATTGCTTTATGAGATCCGGCATCACTCCGAGTTGCCTGTGAGGGACGTTATCGACACCAATTCCAGCGGCGAGCAGATCCTGGGCAACGAAGTCTTCACGGAGCAGCAAGCCACCCTGATTTCATCGGCGAAAACGCGGGAAGAGATCCTCAACTACCGGCAACTACTGGCACGGCGTCTGGCCGGCGAAGAAGACAAATGGAAACTGCAAATCCGCATGCGCGGCTTCCACATCACAGTTCCCACCGAAACCTTCGGCCATGAAATGTCGCTGCGGCTGGGCGGGCAGGAGGTTAAGCTGCTATGCCTGCTCAAGAATGGCTCTGGAGATGACGCGGTTGTTTATCTGCCGGCGGCAAAGGTCTTGTTCCTCGGTGAGCTATTTCAGAACGACTACTTCCCCCGCATCGATTCAAGGACGCTCCCTGAGTGGATCGACGTCCTGCGACAGGTCGAGGGGTGGGACGTGGAAGTTTACGTCCCCGGTCATGGCGCGCCTGGCGGGAAGAAGGAGCTTGCAGAGTTCCGGCAGTTTCTGGAATGGTTCGGAAAAGAAGTTGAGACGCGTTTCCAGGAAGGAAAATCCATAAGCGAAGTGAAGCGTGAAATAGGTCCCCTGTTGGAGAAATATAAGTGGCACGCACCGGAGCTGGTTTCGGACGACCTGGAGGCCGTTTACAAGCAAATGGTGAAAACACAGCCATCTAAAGGAGCAGCCCCGCAACCGACCGCCCAAGCTCCCCTGGGAGTACATCCCTCTATTCAGCCGTAGCAAAAGGTGCCGGATTGGTTGCCTGTCATTCCGAGCGAAGCGAGGAATCTCGCTCTGGGCTCTTCCAAGACAAAGGATCGGAGCGAGATTCCTCGCTTCGCTCGGAATGACAGGTAAACGACAGTCGATCGACTTCACTCGGTCACAACCAACAGCTCCAGGAGGAGCATAGCAACGGAATGTTCGAGACGGGAAGTCTGCTGGTGCGCAGTCACCTGAGTTTTTCGTACTCTTCCTTAGCTTGTTTCAGGATGGGAATGTCGGGGTCGGCGTCTTTCCAGAGGGCGAGAAAATCCTGGTACGCGGTACGGGCCTTTGTCGTTTCGCCCTGAAGCGCGTAAGCGCGTCCCAGCCCCAGCCGTGCCAGTGCGTAAACCGGACTCAAGGGCTCTATGCCGCGATGGTCCAGGATCTTCTGGTACTCGGCAGCGGCCTTTGCTCCCTCCTGCGCGCGCCGGAAGGCTTCCCCGCGAACGTACATGGGCCCGTAATCCGTGAGGTCGTAAGGGCTGGCAGGCTCCAACAGCGTAATAGCTCGCGTGGGGTTGTTATGCTGGATCTCAATAATCGCCCGCACTATGGGAATGGAGAGATTGTTGAGCAGAGTGTCCAAGGGGGAATCTTTCGCCAACTCGTCGATGAGTTTCTGAGCCCGATTGGTGTCTCCGCATAGCGCTAGCGCGGTCGCTAATGTCATCTTCGTGTCCCTGTCCACTGGGGAGGTGAGAGCTTCTGTCGCCTTTTGGTGAGCCTCTTGGATATTGCCAAGGGCGGCCTCCAAAACAATCTCCCCCGCTCGCGCATTAGCCGCCGCCTCTTTGAGGCCTTGGCGCTCGAGCAGATTGGCCGCGCGTGTGACGGTCTCGTGAGCCCTCTGCATTTTCCCCAACGCGTACTCAGCCTGCGCCGCGAGAAAGAGTCCATACCCTTCCTCCTGGTTTCCGGCCGCCCACGCTATCTCGCGCTGCATGCCGGCGGCGTCGCCCCGGATGAAGGCAATATCATAGAGCACCGAGTGGATACCCTCAGAGCCGACATTCTGCGCGATGGCCTGCTCCGCAATAGCCTTCGCCTCATCGTAGCGATCGAGCTTTTCGTAAGCGCCTGCAACATCCTGGTAGGCGAAGCGATCCTTCGCGTCCAGGCGCATCGCTTCGCTGGCGTTGGTCAAGGCCTTCTCATACTGCCCGATCGCACCGTACCGGATCGCCACGTTGTCGCGGGGAACAGTGTCGCGAGGGTAGGCTTCTTTCCACGACTCATAGACTTCAATGGCCTTGTCAAGCTGCCCCGTTACCACCTCATAGTAATGCGCGGAGATGTATAACTTCTCCCGTTCGCTCGTCCTCTCTTTCAGCTCAAACGCCTTCTTCAGGCAATCCGAAGCCTGCCCCCTATCCGACAGGTTGCCATAGACCACGCCCAGCGTGGCATACGCCATGGCGAAATTGGGGTCCAGTTCGATGGAGCGTTTCAGATGCGGCATGGCTTTGTCTTCGGCCATCTTCAGGTGCTCGGCTTGTCCAAGGCTGAAAGCTTTCAGCGCCTCGAGCGACGAGGTGGTGGCTTCCACGAGAGGAGTTGCGAACTTTTGAACCGAGCCGAGGGACTCGCCGAGTTTGCGCCGCAGGCTGAAGGCGGCGCGGTCCAGCGCCTTCAGCACCTGCTCTTTGCTTTCGGCCTCGATCTGCTCCCGGGCCAGCGCGTCACCTGTCTGCGCGTTGACGGCTGTCAGGGTGATCACGTAGTGGCTGCCCAGGCTCGAGATGGAGCCTGTCAGCATCGCCTTGACTCCCGCGCGCAGGCAAATCTCACGAGCCACATCATTCGAGACTCGTTCATCGGGAGAACGGCCCATGTAGCGCAAAGCATCACGCAACCGAGATTCCGGGAGGATGTTCAGATAAGGGGATTGATCGAGTTGTACTGTGAGCGCCTCTTTCAGCGTCCCGTCGAAAACAGACTCGCCGGTGGTGTTAACGAAATCCGCCACCACGATGGAATCCCGCTCGGTCAGAGCCGGCGTTCGCCGGAAGTGCAACAAGGCTCCGACCAAGGCGATCAGCGCCACCACCGCTGCGGCGGCGATCACCCAGTTCCGGCGCGACTTGGCTCGGCTCGGCGTAACCGATTCAACCGCACCCGATGGGGCCCGGGCAGCTACCGCAATCTGGCTGCTCACTTCTTGGGTGGGAGTCATGGCCGCCGCGGCAACCGAGGCCGAGCGGCCCGAATCCGTATCGCGCTTGAGGCGTTTCAGATCGCTTCGCATCTCGGAGGCGCTCTGATAGCGCATCTCCCGGTCCTTTTCCAGCGCCTTGCTGATGATTCGTTCCAGTTCATCCGGCAGGTCGGGATTCGAGCGCAGCGGGGAGGGTGGCGCTTTGTGGAGGATGTTGTCGAAAATGGCAGCCGAGGTGGTTCCCGAGAAAGCAGGACGGCCGGTGGCCATCTCGTAGAGAACCAACCCGAAGGAGAAAAGGTCGGTGCGCGGGTCGAGTTCCTGGCCCAGCGCCTGCTCGGGTGACATGTAGGCCACCGTACCCATCGCTGTCCCAGGGCTGGTCAGATGTTCATCGGGAGTTCCCAGCGTGGGCATACCTGTTGCGCCGACAGCTTCAGCCACCGCCTTCGGCTGCGCGGCCAGCTTGGCTAAGCCGAAGTCCAGAATCTTCGCCTGCCCGCGCTCGGTGACGAAAATGTTCGCAGGCTTGATGTCCCGATGCACAATGCCCTTCGCGTGCGCTGCATCGAGCGCGTCGGCGAGCTGGATACCGAGGTCCAGGATTTCGTCCACCGTAAACGGCTTTGCCGCAATTCGGTGCTTCAGCGTCTGGCCTTCCAGTAACTGCATCACAATGAAAGGCTGACCTTCGTGTTCGCCGATGTCATAAATCGTGCAAATGTGCGCATGGTCGAGAGCCGAGGCTGCTCGAGCTTCCCTTTGAAAGCGCTCCAGGGCTTGACGGTCTTTGGCAAGCTCTTGCGGCAGGAACTTGAGGGCCACGAAACGACCGAGACGGGTGTCTTCGGCCTTGTACACCACACCCATCCCGCCAACGCCCAGCTTCTCAATTATACGGTAGTGCCCGAAAGTGCGGCCAATCATGGGAAGCAACCTAGCTTTGAAAGCGCATCTTAGCCCGCACGCCGGGGCAAGTCAATGGGACGCATCGAGAGCTGTTCACATCAGGGGTGTTCAGGAAACTCCTTCCCAATTCGTTCCGGCGTGACCCCCTCACCTGTCCGCCTAGGCGGACACCCTCTGTCGCCGCGGCGGCCGATCCCCCGCAGGCCGAGTTTTCCCGCATATTCGGCCAATCAGGCATGCGGTAGTTGGCCACAAACGTCCGCGCCTTATTGGAAGCGCTGGATAGCAAATAGGGAACAGCCAATCCACTTGGGCTTACTATGCCCGACCTGTGCGAGTTACCACCTGGACTTGTCAGCCATCGCTCCGCCGCGTGTTGGGCCGCTTTTGGACGAATCGTCGCCGACTTCTCCAGAATTTCAGATTGACCCTGCGGAATAATCGGTAAACACATCGCAACTTCGCGGGGCCTCTCTGATTGCAGTTCTTGCCTGCTCTTTCAATCTAAGCCCACAGGAAACTGTTTCAGCAAAGGCTGACTCGATCCCTGTCACCGACGCTTTGATTTGGCTGCACGTGCAGTCTATAATAGTTTCCCGCGGGGCGAGATTGCCAATCATGCATAACCATTCATCCATGATCGGCCAGACGGTTTCCCACTATCGCGTGCTGGAGAAGCTCGGTGGCGGGGGGATGGGTGTCGTTTATAGGGCGGAAGATACTCGCCTCCACCGCTTTGTCGCACTCAAATTCCTGCCTGAGGCCGTCGCCAAAGATCCCCAGGCATTGGCGCGTTTCCAGCACGAAGCGCAATCTGCCTCAGCCCTGAATCATCCCAATATCTGCACGATACACGACATCGGCGAATACGCAGGCCAGGCGTTCATGGCCATGGAGTACTTGGATGGCGTGACGCTGAAGCACCAGATTCAGGGCCGGCCAATTGAGTTAGAACGACTCCTGGAGATCGCCATCGAGATCACTGATGCCCTTGATGCAGCTCACAGCCAGGGTATCATCCATCGTGACATCAAAGCGGCGAACATCTTTATAACCAAACGGGGACACACCAAGGTGCTAGACTTCGGCTTGGCCAAGGCCACAGCGGCGGGCAGCCCTTCCGGTCAGGGTGCAGGTTTGGATACTCTAACCGCAGCCGCCGTGGAGGAGCCGCATCTGACCAGCCCGGGGACAGCGCTGGGGACGGTGGCCTATATGTCGCCGGAGCAGGTGCGGGCCAAGGAACTGGATGCCCGCAGTGATTTGTTCTCCTTCGGTGTGGTGTTGTACGAGATGGCGACAGGGATGTTGCCCTTTCGCGGTGATACCTCAGGCGTCATCTTTGCGGCTATCTTAAACCGTGCACCTGTGCCTCCGGTTCGACTGAATCCCGAGTGTCCCCCCGAACTCGAACGAATTATCCACAAGGCTCTGGAGAAGGACCGCCAGTTGCGGTACCAGACCGCCGCAGAATTGCGCGCCGACCTGAAGCGCCTGAAGCGTGATACGGATTCCGGTCGCACGGGGGCGACCGCTGTTTTACTGGGTGGTGTCGAGGAGGTTCGCGAAACCCGCCCGCCTCTTCGATGGCGCACCTGGGCAGCGATATTCGGCGGCGCTTTCATCGCCATCACGGCAATTCTCGGGTATCTTCTAACGCGCCCTCTGCCCCCACCGCGCGTGCTGCGAACCGTCCAGCTCACCAACACCAACCGGCCGAAAAGCGGTTTGGTCACTGACGGCACGCGGCTCTATTTCCTAGACAACCAGTTGGGCCCTGCCCAAACCTCCGTGACCGGTGGTGAGACGGTACCCATACCGACCTCATTAATATTGGGGGACCTTGGCTGGCGCTACTTGTACGATATCTCACCAGACGGATCGCAACTTCTGCTGCCTACTTTCCTAAATGAATCAACCCCCGAGGCGCCCCTCTGGACTCTTTCTGTGCTGGGCGGCTCGCCTCGCCGATTAGGCAACCTCGAAGGTCACAGCGCGGCGTGGTCGCCGGACGGAAACAGGATTGCCTACTCCAAGGGGAACGAGATATTCCTGGCCAAGAGCGATGGGAGCGAACCACGGCGGCTCTTGACAACGACTGGAACGTCTGGCGACCTCCGCTGGTCGCCCGACGGAACGATCCTGCGCTTTACCGTGAACGATCCCCAAACCAATAACCACTCCATCTGGCAAGCTTCATCCGACGGCGGCAATCTTCATCCCCTGCTTCCGGGTTGGAACAACCCACCCAACGAATGCTGTGGCAACTGGACGCCGGACGGAAGGTATTTCGTCTTCCAGGCGGTACGCGAGGGGACGGCAAACGTCTGGGCCCTGCGCGAAAACGGTGGCCTTTTCCGGTCCACCCGCCATGAGCCCATGCAGTTGACGATGGCGCTGATGAATATCGGTGACCCCGTCCCGAGCCGAGATGGCAAGAGGCTCTTCGTCGAAGGCTGGCAGCCCCGGGCGGAATTGGTGCGCTACGATGCGAAATCAGGACAGTTCGCGCCTTACCTTTCGGGAATCTCGGCGATGGGACTCGACTTCTCTCGTGATGGAGAGTGGTTCGCCTACAATAACTACGCCGATGGCACCATGTGGCGAAGTAAGGTGGACGGAACCCAAAAGCTCCAACTTACTTTCCCGCCCATGCAGGCCAACCTGCCTCGATGGTCCCCGGATGGCAAGCAGATCGCTTTCTTTGGTCATCCGCCCGGCGAACCCTGGCAAATCTATGTTGTTCCCGCCGCTGGAGGTTTACCCCAACTGATCTGTCGCCGTGAAACTAACCTGGCCGACCCCAACTGGTCGCCAGACGGCAAATCGCTGATCTTCGGAGGGAACGGGCTTAGCAATCAGGGGTCAGCGGTCTACGTGCTGGATATGAAAACGCGAAACGTCTCGAAACTGCCCGGGTCCGATGGCCTGTTTTCTCCCCGCTGGTCTCCAAACGGACGCTACGTAGTGGCCATTACGCTGGATTCTCTCAAGCTCGCGCTTTTTGATTTCACGACTCAGAAATGGACTGAGGTCGCCAAAGCCAAGGGTTTCTTAGGCTATCCGAATTGGTCCCGAGACGGGCACTATTTGTATTTTCTCGGGATTCTCGAGAAGGAAGAGGGCTACTTCCGCGTGCAAATCAGCGACCGCAAACTGGAGCAAGTCCTCAGCTTGAAAGGGTTTCAGCAGGCCGTAGGAGCCTTCGGAAACTGGAGCGGCCTCGCCCCGGACGAATCTCCGCTGTTTGTCCGCGACGCCAGCATCCAGGAAATCTACGCCCTCGACTGGGAAGCGCCTTGAGGGCGTGTCCCAGCGCTCCGCAGCCGGAGTCTCAGTCACCTGTGTAAAGGCGGGGCATCCGGTGACCGGGAAGTTGATCCGAGCGGTGGAGAGAGGACGATCGTGGCCCGACAAAACTTCGACCGGTCCAACAATGCCTTCGAACTCGACCTGCACGGATGCTCGATGGAAGAAGGCCGCAGCCTGGCTGGGCACCGGATCCGCGAGTGCTTTCGCTATGGCATCGAAGAATTGCGCATCATCTACGGCTCGGCAGAGCGTGCCGAGGGGACGCTGCGCCAGGCTGTTGAAGAAGCGATTCGCGAGGCGAGCAGTTGCGTAGCCGCCTGCTCTTTTCGCGACTCGTACGGCATGTTCGCGGCGGAGAAAGAGTCCACCGAGGTGAGGGTCACACTGGCGCCCAACCCGCGCCCCCAAGCTCAGGACCGGAAGATGGTATTCGTCGCCTTCACGTCACGGTACGACACCGAGCGCCATCGACAGGAGCCGTATTATCCGTTGCGTCCCAGCAGCAGAAACTAGGTTTAGAGTCGAAGCTCTCCAGGATGTCGGCGCGCATTTAAAAAC
>DLMI01000246.1 GCA_002478145.1 Acidobacteria bacterium UBA7540
ATTGGCCGGTTAATACCCGTTTATCGGCGACTTAATTATCGATGATCACTTCGCCCGCGAGTAGGAGTAGGGTCGGTGGTGTAGTCCAAATCGGAAAACGATTCTGGGCTTGCGAAACCATTGACTCGGTGAGACGCATCTGTAGATGGGAAGAGGACAATTGTTGGGGATTTTGATGTCATCCGGCGAACCTGAGAACGTAGATTCGCAACCTAGTGGGTTGAGGCATTTCAATGTGATTGCCTTTATGTCTTCCAGCCCCATGACCATTTTGTGTTCAATGGTCATGGAATTAACCTACCTCAAGACCTTACCCGCTTGTCAATTGGAGAAATCGGGATTTTCTATTTGCGGGAGTCTGCTTTCCTGCGCTTCCTCTGTTTCTGCCGCTTCCATTCCTTCTCTCTCGCCTGCAATTCCTTATGAGAAACAGAGAGGATTTTCCCTACTGTAGCGTCGAACCTCTGAAATTTGGTTCTGCTTTCATTGTTGGACATCCTTAAATTCCACTTGATTAAGTAACTTCCTAACTAGAGCGCGTCGCTGTTGCTTGATCTCGCTCTTTGTCATTTTACGCTCTGGTATGAATTGACGAGCTAGGGTTCCCTTTGCGAATCTAGAACTCTTAAAAGTCTTGAGCAGTGACTTGGCCATCACAGCTTTGTCGAACCTTCCTATTCTCTCGACATGGCTATGCCACTCACCTAAGTCCGGTCCCGAGGACTCATGCGCCAACCAGTCTAAAAATATGTCCTTGACTACGCTTGCGAATAAATCCGCCATCTGTAAAGCTGGAGTCTCCTTGTCATCAAGGGGAGCAATTGTCTTCATGGATGTTCCAACGGTGGGATGGTTTTTCTTGGTCGCATAAAATGCGTGTACGATCTTTTCAGAATAAGTGGAGTCGTCCACGATGTAGGCCACGCCAAACCCTTTAGCCTTTTTCCGAACCTCACGAGCAACCTCATACATTACCTGCGTGTATGCTGGAACCGTTTCATCTTCGGAGAAAAAGAAACGTGCTTCTGGGAATTCTCGTAGCACTGCCTTGTACTCTGGAACGATCACGCCAGCGCCGAAACCAATCCAATGGGACGGGATCAACAAATGCTCAAGATCTTCGCGAACGGCATCGGCTACTTTTTTGGCCGCTTCAAATGAACCACACTTCTTACGGAGATGTTCAAATGCGCCGCGAACGCTCTTGCAGTCACTTGCCCGGAAGTATTTGATGCCGTCTTCATCCAGTCGCTTGACCCATTCGTCTTCTAGCGGCCTGTATATTTTTTCATTTGCCAAAACCGCAGCAACGCAGAATACATCTTTCTGTTCCTGATCCGAACTTTCATCCATGAATGTGTCCAGGATTTCGGCCATAACCGCAAAGGACCTACCTTTCCTGTTATCGGGGAAAGCAATCTTGAACAGCTCACTTAAACTGGTATACGCTTCTCGGGCGGAGGTCACCGGCCACCTCCGCGTGGCGGTTTATATTCGACACCTCCGCCGTTCTCATCGTGGCCCCTTTGGGCGGATGAATTAAGTAAATTATTGCCCTAATTAGATAAATGGATCGACCGGAAAATGTCTTCGTACTGTTCGGCACGAGCTTCAGACAATCGTTCCCCGTTGAATGTCACATACTCAAATCGACGGACCAAGTGGGGCAGATTGTTGCGGCGCCACAATTCCCTTGCTATGCTTGCCGCGATATCGGCGGCCTGGATTGGGACCGATTCCGTAGAAATCAGCTCCAGCAGCGGCCGCGGCAAATATTCCGGATAAAAGTGCCTGTGACGGTCAAGTTGGGACAGCACATTAACACGCTGCTCCTCGATCCATCTCAGTGCATGGCTGTGGCCCTCGTCGAACGCATGCGAATGTCCGAGGGCAGAGCTAATGAGCCAAGGCGCGGCCATGGGTGAACTAAACGAGTAATCGTCCTGTGCCCGACGAAATTCGTCGATCGCTGGAGTGAACACAGAAGCCGAAGCTGAAATGAAATTAGCCACGTCATTTAGCAGCCTGGCCCGACGATGCTCAAAGGGCGTTAGGTCGAATTGGCGCGGCGCCGGAACCTCGAATGGCAAGAGACTCAGACCATTAGTACATTCCCACGCCTGGTACTCGATCTTCAGACGTTCGGCTGGAGAGTCGCTAAGCATGCGGGTCGCAACGTATCGGATGGCCGCATGCCGGAAATGTTCAAGGTTTTTGGTCGACTTATCGAGGCGATTCAGAAAGTCTGAGACCGTGCTCCCCTTGGGAAGATGCCTCTTGAGAGCCTCATGTAGATTTGCTGCATACGGGCGTGGATCCACAATGTGAATCCGGACCGTGCGCAGGGTCTTAAAGACCCCTTCGCGGTCTGGCTCTGCAAGGGAGAAAAAGGTTCTAATGGCGGCGTCCTTGAACTCGCCCCGGTTGTGCGGAGTGCGATCCTTCAGAAAAAAATACCAGCTGATTTGATGCTCGCGAATAATCTGCGCATGGATGGAAACACGACACCCGACGTGGGGTAGTGAAGTATCATCCGTAAACGAAGCTGCCTCTACCGGCTGCGCTGCATCGCGCAAATGCATTTGTCGTTTACCTCCTGCCTCTAAACCCCAAAAACCTCCAGCACTGCGCATCGGAGACGCACTGTGAGGAGGTTTTTGGCGGAGAGTAAGGGATTCGGACCCTTGATACCTTTTCAGGTATGCCAGCTTATCAGGCTGGTGCTTTCAACCGGGCTCAGCCAACTCTGGGGAAAAGCCCCAGGAAGGGCTCCTCTCCAGAATCGACTACTATCCTCTTTCATTATATCACGATATCGAGGTGGGGCGGCAGCCAGTTCGTGCCAGCGCAGCAGAGGGTAGGAGCGGTAAACAGGTCTCCTTAATCCTGCGTTTTGCCGCATTTCGGCGTTACCGTGCCCCAAGTGCCTATCGCGCCCCGAGGTGCGTCGACTTGCACATAATTCGCCAGCGTGCGGACGTTGTTTGTGCCCGCGGTCGAGCCAATGAAAGGCCCCCAAGGAATTTAGAAATTCAAGTCCCCTCCTCGCCGCTAGACGGCATAAGCCCTCCGGCGGCGATGCGGAGATTGGGAAGGGGAAGCCGCGTCGCAAAGCAAGCGCGGACCCGTTTCCCAAGGCCCGCGCTTCTTCCGCCGATAACAACAAAAGGCCGTTGACCTCAAAACAGGCCCCGCCACCAATGGATGGTCTTCGGTCACTTTGACTTGCCGGCCTGTGGGGCTTGTGCTATCAAAGCCCCAGGACGAGGTCCGGGATAACTAGGTTCTGCGTATTTGGCAAGGGCCTACTGATCGATTCAGTCCGGACCCTTCTGAAGAGCCACTCGGAGGTAACACGATGGCGGATAAAGGCCAAGGGTTGAAGCGCCAACACGGATGGGTGCCATGCCGACGCTCCATTGGGTGGGAATTCAGGTTGGGGTAAGAAGGAACAGTGGCGGGCGGAGGGGGGCTTTCGGTCAATGGGCTGTGCCGTTGAGATCTGAGGTCAAGAATTCAGCGGCTACGCGCAACTTCGGGACATCAGCCTCCGTCATACGGCCCACGTCGCCGTACTTGAATGCGCCGCCGCTCGCCCATTCGACCACTTCAGCGATGGCTTGCTTCTTGGTTGTGGCCACACGGCGTGCCACTGTCAGGAACTCATTGCGGAGTTGGTTGAATCCGGAGGCTGTCGCTGACCCGTTACCATTGTTGTGCGCAGGAGGCGAGGCAGCCCCCTCGGCGGGTGGCGTGGCAGATCTATTCCCACCATTCGGGGTCGCGTTGTTTGCAGGGAACGAAGGCTTCGCCATCAGCTCTGATGCCGCGGCCCCTTCCACCGGTGGCTTGGCCGATCCGTTTCCCCCACTCGGGGCAGTGCTGTTCTCAGGGGGCGAAGGCTTCGGCGTTGGCTGCGGCGCGGTAGCGGCGAGGGGTGTATCCGAAGGAGAGCCTGCCGCGGCGCCTTCTGTAGTCACAGAACCATTCGCCGACGCCGGATAGAACTCCGTTGCGACCTCCGGCGCCTGCTCTTGCTCGTCCTCAACCACCTCAAAGACCTTGCCGCCCGACCCGAGCAGCTTCCGAGTCTCAGCAAAAAGCCGGGCATTCTCCGTCAGATTAGCGATGAGCTTCCGCATGTCGTCACCTTCAACCTCGAGACTCAGCGCCCAGATGGATGAAGTCTTCTTCCGCTTCTCTTTACGGTCGAAGTAGGTAGCCTCCTCCGGGCGAACCGTCAGCTTGGCCGTGATCCCGGCCAGCCGACCCCCCGTGAAGGTCTGGATCTCCTGCAAGGCGGAGTGGATCTGGCGGATGGATCGATACGAGCAGGTGTGGATGCGACAGACGCTCCCCAGCCGCGGGAAGTCCGCCAGCACGAAGCGCAGATCCCCGCCAGGCTTGCATTGACCGCTCGAAAGCTCCGGGCATCCGCTACCGCACTGGGTCCAAGGCTGGCCGCCAGGTTTCTCAGTCGTGCGCCGGGTAGCCGAGACGCCGTCACCCCAGCATTTCCGCTCAGTGGCCGTCCACCAAGCGTAGGAGCTGGGGAAGACGTTTTCGATATCGTCGTCGATCAACATAATGTGAAGATCCCGGCACTGCTCACCGTAGTGCTTGGTCAGTTCCGGGTCAATCTCCCACTCAACCCTGTTGGCCGTCTTCTTCTTGCGCAGGAAGACGAAGTGGTCGAGCTTGGTGGGATGGTTGCGATCTCCATTGGGTGGCAGCCCGATAGAAACCTTTGTGGATACGGACAGTCGCTGGACTACACGGCCGTCATTGTCATGCGTGACACCAATGATCATATGTACTTCTCCTTTTCAAGTATGGTTTAGCCGGCACACGGCCTCGCGGGTCGGGAGTAATGGCAGCGTGATACCAAGTCGGGACTCTCCCACCGAGCTTGCTCTCCGAATGCAGGCCTGGCTTCGAACCTAACCGACACACGGGTGGAGATCTACTACATCGGGCTCCAATTTGGCGAAAAGAGATGTGAAAGTTTGGATGGGTGAGGCGGGTGATGCTGCGGATGCAGAGCGAGGAGAGCAGTATATAATCCCGCTGGACTCATTTCGAAATGGGTGGCCTATCGTTTGCCACAGTTGGCATAAGCAAACGGAGCCCCTTTACCAAAGGGGAAGTGACGAACGCTCTTACCGATGAGTGCAGCGCGTAGCCTCTCATCACTGGTCACGGCACCGATGAACCCTTTGCGGGCTTGTCCCTTCTGGTCGGCTTCGCTTCGCCTTTGTTGATGCCTAGTCGGATCGATAACTACCTGGGACATGTCGGGATAATCTTCCCAAGTGTGGATGTCGAAGACTTCACGGATGAGGCCGCGTGCGACGGACAATGCGTACCGGGGCGGAGTGGGTCGTCTCTCTGGTCTGCATCTCCAATATCTGCGAGTCCGCTCGTAAAGTTGATCTGCGGTCAGTGCCGGATGCCATTCCCGCTCTATCTTGATCAAAATGGCCGGGACTGTAATTTGAGCAGGCGCTGCCGCATAGCTCTCGACGATTTCACTGACAGTCATCATTCCGCGATCTGTGTCGTGACCGCGCACCTCATTCGCGAGGTCCTCCCTGGCATATGCGTCGATAAGCGCTGCCTCGATCTCCAAAGCCAATTCGTCAGTGAGCCCGTGTCGATGGATGATGACGTTCGGCTCTAAGCCAGCAGCCTTGAGTTCACGGATACGGTCGTATCGAAGACCTTCTTCACCCTCTATGGCAAGTCTTACATGAGCAAAGGCTCTGTTGGCTCGCCCCTTGCCCACGTAAAATGTGTGTCCGTTTCGAGGGTCCTCGAGGCGATAGATGTAGGCATTCAGTGCCTCACATATTTCGGCGGGGAATTCGTTCATGGTGACAGAATCCTACCACAGAGGGCGCTCTACTGTTAGAATTTAGCGGTCGTCTTACGGCTGTCCGTCCGCTGCGGCGCGTCTGAGTTTTCCGCTCAGCTTACGCGCTTCTGGAGTACTCGGATTTGAGATTTGGTGCGCTATCCTAGGCCCGCCAAGCACGCGAAACGGGGAAACCATAATATCGGCTGTTTTGAACTTACGGCTTTGTAGACTTGCGCAGTCGTAAACGCCACCAACCTAATGACGCCGACACAATACAATACTTGCTCGTTGCTCAGCGGCTTGGGCCGGGTGGCGCGCAACGCCTGAATGACCCTCCTGCGCGCCTGCCGTGCGCAGGGCCAGGAGGTATTCGTCGTTCAACACAAAGTTGATTCTACGATCATGGTTCAGCTTGACCAACTCCGGGGGTTTCATCTCTGCCTTCACGCAGTCCATCACTTGGCCTTTGGTCAGGAGTTCCTGCGGCTGCTCCAGGCCAGCAGGCTGTGCAACGACAGCCAGCAACACAAAATCGAGATAAGGAAGCGGAGCTTCATAAGGCACCTGAGAATATATTCAAAGGCCTGTGTCACGACATCTGGACAAGCCTGGACCTCCAAGCATCACTTCACATCGTTTCGTACGCCAACAGCGTGTACACGTGCACCAACTAGTATGGTTCCTACACAGCATGTGCACACGCTCCGTTCCCAACGAGCGCTTGTGCGCAGCGGACAATCCACACAACACTGCGCGCCTTACCATCCAATGCGCACGACAAACCAGAACATGGCAAACTGATCACCGCACCACAGCGACAGGAGCTACGCTGCTCCAAAAAACCGATCGACCACGAACGCACAAGGCGCCTAACAACTTCTTGCTACCTACCATTTCAGCACCTGTCGTTTGCGGCACAAAAACGGCTGATTTCAGTATATAGTCAGAAAGCAACACCCTGGGGCTCAGTGGGTTGGCGGGCCTCCGGAATAGTCAAAGAAGGGCAACAAATAATCACAGAGTAGGCAAAAAGTTTAAGAGAGGACGCCCGTGGAAGCCTGGGCAGGGTCGGCGCCACCGATTAAGGCGCTGCGGAACGGCCGGTATTGATGACATGTCCAGTCGAAGACTTCGGTGTCGAGCAAGCGGCGATACCAGTCCGCCAGCAGTCCGAAGCAGACGGTGCGCTTGCTGTTCCTGAACTGCCAGGACACAAACTTCAGCACGTCCTCGGTGGACGCAAGGTAAAGGAAGCGGTCGAGCTCTTGCTCGGCCTCGAACTTATTGAAAACCTCGGCGTACAGTCCCTCGCTCTTGGCCGTGCGCTCATACTCGAGCGCGAACGTTGCGTCGCGATCGTCCACTCTGATCGTCACGATTGCGTCGTAGACCTTTCCATTGCGGACACCCATGGACAGGTTCCTTGACCGCAATTGGATCTCCGGCACCCATCGCACGTGCAAATCCGCGCGCAAGAGGCTGAGGTAGATGTTATTGAGTTCGAGTGAGTGGGCCACCTGGAGTTCTTTATTGTTTCGGTCCGGCTTGGCGGGCGTGGTGATGAATTGCTCGCCAATAGCTGCGAGCTCGATTTCCCCAGCAGGTGTGATGGAATACACAAAGGCTTTGCCTGCGGACGGCACCATGTGCCGCGCGATCATGCCATACTTGGTAAGGCGCCGCGCTCTCCAGTTAAAAGTCGAGCGGCTCGACTCGTGCTTGCCAAGCTGCATGAACTCAAACAGTTGGTCGTGGGTGATGAAGCCGGATCGCAACACCTGGCGAAGCAGCGGGTAGTCATGTTCGGAACTCAAGCTGATGCAGTGTTTGATGTAACGCATTGTCAATCTCCCAATAGTGTTTCAGATCCCGATTCTTCGCTGCGCTCAGAATGACAGCGAGGGTTTACGGGCGACGCGCAAGTCACACCGCAAGCCGCAACTGTGCAATCCAGGGACGCGCGGTCAGCGGCTGAAGGATGAACGTCCCAACGCCACTGCGTATCCAGCCATGGCCAGGCAAAAGCAACATGCATTCCTGTTGGTCACGGCATTCGCTAAATGAAATGAGCAGCCCTTTGTCAGCCTTCCACACGCTGTTTCCGATGTGCAGGCGGCCAATCTCGCTTTGCCTCGCAACAACCAAGAAGAGGTCGGGTTCTCGCGGAGCTGCCAGCATGTACTTGAACAGGATCTTGTTCTGTCCTTGCCAGACACACGGCTCATCGCACTCGAATACACGATTGATTATCCGCAGCGGATAATTCGGGTTGAAGCCGCCGGTTGAGTTGAAGCGCGCGTGGCCGGCAACCTTCAAACGAGTACGGATCGTTCCGTCTACCGGCACGCCCGTGGTGTTGTAGTAGGCAGCTCGCGCAAATCGCCTCGGGTCGTCGGGGTCGTTGCCGAACCGCCGGCGCCACACACTACCAAGCCCTGTAATCGACACCAACATGATCCTTATGCACCCTTGAGTCTTCTGTTCTTTTCGCGTTCTGCAAGAAGCTGCTGCTGTAGCGAGTTGACGAGCTTCATGTACTCGGCGTTCGAAGCAGGCAATGGCAACCCCGCCTGGCCAACCGCATGAGCGCCGCCTTTGCCGTCGATCTTTTCCGATAGCGCCTGGAGTTGCAGACTCAGGTCTGTTACAACGGCGGACCTTTGTTTCAGTTCCTCGCTCAGTTGATCTCTTTCGCCAGTCATGAAACGCAGATCGTCCGCTGCCTTCTTCATTCTTGCCTTGAGATCGTCAATCTCAGATGTGCCGCCGGAGATCGTCTGTCCCGACCCTGCCTCGATTGCACGGTTGCAGTGTTCTACGTGATTGTTGTACTTCGCGATGGCGTCCTTCGCAGCCTGGCGGGAGTATAGGTCCTGGTTGTACAGGTCAGTCAGCATCTCCTCGGTCAGGTAACGCTCACGGCGGCAATCAATCCGTAGCTTGGCATACGCAATCATCACCAACAGCGACCAGACGGTCACACACAAGCTGTATGGGAAATAGGGGTTCTTTACGCTGGCCGCGAGGAGTACGCGGCGACGTTCCTCCATCCACTCGCCGTAGTCAACGTCACTCGGGTTGAACTGTTTGAGCAGGAATTCGTACCAGGTGTCGGGCGGTTGGTGTGTGCGTCCCTGTGCTTGCGCAGCGGCCATTGGGCTGTACCGGCTGCGAGGAACGGAGGAGCCCGAAGGCTGGTTCTGTGCGAAGCTCGAACAAACCGCCAATGACAGCCAGGCTATTATGACCGGGAGATTGGGACGCGTTCTCATGCTCGGGACCCTCCAGGAGGACGCCGCGGAAAGCGCGCCGTCGCTGCCAGATCGGAACTCTTGAAGCGCAGGTTTGCTCCGACCGAATCGGCACGAGAATGGCGCAAGCGGGGGTAGATCTCCGGCTCGAAGCTAGGGAAGCTGACGTCAGCCGGCGGCCGGACGTGCAAGTGTCTGTGCAGCGTCCCGCGAGTGTCGTCGGTCATCAATATTTCCATCTGTCCCTTGGGCAAGTTCTTGATGTGCTCGTCGAGCGCGCGTGTCTCGCGCTCTTCCCGCTCCACCGCCTGGCCGGTCGCCTCGTATTTCTCATACCCAAATACCTTCCAACGCAGCATAGAGCGGCTGCGGCGCGTAACTTCGTGCTCAGCCGACGCCTGCAGGAAGTAGCGCGCCGTTTCC
>DLMI01000234.1 GCA_002478145.1 Acidobacteria bacterium UBA7540
ACTTGAGTGGCCGGTGATCCGCGATCCACAGATCGTTCTGCCTGGAGAAGGATCTGGAGGCCTCCAAGTGTTCCTTGCGGAGGTCCAGGCAAGAGAGGCCATCGATCATGGGGAAGTCCCGAGGGCTGAAGGCCACAGGGCCGCCATCCAGTTGTCCGCTGAGCGCGGGATGGCTGATATCACCGATTGGCGCCGTCTTTAGGGAGGGCAGGGTCCTGATGAACATGACCCAATCGTCGTCGGCCGAGGCGACGAAGAGTTCCCGGCAGAACAGGCCGGCAAGTTCATGGACATGGATGTAGGCCACGCCTCTGCGTCTGAGCAAGTCCCGGACCTCCGGGTCCTCGGCCATGCCCGTCCCTTCGACCGGGGGCAGCATCAACGCCTTGAAGCGGATGGCGCCGTTCTTGCGGCGGAGGTATCGGAGTAGCGCCGACATCATGCGGTTGGCGGCAGCGTAGTTGGTCTGGCCGGGATTTCCCTGGATGGCCGCCACCGAGGAGAGGCCCACGAAGAACCTCAAGCCCGCCCCCTCTGCCGCCGAGAATAGATTCCAAGCTCCCAGGAATTTAACGTCCGTTACCAGAGAAAAATCCTCGGGGGTCATTTGGTCGAGGAAAGCGTCCCGGAGGACGCCGGCGCCGTGAATGATGCCGTCGATCCGGCCATAGCGGCCGGCCACCTCGCTCAGGGCAACACGAACGGCCTCGGGGTCGGTTACATCACAGGCCAAGTACGTGGCTTCGATCCCTGAGGCATGCAAATCCGCCAGGGTCTGGGCGATCTCGCGGGTTCGGGATTTGTCAGGAGCAGATGCAGAAGACGAAGGTTCGGAGTGCGGCTCCAGGGGATGGGTGCATGGATCTACTTGGGTCCTGCCAAGAAAGACCAGGCGAGGCGCGAAGGGCACCAAACTGCGGGCCAGGTGGGCGCTGATCCCCGTGGCGCCTCCAGACATGACTACAACGTCTCCGGGGTTCAACTTCAGACTTGGCGGATCGCCGAAGACCGCGGGGGCCAGGTGTCCCTGCGAGGTGAAGACCTTGCCTTCGCGATGAATGAGCTCCACCGCGGCGCAGCCCTTGTCCAGAGCGGCGCGCAGGGCCAGGGGCAGGTCGGCGTCTTGGTCGATTTCCAGCGTGCGAAACTGGACCGCGGGGTGTTCCTGGGCGGCGCTCAGGAACAGTCCGAGCAGCCCCTCCGTCAGCAGCCGACCAAGAGTGTCGGTATCCTCGCGTGCGTGAATCAGGACGACGAATTTCCTGGTTGGTGATTGGAGAAAGGCCTTCAGGAGTTGAAAGAGCCCAGTGAGCAGCCGCGAAACATCCGCCATGCCGGCCAACCGTTCCAACCCGTCTTGAGGCAAGGTGATGACCAGCCCCGCGAGGGAGGCGAGGCCCGAGATTCTCTCTGAGGTCCTGGTGACTCCCGCGGCGGTCAGAATGTCGTGGCCCTCTTCGCCCGGCCCCAAGTCCTCTGGCATGAATGGCAGGGGAAATGTTTCAACACCATAATCCTGGCGGAGCAGGTCGCCCGCACCTTTGGCCAGTGCGTCATCCCGGTCGGGCGAGAGGAGGAGGACGGCCTCGCCGGGGCTCAATTCCACGGGCATGGAAGCTGTCGGCTCGATAGGGGCGAGGCTGAATACGAGCCGCTTCAGACGCGCCTCATCCGCTGACGGCTCCGGGATTCCGGCCGGCGCCGCGCCGGGGTCAGCCGCCTTGGCGGCGGGCCGCTCGCCGACGCCTTCCTGCCGGGCGACGATTGCGGAGATCCGCTGGGCGATGTCTCTTACAGTGCGGACATGGATAAAGTCCTCCAATTCAATGGTGATCCCGAAGTGGCGTTCCGCAGCATCCATGATGACCGGCAGACGGCTGGAGCGGATGGAGAGGTCCCTTCTGAGATCCATATCGAGTTGGATTTCGTCCCGGTTGAACCCGGTGGCATCCATGATGATGCGAATAATCGCCTCCAGGTGGTCCTGACGCTCAGGCCCTTCGGCAAGGGCCGGGGCGGCCCGTCCGTCCGGGGCGGCCGGGGGGCGATCGAGGGGGCGGGAGGACCGTTCTCCGGCTGGGGCGTGGAGGTGAGACTCGGGAGCCTTCCTGAATGCCGGGAGGGAGACGAACCGCGGTTCTCCCCGAACCTGTAGATGCCCGTGGACGAAGAGCTGCGCCAGGGCGGTCTGGTACGTGTGGCTTTCCGCGGTGGGCAGGCAGGTCTGGAGGCATAGCGGTTCATGGAGCGTGTCGGCGATGAGATTGCTCAATATGTCGCCGGGGCCCACCTCCACGAAGAGCCGGACCCCGTAGTCATTCCAAAGGGTCTGGACGTTATTCATCCAATGGACGGTAGATTCCAGGTGAGACATTAGAATGCGCCTGATCTCACCGGGATCTGATGGATACGGTGCCATGGTTGTGTTGGAGATGACAGGGACCTGCGGGGAATGAAATGGGATGGAGGCAACGTACGCCTCGAGCTCATCATGGATAACCCTCATGATAGGAGAATGGAAGGCCATGCTGACCCGCAAGAGGGTGAACCGGTAGCTCAAGTGCTTCAGGTCTTGGCCGAGATTTTTGATGGCCTCGGTGTGGCCGCTGAGCACCACCTGGTTCGGGGCATTGATGTTGCCAATATGGACATCCTTCCGGCCATGGAGCATCTTCCGCAGCAGATCCATGGGGGCGTCCGTGGCCGCCATGGCGCCGGGGTCCAGGTGCCCGGCGGCGGCCTTGTCCATGCAGAGGGCCCTCTTATTCACAATTCTAAACCCGTCCTCCGGGGAATAGACGCCAGCCAGGCACAAGGCGGTCAGCTCGCCCAAACTGTGGCCGGCCATAGCCACAGGGTGGATACCAAGAGAGATGAGGTATCGAGCCATGGCGTATTCCAAGGTGAACAGGGCAGGTTGTTGCCACCGGGTCTTCTGAAGGTTCTCCTCTCGATCGTGGAACAATAGGTGAAGGAGGTCGAAGTCCGCTGCAGCCGCAGCCCGATCCATCCACTCTTTGATGATGGGAAAGGACTCGTAGAGCGCCTGGCCCATGCCGGCATAGTGGGCCCCCTGTCCGGGAAAGACCAGAGCAAGCGGCGGCACGGGCGGATCCTCGGGGCTGAGGAAGAGGCCCTGCAGCGCCAGGGAACGCGCTGCCTTGGGTGAGGCGACCGCTGCTTCGGCCAGGGAGGCGGAGCGCTCGATGACCGTGAGGGCCTCTTCGGCAGATGGTGCGACAACGGCCATCCGGAAGGTGCGGCCTCCCATCTCGGTCCGGAAGAAAGAGACGCCCTGGAGCGCTGCAAGGCCATCGGCTGTCTCCGCGGCGAGACGTGCCTCTCGGCCCGTGGAGACCAGGATCGTGTCCTCACCATCCAGGGCCTGCTCCACCTGGACCACGTAGTTGGAACCTCCAAACCCGAAAGCGTTGACCTGAAGCCTTCTTGGCAGGCCGGCCCGGCGCTGCCAATCAAACGGCTCTGAGGCGACACGGAAGCCCGATCCTTCCAAGTCGATTTCGGGGTCTGGATGGCGATAGTTGAGGGTCGGGGGGAAAACCCCGGCCTTCATAGCCATGACTCCGCGAATGAGGTCGTTAAGGCCCGAGGCGCCCAGGGTGTGTCCGATTTGGGACTTCAATGAAGTGATCACCGTGGTCTTGGAGTGATCGTAGACCGCCCTCAGGGTCCGCACCTCCTCCGCGTCCCCTTGTCGCGTACTAGTGCCATGGCATTCCACCAGGTCCACGGCCTCTGGCCCATAGGGCAAGCCGCGGAACGAGGCGCGCATGGCGATTTCCTGGGTGACACTGGAGGGCTCGACCATGCCCAGATGGTCGTTGCTTGCGCCCATGCCGGTGATGACCGCATGGACCGGGGCCCCTCTGTCGCGGGCCAAGCTCTCGCGCTCGATGACGATCATGCCCCCGCCTTCGCCGAGGACCATCCCGTCTCTTTCGGCATCGAAGGGGCAGGAGGCTTCGTGAGGCGGCCGCGGCCGTCCCGACAACCCGTAAAGAGCGCCCAGGGCGGAGAATTCCAGGAAATGCAGATGCGTGAGGTTATCCTCGCCCCCGCCGACGATGGCGGCGTCGATGATGCCGTTGCGGATCATCTGCAGGGCGCTGTAAAGCGCGACCAGGGAGGTGGCGCAGGCGGCGGAGACCGAATAGCTGGGCCCCATGAAGCCATAGCGGTTGCAGATGAAGCCGGGGGCGGTGCAGTTGAGTCGGCCCAGAAGCGTGGTGTCGTCCGGGGCTATGCGACCGGACTTCACCTCCCGTTCGATAGCGCTCTCCTGATCCGGGGTGAGGGGAATGGCCCGCTTGATGGCGGAAAGGATTTCATGCACGTACTCCCTGATAATCATATCGGTGAGGGTGCCCGCCGCCTCTCCGGAGTTCTGGGAGATGAGGACCGCGATGCGCTCGCGCGGGATACCTGACTCCAGGATGCCGGAGGCCCGGATGGCCCTTTGCGCCAGCCACATGGTGATCCTGGTGGCCGAGGTCATGGTCCGGAAATCCTGGGGGGGGATCCCTAGTTCATCGCGTGAGACATGAAAGTCCACGAAGGCGCCCACCTGGCAGTAGGTCTTGTCCGTGACGCGCGGCCGCGGATCATAAAAGCGGTCGTGATTCCACCTGGAAGACGGCACCAAGGTAACGCCGCTCTTCATGGCCAAGCTTGCCTCCCAGACCTCTTCCGGACTCTTGCCGAGGGCATTGAGGACGCTCATCCCGGTGATGGCCACCCGGTCGCGATCATCTCTCAGGCGGGCGACGCCCATTTGTGTCCGGCCAACCCCGGGGGTTGGGGTTTCCGCGGGTAGCGGCGCGTCGGGTGAAGGCGCCGCGGTTTTTGCCGTCGACGTCGCAAAGGGCTGATGGAGCAAGAGCGGGCCTTCGGCCAACTCGCGATGAAAGGACTCCAGCTTCTGGACTTTATTGATCAGTCCGGCGCAGGATCCGCTCATGAATTGCCCGCGTTCCAGACACGCCTGCTCATCCAGCGGCCGCCCGCTTCGGCGGTCCACGCCTCGGGCCGCGACGAAGAGGCTGCCGGCGGTCATCTCCTCCATTTTCTTGCGGAAAGACTGCTCGTCCTGGTGGCCCGCGGCAAACTCCCTTTCCAGAGCTAAGATGGCGGTCACTCTCGGGGTCCTCAAGGAGCGCACCCGGAGTCCGGTGCTTTGGCCCGAAACGACCGTTCCCCCCGGCGGCGATTCCACGATCATCCGCTGATAGAGGGCCGCCAAGGCGCCCATTTCAACGATCTCCTGAGTGGCCAGATAGGCCGTGCCCATCTGGATGGCGTCGGCGCCGAGCAGGCCGGCCATGAAGGCGGTTTCCCGATTGAAGATGCCCCCGGCCAGGATCACCCGACAGTCCTGGAACAGGGATGGCTGGCGACGTTTGAGGTCCAGCACCATTTGCGCCAGGGTGAGCGTGCTATGTTGCCCCACATGGCCGCCGGCCTCGTAGCCCTCGCAGACCACGTAGCGGACGCCCGCTTCCAGGGCGAGCTTCAACAGGGCCTCATCAGGGGCGATATACACGACGCCAATGCCGCATTGCAGCAATTCTCTTATGGGGGAGAGATCTCCTCCGGCGATCCAGACAAAAGGGGGTCGGTGTTGCTTTATCCAGTCCAGGTGCGTTTCCCGGAACAGGTTCTCGGCCAGGGAGACGACATTCACCGCATACGGGCGTCCGCCCATGATCTCCGGCAAGCTTCCCAGCCTGCGGTCACGGGCCTGGGCATCCATCAGGCCGAGGGCAATGGTGGGCAGTCCGCCGGCATCAGCAATCTCGCGGGCAAACTCCGGGATATCGGTGATCGAGGACATGGCGCCCTGGATAAAGGGGTACTTGATGCCCATCTCCCGGGCTACGGGGCTGCCCAGGAAGCAATACTTCTTCGCCTCGGCTGTGCCGCACAAGTTCAGCATCTCCCCCATGAAGGCTTTCACAGCCTTCTCGGTTCCGGTGCCAAAACGCTCGGCAAACGACGCGGCAAAGGCCGCCTCCACGCCCAGAGGGATGACCTCGCTTTGGGTGAAATGGCTGTCCAGGGGGTGGAGGGCGCTGGCCTGCACTTGGCCGACGAAGGCACGCCGGCTTTCGTCCGTGATCTCGGAGGCGCACAGCGAGTCCTCGAACGCCTGGATCTTCTTGAAGGCCAGCGAGTTCCCCTTGTTGAAAAGGCGACACGGAACCTGCAGGTCCAAGCCCACCAGAGCAGTGGAATCCATGCGGAGTCTGGCGAGTTGCTGGCGTTGGTGATCGTCCATGACCACCAAATCAGTCAGCCAGTGGACGCTCTCGAAGACGATGCCGGCGGCTCCGGTGGACAGGAAGGCCGCGGCCGCCTCGGGGGTGGAGACGCCGCCCCAGATGAGGACGTCCAGAGACTTCGCATAGGCGTGCAACATTTCCTTGGCCACCGAATAGAGGACCAAGGTCGTCTCCCCGCTTACGAATCCTGCAGCCTCGCAGCCCTTTAGGACTATGCGCCCGATGCCCGAACCATCCTTGACCATCGCGGCCAGGAGAGGCACGTCCCCGACAATGGGAAAGCAGCGGTAGTCTTCCGACAAGGTCCGCAGTCGCCGTTGAAAGGCCGAAGGATCCCCCGCGAAGAACTGGGACTGGCATTCTATCCAGAGATTCCGGGCGCCTGTTTCCTTCAGGAGCTGGCCGACGGATGGATTCATCAGGGCGGAGGTGGAAATCCTGATATCGCTGACATGGCCAGCAGGGTCGGCCGTTTGTAAGAACGAATGCAGTGCTTCCAGCCCCATCGTGGAAAAATCGAAGATGGCCCGGCTGCCCGTGCGTTGCGCCATTTCGGACACTGGAGCACTTATCTCGCCAGGTCTCCAGACAAAAGCAATGATGGGAACTTGCCCCTCAGCCAACATGCCCAGACCTCCAATGCAATGCCAGACGTTTACGCGACGCGGAATTACAAAGATTTTCTGAATATGCGATATCTCTTATATGGTCTTGCGCCCGCTTCCACGGCCAAGGTGTTGACGGCCGCATTGTCCTCCAGGGTCCAGCCCAGCTCCAGAGAACGGTATTTGTCCTTTTGCCGCACAACCTCAAAGATGTGGTGGAAGGCCAACATGGGGATTCCCAATTGCCGGTACTTGTCCCTGATCCCGAACAACAAACAACGCAATCCGGCGATCTCCCGGCGATAGAGGAGCGCCTTCAGCAAACCCAGCAGGCCGATCCGCCCGTTGAGACGCTTGAGCAATGGGTTGATGTCGGGGAAGATTACACAGAACGCCGCTGGTTCGTCCTCGTAATAGATGAAGAAAGCCAGGTCGGGATCCGCGAAGGTCATCACGCTCTTCTGAATTTCCCGCATCTCCTCATCGCTCAGGGGGACGAAACCCCAGTTAGCAGACCAGGAGTCATTGTAGAGCTCCTTGATCAGGGCAAACTCGGCGTCCTCATCCTTGGGACGAAAGGGCCGGATGCGGATGCCTTTTTTTCCGGCTATCCGCCCAGCCAGACTATCCATCCACTCGGGAAGCCGGTAATCGCCATCGATCAGGAAGGCGAGCAAGTCCTTCTCTTTGGCGAAACCGCACGATTCGACCAAGCTGGAGTAGTACGGCGGGTTGTAAGGCATCATCAACGTCGGCAGATAATCGAAGCCCTCGACGAGCAACCCGAGCTCGTAATTGGTGGACGGGTTGAGCGGCCCCCTGAGGAAGGCCATGCCCTTCAGGCGAGCCCACGTCTCCACGGCGGAAAAGAGGGCTTTGGCCGCCGCTGGATCGTCAGCGCATTCGAAGAATCCCCAAATGCCCATCCGTTCGCCGTGGAACTCATTATAGCAACGATCAATTATGCCCGCGATCCTGCCCACCACCTGCGAACCGCGCAGGGCCAGAAAGAGCCGGCGCTCGGCAGACGACCAGAAAGGGTGCCGGCGGGGATCCAGCAGCCGGCGAACCTCCTTCTTAAGGGGAGGAACCCATCTGGGGTACTCGGCATAGAGATTCCAGGGGAGGTTGATGAAGTCTTTTAGTTCCGAACCTCCTTCAACAACAACGATCTCGATGCCGGCCGTGAGCGTTCCGTTTGAGACGGGGTTTTCCATATGACTGCCACCTCACGATCACCGTGAAGGAATTCTACTTCATTATCTCCCGTTCGCGTAGTACCGCAAGCCCAATTTGGGCGATGAAAACCGCCAGTCCTGACCAATTTTGCAGAAGCTTTTTCAATCGTTGGGCCGGCGCCGCCCAGCCACAAGTGTTGGTTCTTAAATAGAGAACCGCGTATAATCCCGACAAGAGTCATGGTTGGTGATTGTTGCCGCCCGGCAGAGGTACGACGATGAAAACCAGGGATGCAGAATCCGTGCTGGTCACCGGGGCCAGCGGCTTTATCGGACAGCACCTGGTGCGCCGGCTGATCGAGCGTGGCGACCGGGTGTCGTGCCTGGTGCGGGCCACGTCGCGCATCGACGAACTACGATCATCAGGCGCCCAACTCATCGTGGGCGATGCGACCGATCGCGCTGGCATTGAACGCGCGCTGGCGGAGTCGCAGGCAGGCGTGGTGTTCCACTTGGCGGGCCTGCTGAAGGCCCTGCGGACAGAAGATTTTCTACGCGTGAACGCCGGCGGCGTCGAATCCGTCGCGGCTGCCTGTGCGGACCGCGCCCAGCGGCCGGTGTTGATCGTGGTTTCCTCGCTGGCCGCGGCGGGGCCTTGCGCCGGCGACCAACCTCGCGTGGAAGGCGATTCGCCCGCGCCTGTTTCCGCCTACGGTCGCAGCAAGCTAGCGGGCGAGCTGGCGGCGGCCAAGTATGCCACCAGGCTGTCGATCACCGTGGTGCGTCCGCCGATCGTCTTTGGTCCCGGCGATAGGGGCGTGCTGGAAATGTTCCGGCCGATCGCCCACTCGGGGCTGCATGTCGTGCCCTGCTGGGAGGAACGACGCGTTTCGCTGATCCACGTGGCCGACTTGGTCTCACTCCTGCTCCTGGCAGCCGAGAAAGGCGAGCGTCTTCACCCCGACGGAGCGCCGGGCCAGGGTGTCTACTTCGTGGCGGCGGAGCACGATCCGACGTATGCCGAACTGGGGCAGGCCATGGCTATGGCATTGGGAAAGAAGCGGGCCATGGTAGTGCATATGCCGGAACCGCTCGCGCGGCTGGTCGGGCTTTGCGGCGACGCGCTGGGGCGCGTGCGGCAACGTGCCGGTTGGGTGAACAGCGACAAGATGGCCGAAGCCCTGGCCGGGTCGTGGACGTGCTCATCCGCCAAGGCCCGTATGCAGTTGGGTTGCTCCCCCGCGGCCACGTTGGCCGAACGCCTGGGCGAAACGGCCCAATGGTATCGCCAGGCCGGATGGCTCTGAGCCTGCGCGGCAGTTTGGATCCTGCGTCTGGCCGACGGCCGGTGCGCCCGTGTCGGTCAGGCCTGGAGATTCCCGCCAAGGGGGAAGAATCGCAGATAAAGCCCGGCCCAGGCCGCGCCCAGCGCGATACCGGCAACCAAGTCAACCGCGACGTGCTGCTTGGTGGCCAACGTGGCATACAGGATGCCGAGGCACCAGAGCCAGCTCAGGCTGCGAGCCAGACCGCGATCGCCGAGGTGCCGGGCCATGCGATCAATGCAAATGGCCGAGAAGACGGCGAAGGCCGCGTGGAGTGAGGGGCAGGCGTTGCCCGGCCCGTCGATGGCGATGAGGGGCCGGTAGGCGGCGCTGTCCGGTCGAGGAATGGCTGTTGGCCAGAAGAGAAAGATGACGAGTCCCACCAGGCAAAGTCCGCTCACGGCCAGGCAGCAGGCGTTCAGATCCCGCTTGTTTTTCAGCAACCAGGGAGCAAGCGGAATATATAGGTAGAGCGACAGGTACAGCGGCAAAGCGCCAGGCTGGAAAGCGATCAGCCGGTCCAGGGCGGTGGTCGGCATTTCCCGCACGGGGAAGAGGTGGAAGCCGAGCAGCAGGAAGTAACCGATAAAGAAGGCGATGACATTGATCGCCCCGGCCATCAGTTTGAAGCGCCAATGGGCCTTCAGCCTTGCGCCAAGCCAAGCCGTTTCTTGAGTGCTCCGGGTCGGGGTCATGAATCTTCTCTGTCTCGCGGCACGAAAGGGAGGCGGCTACTTCGGTATGATCTTTTCGAAGCGCTTCCCCCCCGTCTGCACGTCTTTTCCGTAAAGCTCGAGATAGTGGACGGTGTGCCCGGAGGCATTGATGTACATCTTCTCGAGAATGGCCGGCCGGCCGTCGATGACGATCTCGGCATGGACGGCGCTGCCCACCTTCTTTACGGTGATCGACCGCTGGGGGGCGGCCGCGATAGTCATTTGGTATCCGTTCACCGACGGGTACGGTTTAATGTTGATGCCATAGGCCATCTTCTTCTCGATCCAATTGAGATTCTCCCGGTGGCCGTCCTTGGCGAGCATGACCCAGTAGGCGATCACCGGTTTCTTGCGATCCAGTTTGCCGTCGGCGGTGAGCTGGGCATCGTAATGCACGACGTTGGCGTTCGTGTTGCGCTCGATGATGAAGAGCGGCTGAGTTCCAGGATGGGCAGGGGCCGATGCGGGCTGACTTTGCTTGACGCCCGGGGTGGGCTTCCTCTGCTCGGCGCCGGCCGGCGGCTGATTCTCCGGCTGGGCCGGGCTGGGCGCGGCATTGCTCTGCGCGATGGTGAACAGCGGCAGAGTTTCTGGCTGGGCACAGCCCAGCGCGACCAGCAGGGCGAGAATGGCGAACCACCACAGCGTTTTTTGCATGAGGTCTCCTTCCCAGGTTTCGCGGCTCACCTCAAACCCGCGCAGGGCGGCGCTATAACTTGGCCAGTTCGTCGGCCGTGGCGTCGACCGTAGCGCGGATCTGTTCCTGGCTGTGATTGGTGGTGATGAAGAAGCGGAGGCGGGCGGAGTGGTCGGGCACGGCAGGGTGCAGAATCGGTTGGACGTTAATGCCGCGCTCGAACAGGGCGCTCGCCAGGCGCAGGCTCTTGACCGAGCTGCCGACGATCACCGGAATCACGGGCGTACCGGCGGCCGAGCCGGTGTTGAGACCGCGCTGGCGGGCCAGCTTCAGGAACAGCGCCGCCAGCTCGCGCAGCCGGGCCACGCGCCGCGGCTCGCGCTGGAGGACCGTCAGGGCGGCCAGGGCCGCAGCAGCGCTAGGCGGGGAGAGGCCCACGCTGTAGACGAACCCGGGGGCGGTGTACTTGAGGTACTCGACGAGCTCGGTCGAGCCGGCGATGTACCCGCCGCAACTGGCCAGCGACTTGGAGAGCGTGCCCATCCATAGGTCGACGTCGGAGCGGGCCACGCCCCAGTGCTCGCCGATGCCCCGGCCGGTCGCCCCCATGGTGCCCAGCGAGTGCGCTTCATCGACCAGCAGCAGCGTCTTGTGCTTCCTCCTGAGTTCCAGGAAGCGTGGCAGTTCGGGGAAGTCGCCATCCATGCTGTATACGCCCTCGATGGCGACCAGCACGCGGCGATAGCGGTGGCGCACTTCGGACAACAGGGTGTCGAGCGCCTGCCAGTCGTTATGGGCGAAGGTGCGACGCGTAGCGCCGGCAAGGATGGCACCCTGGACGATCGAGTTGTGGGCCAGAATGTCGTGGAGGATCAGATCGTCCGGTCCGACCAGGTGGCCGATGGTGGTGACGTTGGTGGCATGGCCGGAGACGAAGACGATCGCGCTCGGGGTGGCCAGGAAGGCGGCCAGGGCCTGCTCCAGATCACGATGCACCTGCTTCTCGCCGGAGACCAAGCGACTGGCGCCGGCACTGGTGCCATAGCGGTCGATCGCGGCCTTGGCGGCGGCGGCGACCTCCGGATCGTGGGCCAGGCCGACGTAATCATAGATGCTGAAGTTGACGAGCAGTCGCCCCTCGATGCATGGTGCGTTTCCGGCTCCGCCCTGGTCGACGCGGAAATACGGGTTGTCGCCGGCCGCCAGCAGCAGGTGTTGCTGACGCTTCAACTCGCCGTACTCGGGGAAGCGAGCCAAATCGTAATGTTCGGGCGGGATCTGGTCGGCGGGAACATCGGGCCTGGGGGCATCGATCAGGTGCTTCTGCACGGCCTGGACCAGATCCCCCATCGTCCGGGCCTGGCTGAACACCGTGTCGGGCAGGCAGATGGCGAAGGTTTTCTCCAGCCTGGCCACGAGGTCCAGGCTCTGCAGCGAATCCAGGCCCAGGGCGGCAAGGGGTGTGTCCGGTGTCAGGTCGGGCAAAGCTGCGCCGGTCAAGGCGCGGGCGTGCTGGCGGACGGCGGCCAGAGCGGCTTGCCAAAAGTGCGGGGCGGGATGCGCCGTGGAAAACCCCGCATCTTCGGCGCCAGGGCGGATGGCGCCGCTCGGGCCGGCATTGTCGACCGGCAAGCCGCAGTATTCGGCGAGGGCCTTGAGCTCGCCGGCCAGGAAGGCCGCGTGACAGGCATGGCGCTGGATCTTGCCGCTGGAGGTCCTGGGAATCGTACCGCTGCGCACCAGCACGACCGCGTCCAGGGCCAACCCATGTTCATCGAGCACCGCCCTGCGAACCGCATCCAGCACGTGCGCGAAATCGACCTCTCCTTTGCGCGCGACCTCCTGCACCAGAACCAGGCGCTGGCGGCCGTGATTGTCCGCGACGAAAGCGGCCCCGTAGCCGGCTACCAGCAGCGGGTGGCTACCGCGGGCGGTGGCCTCGATATCCTGCGGATAGCGGTTCAGGCCGCGGACGATGATCAGGTCATCCAGCCGGCCGGTGACGTAGAGTTGGCCCTCGCGCATGAAGCCCAGGTCGCCGGTCCGCAGGAACGGGCCTCCGCCCGAGTCGCTCAGGCGGGCGTCGAAGGAACGGCGAGTCTGGCCGGGCTTGTGCCAGTAGCCCTGACCGACCGCCGCGCCGGCAACCCAGATTTCGCCCACGCGGTCGGGGGCGGCCTCTGCGCGGCTGTGCCGGTCGACGATCACTACGCGCAGACCGCCGACGGGCGATCCGCAGGCCACCAGGCGATGAGCCTGCGGCGCATCGTTGGGCACGGGCTCGACGCGGTTCTCGGCCAGCGCCGGGTCGTGGAAGGTCCCGATGGTCGCGCCGCTGTCGCGCGTCGGGCCGCTGACCATGAGCGTCGCCTCCGCCAAACCGTAGCAGCAATAAAGGGCTCCGGGTTTGAAGCCGCAGGGGGCGAAGGCGGCGGCAAAGCGTTCGAGCGTTCCGGGCTCAATGGGTTCGCCGCCGACGAAGGCCAATGCCCAGGAGGAAAGGTCGAGGGTGGCACGCTGCTCCTCGGTGATCTTGCGAATACAAAGATCGTAGGCGAAGTTGGGCCCGCCGGAAATGGTGGCCCGGTACTTGCTGATGGCGGCCAGCCAGGTGATGGGGCTCTGGAGGAACGTGGCCGGCGAGATGGAAACATTTGTCACACCGGCGAACACCGGGACCAGAACGCCACCCACCAGCCCCATGTCATGGTACATGGGCAGCCAGAACACGCTGCTGTCCTCGTGCTGTATGCCGAAAGCCTGATGGATGGTGTGGATGTTGGCCATGAGGTTCGCGTGACTGAGCATGACGCCCTTGGGCCGGCTGGTCGAGCCGGAGGTGTACTGGAGCATGGCAAGCGTGTCGGGGGCGATGGCTGGTTCTTGCCAGCGCTTGGCCAAGGCGTCGGGAATCTCGTCGGTGGCGAGCCACGAGAGCTGGGAGGAAGTGGCCGCTTGACCGCTTTTTTCCGCTTCTATTCTGGCCTGGAACTGAGCCGCGCCCGAGGTGTTGCTCAGGGCGATGCGGGCCCCGGCATCGGCGGCGACGGCTTGGAAGCGCTCGAGTATGCGGTGGCGATGCGGCGGGTAGGTCGGCACCGCTACGCAACCGGCGTACAGGCAGCCGAAGAAAGCCGTAATGAAGTCGAGGCCGGGCGGATAGACCAGCAGCACAAACTGGCCGGCAAAGCCCATGTCCTGCAAGCGAGCCGCGATGGCTCGGGCTCGCCGATCGAGCTGGGCGTAGGTCAGACTGGCGTGATCGCCCTGGCCGTCGAGCAGATGGACGAAGGCCGGTTGCCGCGGGCGTTCGTCGGCGTGGCGGCGCAGCACGCGGATCAGGTGGCCGGGAAGCTGTTGCGGACTAACGTGGTTTTGAGCGTGAACCGACATAATCCCGGGTTTCCCAGATAACTTTGGCCCACGACCGGCGCGGGCCTCCACTCGTTTATAACTCCGGCCAAGTTCGTTTTCAAGGACTTTGTCCGCGCCCGGTCATGGCCGTGATGGGAAAATCCGGGTTGATAGTAGTCAGAGTCGCCGTAAAATAGGGACATCTCTGGAGGCGCACTGATGCTCAAACGACGCGTGGTCATAACCAGCCTGGGAATAGTTGCTCCCAACGGTTTAGGAACGGATTCTCGGTGTCTTCGAGAACAAATTCCCGGTACGGTTCGCCCTTGTCCACACTGCACCCCGCGCGTGGCTCCCCGTTGTCGTTGGACAGCCAGAGGCTCAGGCCTTCTCTCTCAACTCTGTTTCCAGACTGCGTCTCAGGCTAACCTTGAACGCGAGTTTACGCGAGTCATTCTGCCCCGGTAATAAGCGAGCGCAAGAAAAAACGACCTCGTCGTAGTGCCCGATTCCGCGTATTATGGACTCCCTGTGACCAAGCCCAAAAAGGTCGAACTCGGTTTTTTCCTCATCGGCAGCATCGTCGTTGCCGCCGCGGCCCTGTTATTATTCGGCTGGCTGGCGGAAGAGATGCTCGAATCAGAGACGCAGACATTCGATGATGCCGTGCGGGCAGCAATCCACCGACTCGCTTCGCCGGCAATGACCAGCGCGATGCAAGTTTTTTCATTTCTCGGTTCGGGAACATTCCTGGTGGCGCTGAGTCTCCTCACGATTGCAATATTGTTATACATCCATCGCCCTCGAGCGGCTGATTTGATGGGCATTACCATGGCGGGTGCGGTCGCTCTTGATCTGGTGTTGAAGCATGCATTCCACCGTGGTCGTCCCGTCCCCTTTTTCGGGACGGCCCCAAGCTCGTATAGTTTTCCGAGCGGCCATGCTTTCGCATCGCTTTGTTTCTATGGGGTGTTGGCAGGAATTCTTTCCGCGCACGCTCCAACGCCAAGAGCACGATTGTTTATTTGGACGTGCGCCGCACTGCTTGTCGGGCTTATCGGAGTTTCGCGCATCTATCTGGGAGCGCATTACCCGAGCGATGTCGTAGGCGGCTATTGCGCCGCCCTTGTTTGGGTGGGAGCGATTGGTATTCTGGACCATGTTCTTAACAACCGCGCGGGGTGAGGAATCGAAGCCCGGCGAACGCAAGCAAAACCCCGTAAATCTTACGATGCAGGCCCGACACTTCACCGTCATACTTAACAATGCTGCCGGCGCGGAAAACCAAGGCAGCCTGCGCGACCGCCTCATCGAGATTTTCAAACAGCACAACATCAATCCCGAGATTCACTTAGCTAAACGAGGCGATGGGATCACCACGATTGCAGAAGCGGCGGCGCGAAACGGCTGTTTCGCGATGGCCGCCGGCCGAGGCAACGGGACAGTCAACGCAGTAGCATCAGCTCTCATCGACTCGGAATGCTGTGCATATTGAAAACCTCGTTCTAATTTGCAGTGCAAGGTGCTTCCATGGGCCACCGAAGGAGCCATGGGTTCTTCTCGCGAGAACCCCAAAGACCGCAACCGCCCCTCTTTCCACCCTTCCCTCCGACACTGTACTGTTTAAAGCGTTGACATTCGCCTTTTTATGGAGTTACATTTCGGCAGAATCATTCGGATCCTCGCCCCAGTGGAGGTCGCTATGTCTCCGCGCGTCAGCGCTACCAACCAGCGGCAAACCGCGACGAAGCGCATTGTGCACTGCTGGGGATTTGTCGGCCTTTCATTTCTCGCCATCGTATGCTTTGGTCTTCTTCAGAGGATGCAAGCCGCAGAGAATACGTTCCCTGACCATCAAGTTTTTGCCGCGTCCACGAATATTCAGCCCAAGCTCGTCGCGAGTTACGGCAAGCTACCTCTCAGTTTTGAGGCTAACCAGGGCCAGGTGCGCGGCCCCGTCAAGTTTCTCTCGCGCGGGAGGGGCTACGCTTTGTTCCTCTCCGGTGACGAGGCAGTTTTGACGTTAGAAAGGGCAAGTCAAAACGCAAATCGCAAAAGTCAAATGGCAAATGTAGAAGAAACGGGAGAAGAAATTGCAAACCGGAAATTGCAAACTGGAAATTTGAAGCTTGCCACTCGCCACCCGGCACTTGACACTACCGCGAAGGCCGTGCATCGGACAACTGACAACGGAGCACGGACCACGGCCAGTGTTCTGCGGATGAAACTTGTGGGCGCAAACGCCGGCGCAGGAGTGACGGGCGCCGATGAACTGCCTGGCAAGGTCAATTACTTTATCGGCAATGATCCCGAGAAGTGGCGCACCGACGTGTCCACCTACGCCCAAGTGCGATATCGGAATGTTTATCCGGGTATCGACTTGGTTTACTACGGCAACCAGGATGGGGAACTGGAGTATGACTTCGTGGTGGCGCCAGGGGCAAGCCCCAACTCGATTTTGCTTGCCATCGATGCCGGAGAACGACCGGGCAGTAAGCAGAAGTCGGCAGGCGCAGGGCGTCCTCAAATCGATGCGAATGGCGATCTCGTGCTACGCAGCGATCGAGGCAATGAGGTCCGTTTCCGGAAGCCGGTCGTATATCAGCCTCTCTCCACTGTCGCCAGTCCTCAGTCGATAGTTGAGGGTGCGGTGCGACAAGCAGGCTTCGCTAATCAAAAATCTGAAATCCAAAATCCAAAATTAATCGGGGGTCACTACGTCCTCTCGGCGTCGAACCAAGTCCGTTTCGCTGTCGGCCCCTACGACCACACCAAGCCGCTCATCATTGACCCCACGCTCGTCTATTCTACCTACCTGGGCGGAACAAGCGGCTATGACGAGGGTTACTCTATTGCTGTGGATGCGTCGGGCAACGCCTATGTGACTGGCCAGACTTCCGCCACCGACTTTCCTTTGGCCGGCCCGTTGCAATCAACAAACAAATCAACCGGCGGCACCGCCTTCGTTTCAAAACTGAGCGCCGACGGCTCAGCCCTTGTGTATTCCACTTACCTGGGCGGAAGCGTGAGCGACCAGGGTAATGCCATCGCTGTAGATGCTGCGGGCAACGCCTACGTGGCCGGCCAGACTTGTTCCACTGACTTTCCCACTGTCTTTCCGGTTCAAGCCGCCCTCAATGGCGCCTGTGGCGGGTTTGTGTCGAAACTTAATGCGGCCGGGTCGGCGCTTGTCTATTCGACTTACCTTGGTGGGAGCGGCACGGCAGTCGGGAGTGGTCCCTACGATTCTGCTGCCGGCATCGCCGTGGACTCCTCCGGCGGCGCCTACGTAACCGGCACGACTTACTCAAGCGAGTTTCCGACTGTCAATCCCATACAGGGAACGCTCCTGGGAACGTATAGCGCTTTCCTGACCAAACTGAACGCGTCCGGATCAGCTTTCGTCTATTCCACCTATGTCGTCTTCGGCAGCGGCGCAGGCGTCGCTGTGGATTCTTCAGGCAACGCCTATTTGACCGGGACGTCCTTCAACTTCTCTAGTTCTTACCCTCCAGGCAGCACGACCATAGGCATTGCTACGACCCTGTTCGTATGCAAGGTGAACGAAGCGGGCAGCGCCTTTGTCTACTTCACCTACGTGGGCGCTACTATTTTCGATTCCGCAAACGCGATTGCCGTCGATTCCTCCGGCAACGCTTACGTGGCCGGCGAATCTGGGTCGACGAACTTTCCTACAGTGAATCCCGTGCAGCCGACCAACAACTGTCCCTATAGCGGCAACGCCATCATCTTCAAGTTGAATGCGGCCGGCTCAGCCCTCATCTATTCCACCTATCTCGGCGGCACGGGCCACGGAAAATGCAATATGTTGGCGGATACTGGCGGCGATGGGGCCGCTGCCATCGCCGTCGATTCCGCCGGCAATGCCTACCTGACTGGGTGGACCTATTCGACCGACTTTCCAACCGTCGATCCCATACAAGCCACCAATCGTTCCGGGTGTGGTATGACGTCCTTTGTGGCCAGCCTGAACGCAGCCGGGACCGCCCTTGCCTACTCCACATATCTCGGTGGCAGCGGTTGTGATGATTGGGGCCGAGGCATCGCGGTGGATTCTTCCCAAAACGCCTACGTTACTGGATGGACTGATTCGAGGGACTTTCCTACGGTTAATCCATTACAGGGGACCAATGACAGTCCCCAGAATTCAGCGAGCTCCTATGTGGCCAAGATTTCACCCCCGAGCGCTGTAACACTCGCCCCAAGCAGCCTCAATTTTGGATCTGTTCCGGGCAACTCTACTAGCCCAAACCAGAGCGTAACCCTGACGCCGATCGCTATCGGCCAGCTAACCCTAACGAGCATTACGGCCAGCGGCGACTTTGCGCTCGTGACCACGGCTACTTCCTGCCCGTACGGCGGGGGCGCGCTCTCATCCGAGGTCGCCTGCACCATCGATGTTACCTTTACCCCTACGGCGGCGAGCCCTAGGACCGGAGCCGTAACCATCACCTACACGGGCTTGGGTAGCCCTCAAACCATTGCCTTGAGTGGCACGGGAAGCGTCGCCGCAGTAAACGTTTCTCCCGTGAGCTTAAGCTTCGGCAGCCAGGATGTGGGAACCTCAAGCGCTTCCTTGCCGGTTACGGTTACGAACAGCAGCGCCGTTCCGTTAACGGTCAGCAGCGTGGCGACTTCGAGCGGGTTTACCCAAAGCAATAATTGCATGCAGCCCGTGCTCGCGAGCGGCAGTTGCACCATCAACGTCAGCTTCCAGCCCACCCTGTTCGGCCCCCAGACCGGCACGCTCACGGTGACCGATTACGCAAACAATAGCCCGCAGACCGTGACGCTGAGCGGAACCGGGCTGGCGCCGGTGGTCAACCTCTCGCCCACAACTCTCACCTTCGGCGAGCAAGCCATTTCAACCACCAGCCAGCCTCAGACCGTTACGCTCAGCAACTCGGGGAATGGTGCCCTGACCCCCCTCACGATCACTGTGAGCGGTGACTTCGCTCAGACCAACACTTGCGGCAGCAGCGTGGCCGCGACCGGTTCCTGCACCATCAACGTCACCTTTACGCCCAGGAACGCCGGCACGCGCAACGGCGCTCTAACAATCGCGGACAATGCGTCGAATAGCCCCCAAACCGTGACTTTGACCGGAACCGGGATGGGGCCCGCTGTGAGTTTGTCGTCCTCTTCACTCACCTTCTCAGCTCAAATCGTGGGAAACAGCAGCAGCGCACAGACCGTCGCGCTGACCAACACGGGCAACGTCTCGCTGACCATTTCCAGCATCACGGCCAGCGGGGATTTCTCCCAGACCAACACCTGTGGGAGCAGCGTAAGCGCGGGCGCTAACTGCACCATCGCGGTGACTTTCAAGCCGACAGCGGCTGGGACGAGGACCGGCACGCTCAGCATTTCTGACAGTGCTTCTGACAGTCCGCAAAGTGTCGCCCTCAGCGGGACGGGCCAGGACTTCAGTTTCGCCGCAGCCTCCGGTTCTCCCACCTCAGCGACCGTCGCGCCCGGTTCATCCGCAAGCTACACTTTAAGTGTGGCCGGCGAAAGTGGATTCAATCAAAGTGTGAGCTTCACCTGTACAGGGGCTCCCTCAGAGGCCACCTGCACGGTTTCGCCGAGCGCGCTGACCCCGGGCAGTTCTGCGACGAATATCACGGTCAGCGTCACAACGACCGCACCTTCCCTCAGCGCGCCTCGCTCGCGTCCACTTCCCCCGGTCCCACCACTGTCGCCGGGCCTGAGAGGTCTGTTGATGCTCGCCTTGGCTCTTGCGGCGGTGACATGGGCCATCGCGCGCCGGAATCAACCCGGCGTGAGCCGATGGCGATCCACGATGGTCCTGCTTGCCTCGGGATTGTTGCTGGCTCTGGCGCTGGCAGGATGTGGTGGAGGGAGCAGTTCCAATGTGACGCATAACCCCGGAACACCCGCCGGAACCTACACCCTGACGGTGACGGGCACCGCGGGTTCGGGATCTTCTGCCTTGAGCCATAGTGTGACGCTCACGCTGACCGTGAGTTAGTTGGGGTGCTTTTCTGCTTCGCCGGTCATGGGGACGAAGCGGACGGGGAGGAGAACCTCGCGCAGGATTCCCTGGCGGGTTCGGCGAAGGCGGACCAAATCCTGGTTCCACTGCCCCAGAGGAAGAACCATCCGCCCGCCCTCACGCAACTGGTCTACGAGTGGCTGGGGGACGTGGCCGGGGGCGGCGGTGAGGATGATGGCGTCGAAGGGCGCCGCCTCCGGCCACCCCCGGTAGCCGTCGCCGGCGCGAACTTGCACGTTGGAGTAGCCCAGGCGTCGCAAGCGAGCTTCCGCTTGCTTGGCCAACGGCTCAACAATCTCAATGGAATAAACCTCCGCGACCAACTCCGCCAGGATCGCCGCCTGGTAACCCGAGCCCGTACCGATTTCCAGCACGCGATCGCGCGGCTTGAGCTCCAGCGCTTCCGTCATATAAGCGACGACATAGGGCTGCGAGATGGTTTGCGCATGCCCAATCGCCAGCGGGTAATCGTTGTAGGCTTCGCCCTGTTCCTCCGGCGGCACAAACAGGTGGCGAGGGACCTTGCGCAAGGCGGCCAGAACGCGGGCGTCGCGAATGCCGCGAGCTTCAATCTGTTCGCGAACCATCTGTTCCCGCCCGGCCTTGTATTCATCCGAGGCTGATTGAGGCGGCTTGGAGAACGCTCCACCGTTCACCTTGCGCCCAGAGGTCGACGGGGAAAGGAGCTCAAGGATGAGCGCCAGGAGAATCACGGTAAGGGCTGATCCATTGCCGAAGCGTTGCCGCATTGTTGCCTCAGAGAGACAAATGCTCAGAATTGTTTCCGGAAGTCTTCCAGTTGTTGCCGGAGATCAGCGATTTCTGTTCGTAGGCTCTGGACTTCAGTTTCCAGGCGCGTGATCCGCTGCTCATCTTGATCGCCTGTTGCAGCAACTGCGTGTGCCTCTGCCGGCGCAATCCACCCTTCCACATCTCCGGCCAGCAAGTGCGCGTAACGCGACTCCTTCGTGCCCGGCTGGCGCGCCAACTTTTTCACCAGGGGAGGTTCTCTTTCCATCAGATGACGAAGCGCGGACTCCACCACTTCGAGGTCGTCGAATTGGTACATCCTTTCTGCGCGTCCGCGTAATTCGCCCGGAGTCTGCGGACCGCGCAGCAGGAGCACACAGAGTACGGCCATTTCTCTTCGATCGAAATTGAAGACTTCCTGCAGCCGGTGTGCATATTTCGGAACACGGCTGTCCGCGCTGGTCACTTGGCCCGCCAGGCTTTTTTCATTCAGGCTGTCCAGCGCCTGCGTCACCACACGCTCGTCCAGCGCCATAACCGGGTCACGGTTGGACTTCTGGTTGCAGGCGTTGATGAGGGCGTTCAATGAGAGCGGATAGTAATCCGGCGTGGTGATTTCCTTTTCCGCGAGCGAGCCGAGGACGCGCACTTCAATTTCATGGAGCTTGGTCATGGCTCGCTCCGAGCCTCACTTCCCCCCCCTACAAGAAGCAACCACATCAGGAAGAGGAACACCAGGACGGCAAGCAGCAATCCGTTCGACCGGTAGAAAGCAGTTTGTTGTGAGAGCAATGAAACCAAAGGCTCCGCCACCAGCAGGCAGAAAGCGGCGCCCAAATAGGCCAGCAGGTTATTGCGGAAGAACCCGAAAACAATCGCCGCCCCAACCGCGAGCGGAACAAAGCCCATCACCCAGCCGGCAAAGAACTCGCGAACCGAATGCGCACCCGCCGGCCCCAGTCCAACCAGCCCCAGCAGTATTCCAGCCCACAGCCACCAAGCCCGCTTGGTCCATCCCAGGCGAATGACATAGATTGCCAGTCCCAACCCAGATAAGTAGACGATGCTCCATCCAAGTGCCCGCAGGAAAAAGCCGGCGCCGGGAGAAGCAGCATTGAACATTGCCGAAAAAACTTCGGTGTCCACGGGGGCAAAGGCGTGAAAACGGCTGACGAAGAGCTCGCCCAGCTTGTCCAGGCCAGGCCTGGCAGCCAGGGCCAACACAATGCACACTACCGCATCTCGCCGCCACAGGCGCCGGGCACTGCCTCGCAAGAGATTCCAAGCCTCCGGATAAAGGCTTGCGGCGAGGCCCACCAGTAACCAGCAAAGCAAGCCGGCCAGCAACGGAACGACGACCAGGCCGACCGCCATGTACAGCCGCCATGTTGAGAGAGGGATGGAAGTCACATACTGGCGCTCCAAAGTTGACCATTGGTTGAGTTCGGTAAGAACCATCAACGCCAGGATCAGAGCGCCCACCTTCGCTGCGGGACGCCAAGGCATCTGGCCGGACCTGATCTTCATGACCAACAAGACCACCCCAGCTCCGACCAAGGCCAAACCCACCAGAATGCCCGCAAAAGACAGCACCGAATTAACCAAACTCGAGGAACGGCGCGCTCGTTCCCACGCTTCCGGAAGTTTGAAGGAGCGCGCAAAACTCACCACCTGGTCGCCGGCCACATCAACCTCCAGGCGATAATGCGCATCTGCCACATTGCGGGGATCGCCGGCTTTCGCCTGCCACACCAGCGTATAATCTTCGCGAGCCTTCCGTTTCTCCGCTTCCGAGCTCTGGAGATCGAAATCCGAAAGACGGTAGCCTTGCTCCTCAACATACTTTGCTGCCAGGGTCTGGGCCTGCTCAGGCGAGAGCGAAGCCCCGGGCGCGTTGTCGTCCAACAACATTCGATAGCCGAACACTTGGCCGCTGCTCGGATCCAAGAAGACGAGGTGCTCATCCTTTTCCAGCGGCCGGAAGTAACGCACCTCAAAGACCGCAAGGCGGGTCGCCAGCCGGTAAGTCTGGTCAGACTCTTTAACGGATTTGTGCTCGAGCAAATAGCGGACTGCCAAGGGGTCGACGTTGTCGCGCCCCCACGCCACCTGGTGGTAACGTCTCGGGTCCACCTGCTGCTGCCTGAGGTAGGCATCAGCCGCGCGCACGGCTTGGGCGCGGGTGATCTGCAACGAGAGGCCCTCCCCAAAACGATAAACAGGAATCACGGCCAGCAAAATGAAGAGGAGGGTGAGGACTACGGCCAGAATCAGTCGCCTTTGGGACAAGGGTTGATAGACAAGAGGGGCCTCCGGTTCCGTGACCTCTTTGCGAACCGGCCTGGAAATGCCCTCGCGCGCGTTGGTAAGCGACTCGTCTTCGCTGAAAGTCCCGGCACGCCAATAGGCAACCAACGCGACCAGCAGCGGGATCAGCATGATGCCCGCGGAGACGCCGCCCGACACCATCAGGTAATGATTGGGAGAACGAATGAGAAGGAAGGCCGTGTAAAGCGCATCCACCGAATAGTGCCAGATCAAGGTGGCCAGAATGCCGAAACGCAGCATGATCAGGCCCGTCACGATCCCGCCCAGCCCCACCTCAAGGCCACGAATAAAGAATGGCTGGTTCGGGTATGCCGAGTGGAGGAATCCCCAGATGAAAGCAGAGAGCACCACCGCGACAGGCCCGGAGCGCAGCAACTTCCTCAGGAATGGGATGGCGAAAGCCCGGAACTGCAGTTCTTCGGAAACGGCTGGGAAGAAGCCAATGAAAAGCACTGTAACCCAGGGGAATCGTGTATTCAGCAGGTCGGTAAAGGGAACGTCAGCGGGCGCCCACGCCCCCAGTTTGTCGGCGGCAAGGTAGAAAACAGTCTGGTAAGCAAAGAAGAAGAAGGTGAGGGCGATCCCCACCACATTGGCGATAAAAAACGAGCGACTTCGGAGGCCCTGCCAACTGAAGTATCTTCGCAGCGAGATTTGGTTCGGATAACCCTCGCGGTACACCGGCTCCGCGGCAGCCACCAGCAAGAAAATAAATGCTCCAATGCCGAGCGCCGCAAGAAGGTTGTCCCACAGATAATTGGTGACAAAGCTCGAGTACGAGTCTGTGGTTCGGTAGCCGAATTCAGCCAAGGAAAAGGCATTGAGCTGGCCAAGCAAGTACAAGACGGCAGCTACCCCACCGAAAGCCAGAGACATCCAAACCGGTACGTCACGATCGCGCAGGCGCCGAATCAAAATCACCAGCATGGCGACGCTCAACAGAATCCAGAAAACCTCGTCCACGATTTGAGCGGCGTTGTTGCGCGAGCGGAGCTTTTCGTAGTCACGAGCCCACTGCTCCGGAACCTTGATGAACTCACGGTAACCCGCCACCTGGTCGCCATCCACCTCCACCTCGATGCGCAGGCTTCCATCACCGAGGTCCACGCTCTTCTGCTTCCACGTAAAGTCATGGTCGGTGCGCGCCGGGCGCTTCTCCGTCTGCGTCTCAACGAACTCGAGGTCCGCCAGATTCCGCCTTATCACCTGATTGAGAAATGTCTCCGCGATAGTCCGGGCAGAAGCCTGATCCAGGGCCGCGCCCGGCGCCGCTTCGGGGATATCGTGGTCAAAGCCCACCACTTCGCCAGCGGGCGTCAGGTCCACGCGAAACTCTTCCTTCTGCTGCGGCTTGAACCAGCGATGGGACCAGTGCCAAAGATGAACAGGCCCGCGCGTCAGCCGGTTCATCCGTTCCAGGCCTTGAGTACGCTCCAGATAAACCTTCGCCTGATCGTCGTAATCGAACGCTGCCGAATGACGGTAGCCGTCCAGCTTGAAACCCCGCTCGGCAAGGAACTTCTGCGCCAGCGGAGCCGAGTCGTCCCGGTTCACGCGGAACTGAATCGCCGCCTCCGGAAATGCATGAGAGAAGTACTTGACACCAATGGCGAGCGAAAAAGCAGCAATGAGGACGCCAACAACAATGGTCTTGCTATCGGATGATGTCAGTTTGATGGGCATGGGCTCCTCGGATCAGCCGATCCTGGAAGTTCGACGGTTAGGTAGGCTTTCTTCTGCCTCCTTACCCTCAGCAGATTTGGGCATTCAACTTCACTCGGCCCCGAAAGTCAATCTCAAAAAGTTCTGCTTTGGGGTTCCAACTTTCGACTTCCGGATTCCAGCACTCAGACGCCAGCAGCTTCTTTCCCTTTCAACCACTTCAGCATGACCCAGGCAGACGTACCGTCCGAATAATAGTTCGCGACGCTGTCCACTTTCCTGTAACCTCGCGCCTCATAAAAGGCTTGCGCGGCGGTGTTGTTCTCTGCGGTTTCGAGGTAAACAAACAGCAGTTTCTGCTCCCGCGCCCAATGCTCCGCGGCGTCCATCAGCAAGCTTCCGAACCCTCGCCGGCGCCAGCGGTCCACCACGTCGATGGTCACAATGTGCGTCACTTTCTGCGCTTGGCGCTCGGCAATGAGGAAGCCGGCGATTTCCCCGCACTCTTCTGCGACCCATGTCCTGCTTCCCCGCTGGCTTATGAACCTGCTCAACTCTTCACGCGGATAAGAAATACGCGGTGCAAAGCAGGCCTGATCGATCTTGTAGAGTGTTTCGAGATCGTCGGAACGGAAAGCGCGCAAGTGCATAAGAAAACAGGATTCGGGATTCAGGATTCAGGATTCAGTTGTCAGTTGTCAGTTCAAAGACCGGGGCTTGGTGCTGGGGGCTAGGGGCTAGACATTGGACAACCCCTTGCGGGGTCGGGCGATCCCGCCCTGCGGGACGAAACCCACCGTGGGCTTGCGTCCCGCGAGGCGGGGCCCACCGCTTCGCGGTGAGAAGCGCCGGGACTCCCTTGGCTCGGGACAGGCTCCGCCTCGCCTTTCCGCCTCGGCCACTGAAATCCCTGCCATTCAAGAATTCAATTCGAGCCTCAAGAAGGTCCTGAGTGAGCGTAAGGTTCTTCCCTGAGCAATGCCGCCCTCTCCCCATGCGACAAGCCGTGCCCTGATCCTCGCGCTCACTTCGTTGCAGCTTCGCTGAGACTCTCCCCTAAGTGTTCCGCCACCACCTGCGCGGTTTCGTTGACAGCCTGTTCAAGGGAAGGAGGATTGTAAGGCCGGTAGACGCTATCCTGCCAAACTGACCCGCCACCTCGATCGGCGATGAACACCTCGGAGTGAACCCGTTTCAGCCGGCGCGACTCCAAGCATGAGCCGGTCACTATGGCATCCGCCTCTTTAGGCGTGGATGCGATCTTGAAACGGCCCAATTTCCCAAGGCTCTGGACCAGCTTTTCACTCAGGGCGTTGTCCATCTTCTCGATGTAGATGCTGCGAATTCGCATGAGCTTTCGGTAGTCGTTCACGGTGGCTGTTCGAGGACCTTGCGTACCAGGCGCAGGCGAGGGGCCGAGGGTGGGCTGTGGCTCCTTTTCTCCTCCTGACTTTTGGGCCTCCTGCGCCTCCAGCACCGGAAGCAATAGAAATGCTATCACCAACAACCAGCCGCTTCGCTTCATGGCGACCTCCCAAGACCCTTTCGACTTCACTGGAGAGGGAAGAGCCCAATGCAAGCTTGACGTTCGTGCTCGACAGTTCAGCCGCACTGCTGAGGCCCCATCGCTCCCCACTCGGCTGTCCGTACCCAATGCTCAACTCCATCGCCGGATGGAAGCAGGTCCGGCCGTGCGAGGCAGCGCCACGGCTAATGGACTTGCCTCGCCCTTTCTTTCATCAGTCGCTGGCGGTCCTTTAAATCCTGGCGATCGTTCCTTTGCCTCTCGAGAAGAGCCCGCTTATCGCGCTGCATCTGGTGCATCATTTGCGCCCGTGCCGCGTTGGAGAGATGCTCGCCCTTCCAGGAGTGTTTCTGGCCCTTCTGCTGGAGCTTGAGCGTCTTCCTCTCTTGTTTCTGTCGCACCTTGAGCATCTTTCTTTCCGACTGGACAGCGGACTGGTACTGCCCCGCTCTCGTGCGGGCCACGGCAAAGCTCAACACAAGTGTAACGATCACGCCAATAAGAAGTTTTCGCATCCCTCCTCCGCTTCCGACTCGCTATCACAGGTAAGTGTTCGACGCAAGCTTCCCCGGTCCCGACTTTTTCTCAGCTCGGTACCCTCTCCAGTCGAATCTTACCGGGAATGCAACCGGAGGACAACAGGCAAGATGACTGGACTAACCGCGAGTCTCACCCCGCCCTTACCGTCACCCTCTCCCCCGGCGAGGGAGAAGGCAAGCGGGAGGCTTTCCGGCTCGCCCCGCCACGGCGGGCCACTCGTCAGTGGTCCCCCGCCGCTCCGCAGCCTGGCCACGCCAAGCCTCATCGCTGAAGTCAAACCTAGCGGAGTAATGCTAGGAAGATGCCCCACGAGTGGCGGCAGGGCGGAAGAACACGTAGAGCATCCAGCCGACGGTGGCGAGGCCGGCCAGCAACAAGACAACGAAAATGGAGAAAACAACCCATTGGCCCTGCACCGGCAGCAAGCGTGGGTCAAAGTATGGGCGCAGAGAAGCGCTGCGCACGAAGTGTCGCAATACGGCCATCAGACTGACAGTGCCAAGAATCGCCACACTCGATGTCAACAGACTCTTGGGAGCTGTCAAGAGCGCCAGCAAGGCCAGAATAATCGCCAAGAGCAGAATGCCCACGGCGAGCTTCTCGCCCACCAGGGCCTGACGGATTTCCACTGGAAGGCTGAACAAAAACCAGAGTCCAACCAGGAATTGCACCAAGGTCCCGCCCATGAACCAAGTCACGCCGTAACGTCTTCCCCAATCCGCAAGCTCCGGCGATTCCGTTTGCCATCGGCGGGAGAGCAAAGCAACCCCCAAGCCGGCCGCGGCCACCGCAGCCACCATGAAGTGAGCGAAACGGGCAATGTTCAGAAGAGTGATGGGACCGAGAATTGTCCCGACTTTGCCGTTCACAAACAGGCTGTAGAAGTCCTGGGGATGCAGCATGGCCGTCATGTTTTGCGTAAAGATAAAGGCCACGTGAATAAAGAGGATGGCGGTCACCAGGATCACCCATGCCGCCTTTGACCCAAGCTCGTCGTGCTGCATTTGATACCAATAAACACCGTAGTAACCGAGCAGGACCAAGAACACGACCGCAAGCCAATACCACGCCATCAGGTCGGAGGAGGTGTAGAAGAGTTGCCCATAAACGAGCTGCAGGAAAAGCAGCGGAGCCACGCCCAGCGTGATGGTGAAGGCCGTCACGGAGGGCATGGCGCGGGAAACCCGGCGAGTGAATTCGTGGTGCTTGGAATCGCGCCGGCCAAGGAAGCTGGAAACGCTCAGGATGATAACCCCGCCCAACAGAAAGTTCATCGCCAGCAGGTGCAGGATAAATGTGAACACCAGCAGAAACTCGAGCAGCCAGGGCGGCGCCGGCAAGGGCACTGGAACTGGCGCAGGGATGACAGGACTCATTGTTGCGACGCTCCTTCTCCAGTCGCACCCGGGAACTGGCCTTTCATGGCAGAAGGTCCAGGGTCAATTTCGATGCTGGCTGGCGGTGGGTTCAAACTCGCCAGCCAGGCGCCCAAAGCCTTCCGTTCGGCCTCGGTCCCGACGAACGGCGGCATGAAGCCTTTCAACTCGTTGAGGTGGACCAACTGGTAGTCAATCATCACCCAGCTCCAGCCTTTGACGGCGAAGCGCATACTATTGTAACCGTTTACGGTGTGACAACTCGCGCACTCCACCCGAAAAACCTCTTCACCGGTGCGCTCCAGGGCATTGGGGTCCACGTCATGCTGACGAACCCAACGCGCCGACTTCAGCACTCCCTCCTCCCGGACACGCTCGATGTCCGCCAGGCGTAAGCTGTTGGCGTACATGTAATCGTAAATGATGTAGGGCTTCCGCACCGCCTCCCGTACCCATTCCGTAACGCCTGTTGTGGAAAGGGCAAGGACAGCGAGCAGGAAAGCAAAGGTCAAGTTGAAATGGCGTGGGCGCTGGTAGGGGCCAAAGTAAGTGAACGCCACCACCAGCGCGGAGAGGAATATTGAAAGCCCGGCGAAGATGGTGACGGCCGGCGCTGCGCCCATGGAAATCTCCCGCGCCATGCTGGGAAGCGCCGAGATGTACCAGATGCCCGCGAAGGGAATAATCAGCCCGCCGATCAGCAGCCATCTGGCGGCATAGCGGACAACTTCGGTCCGCAGGGCAACGTCGCTGACCGCCGACGAGGTAATCAGGGCATAAACACCCGCCAGCGCAATACACACCGCCGTGCGCACCACCAGCGAAGGCAACATGCCGGGGTTGAAATAAGCCGACGCGAAAGTCTGGGTCTCGATCCATCTCCCCGGCGTCAACATGAACGTCAGGATGCCGTTGATCACTAGCAGGCTGGCCCACGCTGACCCGAAATAAATCCATCCCACCATGAGGTGCGTCTGGGGGGCAAGCCGGTCCCAGCCGTAATAGTAGATGAAGGCTGCGGCAATCTCCACAATGAAGAAAACCCATTCGATCGCCCAGCCCCAAACAAACACGTGAATCAGCGTCGCCGTTGCTTCAGGATTCACCAAGCCGATGCTCCACCAGATGCCCACACCACTCACGGCGCCAAAAACCAGGACGACAAGAACGAAGAACTTCGAGTGGGACTTCACGTATTCCAGCAAGGCGGGATTGTTCTCGCGATAGGCCTTGCGCTCTGTCAGAGGCAGAAAGAGACCGCCGCCAACCGCAAAATGCGAAACGAAGACGTGGAGAATGGCGATGATCCCAATGACCATTCCCCCACCTAACATGTATGGTTCCCAGACCGGATAATTCATCAGCGAACCCCTCTGTTCGCGAAACCTCTACGAAATAGACCTGGGCTGATGTTATGCTTCGGCAACTCAAAGTTCAACAGGCACAATGTCCTTGGTCATGCGTCCGTGGCCAGTTGGCCGTGGTCAGTCGCGATATTTCCTACTTTACACTTCATAATTCAGAGTTTCCCCAGCCCCTAGTCCCGAGTCCCCCTTTTCTTACTGCCCGCTTCTCAGCCCCCGCTCGATGGCCGCCTCAGCCACGGGAGCCATTAGCATGTAACCACGCTCGTTGGGATGCAAGCCATCTTCTGAATAGCCTTCCTTCAGCATGCCATGGCTATCCACCAGGACCGAATAGTAATCCCCAACCTCCGCCTGGATTTCGGCGGCGTATCGGCGCAGCCACTCATTGAGTTTGAGAATATCAGAGGGCGGCCTGTGGTCTGTCTGCTTGTGCTGGGTGTAGTCACTGACCGGAAGCAGCAGGCAAAGCACCATCTTGATGCCATGCTCCTGCGCCAGTTCGCACATCGCACGGAAATTGTCCTCGATCATTTCGAGAGTTTCGGGGCCGGTGTTGCCCGCAATGTCGTTCGTCCCCGCCAGAATAATCACCGCCGCAGGATGCAGATTAATCACGTCAGGATGGAACCGTACCAGCATCTGCGGAGTGGTCTGCCCGCCAATACCACGGTTCACGAATGGCTTGCCAGGAAAATACTGCGCCAGTTTCCAACCGTCGGTGATCGAGTCACCGAGGAAAACTACGCGGCCCTTCTCCACCGGCTGAGCTTGAAGTCGCACATCGTCCTCATGGTAGCGACCGATCTGATTCCAATCCTGCAACTGGTCGGCAAGGCTTTGCGCGGCGAATGGCAGGCAGCAGTTTGCTTTGGGCGGCTTGAACTCCGGGACGAGTTGCCCCCGCACCGGCGCGGGCAGCAAGAGTCCTGCGAACAGAAAAAACATTAGCCAAGAATTGCGTCTCATCGTTACCTCCTCACGTGCATTTTTCACAGTTCCCCACACCCTAGGCTAGACCCTAACCCCGGTCATGGCGGGCCGTGCAATCGAGTCTTCTGCGGCCGGGGCGCTATGTTCTATTTGGATTTGGATTCCGCTTTCTTTTCGGTCTTGCTTGCGGCCTTCTTCTCCCCACCCGGAGGCGAGTTTCGGCTGTGGGTTGCCCCAGGCTCGCCTTTTCTATGCCGCTTGGCATGGAACTCAACAAAGGTGTTCTTAAGGGGCTTGGCCGGTTCTTCTTGCCCACGCAATGCATTGCCCAATTTATTCTGGCATCCGGCCAAGTTGGTTTGCGCCACATAAAGGAGCTGGTCAGGATTGCGCAAGAGATAAGCGACATATGGTTGAAGCGCCTGTTGCAGGTCAGAGAGTTGGTTGCCGGCCTGGCTGTACTGCGCGCCCAGGCTGGGATTCTCGAACTGGCTGGCGGCGCGGGCTACGCCATCCAGACGGGGCAGCGCCGCATTCATTGCCGCGTAGGTCTGAAATCCGAAGTACATGCTATCGGGACGCTTTTCAAACTGCGCGCGCCATTCCTCCAGCCCCTCCAGCGCCTTGTGGAGATTCTCCAGCGTCTGGTTGAAGGTATTGCGCGTTACGTTCGAGGTTTTCCACTTTTCAGGGTGCACCTGCGTCAGAAGGTCGGTGATGCGATACTCCGCGATCCAGATCTTGTGCGCAAGAGCTTTCACCTGGACCGGCTCCATGAATCCCGGGTCATTGACTGGCATGGAGGTTTGGGCGGGTTGGGGAGCAGGAATGGTCTCCGTCGGGGGGACAGAACCAGCCTGAGCGCCGACGGCTTGCTTGGGCGGAGTCTGGTCCTTCGCTGGCTGCTGCGCCAACCCCGATGTAACGCAGAATCCAAGGAGAAGAGCACAGCTTATCAAGTGTGTTTTTGATCTCATATAGTATTAAAGGCTGCTTCCTGGGAGAAAGATGGCAGGGACCAGGTTGACTCGTCAACAAGCTTCTGAAGAGCCCGGCGGGCTTCCTCGCTTAACCCGACGAAACGCCTGCCCATGCCGGACGGAATACACGACCCTGCCGCAGCAACTACCCGGAGGCTGCGCCGGGCTCTGTGGCGAGTTCCTGAATCTCGACGCCAAACATGAACAGCGGCCTTGGATCACCGCGTCCCCAACGGTTGACTTCCCAATTGGCCCGGAGAAACTTGAGGCCGGGCAGTTGCCGCAAATCGAGAGCCGCAGGCGCAACTCCCTGGTAGAACTTCTCGGGATACCAGAACAACGCCTGCTTGCCCCAGTCTTTTCCGTCCGGCGAACCCCAAATCGAGAGATGCAGAGATTCCTGTTCGATGATCTCCGTGATGCGAAGCACGATCATCACGGGCTTCCCCGCCAGCGCGCCGAGCTCGTAAGCAGGACCTGCGCCGTTCCTCTCCACGCGGGTTTCAGGAGGAACAAGATGGTAAACCGTCGGTTGCGTCGAAATGCTCAGGGTCATCGTCTGTCTTGCCGTAGGACCAAGATTCAAACTCTCGAACCACGCCATCCTAGCACAGCCGACGCTCCAGGAGGTAGCAAAACCCGGCTTTCCATTTAGCGCACTATGTGCCATGGGGTTCCCTCAAAGCCCAACGGGCTAGGAAGAGACCTCTCACCCGCCCTCCTTCGTCGGGCACCCTCTCCCCTGGGAGAGGGCTGTCTTTTCTCGTGCGCGTGGTAGTTATAAAAACCGCCCTCTCCCTTGGGGAGAGGGTGGCAAGCGTAGCGAGCCGGGTGAGGGGTCACTTCGCAAGCAGCGCATATACCTGGCCACCGGGGACTTTGACGGAACCCTGCATCCATGTTGCATTCCCACTCGCAGGCAGCTTAGACTTACAGCTTTCCCGGATACTGGTGAACACCATGCGTCGATACTTACTCCTCTTGTGCCTACTCGCTGCGTGCCTCTTTTGCGCCTCAGCCCGGTGCGCAACGATTTCGCTGGACGGGGATTGGCACTTCCTCGCGGATCCCAGTGGCGCCTTGGACGTCCAGAAACTCTCGGCAGCGGCGAATGTGCGCCCGACGCGCATCCCATCCTCGTGGCAATCCCAGTTCGCGGACCTGCGGGACTACGCCGGAGTGGCCTGGTACTGGCGCTCCGTGAACGTTCAATCTCCTGCGCCGGACCAGGTTGCCGTGTTGCGCTTTGGAGCGGTTGATTATCTTGCCGATGTCTACGTCGACGGGCAGAAGGTCGGGACGCACGAAGGCGGCTATACTCCCTTCGAGTTTGACATCACTTCCCTGCTCCGCGCGGGCGAAAACCAGATTGCGGTGCGGGTGGCAGACCCGGGAGCGAAACCCAATATCGTGGAGGGCATCAACTACGCGGAGATTCCCCACGGGAAACAGAGTTGGTATGTCCAGACCAGCGGCCTCTGGCAGAGCGTCGAAATCCAGATTCGACCGCGCGTTCACCTGGGCCCCGTCCACATCCTGGCCGCCGCGAATGGAGACTTCAAGATCAACGTCCCCGTCGTCACGCCGGCCTCGGGAGCACAAACTGGCGGCCCAACCCACCTCAGTGTGGAAATCAATGACTCCGCCGGCAAGGTCGTCTGGCAAGCATCCCGAGAGCTCAGCGACCTACAGGCGAATGTGGAGGTCACGGGAAATCTCGCCAACCCGCGGCTGTGGAGTCCTGCCGATCCGGCGCTTTACATGCTTCGCGTCAGCCTCGGCTCCGGCGACTCCCGCGACTATCCCTTCGGTTTCCGCACCTTCCAGACGCAGGAGGGAAAGTTCTATTTGAACGGCAAGCCGATTTATCTGCGCGGCGCGCTCGACCAGGATTTCTATCCCCAGACGATCTATACGCCTCCCTCGCTCGATTACATCAAGGACGAGATGCAGAAGGCAAGAGCCTTGGGACTGAATCTGCTGCGCTGCCACATCAAGGCCCCGGACCCGCGTTACCTCCAGGCAGCGGATGAAGTTGGGATCCTCATCTGGTACGAAATTCCCAATTGGGACAAGCTCACGGACAACTCCCAGCGCCGCGGCATGGAGACGCTGCACGGTATGGTGGAGCGCGACTGGAACCATCCCTGCCTCGTCATCGTCAGCCTCATCAACGAAAGCTGGGGAATAAACCTGAAGGAAGCTGCTGGCCGCCGGTGGCTGAGGCAGGCCTACCAGGAAGCGAAGAAGATCGTACCCGGTTGGATTGTGGATGATAACAGTGCATGTTTTGACAACTTTCATATTTCCACCGACGTGGCCGACTACCACACCTATTCCGCCATTCCCGACTTCGCCGCCAACTTTGACCGCTTGGTGGAGGACCTGGCCCAACGGCCGGGTTGGCTCTTCAGTCCTTATGGTGACGCCTCCCCCAAGGGTGACGAGCCGCTGGTGCTCTCCGAATTCGGCAACTGGGGATTGCCTCGCATTCCCCACGACAAACCCTGGTGGTTCTCCCGTCATAATGGGGGCAGCGAAATTACAGAACCCGAGGGGATCGAGCAGAGGTATGCTGACTATCGATACTCTTCTCTCTTCCCCAGTCTCGACGACCTGACGGATGCCACCGAGTGGCACGAATACGCCTCCCTGAAATACGAGCTCGAATCCATCCGGTCACATCCGGAAATCCAGGGTTACGTCATCACCGAGTTCACGGACGTAAACTGGGAGTCGAATGGCTTGCTGGACATCTGGCGAAATCCGAAGGCCTTCGCCGACTCACTGGGCAAGCTGCAGCGCGACGACGTGGTGGTGCTTCGCACCGAGAAGCGCAACTACTCTCCAGGTGAGACAGTGAGAATCGAGGTTTCGCTCTCGCACTACAGTCAGGAAGCTCTGCACGGCGGCCGCATCGCATGGAAAGTCGAGGGGACATCGCTGGCCGGAACGCTTTCGCTCCCCAGCCTCCCTGCCGCCTCTGTCACACCAGCCGGTAAGATCGAATTCGCCGCCCCGTCCGTGGCCGCGCCCGCCAAAAAAGCACTGAAGGTTGAGATGGTTTCGGAAGGAAAAAGCCTGGCGGAGAATTCCTTGCAGTTCTACATCTATCCGGCTCAACAATCCGAACTGCCGCCTCCGGTTTCGTTCTATGACCCGGCGGGCAGGCTGCGGCGGCTGGTCAATGAAATGCGGGCTCGCAACTACCCCGCGCCCACCGGGTCGGAAGCGCTGCCCGTCCTGGTTACCTCAACCTTGGACGCGGAGGTCAAAAAGAATTTGCAGGCCGGTGGCCGAGTCATCCTGCTCGCCAGCGACCGCCAGACCCTGGCGCCGGGAATTGAGATTGTTCCTCGTGCGGGCAGCGACTACGAGGGAAACTGGATATCTGATTTCCTCTGGGTCCGCAACACGCAGCCGCCTTTCACCGCGATTGGGTTTGATGCCTTGCCAGGATTCGAGGCCCAGGCGGTCACCCCCGCCGCAGTCGTGCAGGGGATTGCTCCCAAGGACTTCCCTGATGTGCTGGCGGGAATGTTCTACGGCTGGATTCACTCCAACGTCGGCGTGCTTATTCAGGCGAAATGCGGTAAGGGCACGCTCCTGATCTGCACCTTCTCTCTTGCCACAACTTACGGGAGCGATCCTTATGCCACCGACCTGCTGGATGCCTTGGTAAACTACCTGGTCTCGGGATTTAAACCGAACTTTGAAATTCCCCTGTAGGGACCAGGCAGTCATCCTAATTGGCGCTTCAATTGGGACGATCAGGAGATGACCTGGGTCACCATCACCCCCTAACCCCTCCCGCCGCGGCAGGAGAGGAGTCCCACCCCGCTCCTACGCGCGCCATGCGACCCGTGCCTACGCCGCCAATGCATATCGACATTTCTGAAAAGAGCCGCTAGCGGACACCGGCAGCTTTCTGGAGGATCTCGTTGGGGCGTTTCGGCGCCAAGTACTGGGGGGCATCAGTCAACGTAATCCCAAGTTTCCCCTTATCTGCCCCAGCGGGTCTAAGACTCTGTCCCAGGTGGTCCGTGATTGAGAATCGTCCCCGGCTCGCAGGAATGATGACTTTCTGCTCCGCTGAAGAAGTGGTCCATGCCACAACGCGAACGTCTTTCTCCTTGGTGAACAGCAGGACATAATCGTCCGGGCTTCCAACCGGGAGGCGTTTGCTGAATCGATAGCCGTTGAGAACACTGGTCAGCGTCTTCAACGCAAAGTACGCAGGTTTGGGGCTGTACACCTGAGGGGAGTCGGGCTGGTATGGGAAACGAACTATGCCAAAGTGAGACTCGGGGTCTTTCGGGTCGGCGCTATCGTCATGCCAATCATACCAGATGGTGAGAGGCACGCCGCTGGCGAGATTGTTGAGGAATTCACGTGCCAGCAGCTTGGCTTGCTTCGCTTCATCCATGCCTTTCCAATTCCACGTCGATGAATAACCCCATTCACCGGCAATGATTGGAACCTGCTTCCCTTTCGTCGCATAGGCCGCGATGAGTTCGCGGAGTTTGCGGAATTCTTCCGCCACGCTCTCGGGCTCGCGTTGCCGGTAAGGGTGCACGGAAACCGCCGACCAGTAGTTCAACAGTCCCGCTCTGAAGCAGGCTTCCAGGAAGCCGAAATCAATAACGGCGCCTGCCGGACCGATGTAAACCTCGCCGGGCGCCACGGTTCGAATAGCTTCTCCCACCTCGAGAGCTAACACGATGTAGTCGTGGACGTTCGGCTTGGGACGCCAGAATCTCCAGTTCGGCTCGTTGTACATTTCCCAGATGATTCCCCGCCCCTGGAAGTGTTCGACAGAAGCGGATGCCCATTGCGCAAAGGCCCTGCGGCCCTCCTCCGTGTAAGGGGACATGCCATTGTCATAGAGTTTATTGGTGTAATCAAAAATGAAATAAGGAGAGAGTTTGTAGAATTCCAGAGTCTGGACCAGATTATCGTATTTGCTGAAGTCATACCGTGAGGGCGCCTTCTCGATCTCGTCCCATGCGAAATCCATGCGGACCCAGCGGGCTCCGGAAGCCGCAAGCATTTCCATCTCCTTGGGCTTGGGGCTGACGAAGTGAATATTCACACCTAGGCTGTCTGGAATGACAGCGTTGAAATCGACCGGTCTGCAAACACCTCGAGGGGCTAATAAAATGAGGGAAATGGCAAGCTCTAGGGTTATTGATCGCGGTTTCACATCACCTCTCTTGTTCATCTCACGAGACTAAACAGCAGAATCCGCCTGCCGCGCTCGTATGCTTGGCGCGTTCAACCAATCACCATGGAGTTCGTGGCTGCCTTCTGCTTTCTGCTTTCTGCCTTCTGCCTTTTGACGTCCGCCTCCAGCCTCTCGACTTAGGATTATCTGCTGCACGTCGCAAACTTTGCCCGTCCCGTCAGCAACTGCCGGTAAATAGCTGCGTCGCGCAAGACAGACTCCACATAGACACGCGTGGCGCGAATCGGGATAGCCTCAAGAAATTCCGAGGAGTCCCGGAACGAATTGCTTTTCAACCAGTCCCTGACGCGAAAGTCGCCGGCGTTGTAAGCAGCCAGCGCCATCTCCGGCTGGCCGTCGAAATCCTTCAACAGACTTCGCAAATAGGAACAACCAAACCGGATGTTATAGGTGGGGTTATAAAGCCGCGCGCCGGTGGAACGAATCCTGGACGGGCGCGTGCTGCGGCTGGCAGTCTTCGGCAAAACCTGCATCAAGCCGTGGGCGTCGGCGGACGATGTGGCGCGGGCATTGAAAGCTGACTCTTGGCGTATCAAGCCCATAACCAGATACGGGTCAAGCCTGTTGGCGCGCGCCTGACGTTGCACGAGCTTCCAGTAGGTTTGCGGAAAGAGGAGGTTCCACATTTCTCGCGGCAGTTCCGAGAATTCGTAAGAGGGATAGTCAGGCACGATCTTGATTGCCTCGAAGATCGCAGCGCTCACATTGCCCTGCCCGGCTTCAAGCCGGCTGAGAAAGAAATGAAGTTCCGGCGGCGCCGGCCGCATGGCGAGCGACGCCTTAAGATACTGCTCGGCCAGGCCATCCAAGCTCAGGGCTTGAAGCGCCAGCACTGGCTGTAATGACTCGACTGTCACATCCGAAGGGCAGGAAGGAATAGGAGAGGGGTCACGCGGAGGAATCTCTTGAGCCACCTCCCAAGCGGTTGAATTTGGCGAAGGCACGTCAGCGGGGCGGTCGGCAGGAAGTTTCCGCTCCCGCAAGCTCGCCTGCTCCGCGTAAAAGCTATGCGCGAACCGATTCTGGAGGAGGGAATAAAGCGCTTGAGCATCGCTGATGTCGCCTTGCTCCTCCTCGAGCCTCCCCAGCCAGTATAGCGCCGCAGTTGTGTGGCTTGACCGCGAGTAATGTGTTAAACGGTCCCGCAAGGCCTGCCGAGCCCGGTCATGGGTCCCCGCCAGGTAATAACACCAGATCAGACGCCAACCGGCATCTTGAGTGTGGCCCCCTTGCGGGAAGGACTCCACCAGAGTCTCGTATTGGCGGCCTGCGTTTTGCCAGTCGCCCAGCCTGAAGAAGAGATTCCCTGCGGAATAAAGCGCCGACTCGAACGACGAAGAATGCGGGTCAATGGCCTGAATATGGGAAAGAGCCACAAGGGCGCCACTCGAGTTGTCTTCCCGGGCGCAAGCCTCCACCGACAGGGCCAGCCGCTCCGCGTTCAAAGCAGGGCTGGCAAGGCTGACAGAGAGCGCTTCGTCCGCCTCACGGTCACGCCGCAAACGGAGCAGGCAGCGCGCCCGGCCCAACTTCCACTCGTCCGCATGGGCGCTGGCCGGTCGGGACGAGAGCAACACTTCGTAGCCCTCAAGGGCCTCCTTAAACAAGGATGCATTGAAGAGCAATTCTACGCGTGCGGCTTCGATTTCCTCCGTGGGTTGGGGGAAATCGGCGCCCAGGCGGGAACGGAGACTCTCAAGAGCCTCGCCTGCCTCCTTCGCCTGGGGGGACGCGGCAAACGCAAAATATATCTCCTGGAATGCCCGCGCCGCTTGTGAGAGGTTGCCAGCCTCCTCATATGCCTTGGCCAACAGGAGGGAAAGGGTTGCGTGCCGGCGCACCGAGGGTTCTCCCGTCAGGATCTGAACAGCCTCTTGTGGCTTCTGGGAATCAGTCAGGGCCTCGGCGAGCAACTCGAGCCCTTGTAAGCGCAAAGGACTCGCAGGAAAATTGGATGAGAAGTCCCGGACAGCCTCAGCCGCTTCGACTGGATTGTTAGCCTTGAGAGCCGCAGCGGCGGAGTAATAGGTCGCGTAATCAGCCAGGGAGAACTGGCGCGCTGCCGCTTGACCGAAGTCCTTCGCAGCCGCGAGGTACTCACCCGCCTCGTATTCCCGGTAACCTAAGGCGAAGTAGGCCAGAGCACGTTGTTCAGGCGCTTTTTGGGACTCCGCGTAGCGGCGCAACTGTGGCCAAGCGGATCGTTTCTCCGCACGAGCGGCCAGCTTGCGAAGGGGTACGGGAACAGACTCAGCCGCTGGACGCGCCTCAAGGAGGATTTGGACGGCGAGCAGCGCCCAACAGACTTCAGCCAGGATTTTGAAATGGGGTCTCACACGAAGGACCAGGATAACCCGAGCCGAGGAGCGATGGGTCATTACCTGCCAGGGTCCTCACGAGCTCATCGTGGAAATAGTCGAACTGCTTACCAACGGTCTTTCCGAACCGTTGCTCGAAGGTCTGACGGCTGCGATCGATATCAAGTTTCATCCGTCTGTACAGGTCCTTAGTCTTGCGGCCCTCCGCAACCTTCGCCTTGTTATAGAGTTCGATCTCAAAAACCAGAAGTCTCGCGAATCGCCTTGCATCTTTGTGTATTTTTTGCTCTGCTTCGCTGAGTTGCGAGACGTCGAACCCCGCCCCAGGGGCTCGGGCGGGCGGGACGCCAACTGCCGTTTGAGACTCCATCACAAGGACAGGAACGGGCCCTGGAGCGGGCACGAATCCTATCGTTGCGCGTGCAGCAGGCAATTCAGCCTGCGCCTCGGTGGGTGGCGGCACAACTGGCGCGCCCGCTTCAATCAACGGCGACGCGGGCGGAGGAGGCAGTGGCTCGTCGATGCTCGGGGCGCTTGTCTCGCCCTGAGAGGCGGAAGCCTCACTAAGCTCCGCGACCTCTGCGGGCGGCTCCGCAGCCCCTGCTGGAGACGCTAGACCGGGCCCCGATTCAGGTTCCCCTTCCCCGTTAGCATCTTGACTGACCGTTGCCAATGCCGTGCCACTCAATGCCCTCAAACGGTCGAGTTGTGCGCCGGCGAATTCGGCAAGAAGCTCAAGACCAGCTTCGGGCAGCAACGCCCCTCTCCCTCCTGAGTCAGCGTAAAAGATGGCGGAAACGGCGTCCGCCGAACGAATCGGCAAAAGCAGAATCGAATCACCCGAATCTGGCTGGAGCCGGCTCAGGACGTTGGCGTTCTTCTTCAGCGCATCGGGGCTTCCCTCAAAGTGCCCGCCGATTTCAAAGGCCTGGCGGAACGGCGTATCTACACTCAGGGGCACTACCAGGGAGCGCAGGTCTTGCTCGGAGAGTTGAGATCCGAATCCGTGCGCCGAAGCTCCCCAGGCCGCCTTGCCTCGAACCTCGAACGCCACCGCCCGAACTCCCATCCGGCATGCTTCCTCCGTCAACTTATTGAACACCTGTTTGGGTAAAGTTGCCGTGAGGAGGTTGCGCACGGCTGCGAGCACGGCGTCGACGGGCACTGGCGCAGAGGGAAGTCTAGACTTCTCCAGGGCCTCGAATTGATGCCAAGCCTCTGACTCTAACTGCTCGTGCTCGCCGCGCAATTCCTTCAAGTCTTGTTCAAGCTTTTGCAATTGCTCGGCTTGGGCGCGAAACTTCTCCCCCAACCGCTCGCGCGCCCGGCGGACTTGCACGGCTGATGCATTATTGTCGTTTTCTGGCAGGACAGCAACCTCGGCCCGAATCACTTGATACGTCTCTCATTATGGTACAAAGCGCCTCATCCGTGCAACGGCTTTGTGCCACACCGTCTTTGTGCCACGGTCCAGGTCTCAGTCGAGGCTTTCAGCTTTCAGCTCTCAGCTTTCAGCCTTTTGACTTTTGCCCTTTGCCTTCCGCTTTCTGCTTTCTGCCTTATTTGACACGGGCCTCCCCGCAGCGTAATCTGAAGTAGAAGAGCGGGGGCGTCACGGTTTCGACGGGAGTCCTTGCGCTTAGGAGGCATGCCGGGGGTCCACACCACCCGAGATCGGCGTGGGACAAAGACAACTGCCAACACGCAGTATGCCTACGCTGCCTAATTAATTAGGTAGCCGTCTCCTCCTTCAGGCCCGCATGAGGGAAAGAGGCGTCGATTGGCGGGATGGCTCAAAGTTCATCGCTTCGGAATTTTGGGCGAGATCCGCTTCGGCGGAATTGAGGCTAGCTGGCGGTTCGTTATTGCCCGTTCCTGAGGGCCGCTGGCGAAAGCGGTAAGCGAACGAGACAAGCATGTAGTCTCCTGACCGTTCGGCTCTTCGGACGGGGGTTCGACTCCCCCCGCCTCCACCATACAAGTCCTTATTCATCAGTCATTTACATCCACCATTTTCGGACTGTACGGAAATTGTACGGTTCAACAGTGGATCGACCTTCCAAGCCCTCCTGACGTCTGCCTCCATTTGCCCCTGCCGCTCTCGTACCCATGGCGCATAGTGTCTCTCAGTGATCTTGACGCTGGAATGGCCCAGCAATACCGAAACCCGTTCCGGATCGGTGCCGCGGAGACCGTCCAAAATACTTCCGCGAATCCGGTGCCTCGCGTAGGTCGCCAACCTCACCCGCTTCCTCTCGTCAAACTTGGTGACCGCATCGACCAGTCCCAGTACGCCGTCTAGGAACAGGTCATCCAGTTCCACATGGGCCGGTAGGCATTTGCGAATCTTCAGAGCCACACGCTTCACCAAGGGAAGCATATCAACCAGCAGCTTCTCCCTATCCGGGAGGACCTTTTCCTCGCGCCTTCCCCTGGGACGCAAAATAGGAGGAGTCAGGCGTCGGCGCGGTCGCGCCGGCAATGGACGGCGAAGGTTGGCCACTGCCGCCAAGCTGCTCAACTGCTGAAAAGTGGGAACGGATTGAGTTGCCATAAGAACCTCGATCACTATAAAATAGCCCCATTAAGGTTAGCGCCTTTCGGCCTTGGGCTTTGTTGCCATCGTCCGGAGGCAACACTTCATCGTCAGCGTGAAGCTTGCGGCTCCGTGCTCCTTGTACTACCTTGGCCTTTGAGGAATTCCTTTGGAGGGTACCGTTGTCAGCATGGCAGGATGACTATGATGACGAGTTCGGAATGAAAAGAACGACTGCGGCCTTGTAGGATTATTCTTGCGGGTCGGCGATTGTGAGAAGCAGGGCGGAATCAATCGCCTCATGAACGACAGGCGATGCGATCCCACTGTTCGCCCTTGGAAGAGGACGCGGCGTGCCAACTTTTTTCACGGGTCGACAGATGTGAGAGCCAGTTCGCTTGGCAGGAGCTGTAGCAAACACACTCCGGCATTCTCATGCTGAAGGGAGCGAAGGATTTCACATTTAGAACATTCGATGGTAGTCATTTTCGTTACTCGCGCCCTTCGCCAATCAGAGGCGGTTGGGTCTACGATAGACACTGGCCAGCTGGACGACGTAGCCGGGGGTGGGATCATTATTTATTCCCTGGATGGACAGCAGCGGGTCGCCTTTGTCGCCGGCACCAATTCTCCAAGCTGGCCGGTCGAGAAGAGGACCGCGAACGTTGTTGTGTTTGGCCGATGAGCCCTGTTTCCGTAGTGCTCGGATCCAGCTAATCTTCTGCAACATTCACAGGTATTGGAATGACGGCGTGATACAAACAGTGGAGATGAGCCCCGGGATGTCTGAAGTGTTACCAGTGATCTTCTTCGGCCAAGGCAACCCCATGAATGCCCTGTAGAACAACCGCTACACCGAAGGATGGCGGCGCATTGGGAAAAAGACAAGAAAGCCCAAGGCCATCCTGTCGATTTCGGCGCACTGGTTTGTGCCAGGAACCGACGTCACGATCAGTACGGCGCCAAAGACGATTCACGATTTCGGCGGTTTTCCCCAAGAACTGTACCAAGTGCAATACCCAGCTCCGGGCGATCCCGATCTGGCGCGCCGTGTGCGACAGTTGTTGGCGCTGGTGCCGGTGCAACTGGACAACTCCTGGGGACTCGATCGCGGAACATGGTCCGTGCTCCGTCACGTGTATCCGGATGCCGATGTTCCCGTAGTGCAGTTGAGCATCAACGAAACTCAGCCGGCGCCCTTCCATTTCGAGATCGGAAGGAGGCTCGCGCCGTTGCGCGACGAAAATATCCTGCTCGTGGGCAGCGGCAACCTGGTTCATAATCTTCACGCCTACGCTTGGGGCCGCCACATGCCCGATCCGTATGATTGGGCGGCGCGCTTCGAAGAAGAGGCGAAAAAGATGATGCTTGCCGGCGAATCCAAACCCCTCATCGACTATGAGGGACTTGGCCGGGACGCCATGCTTTCCATCCCAACACCGGATCACTACCTGCCGCTCCTCTACGTGCTTGCGATCCGGCAGCAGGGCGAAGTCATCACGTTCCCGATCGAAGGCATTGATGGAGGGTCGATCTCGATGCTGGCCGTGCAACTCGGTTCGTCCGATATGAGACGCGTGGAATGAAAGTGGCGTTGTTAGGGGGACGGGCTACGTTCGTTCAGCGCTGCTGAAGGAAGCGCCGATCAACTGCCTTGGGGTAGGTGTGATTTTGGCGAGGGCTAGGTCACGACTTTGTGCCCTTGCTCACGAGGCCAAGTTGGGTTAATACAGACGTCGGACATCCTCTCCACTCTGACTGTGGTTGGTTTCCGAGGTAGGGCAAATCTCCTATTCCTATTTCGCTGGTAAAGAATCCGTTCACCGCCAGATCTCGGAAATGGTTGAAGAAGGCAACAGCACTGGCATCCTCGGGCGCTGCCTTCTTGGGATAAGCAACGCGGTCAAGGATTTGCTTTCTCTGGCTGGTCGTGGAATCGGTGAAATCGTTCCCGAACAAGCGGTTGCACTCCAAGTCCAGCCATGTTAGACCCCCTCGGATTGTGGAAAGAAGGTTGCCACGTTTGAAGCCCAGCCAGTCGTCGATAAATTCCGGAACGCCTGCGGCTGTGGCGCTCACCGAGCGCTGGTCTGCGGGTATGATCAGATCACAAAGAACATGAACCGTCTTCCACTCGCTTGGATTGAAGATCTTAGGCTGATAAGGCGCCGGAGCTTCCTGAGAAGCGAAGCTGGCAGTCATTTCTTGCGGTGCCGCAGTTGCACGCTCGGTCACAGAAAAAAGAGCCCCTGCGGGCATGGCTGTCATTAGTCTAAGGATGGCGCGTCGGTCAAGACGCATGCCAGGTCTTGGAGCCTTCTTCTGTTCCACAGCGCCTCCCTACAGGTTCTTCTTTCGAACCTGGTCCGTAATATATTCTGAAGTGCGCCAAGCGAGAGCCATGATGGTCAATGTTGGATTCTTGTCTGAGTTGTTCAAAAAAGGCGCGCCGTCGGTGACGAAAAGATTCTTGCAGTCCCAGGCCTGGCAATGGGGGTTCAGTACCGAGGTTTTCGGGTCATCTCCCATACGAGCGCCGCCTATCTCATGGATGCACTCGCCGCCACGTGAAATTCCCCACCGCTCCTCCGGTCCCGCGGATCGGATCACTTCACCCCCCAGAGTCCTAACGATTTCCTGAAAGGTTTCCTGCATATGGCGCGCCATGAGGATTTCTTCCTCGCCCCATTTGAAGTGAAAGTTCAGAACTGGGATACCCCACCGATCCACCACATCTTTATCAATCTCGCAATAGCTTGCTTTATTGGGGATCATCTCGCCACGCCCGTGGAAGTCCACAAACGCGCCGTACAACTTCCGGCAGCCCTGTTTGAGTTCCAACCCGTATCCTCCACCTAGAAAGCGCTCCGACCCGCTCAAGAGTTCTGGTCCGGGCATCCCGCGTCGTCCCCCGCCAAACTCGATATGATAGCCGCGCGAAAAAGGCAGTTCGTGGCGCAGTTGCTTCTGGTAATTCCACCAGGGCATGTAAAGATGCATTCCTCCCACACCGTCCTCGTTATGGGGAGGCAAGTCCATGAGGCTGGGCAGAAACCCCCTAACGTCGGACATCACCGTATCCATCACGTATTTGCCGACCATGCCGCTGGAGTTGGCAAGCCCAGTTGGGAATCGACTGCTGCGGGAGTTCAACAACAGGCGCGCGGTTTCGCAGGCACTCGCCGCCAGCACGACAACCTTCCCGCGAACCTGAACTTCTTGGCGCGTTTTCTTGTCGATGTAAGAGACACCGGTGGCCCGGCCATCCGGGTCCGTGAGGACCTCACGCACCATCGCGTCACACCGGATGTCCAGATTGCCAGTGGTTTGGGCCGGAACTAGCAAAACGGCGGGCGAGGAGAAGTTGGAGGAGAGCCGGCAACATCTGCCACATTGGGCGACGTAGTGACATGCCGGCCGCCCGTTCAGGGGGCGCGTCAGGATGGCTAGGCGGGAAGGGACGCAATTAATGCCAAGCTTTCCGCAGGCCTTTTGGACAAGCAATTCGTAACAGCGTGGGGTAGGCGGTGGCAAGAATTTCCCGTCGGGGCAGTTCTCCAAGCTTTCGTAGGAGCCAAACACCCCGATCAGTTCTTCGACCTTATCGTAATAGGGCGCCAAATCCTCGTAGCCGATGGGCCAGTCAAACCCCTTGCCGTCGCGGCTGTAAGACTTGAAATCATAAGGGCCGTTACGGAGGGAGATGCGTCCCCAGGCGTTGGTGCGGCCTCCCAACATGCGTGACCGAAACCACATCCACTCGGTATCGGGGCCAGTAGTGTAAGGTTCACCTTCCACCTGCCAGCCGCCGGCGACAGCGGTGAAATAGTCAAAGGGGTGCTCGGGGGTAGGGGCAGCCCGGTGCGGCGCGTCGTAGCCCCACTCCAACCACTTCGAATCCCGGGCCGCGTCGAACCAACTTCCGGCCTCCAACATGAGACATTTGGCGCCAGCTTTAGCCAAGACATAAGCGGCCATTCCCCCGCCGGCCCCTGAACCAACAATGATCACATCATAAGCATCGGGGCTTAGCATCAGTTGTGGCATGGACTCCTCTCTTTCATCACGCCAACTACCGCATTCATTGGGGCGGGACCACAATCCTCTCTCTTCATAAGGTCTTCAAAAACTCAATCAGATCGTTTAGTTGTAACTTGTCCATATCCGAGGTGATTCCATGCTTGTCTTCGGGATTGAACTTGGTCCAGATTTCCTCGAGCGTTTGGGCCTCGCCGTTGTGGAGGTAAGGAGCCCTCATGTAGATGCTCTCGAGTTGCGGAATGTCAAACTCCTTAATCGTGTCGTACCTCGTCGCTGTGCCTACGTTGATCTGCACCCTCGACGTGTAATGTGTCAGAGGGGGATGACAGAAATAGCACCGATTTTCGGGGCGAATCAGGGATCCGTCATTCGTTCTTGTTCGAAAGAAGATCTCGCGTCCACGCTCCTGCGCTTCGGTCAGTTCGCGATCCGAGCCAATATGTCGATTGGGGGGCAGTTTGAGCGACTGGATAAATGATTCGAGGTCTTTTACTTCGCTGGGACTGAAGCCTTGCGACCGGAAAATGTACTTGGCGGTGCGCGGACCGTCCTGCGTCGCGAGGTCAGGGTTCTTGCCATTCCATTTGTAAGGGGATGTGTCCTTAATCCCGAGCAGCGTGCGGTTCTCTACCACGTCGCGACCCAGCTTGTGAGTTTCGAGCATCCACGCCAACCCATCGGAAAGCCCTTCATGGGGATGACAAGTAGCGCATGCCAATTGTTCCTGAAAACAGTAGCTTGCGTCGAAAAACAGGCGTTCACCATGGCGCACAGCAGTAATTTCCTTTGGCCCGCCCAGGTCAATCGTAGAGGTAATCATCAACTTCCCCATGTCCACTACGCTGACCGTGTCGTCCAGACGGTTTGCGATGTAAGCGAAACGGCCGTCGGGAGCGACGGCCACGGCAGTGGGATCAGATCCCGTTGAGAGGCGGCGAACAACAAACCGCCGGGCGGAATCGAGCCGGTTCGCCAGCGCTTCGGGCTTGTCCGGCGGGATCTGACGTAACAGCTGCTTGAGCTTCGCGGTATCGACGATGGAAACGACATTAGCACCGGCTGCCGTCACCAGCACCCACCGCCCATCAGGCGTGCTAGCCGCGCCGAACCCGTCGGCATAGTAATGGTCAATGTCGTCCAGCAATACCTCATCGACGCGGGGTTTCCCGCCGCCCGCAACGCGAGAAGGAGAGGGTCGAATGATTGCCATTCCGTGGGTCAGGTACCAGCCCTGCTCGATCTGAACCAGCGGATTCAGGTTCTTGGGCCGCATGAACGGGATGAGCAAGCAACCCCCCGTCCCTGCCGGCACTTCCGCAATGTGCCGAAGCTGGATGACCCCTGGCACGCTGATCCTTTCCGCAACAACTTGCTTCCGGGTGTCAATTGCGGTTAGATCGGAAACCAGCGGTTGATCGATAGGTCCCGCGCGCCCCAGCAGGTTCGAAACGTAGACTTGACTCCCATCACGCGAAAGGGCGGTATATTCGGGGAACGTCCCGGTGCGTAATCGCTTAATCTCCTTCCCGCTCGAGAGGTCAAGGAGAGAAACGTCATTCCCCAGGGTGTTCGCTACGTAGAGCACTTCTCCCGTTCGGTCGGTTGTTACCCCGACGGGCCCCCAACCGGCCTCGAGCGTCCGGCGGGGCTGCAGGGAATACGCGTCAATCTCGGTGATCGTATCGTCCCACTCATTCGAAACATAAACTGTCTTGCCGTTGGGAGAGAGCGCAATCCCTTTTGGTTTATGACCGACCCTTACGCGCCCTGTAACTTGCCCGGTGCGAGTGTCCACGGCCAGCATCAGATCACTGTCTTCGCAGACCACATAAAGTCGTTGGCCATCAGCCGAAAGCTTTAGGTCCACAGGGCTCAGATAGTGCGGGCCGGTGACCTCAGACCAGTCAGAGCCTTGGCCGGTCTGGGTTGAAGCCGCTGCCGGGAAAACGCGTAAGCCGAGTCCGGCCAGAAACACGAGGATGAAAACTGCAGTGGATGAAAGTAATTTGCTCCTGCGTTTGACCTTAAGTCCTCTGCTCCTGCGGTTAATCCTCATTGGCATTTACCTGTCCTTGTTGCCTTGGACAGATCGGACGCTTCTTTCACGGTCAGAATCTGATCGGCAGGCCCAATGCAAGGCTGGCGGCCAAGACCAGAGCACTTCCTGAACTCCGCGTGAAAAGTCTTATCATAGGCCCCGAAACGGTCAAAACTGCCTGAAATCGGAAAGCCTCGCCACCTTAGTTTTCCGCAACCCAGACCCGAAGTGGGGGCTTGTAGGTGAACATACAAACGTTGCGGGCCGAAAGCTGCAACCCGAAACTCCCTCCCGCTGGCTGAGCCTAGGATCAGCAGCAATAGATGTCTATGACATCCGTCATAATAATGGCTGCCATGGCTCAAGATAAGATAAACAATTTGTCTATTCCTGTCGATTAGCGGACCGTTAGGGAGCTCTATAATCTCGTGGTATTAGGCCATTGGACATCAGTCTGGACGAGTGTACGCAGATTGCGTCCTGACCTTTGGCTGTTTTCGTGTTTACATTAGGCAGTAAAAACAATGAGCGCCCGGATGTTTCCCAGCCGCGCTCAGCCGCTTCGAGTCGGAGGGACCCACGGCCACCGCGCGTCTGTGGTCTTCTGCTGCGTAAATGCAGAGCATGTGGGTTCCATCCTTGATCAGTGCGATGTTGAAGATGAGTTCAGCGACACACGGGATGGTATTCTACCGAGCTGGAACAGTCGCAGGCGCACCAGGCAGTTTCATAGGGCTGAGAATTGTAATCGTCCCCCCACTCACGCGAATCACCCCCCGTTGCTTCCAATCGCTGAGGATGCGGCTTACGCTTTCGCGGGAGGCGCCGATGTTGCGAGCGATTTCCTCATGGGTCATGTGCAGTGTGATGCGCAGACCGTCGGCGGTAACCTGGCCGTGCTTGTTTGCCCATTCGATAAGGAATTGAGTGAGCTTGGCGTGCGTATCAGGGGCCAGCGCCAGCATGCGCGTCTGCTGCCAGGCTTTGCTGATTTCCATACTGAGATGCTTGGCCACACGCAGCGAGACATCCGGGTGAGCACGCATCAACTGAAGAAATGCCAGCCGGGGGAGGAAGCCCACTTGGCTCGGGCACAATGTTTCAGCCGTGGCAGGGTAAGGTCCATCCGCAATCAGAGAGCTAAGACAGAGTACTTCGCCTGGCTCTGCGATCCGCAGCGTGAGGCTCTGGCCCTCCTGGGAATTCACATAGAGCTTCGCTTGGCCTGCGCAGATGAGGAAAAGCCCGCGAGTCGGTTGCCCCTCAACAAACAACAATGCCCCTTTGGGGTAAAAAGCAGTTTGACGGAGATTATTGAGCTCGGCCAGCGCAGTGTGGGGAAGTTGACAGAATAGCCCTTCCTCTTTTGTGACACACCCAAAGCAGTTTTCGATTACCTTCAAATTGTAGGGGCCGCGTGGTGGATCATCGGGCATGTGATTACCTTGCAATCGTTATTATGTCCCAAGCAACCATGTCCATCCAAGTGAAAAAATCAACATAAGGCGAACTTTGTGCGGCAAATAAGTCCGCAAAGCCCATTCGTCGGTCTTTGAGTCCATTCTAGCGAGTCGGTTGTGACGCAGGTCACAATGTCCATGGTTGCCGATCACTGACCCTTTATCTTGCTTCCGTCTATCTTCACTGATGGCGCAAGTACTCTTTGTAGCGAGGGACTGACGATGTCCACGATTTGCAGGTGCAAGTGGGCGCTCATTCCATCCGTTAGACGATATGCAACCACGGTTTCCTTATTCACTAAGCGACATTTGCTGCCTGCCGTAACGCCTGTTTCAGAACTGCTTGATGGGCTTGGAGAACCATCAGTATCTTGAATTTGAGGTGAAAACATGAAGAAAAATGTACACCAGGTTCTTGCACTTAGCTTCTTGTTGCTCAGTTTCGGGGCCCTGGCGTTTGCCGGGGAAATCAAGGGCAAAGTCACGGCCCACGGCCTGCGGTCTGCGGAAGACATCGCCGTCTATGTTGATGCCCTTCCTGGTAAGACCTTCAATCCGCCCTCAAAACCCGCCGTGGAGGATCAAAAGCACATGGCTTTCGTTCCTCACGTGCTCGTCGTCCTGAAAGGCACCACGGTGCAATTTTTGAACAGCGATCCGGTGGGGCACAACGTTTACTGGCCCTCCATAAGCGGCAACAAAAAGCTTGCTCACAATATGGGCACCTGGCCGCAGGGCCAGGAGAAATCGTTTACCTTTAACGACCTTGGGGTCGCGCCTCTACTCTGCAATGTGCACCCGGAGATGTCCGGCTACGTAGTGGTCGTTCCCACGCCTTACTTCGCCGTGACGGATAAGGGAGGGAATTTTGAGATCAAGGATGTTCCCGATGGCAGCTATACGCTGAAGACGTGGAGCGAAGCGGGCAAGCCTGCAACCCAATCCGTTTCGGTCTCGGGTGGATCGGCCTCCGTCGACATCACGGTGACCCGCTGAGCCCGTGGATCGAGGCGGCGAGACCTTAGCCGGTACGGAGTCCTTTGAGTGCGAAGCGAGTGGAGCAGCAGCGTGACCGAGCAGCAGACAAAACTCGTCGACCTGGACTGGCTGGAGTCGAACTTCCCGTGTATGCAGGCCTGCCCGGTCCACACCCAGGCGGGCCGCTATGTGGCGCTGATTGCGGAAGGCCGGTACGCGGAAGCCTACCGTTACGCCCGCGCTCCAAACCCGCTCGCGTCGATCTGCGGCCGGGTTTGCGGCCACCCTTGCGAAACCGCCTGCCGCCGCGGCCAGTTTGACACGCCCATCTCCATCCGTGCTCTTAAGCGTTTTGTCACGGAGCGTCACGGGCCGGAATCGCGCACTCCGTTGGATCTCTACCCGGAGAAGCCCCGCGTGACTCACTCGGAGCGGGTGGCGGTGATCGGTTCCGGGCCTGCGGGCCTTGCAGCCGCCCATGACCTCGCCCTGCGGGGTTATCCCGTCACAATCTTCGAGGCTGCGCCGGTGCCCGGGGGCATGCTGCACCTGGGGATTCCTGAATACCGTCTGCCGCGCGACGTGGTGCAGGCGCAGGTTCGCGAGATCCTTGCATTGGGGCCGGATTTGCGTCTCAACAGCCGCCTGGGTGACTTTTCCCTGGAAGACCTGCGTGCAGAAGGGTTCAAGGCCATCCTATTAGCCATTGGCCTGCACCGCAGCCGTGAACTCATGCTTCCCGGGCGCGATCTCGATGGCGTCATTACTGGAACGGATTTTCTGCTGAATGCGAACCTCGGCTACCGCTTTTCGATTGGCAGCAGCGTGGTCGTGATCGGTGGGGGCAACGTGGCGATTGACGTGGCGCGCACGGCGCTCCGCCAGCAGCAACTCCAGACGCTCGATGCGCTCAGCAGATCCCTCCTTCCAGACCGGCTCACCGACGCGGAGCGCGACGTGGCCATGAAGGAGTTAATGGATGTCACTCGCACCGCGCTGCGGCTGGGGGCGCGGGAAGTTCACATGGTGTGCCTTGAATCCCGCGCCGAAATGCCCGCCTTCGAGGAAGAGATTGAGGAGGCTCTCGACGAAGGCCTGAAAATTCACCCTTCGCGCGGCCCCCGGGGGTTTGTCGGTAAGAACGGGAAGCTGACGGGGCTTGAAACGATTCACTGCACATCGGTATTCGACGCCCAGCACCGCTTCAATCCTGCTTTCGAGCCCGGAACGGAGAGCATTCTCGATGTCGATACCGCGATCCTGGCGATCGGGCAGACCTCCGACCTCTCGTTCCTAAAGCCCCAGGACGGAGTTGAGACCACACGCCAGGGAACGGTGAAGATCGATCCCGACACGCTCAAAACCACGGCGCCCGGCGTTTTCGCCGCGGGCGACATCGCCTTTGGCCCGCGCCTCATCATCAGTGCCGTGGCTGACGGCAAGAAGGCCGCAGAGGAAATCGACCGTTACCTGCAAGGTTCTGGCTGGAAGCCGCGACCGCGCTATGTGCAGATCACGGTGCTCGACCATCATCAGATGGCTGCGGGCTACGACGAATACTCGCGGCTCACCATCCCCACGATTCCGCTGGACCGCCGCACGGGCGTGGCCGAAGTGGAGACCGGCTACACCGAGGAACAGGCTCGCGAGGAGGCTTCCCGCTGCCTCAAGTGTTGGATCAATACAATTTTCGACGGCAACGAAACCCAAGGCTCGGAGTGCATCCTTTGCGGCGGCTGCGTGGACGTCTGCCCGGAGAATTGCCTGCAACTTGTGCCGCTTAGTCAACTAAGCATCTCCGACGCGGACAAGCAGCAGATCGTTGCGACGGTGGGATCCGATCCCATCACTTTTCAACACCTGACGCCTGGCGAACTTAACGCCACCGAAGGCTCTGTGATGGTGAAAGACGAAACCATCTGCATCCGTTGCGGACTCTGCGCTGAACGCTGCCCTGCGCATACCATCACCATGGAGGGTTTTGAGGTCTTTGACCACGACCCTGACGGCGCTCAGGAAGAGACCAGGGAGAGTGAATATGCCCGGTGAACCGAACGCTCCGGGAAAGCCGGAAGGAAAGAACGCAGTCACCCGGCGCGATTTCTTCAATGAAATTGCCGGTGGGGCACTGACCATCGCCGGGCTCGGCGCTGCCGTCGTCACGGTGAAGTACGCGTCACCGAATGTTCTGTTTGAGCCGCCCACCACCTTCCTCGCCGGCTCGCCGGATGACTACCCGGTGAATTCAGTCACTTATCTTCAGGACCAGCAGGTTTACATCGTCCGCACGGACAAAGGGATGTGGGCGTTGTCCGCAGTGTGCACGCATCTCGGGTGCATCACGCAATGGAAGCCGGAATCCGACCAGATCGCCTGCCCGTGCCACGGGAGCAAATTCGCGAGAACCGGAAAGGTGGAAGCAGGGCCCGCTCCCCGGCCGCTTCCTCATTTCGCGATGGGGTTGGGGGAGGACGGAGTTCTGGTTGTCGACAAGCTCGAAGTTGTCAAGCAAACAGAGATTCTGAAAGTCTGAGGACGCATGGCCACAACCGCTTGGACCCATCAACGGCTCGAACAGCTCAGGCAAACACGCGTCTGGCGTTCCATCTTTCGCCGTGGCCCGGCGCGCACCAATCGCACCCTCAGCCTGGCAGTGTTCGGCAACCTTGGGCTGCACGTACTGCCCGTGAAGGTGCGCGAAAAATCCCTGAGTGTCAGGGCCACCTATTATCTTGGTTCGATTTCGTTCTTCCTCTTTGTTGTACTGACGATTACGGGAATTCTGCTGATGTTTTATTACCATCCCGCGGTGCCGGACGCCTACCGCGACATGAAAGATCTGGTTTACGTGGTGTCGAATGGAGTCTTTCTCCGCAATCTCCACCGCCTCGCGGCTCAGGCAATGGTGGTGGCAGTGTTCTGGCACATGTTCCATGTTTTCTACCGCGGCGGATACAAGCCCCCGCACGAGTTCAACTGGGTGATTGGTGTCGGCTTGTTGATGGTCACGCTTTTCTTGAGCTACACCGGCTATTTGCTTCCCTGGGATCAACTGGCCTTCTGGGCGATCACGGTGGGGACGAACATCATCAGCTACGTTCCGGTGCTGGGGCGCCCCATCCGTTTCCTGTTGCTCGGCGGGCACATCATCGGGCAGAACGCGCTGCTGCGTTTCTACGTGCTGCACTGCGTGATCCTGCCTCTGGCTGCCGTGGTCCTTATCGCGATGCATTTCTGGAGAATTCAAAAGGATGGCGGGCTCACGGTGCGAGACGATCATGAGTGAGAAGAAAAGTTACGACGCGGGTTTAGGTTCAGACGCCCTCCGGCAGCCACGGCGCATTGTCTTCATCACGCGCAATACCTCCGCCAAAGTGAAAGGGGAGGTTGGCCCACAGCTCATGTCTTTCCCGCACGTCATTCTGCGGGAAACGATCGCGTTTCAAGTTCTCGCAATTGTACTTGTGGTGCTGGCGCTTTTCTGGGACGCGCCGCTGGAGCAATTGGCCAATCCGCTGCTCACCCCGAATCCCGCCAAGGCGCCGTGGTATTTTCTGGGACTTCAGGAACTGCTCCATTACTTTCCGCCTCTGGTGGCCGGAGTTCTGCTCCCCACGCTGGTGGTTCTGGCGCTCGTAGTCATCCCTTACTTTGACGTGAACATCGAAGGCGAGCCGCTCTGGGCGCACCGTAGCCGCCGACGGTTGCAGATTTATGTAGGAGCCTTCGCGGTACTGTCTGTTTTGTTCGCCATCTACGACGCATGGACCGTGCTGGCTCCCACCGCGCTGGTAGGGGCGCTCGGGCTGATTCCTTATTTCAAATCCACCAGCAACTCGCGATTCCAGAAATTCCTGGGGTCGCGACCGCTTCCCTGGTGGTTGATGACCTGGTTCATCGCCGTCGCCCTGACGCTCACGGTGGTAGGGACTTTTTTCAGGGGCCCGGGTTGGTCCTGGGTCTGGCCCTGGAGATGAAATGCCTGCTGAAGAGATGGGAAAAGTCACAAAGCGCCTGCGTCTGATCTTCGCGGTTTCGTGCGTGGTCCTCCTCATAGTCCTTGCCATCTCGCCGATTCGCGACTACCTGAGCGACTGGAGACGCTACGAGAGGGATTACGTCCGCTTTGCAGAGTCGCGACCGGATACCAAGCGCCTGCTGGCTGACTTCCGCCCGGAGATCGAACAAATCTGGATTCCGCAAATGCAGGTGGTTGATCGCTGCACGACGTGCCATCAAGGCATTACGCGGCCAAGTCTGCTGGATGCTTCCGTGCCGCAACCCTTCCGTGCGCACCCGCCCATTCCCCACCGCGTGCGTGACTGGGGATGTGTGGTTTGCCATCGCGGACAGGGGCTCGCCACGGAAGTTCGCGACGCGCATGAGACCACACTCGCCTGGGAACAGCCGATCCTGCCCGTGCGTTACATCCAAGCCTCCTGCGGAACCTGCCACCGCGCCGAGCTGCCGCAGACACCGCGTCTCGATCGGGGCCGCGAGCTTCTTGCCACACTCAATTGCGTTGGCTGCCATCATATGCAGGGGATCGAGCGTCCGGTGATGTTGGGCCCGAGCCTCACGAATGTTGGGACCAAGGTCAGCCGCGCCTGGCTATATAAGTGGCTGAAAGAACCACGCGTCATCACGGCGAGCGACGGCACCATCCTCGTTATCGGCTACGAAAACGAAGACGAGCCGCGCATGCCCAAGTTTCGGCTGAGCGAAAAGGAACTGCAGGCCCTTTCCGGCTACCTGAGCACGCTCGCGAGCGAGCCCCTACCACCCTACAAGTTTGATCCCCGCACGGTGGCCGCGTGGGAAAAACGGCCCGACCTGATCGATCAAGGCGAGACGCGTTTCCGGCAGATGTTCTGCACGACGTGTCATTCGCTCGCGGTCACGCGCGCTGGCGAAACCAAATTGATTGGTGGCGACATTGGGCCGGAACTCACCAAAGTGGGAAGCAAGGTGAATCCGGATTGGCTGGCAGCTTGGCTGCGCGACCCGCAGGCATATCTACCCCATGCCGAGATGCCGCGTTATCAGTGGTCCGACCAGGACCTCTATGTTGTAACTCGATATATCGAATCGCGACTCACCGATCCCAGCCTGCTGAGCGATGTACCGAAACTCCAGGCGCCTACTCCCGAAGAGGTCCAGCTTGGGCAGCGCTTATTCGCGGAAAAGGGTTGCTCCAGTTGCCATGCCATTAAGGGCCTGGCGCCGCAGACGGACTTCGGGCCGGACCTGACAAGCCTGGGCAGCAAAACCGTTTCGCAATTGGAATTCGGCAACTCGAGGATTCTCCGCACGCCCGTCGCCTACATCGAAGCCAAGATCACCGATCCGGTCTCCGTCAATGTTGCGGCACGAATGCCACAGTACTCGCTCTCTCCCGGTGACCTGGACGCCCTCACCACGGCTCTCTTGAGCATGACGGGGAAATCCACCACGGCAGGATTGGAAGGCCTGATTCTCCCGACGCGGCAGGCACAGTTTCGCCCCGCCGGAGCGTTCGGCGAGCTCTTTGAGCGCTACAAGTGTTACGTCTGCCATCGGTTTAACGGTTACGGTGGAACGCTTGCGCCCGATCTGACCAACGAAGGAAGCCGCGCGCAGAAAAAGTGGATCGCCGAGTTCTTGAAAAATCCTCAAACCCTCCGTCCCACGCTCACTTTCCGCATGCCCCAGTTCAACATGACCGACGAAGAGGTTTCCGTCCTGGCGGATTACCTCAGCATGGTTATGCAAACACCCACGGTGAATCTGGCCAGCGTCGATTCCAAACGATTCACTCCGCAAATGGCGGGCCTCGGCAAGGAACTTTATGAGGTGAAGTATCAGTGCCAGTCGTGCCACACCATCGGTTCTGCGGGCGGCTACGTTGGCCCCAATCTGACGAATGTCGGCAACTGGATCAACGCCGCCTGGATCGAGGAATGGCTCAAGAATCCGCAGTCTCTAGCGCCTGACGCGATTGAGCCCCGTCGAGATTTCACTGACGAGGAACGCTCGGCCTTGACCGCCTATCTGATGACCCTCAAACAGAGCGCCCCCGCCCCTGCCGGCGGAACGCCCGGGAGGGGCAAATGAAACTGAAGCTACTCATCGCGCTCGGGGTCGTTCTGGGTGCTGGTTTGGCCACTTCTTGTCGCGCAAACCGGGCTGCGGAGAAACCCGATCCCCTCGCGCGGGCTTACGACAGCGAACCGGATTGGAACGACTCGCAGCATGTGATTCCGCTCAATTATCAGCAGGCGCAAGGCAAGCGGGTCTTCTACCAATATTGTGTTTGGTGCCACGCGGATTCCACGCCCGCCGGCCCCTCGAACCGCTCGAACCTGAATCCCAATCCGCCGCTGGCCAACGATGGTGCCACGCTGAACGTTCTCAGCGACGATTTCATGCGGAACGTCATTACGATGGGTGGAGCCGCCGCGGGGAAGTCAGCTTCCATGCCCCCCTGGGGAAAGACGCTCAGTCAAGATGACATCGAGGCGGTCATCGCCTTTTACCGCGCCATCGCTCAACCTCCCTACCAAGCTCCAGCGCGGCCGGGGCCCAAATATTCGGTGAGGTAAAACACCTTGGCCTTTTCGCGAACATTGCCACATCGCGCTCCGCCGATTCTGAACGCTTCCTGGCTCTTGCTTCCCTCGTCACGGAGTGCCAAGTCAACTCAGCGGGGATTGTGAGTTCCCAACTGAATTTTTAATTTTGGAGTGGCTATCCAAACAAGGAGAGTGATATGAAAAAAGTGGTGATTTCTCTGCTTGCGTCAGTTCCTTCGCTTTTTCTCGCATTTCTTGTGGCACTGAATCCGCGCAGCGTGCGGGCTGTTCCGAGCTATTCGCGCCAGACGGGGTTGCCGTGCAGTGGCTGCCACTACACGCCTCCGGAACTCAACCCTGCGGGACGAAAATTCAAGCTGCTCGGTTATGTTGATAAAGATACGGAGAAGAAAGGAGTCACGGACAATTCAAATAAGCGGCATGCAGGGCTTGATCTTCTCTCCTCACTGCCCCTTTCCGTGTTGTTCGAGACCTCATTCACCGCAACGAAATCACCCCAGCCGGAAACTCAGAATGGCAATTTTGAATTTCCTCAAGATGTGTCGCTCTTTCTTGCTGGGGCATGGGCGACCCACGTCGGCAGTTTTCTTCAAGTAACCTATGATACCCAAAATGACCATTTCGGCATCGATAATACAGATATCCGCTACGCGAATAAGAGGAATTTCGCGGGTAAAGAGCTCGATTACGGCGTGAACTTCAACAACAACCCGACCGTAGAGGATCTTTGGAATGATACGCCGGCATGGGGTTTCCCGTGGATCTCTAGCGATTTCGCACCCACTCCTACTGCCGGGCCCATCATTCAAGGCCGTCTGGCGCAGGACGTCGCAGGATTCGGTGGCTACGCAATGTGGGACAATCATCTGTATGTGGATGGAACGGTTTATCGCTCGGAGCACGTGGGTGCTCCTCAACCTAATCCAGGAAGCGCTCCCTACAACATCCGTGGGGTTGCGCCATACTGGCGCGTCGCTTGGCAGGAATCGACGCCGACGACCCAGCTTGAGGTAGGCAGCTATGGAATGCACATGGCGTCGACCCCTGGCGCGATAGTGGGCTTCGAGGATGAGTACACGGACTGGGCAATGGATTTTCAGTACGATCGAACGTTGTTCAGGAAGGACGTGTTTTCGCTGCGCGGCACGTATATCCGCGAGAATTCAGCTTTGGCCGCAACCTTCGCTGCGGGGGAAGCACAACAGAGCAGCCACCACCTGGACACGGCTTTGGTAAATGCCGAATACCATTTCGGCAATCGCTATTCTGCCACGCTCGGTTGGTTCGATACCGGGGGGACTGTCGACCCTTTGCTGTATGCACAGAGTCCGGTGACCGGCAGTGCCAATGGCGACCCGAGAGGCGCCGGGTATGCCGTGAACTTCTCGGTTTGGCCGATGCAGAATTTGCAGCTCGCCGCCCAATATACCGGATACACACGTTTCAACGGCGCCGCAATTAACTATGATGGTGCGGGTCGCAACGCGAGCGGCAATAATACAGTGTATCTGGATGTGCGATTCGTTTTCTGAACCGCACATAAGCTATAGCCGCAGGATTTTTTCCTGCGGCTATCTAATATGCCGAAGTGCCGTCCTGGTGAATGGTGTGCGGGTTGCGCTGAATCTCCAGCAGGTCGAATAACAGAGCGTTGAGGGCAGAAATCTGGCGGCATGGGGGCAGGATGCGAGAACGCTTGTCTCCGCGAAAAGTCACACCGCCTTTCACACTATAGATTTACGTGCTCGAACACGGAAATGTCTTCGCAATTAAGGAGCCTCCTGAACGGCGATCGTGTCGCCATCGTCGGCGGTGGACCTGCCGGTTCGTTCTTCGCCATCCATCTTCTTCGTGAGGCCAAGCGTCTCGATCGACACATGGAGGTCGTCATCGTCGAGAAACGAGGTCCGACGGACCCGAGCTCCGACGACTTTCAATGCAAGGGATGCAACTTCTGCGCGGGCCTTATCTCACCGAGGTTGAATGAAATACTCGGCGCGCACGGTTTCGTCGTTCCGGATGAAATCATTCAGGGGCGCATCGACTACGTCTGGATACAGGGTGAGTGGAAAAACTTCCGGCTGCGCGTTCCCAAAGACATGAAGATGTACGCGGTCTTCAGGGGTTCGTTACCCGGCAGAAGAATGGGCAGACCTGCGGGGTTCGATGGGTTTCTGCTCGGTGAGGCGGTCAAGGAGGGCGCGCGCATCCTGTATGGCGACGTCCAGGCAATTGCCTACGCCCCGTCGGGGATGCCCAACCTGACGGTGCGTGCGCCATCCGGAAAGAAGGCCTCACTCGATGCCGCCTTCGTGAGTATCGCGACCGGAATCAATGCGCACTGTGGCCTCGATTATCGTGACGATGGGCTCATCGCCTCCGTCAAGCGGTTGAATCCCGCGTTCGTTCCCGGTAAGTCCCGAAAGGCCTTCATCTTCGAGCTCGATGTGGGTGAGGACTACCTCAAACGCAATATTAACCGGGAGATCTACTTCGTCGAGTACGGCTCAAAACACCTCGCTCTTGAGCATACGGCCCTCATTCCCAAGGGCAGATTCTTGACCGTCGCCATGATCGGCAAGTGTATCGACGAGGCGGTCTTGCCACGAGACACTCAGCAGATCGTCCGCGATTTTCTGACGCTGCCGCAGATTGACCGCATCTTACCAGGCATCGCAGCAGCTCCCCTCGCCTGCGCTTGTGCTCCCAGAATGACCGTGACCACGGCGAAATCCCCCTTTGGCGACCGGTTTGCCATCATCGGTGACGCGGTCGGGTCGCGGTTGAACAAAGATGGCCTCTACTCAGCCCACGCGACGGCGAGCCGGCTGGCCGAGACCGTGCTCCATGAGGGAGTGGACAAGCAGGCTCTCGCCAAGGGATACGGGAAGACCGTCAAATGGCTGGTGGCAGACAATCGCTTCGGACGGATAGTATTTGCCGCGAGCCGGGTAGCGTTCACCATGCCCGTGATGAGCCGCATCATGTACCAAGCGTTTGCCACTGAGTACAAGGTGCGAGACGAGCGGAGTCGGCCCCTGAGCGTAGTGCTATGGAAGATCGCCAGTGGCACGGCCGACTATCGGGAAGTGCTCCGGGAGATGTGCGGCTACAACGTGCTGCGATCTATTCTCAGCGGTGTGGTGGTCACGCTGAGGAACGTGGCGTTTGAGTTGCTCTTCGGTCTGAAATGGGGGGAGTACGGACGGTACCCGACAGTGGTTCTGAAGGAAAAGCGCGAGGTGCTCAAGGAGCAGCTTGCCTCAGGCCTGGGAATGGAGCTGGGCAAGTCGCCCGACTTCGAACGGATGTACGCGATCAAGATCCGAGGTTCGGAGGAAGAGATCATGGAGGAGATGGCCAAGTTCGGCCAACCCCATGCGAAGTTCGTCAGCCCGCGATTCCTCAACATTCGGCAAATCCAGGGGGTGCCTAACCAAGTCGGATCGGTGATTCGATACAGAATACCGTTCGTCAGGTTGGGCGCGGAACTGCGGCTGACCAAAAGAGTCGGCTTCGAAACTTTGCTATATCAGGTCGATGAGCGGCTTGTGGACCATGCGCAACTCATCTTCAACGTCACGGCGATCAAGGACGGAAACCGCAGTCTCTCCATTTACACGGCGTTCGACTACAAGAAAGGCAAGGGCTTCGTAGGTCGGGTTCTTTGGGGAGGGGCCAGATTATTGTTTCCAGGATTCATGCACGACGTCGTGTGGAACCATGCCCTGTGCACCATCAAGGAAGAGGTCGAGCGGAAGCACGACCATTTTGGGACGCATGACGGCTCAGCACCTGCGGCTCACTCTAACAATAAATTCGTTTCGCAAGATGCGAAACCCAACAAGATCTTCTGAGCGTCCACTGCCCCACCCACCCTTCCCCGGCGTGGGGAGAACCCGGCTAGTCTCCTGTCCCACCTAATTGGTGACAATACCCTTCACTCCCCCGGCCCCCTCCCCCTGGGGGGAGAGGGTGGCCGGCCGCCGGCGTTTTCTTCAGCCGGGGCGGGCCGGGTGAGGGGGTCCCTGCCAAGCTGCTCGTTGTCAGCAATAACGTGGGACAGGACACTAAAAAATCAGGTAACGCGCAAGGTCGCAATATCCATTGTAGACGTGAATCAGCGCTACCCCATTCGACTGAGACGTTGGGGTCGTCGAGCTTGCCTATCCATTTGCATTACCTGGGAACTACTTTATGGAGGCTGGGTGGTCGGCCGCAGCCGCTGATGTCGGCTGGGGCGGCTCGTGTTGTCCCGCTAACACCGCGGTGACCGAATTGGGAAGCTTGTCAGCATTCGCCAGCATCAGCGAGATCTGCCACATCTGGGTCTCGGACAGGCTCTGATTGAAACCCGGCATTCCCGTGAGCCGAATCCCATTCGCCACCTTCCAAAATGTCTCGCCGGGCGGATCGTCGGTGACGCCCTTCCCTTTCAATAACTCCGGCGGTATGGGGAACTCTCCGCGGGTGATCGCGGTTTCCTTCTTCCCCGGAACCCCATGGCACACGGCGCAGTTTATTAAATACTCATGCGCGCCTGCAAGGTAATTGGCTTCGTTGGCCTCAATCGGGACCGTCTTCGGCATTTCTCTTTGCAGTTTTGCATTCAGTGCCATATGCGCCAGTTTCCTTTCGAACGGCATTGGACGCGAGGCGGTAGCCACTGGCGCCAAGCCTCCGGCGAAGTAGGCGTACGCTCCCCCGATAATACAGAGAAAGGTTACGATTACGCCTGCCGCGAATTTTTTCATCGCTGGCCTCCTATTTTGGACTTGCCATAAAACCTGCGTTCGTCGCTTGAGATCAGAACACTGCCCGAATGCTGCTTAACGATCGTTGCTGACTCGCGATTCTTCTAGGCTGTTGTTAGCATGTGCCAACCAGAACGGAGGGACATGAGCCAGCCCTTCACATTGGACGCCAGGTCAGGTCGACGCGCACTGGAATATCGTTCTTGATGGGCATCGTTAGGAGCGACGGTGGGTCGATCTTGAAGTCGGTTAGCTTTGCCGGAATTGTCCCCGTGATCCGGCTCTCTCTTCCTTGCGCCACCCGTTTGAATGGAACCTGCTTATACTGGACGGTCTGGCCGGCGAACTGGATCTCCAGATCAAGATAGATCGTCGCTGATGTGGAAGCCGACTCGGGCATTCGGGTGCGCACGGTCACCAAGGGAAATTGCGCCCCGCGCGTCACTTGCAGCATGTGAAGATCACGGTTGCTGTCACCCGAGTCGAATGACTTCACGGGCACCGCGATCAAGAAATCACATTGCGCATCGTTGCAGACGCCTTTGCCTCGCGCCGCACGGCTGACACCGTCGAATTGGTGAAGTGGATGTGATACATGATAGGTGAGAGTGCCTTGATCAAGCACCCACTGGCTGTCCGTCGCGGCAAAGGCGGGAAGTGATAGCAGCCAAAGCCCCATCAGCAATTTTCGAAGCATATGACCTCTTCAGAATTTAAACGACACGGATGCTACCGCCAATCCGAATGCCGCTCCCGTCACGATGGCCACCGGCCCATGCAACGAGGCGATCCCGTGTACCCTTTCGCCGCGGCTCTTTTGAGCGAAAGCTATCTCCCCCAGGATGGGTGTCAGGACCATTCCCGGAGCATGAATCCAGGCCAGGGTCTTGTGCAGGCGGATGGGCCCGCGGGTTTGGGTGCCGGGTATCTTGGGCGCCCGGATAGCAAAGTAAGCAGTCGTGAAATAGAATCCCGCCGTCGTCACACCCAGAGCGGCATGCAGATCACGGTCGGTGGTGCTGGTCTGCTTTCCACCGGCGACCGCGGAAGTGATGAGCGTGGCGGCGAAAGGAGCAATCGTTATCAAACCGAGCCGTTGATGGATCTTGAGCATATGCGAGCGTCTGTCAAGTAGTGCCTGTTCCCGTGCATTACCCTTGGCTTGAGACGGAGTGATGCCGAGATCCTCCAGCGACGGCTCCGTCGGCTTACTGGAAGGGCTGGGCGCCGTCTTCTGAGCCGGCTCTGCGGTTGTATTGCTTTGTGTTTGCGCGACGGCTTCGGGCTCGCAATTCTCGACGACCGTCCAGGGCCCGCTGACGTTTGCGGCACGGATTTCGACTGTTTTGTAGCCGCGGGATTCGAACTTGATGCGGTAGTTGCCAGAAGGCAGACTAAATCTATAAGTACCGTCCGTGCCCGTGGCCGCAGGTAGCACATAGCCACTCTCTACGCTGGTCGTCGTAACCATGGTAAACGCCATAGGGGTACCAGCAGGATCGGTCACTGTGCCTATCAATTGTCCCATCGCCTGCGCCATCAACGATGGGCCTGATGTAACGATTAGAAAAGCGCCGGCGAGGCCGGCGAGACAAGTACGGCTGCGGTGTGCGATATTCGCGAGCATCCATACCTCCTTTTTAGTTTGGGTAGTGTCCTGGGTAAACCTGTCAATTCTACATGAAGCGATTACCCCGCACCTGCGAATGGCTCCTACGGTCACGTCGGGACCTGGGGCCGCTAAGAATCAGAATAGCGCAGCTTCTCTCAGGTTTACACGCGCATTTGCGAACATGAACAAGATGTAATTCTCCGGACATTTACCGTTCATGTTGAAGGGTACTGTGAATACGTGACAGCAGAAGCACGCCCAAAAGGTGGATAGTGGCGGAGGTGCGGCAGCATCACCTCCACGCCAGCGTGAGTTTCCAAAAGGGGGTTTGCGGTATTGATCAACTGCGAACGGGCACTTTCAAGAAAGAGGTAGGCAACGTCATCTCGCTAGCTGGCAGTGACAGCGTAACCGTGGCGCCCCCGCTCGGGCGATCGGAAATCTTCACTGTCCCGCCATGGGCCTGGGCCACGGCGTCGACAAATGCCAGCCCGAGCCCGTTTCCTGGTGAGTGCTTTCCCTTCACAAAAGGCTCGAATGCACGGCTGCCGATCTCGGGAGGAAAACCCGGCCCGTTATCCTCGATCACCAGTTCGGCATAGCCCTGGTGCGACCGGAGCCGAATATCGATCTGGCAGCCGGGCGGCAAGTGTACAAGTTCATTTTCCAATAGATTGCTCAGAGTGCGATTGATCAGCCCAAGGTCGGCCTCAACTATAACGCCGCTTTGCAGGTCAGTTCTTACCTCGTGATGCCTGTCGGCCATGGCCGGCATGTACAACTGGAGTAATTGAGTCACAACCGCAGGCAGGTCCGCCGCCACACGCTTCATTGGAAGCGCACCGGCTTTGGCTTCGGCGACATCCAGCGTCGTGTTGAGTAGAGCAGACATGCGGTCCAGTCCTTCGATAGCCTGCGCAACCGAATCTCGCCATTGGTCGCCGTTTTCAGCCGAGAGTGCCGATTCGAGAGTTTCCCGGATCGAGGTCACGGGACTTTTCAAGTCGTGAGCGACCGCATCGGTTACGGCTCGCAATTGTTTGACCGACGCCTGAACCCTTTCCAGCATGCGGTTGAACGTCTTCGCCAGACGGGAGATTTCGTCGGAACCAGCGGGTTCCGGCAATCGCTCGTCGAGTCCCTCGTAACCCGGGGAACGGGGGATTTCCATTTTTCCAACTAATGTCGTATTTTGTTCGGTGTTCTGTCTTAGCAGCGAGTTATACCAAGCTAGTTCAGTGGCTTAGAAGGAATCAAAAGCATATGTCAATTAACGCATATGTGAGGCATTATGCCGCACCCGGCGGTGCTGTCGTAGGACGACTGGGCTATCTCCAGAGACTCATCGGCTTCGGCACCATCTTCAGCTACTCTGCATCCTCTCTAACTGGATGATACAAAAGTGTAGAATAACTTTATTAAGAACCGAGTGGTAAGGCAAACTACGCCTAAGTCTGCGCTCCGTGTCCTGTTTGTCCCGCTGGTATTCGGGCGGTTCCCTTCTTGAGCTTGGGCGCCGCGCGTCGCGACTTAAAGGAAAAGCCGCAGACTCTCTGGAAAGGCGAGAGTCCGCGCTTGTATCTTGCTTGTATCTTGCTTTGGCCGTT
>DLMI01000218.1:0-2718 GCA_002478145.1 Acidobacteria bacterium UBA7540
ATTTACGGTTCGCGCATGGCGGCGGGAACGCCAGCTTTTCTGGCTTCTTCCTCCAAGTCATCGAGTTTCTGTTTGGCGTCGTCGACGGCCTTTTGTTTGTCGGCGATCTTCTGTTTGTAGTCGGCTTCCTCTTTGTCCCACTGAGTGGAGTTGCGCAGACGATTGCCTGCATCGGCATACATGACGGCGGCGCGGAGCTGGTATTCCTTTTGGAGCACGTCGAGTTCGCGCGAGGCCAGGTCGATGGAGTTTTTCTGAGCCGACAACTTTTCCTGCCAGGCTTTCCATTCGGCTTGTTTCTTGGCCTGTTCGTCATCGGCGGGTTTCGTTCCGGCGGCGTCTTTACTGTCGGTTGGAGCGGCCGCCGCTTTTGAGGCGGATTCCGCGGAAGCAGTAGCGTCTGCACCTGCGGGTGCGGGTTCCCCGACGATGGAGAGCTTGTCGTCTTTCGGAAGATTGTCGTTGTCAAAGACCTTGGGCTTGGCTTTGCCGCTAGGATCTTTGTGAACCTTGCGGGCATAGTCGCCCAGCGAGGATTGGTCCGGTACCGGCGTTGTAGCAGGCGTTGTGGTCTGTGCCGCGGCCGGAGAACCGGCCAGGACCGTGAACAGCGCGAATACGAATCCGACGTGTGTGATGCGCTTCATAGCTTCCATCCTTTGACTGCGTTCATAGGTTGATCCGTTGAGAGGCTCTTCCTGTTGATTTTCATGGTCAGGTGATTCGAGCGGCCGTATTGGCACGAGTGCCAGCATCTACCGTGCGCTTCGCGGCCAGAAATCCTCCGATGCGGCGGTCCAGACTTGCAGCCTCGCCTGCGATGTCGGCGGCGAGTTGCGGGGTGAGATCGGGATCGCGATTACGCGCCAGTTGTTGCGCATACCCGGCGATAGTGCTCAGAGAGGTGCGTAACTCAAGAGCCATCTCCGCGGAAATTTCACCATGCAACTGTTGTTGGCGGCGGATGTGTTCAAACTCGCTACGATCGCTGATCAGGCACGCAGCTCCGAGCAGGCTGCCATCGACGGCGGGGACGGCGGAAACCGTAACTGCGATGTGAAGTTTCTCTCCGGCGGGAGTGGTGTAGTCGGCCTCGAGTTGACGCCGCTTGCTGCCCTCACGCAACACCGCATGAACTTCCTCGACGAGCCGCACGGGCAAATCCGCCGGGCCATCGGAACGGACGGTGGACTTCGGCGAGCAAACTGCCGCGTCGCGGAAAATATCTTCCGCGCTCATCCCCGAGAGAGAGCGAAAACCCAGAATTTCTTTGGCTGCGGGATTGGCTTGCTTCACCAATCCGTTGAGGGCGAACACCAGCACTCCGGAAGGAAGATTGGAAAGCACGGTCTGGCTGAAATTTTCAGTCACGCGAGCGCGGCGCTGTTCGGTGAGCGTTTGTACTTGTAATTCGTGCTTCTGCTGCTTCAGTTGCTGGATCACAGTGTTGTACAAATGGACCGGCAAAGCCTCCAGAGTGTGAGGGGTGGCGGAATCGAGATCGGCCTCAGCAGCCAGATTGCGGCGCAAGCGGCGGATCAGAAAGATGGCGAACACGAACGCGCATCCCGCCATAAACAGCACCAGCGTGCCGCGCCACACCAGCGGATTGGCGAGCAGTCTTACCACCAAAGCCTCCCATACCAGTGCAAGAACTGATTGCCGACGAAAAGCGCGAGCAGGGCCATGCTGCCCAAAAAAACGCCGAAGGGCATCTGGTAATGGCGGTAAACCATTTGCGCGGATTGCCATCCCCGGCGGCGCGCAGCTTGCAAGTTGGCCAGCCGGCGCATGAAGCGATGGGTGCGCTTGATCCAGACCATCAGCACGGTGGCAAGGCCAAACAGCGACCCGGCCAGGGATGCCGTGAAGATAGTGAAGATGGTGAGTTTGATACCGAGAAACGCGCCTACCATGGCCATCAGCTTGACGTCGCCGAAGCCCATGCCTTCCATTCCGCGCCAGCGCAAGTAAGCGGCCCCCGCCCCGTAGATGAACGATGCACCCAAGGCCGCGCCCAACAGGGAATCGAGCAAAGAGACCAGGTGAGCTGAGAAGTCGGCGCTGAAGGGCAGGTTAATGATGCCAGGCAGAAACTGCGAAGCCACGTCATTGACTGGAACCAGCAAGCTGAAAATTATGCCGAGGGCAAGGCCGGGGAACGTCAGCTTATCCGGCAGAAGCTTGGTTTCGGCGTCGGTGAAGATGAGGCCAAGCAGGAGAAATCCAAAGACGCAGTACTTCAACGTGGCCAGGGTCAGCCCGAAGTAGGCGTAACAGGCTAGGAAGAGAGCGCCGGTAAGCAACTCAATGAAAAGGTACCGCGGGGAAATTCTTGTTTTGCAGTGCCGGCAGCGGCCCCTCAGAAGCAGCCAACTGATGACCGGCATGTTGTCGTAGAAGGCAATTGGGTGCTTGCAGCGGGGGCAGGCCGATCGCGGCGTCACCACCGACAAACCCAAGGGCAGGCGATAGATACACACGTTCAGAAAGCTGCCAAAGGCCAGCCCGAGGAAGAAAATCGACGATGCGTAAAAAGGGTCCACTGAGTTTGTGGCGTTTCACAGGAAAGCGCGGTTATAGCATTCCAAACGCACGTCTTCCTGAGAACGCGGGCAATGCTGATTCTTGAGTGGATTATAAGGCGACGGGGGTAGGCGGGACTAAGGTACTGAAGTCACTGTCCGAACGGACGATGGAGGTCAAGGAAAAGCAATC
>DLMI01000218.1:2839-6477 GCA_002478145.1 Acidobacteria bacterium UBA7540
GAGTCCAGTTGCGGGGAACTAACCGGGTTTGGGGAGCCGGTAGGTCCTGCCAATTGTTATCCACTTGTTCGCGCACGACCACGGAAAAAGCGGTAGTGCCGGCTAAGCTGTCGCCAGGTAACGAGTTCCATTCGAACAATGTGGCTTGGAGTCTTTCGGTGATGGACTCCGATGGGTCCAGACAAAGGATCCAATCGTAGCGTGCACGGTCGAGGTAATGCTTCGTCGTGGCTTGGCCGTCTGCTGGCACAATGCGCGCGCCGTATTCGCGTGCAACGCGCAAGGTCGCGTCGGTCGAGAAATGGTCCACGATCAGGAGCTCGGCGCAGGGAAGAAGCGTCTCCAGCGCCCGACCCAGGCGCCGGGCGTCGTTCCTAGTATGCAGCAATGCCGTAATAGGAGGCATTAGGGACGGATTAGGGTGCTTCCTGAGTCTACGACGACGCAGACGAAGGCGGCGAATCCAAGGAGCAGGATTTCCGGCGTAAGTGAGAGAAGCGAAGCCAGAGCGAAGGCGTGGACGCACGTTCTCTAAGAGCGAAAGGGCGTATTGAGAGTGTCCCTACGGCGAATCGCCTAGCTTCTGGCGGCCAGCATTCGGGTCCTGCTGCTTAATCACCGTGACGGGAGCTTGCAGGGTAAACGTAAGTATGGTTTCTGAGGGCAGCTTGATCTGCTGGCTTTTGCTGGCAGCCTGTGCGCCGCCACCTACACCGGCACCCGCCGCAGTGCCGATCGCAGCTCCTTTGCCCCCGCCCGCGAGGGCGCCGATGATGCCGCCCACGATGGCTCCGCCGCCCACCTTTTCCGCTGTGTTCTTGCCTCGCGAACTGCCTTCTTTTCTGAACTGATCGGTTTGAAGGTTGTAGCTTTTGCCATTCGCCGCGATGCTGTCGAGTTGCAAGACAACGAGCGACTGTCCCGCGAATTTGCCGGCGCTCTTGAGGTCGACGATGTGTCCGGTGATGTCGGCGCCTGCGGGAATCACTTGGGATCCTTCTGCGGAGAGTGGTGCGTTCAGGCTGGCGTGAAATGAGTCCCCGGGCTGGTTCGTTTCGCTGTCAATGCTGTCGATGAGGCGGACTGAGATCGATGTGCCCTGCTCAATCGTCACCTTCAGCGGTTGCGGTGGTGCGGGAGGCGGAGGTGGTGATGACGGGGGCACGCCGGCGGAAGGCTCGTCTTGTGAAGTCGGCGCTGGTGGTTGGGAACCCTCAGCGAGTGTGCTGCTGGCGGAGTCGTTTCCCATGGCCGGATCTTCAGCGACGCGAGAACGACTGGGCTTTCTGGCGCTCGCTGGGCTCCCTCCCGGCATTGATCTGGCAGGTTTGGCGTCGGCGATCTTGGCGGCCGGTGCTGGAGGTGCTGCGGAGGGGTTCGAGGCAGTTCCCACCTGCAGGTTGTTGATGACTTCTCTAACACCCTCTACGGACGCTGCCTGCCGCGCCGCGGCCGCGCGCTGCGCATCGTTGTCCACGAACCCCGTTAGGGTTACAACGCCATTGCTGGCCTGCACGGTGAGTTGCTTGCTCGACAGTCCGGAGTCCTGACTGTACTTGCCCTGGATTTCGCTGGAAACTTTTGCGTCATCCGGCTTTTTGGCGCAGCTCAGGCTTGCGGCGAGGATTGCCGCGAGAGCGAACACGAAAACTGGCGAGAGTTTGTGCATGACCGGATTCCCAAAAAGTGGGTATAGTCCGCAACGCGCGTCAACAGTATAGCCCGTTGGAAAAACCAGGTGGAAGTCTGGTTGACTGGACGAACCGGATCTTGCACGTCAGGCTGCGATATGCGGTCGGTTTGATCCGGCAGAGAGACTTCTCCTGCCGGGTTTCTAGCGTATGAACTTGTAGTCGACGATCGAGGCAGCTAGAAGGCCGGTACCGGCTTCCGCGTCTTGAGCGTTCGCTTCCTGATCCCGGGAGCGTATTACGCGGCCCTGACACAGCACGTTGCGGTTCTTCTGGCCGGAGATTTCTTCGGGCATTTCAAACACCAGCTCGATCAAAGCGTTGACGGGCAACTGCTGCGGCCCGTGGAATAGAAGGCCGGTCTGGCTGAGATTTTCGATTGTGCCTTCGTACCATGCGCTCGTGTTATTGACGCGGTAGCGAAGAGCTACGTCAAGCTTCAAGCGCCGCGCACGCGGTGTCCAGGAAGGCCGTTTCTCGCGGGTATGACTGCGCCGGATCCCGGTTTCCGGTTTCGCGTGCTCCACGCGCTCGGTGCGGCGCATGGTGGTCCAGTCATACTTGTACTCGGCCGCACACAAAAGGCAGACCTGGTAGTAGTCCCCGTCAGAGCCACGCCGGGGCCAAGAGAACTCGTGCGAGCAGTGGCCTAGCATAAGAACATCCATGATTTTCTGCGGCATGATGGTTACTTGCGGACCTAACTTCGGACCAAAACAGGGAGCGCCGAAGGCAATTTCATAATCTCCCGAACCCGGATTCTTGGGTAGGTTACTTTCGTGTAGGGCAATAGTGTGTCATTTTTCTCACGTTTCAGGAGAACCCTAACTGCGGAACGGGAAATAGTCCTCACTCGGTAGTCGCGGGAGATATTGCTTCCCTGGCCGTAGCGCAGGCTCTAGCTTGTCTTGGCCGGATTATCGGCGACTCGAATCGAGAAGTTTACAACAATTGTGGCCTTGGTCTCGACCGGCTGGCCGTTCTGGAGATAAGGCTTGAAGTGCCACTCGCGCACTGCCTGCTGCGCCGCAGCGGTCAGGATAGCGGGGCCGCTAAGCACGCGTAGGCCTTGGATTGTGCCGTCAGTGCCCACGACCGCCTGCAACACCACGGAACCCTGCACCTTCATGTGCTGTCCCAACAAAGGATAGGTCAAATCGACCGAAGCCAGTCGCTCGCGATCCGCAGCATTCGTAGGATGAGCCACCACTGAAGTCGCAACCGCTGAGACGCGGTTTGAATCGCTTGGTATTTCCACTTTGGCGACGTTACTTCCGGGATGGATGATGCGGTGCGTGTCGCCTGCAACCACTTCGACGTCCATCGGCGGAAGGGCGGCCCGATTCGTCACGACTGCCGGAGACTCTGAGTTAGCAGCGTCTTTATTAGACGGCTCAGGAACGGCCGATGCGGTGGAAGCCTTCGGTGCAGGATGGCTCTTTGGTGTCGCAGCCGGTGCAACGGGCACTTGGGCGGTTTTGGCAGGAGCAGTCGCCGACTGCGCCTTCGGAACGCTTTCCGAGTATGAAGCATCAGATTCAAGCGCCTCGTCCGAGCCAAACCAGAATTCGCGATCCTTCACGAGGACGACGGCGAGGGCCATCACCAGAAGAGTAAGGGCGATCAGTAGCCGGCTACGTTCCTTGGTGGCGCGACCAACCTGAGGACTGGCGTGACCAACCTGAGGCTTGGGAAGCGTCGCTCTTGGGTTCACGTCCAGCATTGCGTTTCTTTCGATCGGGGTTCGGGTCGCCCTTGCGAAATAGCCTCGATCTTGGGGGCCTCTTAGCACGCAGCTATCTTGAGGCACTCAGGATGCCATGACAATGGCACGATATGGGGACAGATGGCCCGAGAGTGCTAGAAAGCCGCCTTTGGAGCGATCGCTTGAGAGCCCAGAAACAGTCCTCCAGGAGCGTTTTGAGCTCTGCCTTTGGCTTTACGGGC
>DLMI01000188.1:0-5037 GCA_002478145.1 Acidobacteria bacterium UBA7540
CCGCATCCATGAGTCGTGACAACGTCTTGTTCGGTTTCGGATCAACGCAAGACTACAGAGATGCGAGCCAGGTGATTGCGGAAGCCGACCAGGGAGGACTGGGATTGCCTGACCGTGATTATTACGTGAAGGACGATCCAAAGTCGGTCGAACTGCGCAAGGCTTATGTGGCGCATGTACAAAAGATGTTCGAACAGCTGGGTGATCAGCCGGCTGTAGCGGCCACCGGAGCGCAGACGGTGATGCACATTGAAACCGCGCTGGCCCAAGGTTCGATGACCCGAGTCGAACGGCGCGATCCCAAGAATTTAGATCACAAGATGACCAGCAGCGAGTTGGAAAAAATCAGTCCCGATTTTCAGTGGCAGCTTTACTTCACCAAGGTAGGGCTGAATTCGCTGGGCTCGCTAAATGTGACCTCTCCCAACTTTTTCAAGACCATGAACCAGGAAATAGAAAAGGAGAGTTTAGAGGATTGGAGAGTCTATTTGCGGTGGCACCTGGTGCATGCATATGCGCCGTTTCTCGCAGCTCCGTTTTTAAACGAGAATTTCGCATTCTACGGAAAGACTTTGCGAGGCCAGCAGGAGCTGCAACCGCGGTGGAAACGCTGCACGGAAAACGTGGACGACGACCTCGGCGAAGCTCTGGGCCAGGTGTACGTGGAAAAATATTTCAGTCCCGAGGCTAAACAGCAGGCGCTGAAGATGGTGAAGGAAATCGATGCGGCGATGGCGCAGGATATCGATTCGTTGCCGTGGATGTCCGCAGCCACCCAGCAACAGGCTCTGGTGAAGCTTCGTGGAATGGCCAACAAGATCGGCTATCCCGATAAATGGCGCGACTACAGCAAGCTGGAGATTATACGCGGGGACGAGGTGGGCAATGTGAAGCGGGCGCGGAAATTTGAACTGAACCGGGAACTGGCCAAGATCGGCAAGCCGGTGGATCGCGGCGAGTGGGATATGACTCCACCAACGGTGAACGCGTATTACAACTCGCAGATGAACGACATAAATTTCCCGGCGGGAGTGCTGCAGCCGCCAGCCTTTGATCCTGACTCAGACGCAGCTCCAAATTATGGCGATACCGGCGGAACGATTGGCCACGAGCTAACCCACGGCTTCGACGATGAAGGCCGCCAGTTCGATGCCCAGGGAAATCTGCGCGACTGGTGGACGGCGGAAGATGGCAAAGAGTTTGTGAAGCGCGCCAGTTGCATTTCGGACCAGTATTCGACTTACACAATTATCGATGACATCAAGATTAACGGCAAGCTGACCTTGGGCGAGGATGTTGCCGACCTTGGCGGGTTGATCCTGGCTAACATGGCATGGAAAGAAGATACCAAGGGACAGAGCCTGCAACCGATCGACGGACTCACACCGGACCAGAGATTTTTTATAGGTTACGGTCAGAGTTGGTGCGGGGAGTCTCGCGACGAAACCAAGCGAATGAGGGCCACGGTCGATCCGCACTCTCCAGAGAAGTATCGTACGAATGGTGTGGTCTCGAATATGCCGGAGTTTCAGGAGGCGTTTCACTGCCAGGCGGGATCACCGATGGTGAATCAGAACCGCTGCCGCGTGTGGTAAAGGAACTTGCCTGCTCCACTAGTCGCGCGTCTTGGAAGATTCGAGAGGAACTACTCGAGTTCTTCTTTGGTGGGGTTATAGAAGAAGCGGAAGCGGAGAGCGAGATATTGTCCGCCAAACTCGGCGGGCAACGGTGGAAATGGGTCCGACCCCGTGATGCCAGCCCAAGCCGCGCGATCAAGCGGACTGTCTCCGGAAGTGGTCACCAGCTTCATGCCCGCGACTTGTCCATCTTTGGTGATCGCGAACTCGATGATTAAGTTTCCATGTTTCATCTGCGCGGATTCCGGAATTGCGTTGTACCAGTTCTCGCGAACATCGTGAAGAACACGCTGCAAATAAGGGCCGAAATCCACGCCCATGGTATCGCTGAGAACCTCAAGATTTCCCATCTGGCGGCCGTGTGCGCCCGTACCCAAGCCAAAATTGCCGCCGTCCCCCTGCTGGCCGGCACCGCGCCCGGCAGCCGCCGCGCGGGTCGCCTCTTCAATCGCAGAACCCGCGGACATGGAGCCAGCGTATTTCTTGAACTCATTGCTGATGTTCGGCGTAGCCGGCGTTTGCAGTTGCGCGATCTGGGGATTCGGCGCCTGCTGCGGAGCGGGTGGTTGGTTTTGCGAAAAGCCGGCAGAGGATTGTGGGGGCGGCGCCGCCTTGGGCGCACTCGAACCGGGCGCTCCGGGTGCGGGTGTCGCCAAAATCTTCCGCAGTTCCTTGATGTCCAGCTCGGGATGCCGCGTCATTGCCATGCGGTCTTTATCGGAAGCAATGTTCGTGTTCGGCCTGTGTTGAAGCTTTTGCAGGTCCGGGGGGAGTTCCAGGAAGGTGACATCCTTGTCGGTGGTCAGGTTTCTCGCCGCAACAGCCGAGTGCCAGGGTAGGTATTTGTCGAACTTTTGAATGTTTACGATAAGAATGATGAGAATCAAGTGGGTGATGATGGAAATCCAAGCAGCTTCGCGGCGCCGTGAGCGAGCCAGATCATCCTGCAATTGGATGAGCAGATGCGGCACGCGGGCATCGTCATCGAGATCGCGGTAAGCCGTTTCCCATCCCTGGGCATCGTAGAGCCCGAGTTGTTCCGGCTGAGGCTTCTCGGCAGGAGCCACGGGATCCTGGAATGGAATTTGCGTGATGGGCATGAACTAAGCTTGTCCGAACCAGGCTTGTCCGTTAGACACACATTCCCGTAGCTGCGTTGCATCCGGCCTTCTATCGGATGACCCAGCGAGCGGACGCGGCCAAGCTACGTTTATTTTCGCATTTTTCAAGGGATTCTGCTCTGACAAACGTCGGGGGACTTACGTGTGTAAACATTTGTAAAAAGTTCTCAGTTGCCAGTTGTCAGTTCTCAGCAAGACAGCGGAGAAAGAGGCGGGGGCCCAAGATCTTCGTCAGGGCTTTCCCTTGGCGAGGCTGGCGAGTCCGACCTTTTTCCCATGTTCGCGAATCGCGCCCACAATGTCGAGGGCAAGGGCTAGGGCGCGGCGACCGTCATCGAGCGATACGACCGGCGTTGAGCGCTGCAGCACCGCATGAAGAAACGACTTCAATTCCGCATGAAGCGGCTCCTCCGAGGTCACCGGCGGCTTGCCTACGCCAATCTGCGGATTGATCGTGGGAGTGCTGGAGGCTGATCCATCGTTTCCGACGGTGAAAACCAGAACTTCCTGGCGTCCATAGTCGACGGAGACATACTGGCGGGGCTGGAAGAAGCGCAACTTGCGCACGCGCTCGGTGGAGACGCGGCTGGCGGTAAAGTTGGCCACGCATCCGGATTCGAATTCCAGCCGCACATTGGCGATGTCAACTTTGCCGGAAAGGATGGGTAAGCCAACCGCGCGCACCTCTTTCACCGGAGAATTGGCAAACGAGAGCACGATGTCGAGGTCGTGGATCATCAGATCCAGGACAACGTCAACGTCGAGTGAGCGCGGAGTGAAGACGCTGAGGCGGTGCACCTCGAAGAACATGGGCTGGGTGAGCAGCGGGAGTGTAGCGCGAACCGCGGGATTAAAGCGCTCGAGGTGGCCGGCCTGTGCGATGCGTTTGTGAGTGTCTGCCAGTTGAACCAGCTCCTCCGCCTCGGCCAACGACGCGGCCAAAGGCTTTTCGATGAGGACGTCGACCCCGGCTTCCATCAGGGAGCGGGCAACTTCAAGGTGACGGACCGTTGGCGCTGCCACCGAGGCCGCGCGCACTTCGCTGTGCGTGGTGAGCATCTGCTCGATCGAACCGAAGGCACGGCACCCGAATTCGCGCGCCACCGCGTCGGCGCGGTCCAGGTTAGGATCGACCACGCCTAGCAGTCGAACGGGTACTCCCTGTTGCTCAAGCTCGTGATAAACCCGGGCGTGGTTGCGTCCAAAGACGCCCACTCCTACTACCGCAACGGAGATCGGATTGTCAGTTTGCAGGAAGGAACTCTCGGCTGGCCGGTTGCCACGTGGAACTAGGAATTGTAAACGGAAAGCGGTGATCTGATTGCACAATTGCTAAATTCTTCTCACTTCCCGCTTTGAGCTTTCTTCAAAATAGCAATCTGCCCAGCGTGGTAGAGCTCGTGTTGAGCCATTCCGTGCAGCATGAAGTAGAAATCGTATTTCTTGCCAGGAACGCGTTCACGAAGGCGGGACTCGGGCAGAGTGGCTACCGTCTTCATCAGCGCATCATGCGTGCGCCTGGCGTGAGTAACGGCCTTGCGCCACGCGGCTTCGGTGGGTTTCGGAACGATGGGAAAATTGGCGACACCTGTGGGCTGGCATTTCTCCCCCGCCAGCCGGCGGGAGGCCGCCCCATCCCAAACAGCAATGTGCAGCACCAACTCCCAGATACTGTGAACGTTGCGCAGAGGCTTAGCCGCGGCCGTGGTGGAATCCACATCCTGCAACAGCTCAAGTAATGCGGGACCGTGCCAAGCGTCACCTTCAAATGCGCGGCGAAGCTGATCAGCAATGAGGGCGGGTTCGGAGGTCGTAGAAGTCATATTTCTTAGCCTCTTGTCTGAAAACAAATTGGTCAGCAAGAACTGAGAGTCCTTTGAGCGGAGCTTCTAAAAGGTGGCGTCAGTCTGCCACAATTGCGATTGCCGCCGCATTGGCAGCGTCCACGATCTTGTCACCGTCCAGCAGCAGGCACTTACCGGCGTCGACTGCCAGACAGGTTGCGCCCGCGGCCTGCATCACTTCGATGGTCTTCAATCCAACCACGGGAACGTCGAACCGCATATCCTGATTGGGCTTGGCAATCTTCACCACAGTAAGAGCGCGGCTCAGGGTGGATGCGTCGCCATGCAGCGAGCCCATAACTTGCCCGGCGCGCTCGATGGTGGCGTCGGTGCCCTCCATGGCTTCGACAGTCACGCAAGCGGATTCGGCGATTACGACGGTTTGGCCAATGTCATGCTGCGCAAGCTGGCGGGCCACGGAGCGGCCATAATCCA
>DLMI01000188.1:5183-5673 GCA_002478145.1 Acidobacteria bacterium UBA7540
CCAGGGTGATGCCTTCATCCGCAAGCACCTTGGCAACGGCGCCGAGCAGACTGTCGGTGTTGCGCGTGGTGAGCGAGAGCAAAAGCTTAGCAAGACGCCAGTCCGGCCGGATGGCGGAGAAAATCTGTTTGTGCTTCACCTGCCCTGCCATAATGGCGCGGTGAACGCCTTCCCGCTGGAAAGCCTCGATCAGATTCGAGAGTTCACCCAGCGATAGCCAATGAATGGAAGCCGCACCCCGAGTCTCAATTTCGGGAGAAGTTTCTTCCTTGATGGCGATGACAACAACTTCGTAGCCTGCGGCGCGCGCGGCGTCGAGGACGAGAAGCGGAAACCTGCCGTTGCCGGCGATGAGGCCGATGACCACTTACTTAATCACTCCCCGTTCCGATGATTCGATGAACCGAATCAGCAGGTCCACATCTTGGCCGCGATCGGACTCCGCCTTCAGCTTGTCCAACGCCTGCGACGTATTCATCTTCGACGCCAG
>DLMI01000064.1:0-862 GCA_002478145.1 Acidobacteria bacterium UBA7540
CCGGCTGCAGGCAGAATATGTGCTGAAACAGTCTCTTAGGCTGGCAGCAGTGGATTACATGTCAATTAGCTCGGGGGATGGACGGTCTGCGCGCCCGGTGAACAAACACGTCGATGAATTCCTGACGAGTGCAGGAGGCGCGACTTTACCAAACTCCATTAACGGCGAAGCGCCAAGGCTTCCCGCAGGAGGGGTTCTGGATCACCACGGATGGCGCCCGCTTGTGCCCTAACTCGCCTTTCGGCTTGCTTGCTGGCATCGGCCAAGAGCTGTCGTTGGGATGCGTCAGGCAGAGAGTCCTCCAGCCTCGCAGATTTCACGAAGCAGGCGTAAACAAGCCGGGCAGGAAACCCCGCGCTATCGAGAAAGCGGCCATAGGCGAACCAATCTTCGGCACTCGAGGTCCGGTCGCCAATCGCGTCATCCAACTGCAGAGCGTGCTGATAAAGCTGAAGCGCCTGGCCCAATTTGCCGGCTTCCCCTTGCAGCGCCGCTTCATTCACGTTGGCAATGCTCTCCAGTTTGCTTTCTTTGGTCTCAGCCGCAATCTTTGCCGCCAACTGGTAAGACTGGACAGCCTTTGCCGTCTCGGACGCGCGCGCCTGGCAATCTGCCATGCGAAGCACGATCGCAATGACCTTCTCCGGTTCTGGACGTTTTGCTGCCGGCTGCCGCGCAATTATGCCTAGAAATGCCTGGTAGTGCGCAGCTGCATCCTGCGCCTTGCCTTCGTGATCGAGTTCGTTCGCAAGATAAAGATGCGCAAGGGTTTGGCCAGGATCGATGGGAATCGCCCGGTTCCAGCTATCGATTGCCTGATCAGGATGACCGCGGCGCATAGCCAGCAGACCGCGGTCCACCA
>DLMI01000064.1:1080-8438 GCA_002478145.1 Acidobacteria bacterium UBA7540
TCTTGGGGATGGCCATCCTCGAGTTCTCGATGCGCGAGACGCGTCTGCAAGGGGCTATCAAACGAGTCGAGGAATGCCGCCCGCTGCAGGTCGCGGACATCATCGGAGCGGAGCGCGAGGTAGTGGCGCACTTGGTCAACCGTCCCCCAGGCAAGAAGCAGAAGCGCGGCACCAACCCGGAGGGAGCGGGCACCCGCGGTACTTCCCGAAAACCACTCCCATACCGCTGACAACCGGCCTCCCGCCTCAGAGGCGGCATTAGCCAGGCGATCTCGCGAATTGAGCAGCAGGGAGGCGATGCGGCCATCGCGGAGCTTCCAGATGGCGCCGTCGAGAATGAAGTGGTGGAGGTTCACAAGTGCAGTGAAGATAAGAAAGCTGACGCTGAAATCGTGGTGGAAAATGCGGCTGGCCAGCCAGGGTCCGGGGACGAACAGAGCGATTCCCCCTGCGACCAGCACCGCGAAATAAGTCCATGGACGCCAGCTTCGACCCGGGGCTTCCGACGCCTCACGTCGGGCATAGTAACTCGTAATCCAGAGGTACTGCGCCGAGTGCATGACGGCCAGCACGCCGGAACTATAGCGGCTTTGTGGGATCTCCATTCCTTTGATAAGCGACATAGCCGCGGGCAGCAAGAACCACAGAAACTGGGAGGAGAATAGTGTCAGGCATGGCAGCAGTTTTCGCCACCCTACAGCCCGCACCAGATGTGACAAACCGTAAGCTGAGAGCGTGAGGAAAGCCGCGCCCATTCCAACTTGCCCCCAGCGACTCACAACCGGAGGAATTCCCAGCGAAACGAACAAAGGGTCCGATGAAGCTCCAGTGTGGAATCCCAGAAAAAGAATAAGATAGGACGTTATAAAGGCGCCGTAGAGAGCGCGGCGTTCTGCCTTGCCAGGGTGCGCTCCGGCACGGCCGGCGAACATCATGAACAGGCCGTAATTCTGTCCGCTGTAGTGCCAAGGACTCCAGGTCAGATAGATCGTGAATATCCACGGAAGAATGCCCAGCCAGAAATGCGAAAGTAACCCGGTCAGCAGAACCAGCGCGGTTGTATATACGGTGAATATTCGATACTTCTGGAAGTCGTCGGCACGATGGTAGGCCCGGTAAATTGTGGCCATGTAGTGCGGATAGTTGAAGAAGAGCGCCAAAGCATAAAAAGCGATCGACCACGCGCGTGTGCTGGAAGCGATGGAAAAATACGAAAGCAGCAAAAGCGGAACCGACCACGCGCCACACCCTACGACTAGATCAAGCCATGGGCTATAGAGCCAGGCCGATGCAGCCGAGGCACTGCGCCCCTGTTCCTTGCTCAACTTCGACATTTTCGTCAAGAAACCTTCTCCAACATCTTTCGACAAAACCCTGATGCTTCGCGATCCCCTGTTTTTCTTTGTCTTTGACCGGATTATAGGTGGCAGAAGGCGTGGATCGTATAACGAGACGTATTCGGACCCGGTCACGAAAGTAATTAGAGATGGGTGTAACATTGGTGCCGTTCTTGAAGTCAAAAAGGAGATTCCGGTCAGAATAGGAGGTCCTCATGGCGCGAATTGCCGGCGCTTCTCCCAGCCAAGGCGGACTGTTCCGCAGGCTGTTGGTACGAATCATTTATTCTTTGACGAAACGGAAAGTGGGCCGCGTTGTGATGCCAGTACAGGTCACCGCGCACCACGCGAAAATACTTTGGGGTTATGGCCAGATGGAGCGGTCGCAGGCGAGCAGCAATCTGGTCGACGCCAAACTGAAAGGGCTGGTGCAGCTTCGCGCGGCAACGTTGGTCGGCTGTCCGTTTTGAATCGACATCGGCTCTGCCGTGGGCAGACAGGCCGGCATCTCGACCGAGCAGATCGCCCACCTGCATAACTACCGCACGAGCCAGAATTTCTCCGGCGTGGAAAAGCTGATTTTGGAGTATACCGACGGCATGACTTCTACCCCTGTGGAAGTCTCCGATGCTCTGTTCGCTCGCCTGCGCGAGAAGTTCAACGAAGCGCAGTTGGTGGAGCTAACGTCTTCCATTGCCTGGGAGAATTACCGCGCCCGCTTTGATCACGCCTTCGGAATCGAGGCGGAGAATTTTAGCGAAGGCGAGTATTGCGCTCTCGCGGCGCATACGACGGAAGCGGGTTCATAAGTTCGTCGCGCACTTTCTTTACGTCGAACTCATCACGACTGGGAAGAGCCTAGCCAACGAGCTGTTAATCGACTATCACTGGGTGGCTCAGAATTTCCGGAATTAGGTGGGTCAGATTTTCCGGAACTCACACGGGGAAACGCGATGGAGCAAAGGGGTAGCGGGCTGTTTTGAATTTAGTCAGTCATCGTAAGCACTGCCACGATGACTCGGATGGATCGTTATCGGTTTAACAAAGCAATCTTCGTGGACTGCGCTGCCGTTTTCATCAGTAGACAGATCGACCCTTAGATCGACTGGCTTGCTGCAAAGTGTGCAGGATATTTCTGGGAATGGGTGACCACCCATAAATGCCTCCTTGGACGGTCGCAACTACCTTAGGCTCAAACTGCGAATGCAAGCTGATCAATACAGATCACTTTTTGGAATCGTTGTATATCTCAGATGATAAATGTTTGCTGATCGCCACCATCCAGCATCCCAAGCTGGGCAAAATCCTCTTCTTCGATCCGACGGACTACCTCACGCAATTTGGCCAGATCCGGGGAGCCCTGCAGGCGAACTACGGCCTACTGGTAACGTCCGATGGAGGGGAACTCATAGAACTGCCGCAGCAACCGTCCTCCATGAATAGCGTCCAGCGCACAGCCACGATGACCCTCGACACGACGGGAACATTAAAGGGCGACGTCAAAGAGGTACGACTGGGCGAGGCGCGCATCCTCGGAGCGGTGGCGATTGCGCACCGTAACCAAGGACACCGACCGCGTCAAGCCGATTGAAGAACTCCTGGCTAATTCGCTTGGCAGTTTTCACATCACACGTGCCAGCGTGATCAACCTGCAGCTGACCGATCAGCCCTTCGGTTTCAATTATTCGTTCGAGTCGCCGAACTACGCCAAGAATGTCGGCAACCTGCTGCTGGTTCGGCCGCGGGTGATCGGAAGCAAAGCATCGGGGCTCTGGAGACCAAGGAACCGAGGAAGTTTCCCATCGAATTCCAGGGACCAGTGCGCGACACGGATGCTTTTGAAATCACGATCCCGCCCGGATACGTAGTGGATGACCTTCCTGCGCCGGTCGACGCGGACTACGCCTTCGCCAGCTACCACTCCAAGACGGAAGTCAACGGAAGCCTGATTCGCTACACCCGAACTTTTGAAGTCACGGAACTCAGCGTACCCGTGGCTAGGACCGAGGAACTCAGGAAGTTCTATCGCACGATTGCTAATGACGAGCGCAGTATGGTCGTTTTGAAATCCGCAGCCAAGTAACGCGCCCGTCGTGGCAGTTTGGTCCGACTCGGGGAAGTGATCTGATGTGTCATCGCGCTCGCTTCTGAGAGAGGCAGTCGGTAGCTGGGATTCCTAAGTGCAACTGGGTTAGGAAACACCATTCTTAACGCCAAGGACGTCGATGTTGTAAACGGTCTACCAGGAAGATTCGAACCGCCGACCAACGGTTTAGCAAAGCATCGGGCTTCTTTTTTGTGACGTGTATTCAATCACTTGGCACGCTCTGAGTGTTTCTCAGTCGTGCCGAATGTACATCACAATCACTTTAACTGACACCCAATGTGTCACCCACCTGCACGCTCAAGGCGATAATATGGTGATTTAGAGTCATGTTGGAGGTGCAGGTGACGAAGATCAGCCGATTTCCTCTGTTATGCATCCTTTTCAACCTTGCGCTTTTCGTCGCATCGAATTCGACGGCTCAGTCCGCGCAAGGCGGCTTCAAAGACTCCGCTAACTCGCCGAATGCTGCAACACGAGTCGAGGCCGTCGAGATCCTGGGCGACGATCACGGCGCAGCTCTTCGATCGTATGTGGAGACTACTGTTCTCCCTCTGGTTCGCGCGAACTGGTATCGTCTGGCGTCGAAATCGGGAGAAGCAGGCGGTGATGCGACTGTAGAACTAACTATTCTGAAAGACGGCAATCTTGCTGGGACAAAGCTGACGGGCGGTGCCGGTCATGCCACGCTCGGCGATCTGGCCCAAAACGCCGTGACGAAGTCCGCCCCGTTTCCCGCACCGCCAGCCGAATTCACAGCGCCATCCCTGTCTGTTCGCGCTCGTTTCGTTTACCAGCCTGTCGCAAGCTTGCAGAGTTCCTCCGGCGAGAAGCAGTCCAGCCTGACTCCGCGTTTTGGTGCGGGGGGTGGGATACACAGCGGCACGACGGACGGCGGGCCGATTAGTGTCGACGGCGTCGACGAACCTGTTTATCGAATAAGAAACAGTGGCATACGCCCTCCACGAGCGATCTCTCGGGTCGATCCGGAGTTCACCGAAGAGGCAAGGAAGAAAAACGTTTCGGGGACCGTGGCCATCTCGTTTGTTGTGACCTCGAAGGGCGATGTAACCGCCGTGCGAGTCAATAGGAGTCTTGGCAGTGGCTTGGACGAGAAGGCGATTGAGGCTGTCCGGCAGTGGAAGTTTGAGCCGGCAACCAAGGACGGGGAACCTGTTGCCGTACAGATGGACGCCCTTATGTCTTTCAATTTATATGAAAACGGTAAACGTCGCCCCTGACACGGAAAACACCTGCCGCTTGAAAGCCGTCTTCTTCAAAACATCTTCTGATTTTCGTAGCTGACTGGAGGCAAAGGGTCGAAATATCTCCGAACTCTGGGTCGGTTTCTATAAGAAGACTTCCCGGTCGAGTACCCCATACCCGGGGAGATTGGCTCGAAAATTCTTGGTTGAGGAAGTACCGGCGGATTTTGAGTTCCACACTGGGTTCTGGTTCGTTAGGAAAATTCTCTACTCTACTTGATTCTTTAACGGCTTACAAGAACTCTGATTCGTACCGTTATGATCCGTATTGCCGCGTTTTGAACATGGAACGCAGATCGACGGTCAGATGGTGGAGCAGAGCGGTGAACTTCATCTCCTTATTTTCCCGTGCTGCTTTCCGCACGCCTGCCAACCCCTGGGACACGCCCTTCCCGCTCTGAGTCGGGTACGTGTGAGGTTGACCTGCGTTCTCCTTGATCGACGGCCTTCCCTCCTCACTCTCCGCCAACGGTCTTCTGTCTTTGTTCGAATGATTCATCGGTGTCGGGTCGGAGGAGGCGCGCTGACGCGCTAGCCTCCGTCCGCCGCTCAAACTGTACATGCAGATTTCCCGCATACAGCTTTCACGAAGATTCAATCATGCCGAGAAGCCAACGAAGGAATTAAGTCGATTAAGTTGACAAGCCCGTGCTCACGGTAAAGCGTCTTCTTGGGCAGCCGTTTCCAGCCGCCGTTTCGCCAACGCTTATACCGATGCGACCAGATCCGTCTGACAATCCAGCCATCGAGTCGGTGGAAGAGCAATCGGACGTGGGCGCGTTTGTAATACTCGCCCCAGCCCCGCAAAAGTGGATTGAGTTCCGCAATCAGCTCCTTGGTCTTCAGAGGTATCTTCCGTTTGGTGCGTTGCCTTACCCGATCCATGAAACGCCGGATCGACTTCTCCTTGGGGTACGCGTACAGCGCACCCTGTCGGGCTTGACTACGAATCTTGCTCTCGGGCAGATGGAGCTTCCTCGTCCCGCGCTTGATCTTGTAGCCAAGGAACTCGAAGCCGTTCTGGACATGGACAACCCGCGTCTTCTGCGGATGCAACTCCACGCCCAGTTGTTTCAAGATTCGGCTGGCCGCGTCCACTGCGGCTCTTGCCTCCGCTGCCGATTTACAGGTAACCACCCAATCATCGGCAAACCTCGTCAGCTGATATCCCTTCAGTCGCATCTCCCGATCAAACGGCGTCAGAAGTATGTTACTGAGCAGGGGAGAAACTACTCCACCCTGAGGAGTTCCGCGCTCGGTCGGAAAGAGCCGCCCTTTGCTGTAGCTTCCTGCCTTGAGCATGGCCTGAATCAGGCGCAGCACTCGGCCGTCTGCTACTCGTTGGGCTACCAGCGTGAGGAGTTTCTTGTGGTCTACGGACCCGAAAAAATCTCGGAGATCCGCATCGACGATCCACTCCGACCCGCTTTGAATCTCTTTCCACACTTTGCGCAGAGCGTCCTTCGGCGATCGCCCTCGCCGATATCCGAAGCTGGCATCATCGAATATCGGCTCGAAGATAGGCTCCAACCGATTGAGCAGCGCTTGCTGACACACGCGATCATAGATCGCGGGTATGCCGAGCATGCGATATTCGCCCGGTTTGTCCCTCTTCGGGATGGGATGTTGTCGCACCGGCAGAGGTTGATAGGTGTCTTCTTTCAGTTCTCGCTGCAGCCGATCCAACTGCTGGTCCAGCTGCACTTCGAAGGCCTCCAGAGTCTGCCCATCGACTCCTCCACTTCCCCGGTTCGCTTTCACCTTCTCCCAGGCCATCTCCAGGTTCTTCCGCTTGTACACTTTGTCAATTAATGAATGGACCTTCTTGGCCCCCGTCAGGTTGATCCAATCCACCAGTCTCCTCAGACGAGAGCGTACGGGTTTTTCACTAAAGGAACTGTTCCTACCTCCCTCATCTTCACTCATCTGGTTTCCTTTCTCTTCCTGACCATCTTCGCCGGCTGCCTTCCCCGACCCAATTCTGTCGCCGGTTGCCCGGTCACGTGGCTTTCGCCACGCTTCATAGGTAATATTCAGCCGTCCGACTACTGACCGAGCCTCGCTCGCCACTTCGCTTTCGCTTATAGGTCCGCTTACTCCGGTGCCACCCGGAGACTTGGCCAGTCCTCCTGAGGTCACGCGCTGTTCTTCCGTACCGTGCCGTCCGCAAACACCTTGGTGTAGGTGGGTGAATGAGAACGCCTTCGCCACAATAGTGCAGGCTCGACCTGCCCCACCTTTGGCCGACCGGTTCATCATGGGTTTCCCCATCGATTACGGCCCGGTACTTCTCCTCATGCCCTTCGGATTCCATCTTGCGATACTCACTTGATGGACACCCTGCCCTCCAGAGTATTGCCAGCAGTGGCTCTAGCTCCGCCTTGGCTGTATCCAGCTTTCGCCTTCGTGCCCGTTTAGACTTCTGCTTACCTTCCGCTTTCTCCGGCCAGCGAGGTTTTATCCCCGCTTGTTGGATATGGCGCCCCTCATTTGAGCGCCCGAGGGACTTTAACCCTCCTGAACAACGTGCTGCTCAGCACGCACTATACCGTCGTGTGACTCCTCGGGGACGTACATGCGGGCCGTGCGGCTATTGCCTTCGCCCACCGCCCTGCTGCTCGGTTTGGCAGCAGGTGTCTCCGAGGTCTCCCG
>DLMI01000064.1:8599-8804 GCA_002478145.1 Acidobacteria bacterium UBA7540
TCATGTTGCCTTCCGCGCATTACAAAGGCGTCGGCGTCCGGATTGCATCTTTTCGGAGCTGGATGCCCACCCCGCCTATCCTCTGTCTACGCTTCGTTGGGTCCCTCGCGGTAGCAACGCAAGACTCGAGGCCGAGCAGATCGCTAGTCCTTTCTCGTGAGACTCTTTCATTCTCTGCTTCATGCCGGTTCATCCCGGCGCACTG
>DLMI01000055.1 GCA_002478145.1 Acidobacteria bacterium UBA7540
TTTCGGTCGTCCCATCGCCATAGACACCTCCATTGTGCACCAGAGATGCCTATTTTAGGAGCAATACTAATGCCAATTACTTATGGGACGACACACTAGCAGGGATTTTACGCCATGAAGGGGGAAGGGGGGTAACCCCGCCGTTACTGCTGCTCCTAATTGTGTTCCTGTCTCGCGCCCCGGGCAGCTTGTTTCCACAAGCTGCGCGGGGCGCGAGATGAAGAAAAGGTTGAGATGCGCTTCGTGGCGGGGTTAAAACCCCGCCCTTCCAGTCCCCCGGCTCAAAACGGTGGAGCGTAGTGAGAAACCCGGGCTGGGCGGGCTTTGGACTGCGGCCCGTCAACTAACGGGCTGCCGTTCTGTAGCGTCGACCTTTAGGTCGGCATTTTCGTACATTCCCCTCGCGCTGACCTAAACGTCAGCGCTACGGCGTCGGCTCGAGCAAGCTCGAGAAGCAAGAGCGGCAGCAAGCTCGCGCTGCCCTGCCGGGCGGGGGCTCGAGCCGCCCAACAAGGAGATTCAAGTTGAGGATTCTGGTTCCAAACCTCGGCTCGACGTCGCTGAAATATCAACTCCTCGAGACCGACGGCGAAAAGGTTCTGGCGCGAGGAAAGATCGAGCGCATCGGAAGCGCAAAGTCTCCAGTCACGACATGGGATGCTGAGAGCGAAAAGGAAGTGAGAGAGGCGCTCGAGGTCCCTGATCATAGGGCTGCCGTCAAAATCCTGATTGATAAGCTCACTCATCTCGGCGCGCAAACAGAGGAGAAGGACGCGATTTCAGCCGTGGGTTTCAAAGCCGTGCATGGTGGCCCGCGGTACTGCGGAAGTTTCCCGGTCGATGATGAGTTGCTGGCCGCAATGAAGGAGTTTGTCCCGGTGGCGCCTGTTCACAACCCGGTTTACATCCAGGCCATGCAGATCTTTCGGGAGGTGTTACCGGGAGTTCCGATGGTGGCGGTTTTTGAAACGGGCTTCCACGCCCGCATGCCGGAGAGGGCCTGCACTTATGGCGTCCCCTATGAGTGGCAGGAAAAGTACGGCGTCCGTCGCTACGGCTTTCATGGCTCCTCTCACCGCTATGTATCACAGCGCGTTCCGCAGATCCTGGGCCGGGCGGCATCCGATCTGCGGCTTGTCTCATGCCACCTGGGTGGGAGTTCTTCGATTTGCGCGGTGCGGGGCGGGAATTCCGTGGATTCAAGTTTCGGCTTTTCAGCCCAATCCGGAATTGAGCACGCCACGCGGTGCGGCGATCTTGACCCCTTCGTGATTCTCGATGTCATGGAGAGGGGGAAACTGACTCCCGCGCAGGCCGGTGAGATCCTGTGCAAGAAAGGAGGCTTGCTAGGTATCTCGGGGCTCAGCAGCGACCTGCGGGATTTGGAAGAGGCGGCCTCAAAAGGCCACCGGCGGAGCGCATTGGCTATAGATGTGATGGTATATGAGGTCAAGAAATACATTGGAGCTTTCGCTGCCGCGATGGGGGGACTTAACGCCGTGGCCTTTGCCGGAGGCATCGGCGAGAATTCCTGGCGGATTCGCCAGGAAGTTTGCCGGGATCTGGAATTCCTCGGAATTCATGTTGATAACGAGGCTAACCGCCAGCCTGCCCGCGCTGACCGCATCATTTCGAGCCCTAATTGCGGCGTGGCGGTGCTGGTTGTCTACACCAATGAGGAAATCATGGTGGCGCGCGAGGCGGTGCGAGTTCTGACTGGTGCGCCGGGGGCATGAGAGGATGGCTGAAATTGCCGATTTTCGATTGTCGATTACCGATTGACAGCGGAGCAATTCGCCACACCGCTTTTTCAATCGACAATCGGCACTCGCCAATCGGCAATTATCGTTCCCGGCCCACGATGAAGTTGAAAGGGAATACAGGAGACTTGTTCCGAGATGAAACTGGTAACGTTTGAGACCGGCGATGAAGAGCGCGTGGGCGCTTTGAAGGGCAATTTCGTCGGCGATCTTGGACTCGCCATCGACTCGCTTCATAGCGGCGCGCTTGGCTTCGAGCAGCGGCCTGAGTTGCAAAAGGCTGTCAACACGGTAGTGGCTGGAGGAGCGAGCCCTCGCCACATGATTGATTTGCTCGAACGAGGGGAAGCGTGGGGCCGGGCGCTGGAAGAGATTCTCGAAACCGTGACTGCCTCTCGAGAACCTTTGTCCCTTCCTCAAGGAGTGTGCCTGCCGCTCGAGAGAGTGCGGCTACGCGCTCCCCTTCTGCGGCCTGGGAAGATTGTTTGCGTGGGACTCAACTATGAATCCCACCGAGCCGAACAGGGCATCAAATCGCCCGAGCGGCCAGTATTCTTCTTGAAGTCCGGCAACACGATCTGCGGCCCTGGCGATTCCATTGTTCTCCCTCCCAACTCGAGAGAGGTGGACTACGAGGCGGAATTTGCAGCGGTCGTCGGCAAGCGTGGGAAAGGCATCCCGGAGGAGAGAGTCTTCGAGCACATCGCCGGCTTCACCATTCTTAACGATGTGACTGCGCGCGACATGCAACACGGCGACGGGCAGTGGTTCCGGGGGAAGAGCTGCGATACCTTCGGGCCTACTGGTCCCTGCATCGTCACCGCCGACGAGATTCCCGACCCGCACTCCCTGCGAATCTCACTCACGCTCAACGGGCGAACGATGCAAGAGTCGAATACGCACGACCTGATCTTCAAGATCCCATTTCTAGTGAGCTACCTCCCCCAATCACTGACCTGGGAAGTCGGCGACCTTCTTTCGACGGGCACGCCGGGGGGTGTGGGCCATCACCGCAAGCCGCCGGTCTACCTCAAACCGGGTGACACGGTCAGCGTGACGGTGGAGGGCATTGGCACCCTGACCAATCCTGTTGTTGGACCGTGAAGGCAAGGCCTCCGCGCAGTTTACTGGCTGTCCCTCCCAAAAAATCGAATGACCACAAAGAGCGGCCAATTCA
>DLMI01000120.1:0-513 GCA_002478145.1 Acidobacteria bacterium UBA7540
GCGTGGTCCTGCACGACTAGCCTCATGCAACCGAAATAGGTGATAACGGCTCGATGAGCCTGCCGGGCTGGGCGGTCTAGTGCGGAGGAAAGCATTCGGTTTGGATGAAGTGCTTTCCAAAGGATAGCCTTGGCTCAGGCTCAGGAAGCGAGCCGCGGCATTGTCCACCTTGTTGCGGAACGAAGCCCCCGTTCATTTCAAATCCTCGGCAAATCCCCACCGGCTCCACCCTGTGGTTCCCCCCCCATTAACTGGGGTGAGCATTTTTGACCAAATACGTGAGCCTTAGTGAACTGACACCCATGCGCACAAACGGTATAAGAAGTGTGCCTCGAGAATCCAGCGAGAGGCGGAGGCTACACCTATGAAACAAAATCGAGTTATCAGCACAGCAGTTCTGTTTTTGCTTCTCGGAGCCGCCATTCCTGCATTAGCACAAAAAGGCGAGGAGGAAAAGGGCGGTGGCGGAGGAAAAGCCCAGCAGGCGCAACCGCAACGCGCAGAGAAAGCGCA
>DLMI01000120.1:633-4090 GCA_002478145.1 Acidobacteria bacterium UBA7540
CAGCAGCGTGCGCAGAAAGCCCAACCGCAGCAGCGCGCGCAGAAAGCCCAACCGCAGCAGCGCGCGCAGAAAGCCCAGCCGCAGCAGCGCGCACAGAAAGCGCAGCCACAGCAGCGTGCGCAGAAAGCTCAGCCGGAGCAGCGCGCACAGAAAGCGCAACCGCAGCGCACCCAGCAGGCGCAACGCCAGCAGCCACAGCGCGCCCAGCAGGGGCAACGCCAGCAGCCGCAGCGCGCCCAGCAGGCGCAACACCAGCAGCGGCCACAAGCCGTTGCTTCCAACAGGGGCGGCGGCCACTATGGCCGCATTTCTGACGCCAGTTACCGTTCCCATTTTGGTCGGGGCCACTCGTTCCACATGGGGCGTCCCCAGATGATCGAAGGGTATAACCGTTTCCGGTACGGCGGCTATTGGTTCGGGTTCAATGAAGGATGGCCAGTAGGCTGGGACTACAACGACGACTTTTATGTCGAATACATTGATGGCGTCTATTATATGTTCAACCTGAGGCATCCCGGCTTCCGCCTTACCCTCAACATATTCTGACGATTCATCCAGCACACCTTCGGGGGAGGATTCAATCGGCACGGGCGGGGTGGGTCGCCCCGAGGGTGGTGTGAAAGGCGGTTAAATCCTTCTGCTTTCGAGAGCCACCGAAGTGGTAGGCGAAGGCAAGGTGACTACAAGGAAGTGGAAGTTAAACCCGAGAAAAAAATCTTAAGACCAAAGGAGAGCGCAACATGGCAGAAAAAATAGCGGTGTTGGGCATTTACCCCAGTTACTCGAGCGTGGAGAACGGCGTCGACGTCTTGAAGGAGGCCGGCTTTCGAAACACGGATATTTCCGTGCTGTTTCCGGAAAAAGTAGTCTCCAAGGACTTCGCCCACAAGAAACACACCAAGGCTCCAAAGGGCGCTGCCGCAGGTGCCGGAACGGGTGCAGTGCTGGGCGGAGCATTGGGATGGTTGGTGGGCATTGGCGCTCTGGCCATACCGGGTTTGGGTCCCTTTATCGCCGCCGGTCCTATCATGGCGGCCCTGGCGGGGATCGGCGTGGGCGGTACAGTAGGCGGGATAACTGGCGCGCTGATTGGCATGGGGATTCCCGAGCACGAGGCCAAGCGCTATGAAGTGCGGGTAAAAGAGGGTGGAATCCTCCTCTCGGTGCATTCGGACAATGCGGATTGGACGAAGCGCGCCAAGGAGATTCTGGTGCGCACAGGAGCGCAGGATATATCGGTAACCGGAGAGGGTGGCGCCGACTACGTCAGAGCCGACAGGCCGGTCCCGCGCAAGGCTACGGGTGGTGCGACGGAATAGCAGTCCGGGAGAGGCGCTTCCATCCCATGATCTGGTGAGTTGCAGATACTTTGACTCTCATGAGTGAGGTGATACAAAGGAGGCAACGTGATGAAGCGAACTACTAAGAACAAGGCAAAGGGCAAGTTTCACGAAATAAAGGGCGAGGTCAAGGAGAAGGCTGGACAACTGACGAAGAATCCCAGTCTGGAAGCCGAGGGTACAGTTGAAAAGGCGACCGGGAAGGTCCAAAAGAAAATCGGCCAGGTAGAGGAAGCCCTCGAGAAATCGTAACGCAGGCTCGTAGTCCGACAGTCCTGAACGTAAACAGCGGACACGCCGGTCAGTGGGAGTAAGTACAAAAAAAGAGCTTCAAATGAAAAGGGTTATTTTGGTTTTTCTGTTTCTAGCCTTCTGTGCGCCGGCATTCGCAGGCGAGAGCCAACTGCAAAAAGCAACCCACGTTCTCAACGAGAGACATTCTGATCAACGGCACGGCGCCCACCCCCCAGGCGGCTCGGGGCCTGGACAACACGTTGGCGAAATACCCTCCCAAGGGTGGACAATCGTTCGAGTGAGTGTAACGGTCCATCGGGCACGAAAGGCGCTCAAGTGAGGTAGCCCCTTATGAAAACTGCAACGCTGGTTGGGATCTTGCTCATTGTGCTGGGGATTATCTCTCTGGCTTTCCAGGGCATCACATACACGCGGCAAAGGAAGGTCGTGGACTTCGGCCCGATTCACGCAACTGCGGAAACGAAAGAGCGGATTCCTTTGCCTCCGATTCTGGGTGGAATCGCCCTGGTCGGAGGCATAGCCCTGGTGATCGCTGGAACGAGACGGAAGGCGTAGGTACCTTTTGGGCTCCCATTTTTCCGGCCTCACGGGAGGCAGGGATTGTCCTTCGAGAAATGTCATTGAGTTGCCGGAATCTCTCGCACGTCCCCCAAGACGCAAGTGGCCAAAGAGGAGGCCCGGGGCAATCCCAGCCACCGACGCACCCGCAGTGAGGTATGCCCCGCAAGGCATGAGGGGTTAGGGGCTGGGCCGGCAGCGCCGAAATCCTGCCCACCTCGGCTCCTAAGAGGCGCCGCGAGAGAGGGCTCTCCGCCAGGAGCAGCCAATAACATCGGGCGTGTTTGATCAAACGTACGCCGGTTTTCAACAGCCGCTGCTGCGAGCTGGTCAGCGACCGAGGAGCCCAAGCAGCCCAACCAGGATTAGGTAAAAGCCTACGATATATCTGAGGAGCTTGGGGAAAATCAGAATCAAGATGCCTGCGGCCAGAGAAACGATCGGCGAAAACGAAGTGTAGCGCAGCGTGAAGGAACCGCCCCTGGTCTGCGCGAGAGCCGTGGTGGTCAACAAGCTGAATAGCACTATAGAGACAACGCCTTCTTTGAGTTTCAATCCACACCTCCTGTTATGAAGAGAGCGTCCTAAACTGAGATTTCTTTTTTCGATTCTCGACCGACCAATAAGATACACGTTACCGGCACTGAATACAACTCTACTGATGCGCCACCAAGCAGTAACTTCGACCGGCCCACACTGTCGTTGGCCCTCATTAGCTGGGATGAGCAATTCTGACCAGACGTGCGAGCGGTACTGAGCAGACACGCGGATTACCTCCAGGGTATAACGAGTCTACCTCAAGCTGCCAGCCAGGATCTGGTGGGAGGCGAATGGCAGAAGGGGAAGGGTGCTTACGTTTCTCATCTTGTTTGTTGTGCTCGATCTGGCCTGGCTTTTTGGGCTACATCCCATGGAGCGACCGGATTATTAAGGAGGGGTGCCATGAAAGTTAATGTCTTGAACCGGATAGTGGTGGCGGCTGTAATCAGCGCGGTGTCGTTGGTGGGAATGAGCATACCGATCACCGCGCAGCAACAACCGCAGCGAGACCAGAAACAGCAAGAAAAGCAACAACCGCAGCCACAGCGGGCTCAGAAGCAACAACCACAGCCACAGCGGGCCCAGAAGCAACAACCGCAGCCACAGCGGGCTCAGAAGCAGCAACCACAGCCACAGCGCGCTCAGAAGCAGCAACCGCAGCCACAGCGGGCCCAGAAGCAGCAACCACAGCCACAGCGGGCTCAAAAGCAGGAACCACAGCCACAGCGGGCTCAGAAGCAACAAGCGCAGCCACAGCGGGCTCA
>DLMI01000120.1:4217-12075 GCA_002478145.1 Acidobacteria bacterium UBA7540
CAGCCACAGCGGGCTCAGAAGCAGCAACCACAGCCGCAGCGCGCTCAGAAGCAACAAGCGCAGCCGCAGCGGGCTCAGAAGGAGCAAGCGCAGCCGCAGCGCGCTCAGAAGCAGCAACCGCAGCCACAGCGCGCCCAGCAGCAACAGCAGGCCCAGCAAGGGCAGCAGCGGGGCCGTCTCCCACAACAGCGTCAGCAGGAGCTTATTGGGCAGCAGCAGCAACTGACGCAGTACCGTCAACATCTAGATCAGCAGCAGCGTGTGGGACAGCAGCGCACAGCAGCGCTACAGAAGCAAGGGCGCATGGCGCAGTACCGTTTTCAGCAGCAGTATTCAGAGCACCTACGTCAGCAGGACATGAGTCTCCAGAACGAGCGCCACGATTACAGCAATGATCCATACTTCTACACGGCTCCCAATTATCGTTACAACCGTGGCGGCCGATACTACGAGACGAATCGATACGGCGCAAATTTGCTTCGGCAGGCCGTGAACTACGGTTATGAGGAAGGCTTCCGCGCCGGACGGGCAGACCGGCAGGATGGCTGGGCCTCCAACTACCAAGACTCTTTTGCCTATCAGGACGCGAACTACGGCTATGACGGTTATTATGTAGCCCAGGACGACTACAACTACTACTTTCGCGAGGGTTTCCGTCGCGGCTATGAAGATGGCTACAACAACCGCTATCAATATGGCCGCTATTCTGGCGGCAACTACACAATCCTGGACGCCATTTCGGCGTCAATCCTCGGCTTGCAGCCGCTTCCCTAAAGACTGCGACGGTGCTGTTCAAAAGAAGCGCCCGGCTCCATTGACTGAGAAGAGGCAGTGGACTCGGCGCAAGTGGTCGCGCCCGAGCACACTGAAGTGCTGGACGATTCAGGCGAAGCAATCCTGACCCTGGTCACCTGTTACCCGTTCTATTTTGTGGGCTCGGCGCCCAAGAGATTTGTCGTCCGCGCCCACAGGATTCCTGGATGAGGGGAGACTGCATCCGCTTCCCCAGACTAGACCGTACGCTTCAAGTGACTCAGCAGAGTGGAGTGTGATCACCTGGATGAGCCCGCCTCGGGGTCGGTCCGCACGGGCCGACACCCAAACGGGGATGGTGCTTGTCGCTCGAAACCCCGTCACCCAACCGTAGAGTTTGTGGAGACTCCGGTGATCGTTGGGCGAAATTACCAAAGGTCGCCGTTCCTCAGGCAACTCTAATCATGGGCAACGCAAGGACTTTGGCGAACGGAACGATCTTGATTACTTCCTGCAGACCCCCGATAACATAAAAAGAAGAGGCCACTCTCTTTCGAGTGGCCTCTGGATGTAGAAGAAATTATAAAGCCTTTTGGTTGCGGGGGCTGGATTTGAACCAGCGACCTTTGGGTTATGAGCCCAACGAGCTACCAGACTGCTCCACCCCGCAAACACATCATATCGAAAGCCGGGTGATTTGACAATGGAGTTTTTGCTGGAACAACGCTTCGTGTGCGCGGAAGCTTCGCCTGTGCTAACATTTTAGTTCTTGGGATACGTCGGAATTTAAAGTGGAGCGTGTTGTGGGAAAGCTCGCGGATCCTGCCCCGAAGAACTTTGCGGTTAACCGCCAGGCGCCACATCTCTATCATTTGCTGGAGAGGTTCGAGAGCGGCGTCGAACTGACGGGGACGGAAGTGAAGTCGGTTCGAGAGGGCAAGGTCAATCTGAAGGACAGTTACGCGGTGGTCAAGAACCACGAGGTGTGGTTGATCGATTGCCACATCAGCCCTTATGCGGCGGGCAGCCGTTTTAACCATGACCCGCTGCGTGACCGGCGTCTGCTTTTGCACCGCCAGGAAATTGACAAGCTCACGGGGCGCACGCAGGAGAGGGGTTTCACGCTCATCCCCACGCGCGTTTACCTGAAGAGCAACATGATCAAACTCGAGATTGCGCTGGCCAAAGGCAAGAATGTTTTCGACCACCGGGAGACTTCTCGACGGCGGACCATCGAAAGAGAAGTCCAACAGGACATCCGCGAACATCGCAGGCGGCACACGTGAAGCAGGTGTCAGGTGCCAGGTTTCAGGTGTCAGCTAGGGACTAGGGGTTGGGGTCAGAAGAACAGGTTTCAGGTGCCAGGTGTCAGGTGTGAGGGAACCTGTGTTGGGTGTGCCCCCAGACCCCATCCCCTAGCCCCAAGCTCCTAGATCCCGACTGTGAACTGTCGACTGTTGACTGGCGACTGTTGAAGAGGAGTCAATGCGCCGTGAAGATTGAATTTCGACACGAGCCTCTGGCGCAACTCCGCAGTTCTGCGCTGGTGACTTTTTCTTTTGAAGGGTCGCCGGGGTCCAGTTCCTGACGGACATTTCAGAATAGACTTCACATCCGCTCGGGAATTTCAATCCCCATTAATTCCAAAGCCGAGGTCAGCGTCTGATTCACAAGGTGAACCAGGTACAAGAGAAACTGCTGTCGATCGGCATCGGGCTCACTCAGAATATGGAAGCGGTGATAGAAATTGTTGAAGGCTTGCGCGAGTCGGAAGGCGTATTTGGCGAGTCCAGCGGGTTCCTGGCTGGCGATGGCCTGATCGACAATCATCTCCAATTGCGCCGTCAGGAGAGTCAGCTCCCAATAGGCCAGTCCATCGTCGCTGGAGAAGAATCTCCTGAGCACCTCAGTCCCGACGGCGCGGTCAAGGCTCCGGGGTTTGAAGTCCGCATGAGTTTCGTGGAACTTGTTGAAGATGTTCCTTGCCCGGACAACACTGTATTGCAGGTATGGCCCCGTCTCACCCTCGAAAGCGAGCGCTTCCTTGAAGTCGAATGCAATGATCATGCGCCGCGAGAACTTGAGCAGGAAATAACGCAAAGCGGCAACGGCAATCATGCAAGCATAGGTTTGCTGCTCCTCCATGTTCTGGGTCATTTGGCGGGAGCGGACTTCCTCGAGCGCCTTGGCGACCAAGGTGTCGATTAAATCGTCCGCTTTCACCCCCAGTCCTTTCCGGCCGGAGACTTCCACATAGGGGCGTTGCCGGTCTTCCTGGCTCAGCTCCACTCCCAATTCCTCGGCGCAGCGCGGAGAAAGTCCCACCACTTCGTAGGCGAAGTGGTGCAGGTTGCCGGCTTGTTGGTGATAACCCAGAGCATGAAGCGCAGCGTTCACCAGGTTCTGGAGGTACGACTGGCGCGTGTCAATCACAGCATAGGCGCTGCTGGCGTGGCCGCAGGAGGGGGCCTCGGGCTCGCCCTGCAAGGTGGTTCGCCACAGCGGATGGCCGTCAGGGTAGCGATAAAAGAGCGCGTAACCGAAATCTTTTCCCAGCAGCGCAAACTTCCAAAGGTGGTAAGCGATGTCCTTGCCTACATAGGTGACAGTACCATTGGACCTCACGATGATTTTGACGTCTTCTTCGCCAGCCTCTTCTTCGCTCGCCTCGGGAGTGGATTCCGCCAGGCTCATGACCCAGCAGCCGGCATTCTTGCCGGTATCTTCGTAGCGAATGGCGCCGTTCTTCTTCAGCAGCTCGAAGGCGGACTTCCAAAAGTCCAGACGCAGAATCTCGCTCTCCTGCACCAGGAGATCGTATTGCACGTTGATGCGCAACATCGTTTCCAGATGCTTGCGCACAATGGCGGTGGAGATAAGGTCGGCCATGCGGGCCGGTTCCCCGTGGCCTTCTTCGATTTCTTTCAAGGCATTTGAACGGAGGCTGAGCGCGTCTTGATTTGCCTGGTAGAATTGAAAAACTCTGGCGTAGAGGTCCCAACACAAATAGTCGAATCTGACGTTTGGGTCCCGGACGAGTTGTTCGACGTCCTGGAGGTTTTTCTTTTCGAGGTGGATAAAGCCCACCACCACGTCAGCGACCTGCACCCCTGTATTGTCAATGTAGTTCTGCACTTCCACCTGGTTTCCTCGGAACTTGAGCAGGCGAACGAAGGTGTCGCCCAGAATCGAATTACGCAGATGCCCGATGTGGGCAGCCTTGTTGGGGTTGATGCTGGTGTGCTCCACAACGACCTTGCCTTGGCGAGAGGGCAGGGAAGGCTGGCCTGAGGTCCGCAGGGTAAATAATCCGGCAGCGGCTTGCGCTCGGTCCAGATGGAAGTTCAGGTAACCTGCGCCGGCGGTGCTGACACGCTCCACCCCCTGCATGGGCAGAAAGCGGGCAGCGAGTGTCTGCGCGATTTTGCGAGGCGGTTGCCGTAAGCGTTTGGCCAGCTCGAAGCAAGCGGCCAAGGAGAGATCACCCATCTCGAAAGAGGGTGGGGAGTCGAGTGCAGGTAGTTCGACATCCAGGTTAAACACCTCGCGAACCAGAGTCACAAATCGCTGCTGAATCCTGTGCTGGATGTCCAGATACAAGAATGGCCTCCCAAGAAAACGGGGCTATGTACTAGGTGCTAGGGGCTGAAGAGAATTGAGTGACTGATTCATTGAGTCATTGAATCATTGCCGCCTATTGCCTTCTGTCTCCTGAATTCTGACTCCTGACTTCTACTTTTTCGGCATCTTGCTAAGCCTGCGATTATAGCAGACTGAGTCCGAATAAAGTCCCGGCACAGCTTCGAGGGTGCAGGAGCGCCCAATTCGAACGTGGGGGCGCCCCTCGGGGCGGCCTGGCCGTGGCAAGCCCCGGCCCACCTAAGTGGCAGCGCTTTGGACGGGGTTCGGTAGTCTGTGCTAGCATAACTCGCGTATTCGAGAGCATTTGCAACGTCGGACCGTCTTATGTTTCACTGGACTCCTGGGAGGGGTTGGTTATGAAATTCGTCAAATTCTGCTTTTCAATGTTACTGCTTTTAGCTTTTTCGTTGTGTTCGGCAACGCCTGCTGGTACGAGCGCGGAGAGTGGTTTCGACCTCGGAAACCTGGATAACAGCGTGGCAGCCTGCACGGACTTCTACCAGTACGCTGACGGTGGGTGGATGGCCAAGAACCCCATCCCCGCCGCTTATCCGCGTTGGGGGACTTTTGAACAGTTACAGGAGCGAAATCAAGAAGTCGTGCACCAAATTCTCGAATCTGCGGCGAAGGACGCCAGCGCGCCGCAGGGCAGCAACGAACAAAAGATCGGCGACTTTTACGGAAGTTGCATGGATGAAAAGGGGCTGGAAGCGGCAGGTATTACCCCGCTTCAACCGGAGCTCGACCGGATCGAAAAGATCAACGACAGGAAGGATCTTGAGGACGCAGTTGCGCGACTGCAAGGTTATGGCGTCAGGGTTTTATTTCGCGTGGACTCTACCCAGGATTCCAAGAACAGCAGCCAGGTGATTGGGGAAATCGATCAGGGCGGGCTTGGGCTGCCGGACCGGGACTATTACACGCGAGAGGATGAGAAATCCAAGCAGGTAAGGGTGGAATACGTCAAGCACGTTACCCGGATGTTTGAGCTGATGGGCGACGACCCCGCGCAGTCTGCCGCCGAGGCTAAGACGGCAATGAGCATCGAAACGCAGCTTGCGCAGGCGTCGCAGACCAGAGTCCAGCGGCGCGACCCCCAGGCGGTTTATCACCCGATGAGCCCGGCGGCAATTAAGACGCTGGCGCCCGATTTCTCCTGGGACGATTATTTTGCCACGAACGCGCTGGGAGGGAAGGGCAACCTCAACGTTGCCGCGCCTGATTTCTTCAAAGAGATGGAAGAACTGCTCAAGTCCGTTCCCATCTCGGATTGGAAGACTTACTTGCGCTGGCACCTGATCAATACGGCGGCTCCCGCTCTTTCGGCGAAGTTTGTGGACGAGGATTTCCATTTTAGGGGCACCGTGCTGACGGGCACGACAGAGAATCTGGAGCGCTGGAAACGCTGCGTGCGCGCCACGGACAGGGCACTCGGCGAGGCGCTTGGCCAGGCGTATGTGAAGAAGACCTTTCCGCCGGAAGCCAAGGCCCGCGCGCTCGAGATGGTGCACAACCTCGAGTCGGCTCTCCGAGAGGACATTTCTACGTTGAGCTGGATGGGCCCGGAAACCCGCAAGCAGGCATTGAGCAAACTTGAAGCCATCCGGAACAAGATCGGCTACCCCGATAAGTGGCGGGATTACTCGGCGCTGAAGATTGAACGCGGCCCTTATGTGGAGAATCTGTTTCGGGCCGACCGCTTCGAGTTCAACCGTGACCTGGCGAAGATTGGGAAGCCCGTTGACCGTGACGAATGGGGTATGACGCCACCTACGGTGAACGCCTACTACAACCCGCAGTTGAACGAGATCGTCTTCCCGGCAGGAATCCTCCAACCACCCTTCTTCAACCCTAAGGCGGACGATGCGATCAATTATGGAGGGATGGGAGTTGTTATCGGCCACGAGATGTCGCACGGGTTCGACGACGAAGGCCGGCAGTTTGATGCGCAGGGAAATTTGAAGGATTGGTGGTCCCCTGCCGATGCGAAGGATTTCAACAGCCGGGCAGGATGCGTGATTAGCCAGTTCGACGGCTACTACGTGGAAAAGAACCTGCACGAAAACGGGAAACTGGTGGTCGGCGAGAGCATTGGCGACCTGGGCGGACTGGCCATAGCTTACCACGCCTTCGAAAAATCGCTGGAAGGGAAGCCGCGCCCGGCGGATATTGACGGGTTCACGTCAGCGCAGCGTTTCTTCCTGGGCTACGCGCAGATTTGGGCTAGTAACTTGCGGGCCGAGTACGCCCGCCTGATGGTCAATACCAACCCGCACCCCGTGTCGCGCTTTCGGGTGAATGGGCCGCTCTCGAACATGCCGGCGTTTGCCCAGGCCTTCCATTGCAAGCCCGGCGAGGCCATGGTCAGGCCGGCCAACGAACGATGCCAGATTTGGTAATGTCTGCTGCGCAAGCTTTGGAGTGCGGCAGCTTGCTGCCGCTTTGCTTCGCCGGAAGCTTGCTTCCGGCAGCGGATCGAGCAAGCTCGAGACGCAAAAGCGTGACCACGTTGGTCGCCCTCACAAAGGCGAGATTTCTGCGGTGTGCGCTGGAAATGGCTTGTTGGGTGTTTTGAAAGTGGGGGAATCGGCGAGTGGTACAATCAGGGCCATGCCAGTCGATATTCGTCATGCCCGCTACGGCGTTCAGGAATACTGGATCATCGATCCGTACGGCCCTTCCGCCGAGATCTATCGGCGACAAAAGAGGGGATTCGACCCCGTTAGAACACTAGGAGTCACGCATTCCCTGACTTCGCCTCTTTTCCCTGGGTTCAGCCTGCCTCTCAAGAACCTCGTCGAATAAGAAGGGCAGGTATCAGCCATCAGTAATCAGTCATCAGTAGTCAGTTTTCAGTATTCAGCCTATCTTGCAGGTCGCGGCTGTCGAGGCAGGTCGGCCGTTCCAGGGGGCATCGTGTCTCTTGACAAGTGGAAGTAGGTAGGCTAGTATAATAAGTGTGGTTGTGCGCGAAGCAGAAATCAGGATTCAGGAGTTAGGAATGCAGTGACGAGTGACGAGCGGAAGGGCAGGTTTCAGGTGCCAGGTTTCACGTGTCAGTCGCTGAATCAAGATTGGGGGTTCAAACTGGACAGGATGTCGCTTGGGTCGAGGGAAGAAGAAATAAAGTAACGTTAAAAATTGAACGAGCGACGCGCGAATGTTATTGAAAACAAAGGACCGCTGTGGAAAACTTGGCGACGAAGCGGGAATGTTGCAGAAAACAAAGGTGGTTACGCGTCGAAAGCGGGAATCTTATTGAAAAGAAAGGGCGTTGGTGCTGGGGGCTGGGGACTTGGGGCTGGATTAACCTATGCGGGACGACTGGAGACAATTAAGCGTGCTAGACACTGACAGGATGCTAACCCGGGTTTCTCACCACGTTTGGACGCTCTTAGGGGCTGCCGGAAGGGCGGGGCTTCAGCCCCGCCGGAATCGCGGCTCCCGCCCTCTGTTGGTCCCG
>DLMI01000120.1:12118-12247 GCA_002478145.1 Acidobacteria bacterium UBA7540
CCCGTGCCCCGCGCAGTCCCGCAAGCGCGGGACTGCGCGGGGCGCGGGACACAAGAATAATCAGGAAGGCCTTGTAACGGCGGGGCTGAAGCCCCGCCCTTCCAGACCCATGGCGAGAAATGCGGGCTA
>DLMI01000241.1 GCA_002478145.1 Acidobacteria bacterium UBA7540
GTGCTTTTCCAGCGTGTGCCGGTTATCGCCGCTGGGAAATGAAGCTCCTCTTGCACCCTTCCCTTTCGGGGGCGGACTTCCTAGCGATGACTCAATCGCAAAGAGGGCCTGCCCCCGAGCTTTTCTTGCTGCTTGCCGACCCGCCCTTCCGGGGGCCTGGCAAAAAAAGGCAGAGCGTAGTGAGAAATCCGGTTTAGCGATCCACCGACCGCCACACTCACTTTCATAGAAGGGCGTTTCACAGGCAGAATCCTGTGGCGCTCGAACGAACCCGAATCGGCGGATGGTTTCCGAGTACGCCGTCACACCACCGCGGCGAAGCGCAGCGGAGCAAAGGCGGGTGCAGCGCATTGTTAAGTTTTGTTGTTATGTTACAAAGTTATGACTACTTTTCCTCGAGCGTGCCCTTCTTCCAGATACCGGATAGCCTCAGGGACCTCACTCAACTTGTAACGCTTGTCGATGACCGGTGTTACCTTCCCGGCCTTCATGAGCTCGTGCATGATGGTCAGGTCCTCTTTGCTCCGTCTCGCCAGAAACATGACCAGGTTCTGGCTCACGAACCGTGACAACACAAGCGTTTTGATCATACGAGCCAGAGGACCGAGCCACCGACCGTCCGGTCCTCCGACCACGATGTATATCCCCTTGGGATTTAGGACGCGCCTGCATGCTAACAACGAATGATTCCCAACGCAGTCGAAAAAGAGGTCGTAACGTTGCCCACTTTTGGTGAAATCCTCTTGGGTGTAATCAATGACCCGGTCTGCGCCGATTGATCGGACCATGTCCGCATTCCTCGTACTGCATACCCCGGTCACATCTGCGCCGAACCATTTGGCAATCTGCACAGCGAACGTACCCACGCCTCCCGCCGCACCGTTAATCAAGACCTTCTGCCCCGGCTGAATCTGTCCCTTGTCGCGAAGACCCTGCAATGCGGTGAATGCCGCGACAGGTGCAGAAGCCGCTTGCTCAAACGTCACGTTATCCGGCTTCATGACCAATGCCGACTCGGAAGCACACGCATACTCGGCAAAGGCCCCGCGGCACGCGCCGAACACCTCGTCGCCTGGCCTGAATTGAGTTACGTTCCTGCCCACCGCTTCAACCTGGCCGGCCACATCAACGCCTAGTCGCTTGTCCTTTGGTTTGCGCAGCCCAGCCTGTATGCGAACCATGTACGGCGTGCCTCTCATGAAGTGCCAGTCAAATGGATTGACGGAAGCCGCGCGGACTCTTATCAAAACTTCGTTGTCCCCAGCGGTCGGCTTTTCAATTTCTTCACATTTGAGAACGTCGGGTGAACCGTAGTTGTAGTAGACGATTGCTTTCATGTGGATATCCTTTTGTACCTGTTTTTGCGTGACAACTTACAAGTCCGCTTGAGGACCATAGACGGCGGCTTTCATGCTGCGCTGGCCTGCTCCTTCCATCGTTGAACGTTCACGCCGATCACGAGGAGCCACAGCATCAGCGATCCTTCCCCGAGGAAACCGGAGGCCAGATTGTAGGGGGACAGATAGTTTGCGAGCGGCGGTGACAGAAAGGTCAGCCAAACAAGACCGGCAAACGCCATCAGCGCGCCCAGAATTCGGGGCAGAAAGGTCGACCTGAAAATGAGGTAACCGATCAGGAGGCAATAGCATCCGAAAAATACCATGTAGATGCTGGAGGCTTGAGCATGCAATTTGAGAAACATGAGCGCCAGGGCCTGCAACTGTTCCGCCTTAAATACGCTCAAGTACTGCGCGCCTCCCAAGACGACCAATGGGGCGAGATGAAAGAGGGTGCTAAGAGCCATAACGGCGCATCCCACGAGGCTGAAGAACGCCGCAAGCAAAGAGAGGCTCCTGTTCACCGGCTTAAACAGGTCATAGAGGAGCAGCGTCACAGTGATATAGCACACGGCCGCGATGAGGTCGGCTGCGAAACCCAACCGATACAGCGGCTCGTGCGCCAGGATGTTGTGCGCCGTAGCCGCGGCGTCGCCATATACAACAAGCTTGCCGCGAACAGAACCATCGGCGAATCCGTACGTCAGCCCGTTGAGCAAATAAAAGACACCGGCAATCCTGGCCTTGAAACGCGGCGACGCTTCTGCAATCCGTTCCATCATTTCATAGCCTCCAGGAGGGGCCGCCACATGGACGCGGCGACGCCGATTATTTCGACGCCATGATATTGCTGGCTGTTTTCGCAGCATCGCCGTACACAATCAAATTGGAGCGGGCATAAGACTCAGCGAAGTATGCGCTCACCCCTAGAAATAGGTACATAAATCCCGCTACTCTTGCAGCTTTGGGCTGTGACTCGTCGATGGTGCTGATCGCCATTTCGTTTCTTCCTAATGTAGATTTCTTCTCAAAAGTGCTGAAGTGTCGGGCGTTCTTCTTATATCTAAGCGTCCTCCGCGCGCGCAGACCGCGAGCGGGGGTATTCCAGCCGGGAATAAGGAGCGCTTCGTCATGGACGTATACGAGGACCGGGTCCCGGGAGTTTCACTTTTCTTTGTAGGTGAAAGGACGGACAAAAGGCTCTCGTGGCCAGTTGGCGCAAACAGGCCATTTCACTTAATGGGAGTTCAGGCCTACCCGCCCGGCGAGCGGCCAAATCCTGGGTAGTCGGCCACACGGGAACAACCGACCAGCCGAGGGAACCTCGTCCCGACAGTTCAATCGTAACAAGCCGCTGCTGCCAGTACACTTACGCCCCGCGCTCGGGATTCGGCCTGGGAAGTCATAGGGCTGTATCGGAAGCGCGCCGGCTGGACCAGGCCCCCGAGTAGCAGACACACCGCCCGGCGCGCTTTCGATACAGCGACTTGAACGGAGCCGCCCGTGTTTGCGGCGGACGCGGGCAAACTATGGGTTTTGAATGGGGTTCAGCGACCCCGCGGGTGGGTGGAGAGATAAGTGGAATGGGTGTCTGCGGTCGAGAAAGCGTGTGCTACCCGTCAACCCGAGATCCCTTGGAGATGGTGTAAAGGGATAGGGTGAGGAGGGATGGGTTGCCAGCATGTGACCAGGCACACGAGAGCGCGGGCGTGGTGGGCGGACGCGCTGTGGTCGAGTCGGGATGCAGTATTTCATGAGAGCCTCGTAAGGGTGAGCGGTGGAGAGCGCAGGCACATTTCCGCCGCGGTTAGTCGCTCCAGAATAATCATGGGGCCGCCGCACTGGGGACAGGGCCAGGAGGAGATAGAAGGCAGGATGGCCAACTGGCCTTCCTCATCCCCTGGCGGCAGTTCTGGGGCGGGTGGCAAGTTGGTCGGTCGTCCCAGGAACTGGAAGCAAAGTGGCAAGAGAGCCCCGCGCCGTCGGTGGGCCAGAAAGCCGAAGTGGCGGATGCGAACGAAGCTGGGGGGAAGCACGTGGAGCAGGAAGCGGCGCAAGAACTCCTCGACCGCCAGGGTCATCAGACGTTGCTGGTTGCCGTGCGCGGAGTCTCTCCAGCGGAAGGTGACTTGGTTGCCCTCCAGGGCGACCAAGCGGTGATGGGAGATCGCCACGCGGTGGGTGTAGCGGCCAAGATAACGGAGAACGTGTTCAGGACCATCGAAGGGCGGCTTGCAGTAGACCACCCAGTCCTGACGGAAGAGGGGGCGGAGGAAAGAAGCGAAAGCCTTTCCTTCCGCGAGAAGCTTGAGGTCCCCGTAGAAGCCCAGTTGGCCGTCGTCGAAGGCCCGTTTGAGAGCGGCGACAAACTTGCCGCGGAAGACTCGCCCCAGCACCTTGACAGGGAGAAAGAAGCGATAGCGGGAGGGGATCCAGCGCTGGTGATCGGGCGAGAGACCACCGGCCGGGACCACGCAATGGAGATGGGGATGAAGCTCCAGCTTCTGATTCCAGGTATGGAGCACGCTGAAGAAGCCGATTTCGGCGCCGAGATGGCGGGGATCGCGGGCGATTTCGAGCAGGGTCTGGGCGCAGGTACGGAACAACAAGCCATAGATGACCTTCTTGTTCTGCAGGGCCAGAGGGGCGAGCCGACGAGGAAGGGTGAAGACGACATGGACGTAGGGGGTGGGCAAAAGTTCGCGGCGGCGTGCCTGCAGCCAACGGTCGCGAGCTGGGGCCTGACACTTGGGACAGTGTCGGTTCCGGCACGAATTGAACGAGTGGGCACGATACCCGCAGCGGGCACACCGATCACGATGCCCGCCCAGGGCGGCGGTGCGGCAGCGCTCGATGGCCGCCAACACTTTGAGATGTTGGCCGGTGATCCAGCGACGACTCACTTCAATGAATTGCTGTCCCGCCACCCGGATGAGATCGGCCACCTCCAGCGGCGGCCGACTCATTTATGCGTCTCCCGGCGGCTCGTCTTTTTTCCCCGTGGCCGCCAGCGCCAACGCGTCCAGGGGACTGGCGGTGGCGCTGAGATGGCGGCGGGAGAGATGGATGTAGAGGGTGGTTTCCTCCAAATCGCGGTGACCGAGCAGCACCTGGATGGTGCGCAGGTCCGCACCCGCTTCGTGGAGATGAGTCGCAAAACAATGGCGAAGCGTGTGCACATGCACGGGCTTGTTGAGGCCCGCACGCTGAGCCGCATAGGGGCAAGCGCGCCAGACGGTCTTGGTGTTGAGGGGTTGGGTGGCGGTGTGCCGACGACCGGCAGGGAAAAGCCACACCTTCGACTTGATTCGGCTCCAGTGCTCGCGTAAGGCTGCCAGGAGGACAGGGCTGAGCATCACATCGCGATCTTCCCGGCCCTTGCCGCCGCGGATATGGACGACCATGCGCGGGCTGTCGATATCGCCGACTCGCAGTCGCGCCACCTCGGCGCAACGCGCCCCGGTGGCGTAGAGCGTCATCAACAGGACCTGATCGAAGGGGTTGCGGGCGGAGTTAATCAGCCGGGCGACTTCTTCCTGGCTGAGTATGGTGGGCAGGCGACGCACCTGTTTGGGGTAGGGCGTCTCGGCCACGCTCCAAGGCTTCCTGAGCGTCTTGATGAAGAAGAAGCGCAGAGCGGCGAGCTTCTGCGTCACGCTGGTCGCATCCAGCTTCCGTTCGCGGAACAGATAGGCTTGGTATTCACGAATGTGCGGGGGGCGCAACTGGTCCGGAGGACGGTGGAAGTAGCGAGCGAAATCAGCGACCGCACTTAGGTAACAGCGTATGGTACCCGGAGAGTAATTGCGACGCTGGAGTTCCTCCAGCATCATTTTGCGTTGACGGGTCATAGGGAACCTCCTTATGACCCGAAGATAACCTGATCAAGACACTCCTGCCCACTTGCACGCACGCGCAGCGTCCGCCGCACGGGCGGCTTCGTTCAAGTCGGCTTTTCGTCATCGAACTCCTGTGTCAAAACGATTCCCTTTCCACACGCGAGTTGCGATGCGTGAGCTTGACAGGAGCGGTCGGCAGGGGTATGGTTTGCGCCAGAGATAGAGATAGAGTTGAAATCGGAGATTCCGATTCAGATGAGCGATTTCCAGAGGCCATCCGTATCTGCGCCAAGGGACGATCGCAGCGATCTCTACACCTTTCCTCCTCTCGGTGAAGCGATCAAAGTGCTGATGATTTGGCCGCGTTTCCCCCCCTCTTTCTGGAGCTTTGCTGCAACGCTGGATCTCCTTCGCGAAGAAACCGTCCATCCCCCGCTGGGTCTACTTACTCTCGCCGCGCTCTGTCCGAAGAGCTGGAAGTTACGACTGATCGATCGGAGCTTTGAAACTCTGCACGACCGTGACATCCTTTGGGCTGACCTCGTCATGGTCAGCGGAATGAGCGTCCAGAGAGATGACATTCGCCAGACTCTCCTCCGGGCGCGGGCCCTTGGCAAGCGGACGATGGTCGGTGGTCCTTACGCGAGCAGTGAGCCGGACGCCCTACTTGCACTGGCAGACCATGTTGTCGTTGGCGAGCCCGATGAGGTTTTCGACAGGATCGCGGCCGATCTGGAGCGAGGCTCCGCCCAGCGGCTCTACGTCATCCACGACAAGCCCGACGTCAGCAAGACGCCGGTCCCGCGGTTTGATCTGCTCAAGATCGAAAAGTATGTCTCCATGGCGGTGCAGTTCTCACGTGGGTGTCCATTCCAGTGCGAGTTCTGCGACATCATCACACTCTATGGAAGGAAGCCGCGAACGAAGGCTCCGCGTCAGTTGCTTGCGGAACTCGATGCCTTGTTCGAGCTGGGCTGGCGCGAGCAGGTCTTCATCGTCGACGACAATTTTATCGGCAACCATAAGCGCGCTCTGGAATTGGCCCGGAACCTGGAGGAGTGGCAGGTATCTCATGACTATCCGTTTTTGTTTTACACCGAGGCATCGATCGATCTCTCTCAGAGGCCGGAGTTGATCGAAGCCATGGTGAGGGCGAACTTTTATTATGTCTTCATCGGGATCGAGAGTCCCTCCGAACAAGCACTGACGGAAACCAAGAAATATCAGAATCTGCGGCATGATCAGTTAGAGTCCATCCGGTTCATCCAGAGTCATGGTCTCTGGGTGACTGCGGGCTTTATCATCGGCTTCGACTCGGATACAGAGGATATCTTCGAACGGCAAAGAGACTTCATTGAGCGCGCCGCCATCCCCTGGGCCATGGCCGGGTTCCTGCAAGCGCCCCCCAGGACTCCGCTCTACGACCGAATGTTGAAACAGGGCCGACTGCTGGACGAAGACACCGCGCTCAGCAATTTCAATTCGCCTAACTTTCGGACGCTCCTCCCGCTCCCCATTTTGTTGCAGGGTTTGCGCGAAACTCTTGTCTCCCTTTATTCTGCCTCTGCATTTTACAATCGGGCTTATCGTTCGCTTGTGCAGTGGGAAACACGGGAGCAGCAGAAAGCGACGCCCTATCCCTTCTTGCTCGCACTTGGCGTTTTGGTTCGGTCAATCTTCCGTCAAGGCATCCTCTCCTCCTATCGGAGAGCCTACTGGAAGTTCCTGTGGCAAATCCTTAGGCGCTGGTCGCGGAATCCACCGAAGTTGGTCATGGGAATGACGATGCTGCTTTCAGGGCACCACTTCATAAAATACGCGCAAGATGTAGCAGCCGCGTTAGAGGCCCAATCCCAGAAACTCGCCGCCCAACAGCCAACGGTGACGTTCGGACCATTCGTAGACTCACAGGGCAACGAGGGGGCCTCACTGAGCACCCTGTCCCATTGAAATAAGTCGCCGTGCGAAACGAATGCAGCCTGGGCGCTTAGGAAGTTCTTGCGCAGCACAATGGCATGGTAAAAGGCGGTTTCGCCCTGTCAATTCAAGGCTAAACTCTGCCTCCGGCTTTTGCTGCTATGCGGGGTTTAAGCGAGCAGGCGCGGCAGGAACTCAAGTCCTGCCTCACATTGCTGCTCAGGCCGCCCCGCGCGAACCCATACCACGCGGCAGGATCGGGGATGCCATAGGCCCGCATCGGAAAACAAGTAGACCCCCTGTCCCTCGTCCAACGCGGGCTCAGTTCGGATTCTGAGGCCCCCTCTTGAAATGTCAACTGCACGCGCACTCTGTTGAAACTCCCAGCCCTGATATTTCAGGGCCAGCGTGACGAAGATTCTGCTCGGTACGCGCTCGAATCCTCGGCGTTCGCGCCGCCGGCCTGCGTCCATAAGCAGCCTCCTGAGCCGGATGGTCTAAGCCCAGAGACCTTCATGTTAGGACGGCGCAGCGTCGAGGTCAACATACAAGGTGTCCCTCGGGGTGTCGCTTGTGCGCAGAAGTGGTTGCCGATTGTCGGAGCCTGACACAGCCGCCGCCCCGACGGGCCGTGCCGGGAATATTCCCTATCAACGAGTCTTTTCTCGACGGTTAGCATGAAAGTCCCCTCCTTCTGGCCATGCCGCGGAGGGCGCCGCTCGCTTTTGTGGCACGCCGGCGCGAATTAATAAGGCCCTCTTGATTTATAATAATGGCAGGGCGCGAAAGTGGCGGAATTGGCAGACGCGCCAGACTTAGGATCTGGTCCCTTACGGGGTGGGGGTTCGAGTCCCCCCTTTCGCACCAGCGTTTTGGACGCAACAAAGCAAGTTCCACAGCACGATGCGCGGTGGAGAAGCCCGCAGACCGTCACGGCGACACGTCCCTCCGTGGGCAGTTCGTGTTCCGGTTCGTCGCACGGCAACTAGAAGTCCAAAGTTTTGGAACTTGGTGCATTCGAATATCTCTTGCCATATGGAGTGAATTCACTGTATGTTCGCAAGTTTGGAATGTAGCGGAAAGCGCAGCTTTAGGCCGGATAACCCAAGGGGGGTTGTTCATCATCTGAGGGAAGTGTGACGGGTGGGTAGACCTGTGGCGTCCGGTGGGATTCAGTTTCATGGTCTGAGCGCAAGGGAATGTGCTCGGGTCACCTTGCCGCGGGCACAAGCGGGGGAAAGAGTCGAGACTTGATGCTCAAGCGGATTGTTACAATTGCGGTGACGGCTGTGCTGGCCGTCGCGTTTCTGAACTCCTGTGGATCGTCGAAACCGACAACGACGGCCGCAACGGGTTCGCTCACAAGCCTGGTCGGTGATACCCCCGGCGTTTGTGATGCTGTGTCATTCCCGTTTAACGTAACCGAGCTTTCTCTCACCGGTTTTTCTCCCGCCGGGACTGCCGCTACAACCACCCCCATCAATACAAGCTCCCCTACCCCGCCCGAAATCAGAATAAACCTGGGTTGCTTGCGAGACTTTACGACGGCGCTCAACATCAGCTCCGCGAATGTCGGGACTTACGACTATGCCTACATCACACTCAGTGAGCCCCAATTGATTTTCTACGATCCAACTATCCTTCCGCCAAATCCTCCCGTGAATACCGCACAATTCACGCTGAGCCCCTTGAAGTTGATACAGGTTCCGATCAGTCCGTACCTGGTCATCAACCAGGGCCAAGCTAGCGTCATGCAGATCGATTTTGACATGCTCCGCATGATTCAGAGCATTACCGTGAATCCGACGAATGGACAGCTCACAGTTACCGGGACACCCGAAATCACCGTTACGCCCATCACCGCATCAGGGAGCCAGGGCCAGGGCTTTGGCGAACTGGACGATCTGGTAGGCTTTGTGCGCTCCGTGACGATTCTGCCTCCAGGCAACACTTCGCTGTATAACGGGAGTTTTACCCTGCAACTACTCTCTGCCTCCATTACTGGACCGCCCCTGGTGACTGTCAACCTCGACAGCTCTTCCCAGCTTTATGGCTTTTCGGAGCTCAACCAACTGGTGACAGATAGCTTTATGGAAGTGGACGCCTACATTGACGTCGACGGGAATTTCGTGGCGACTTCCGTGGAGGATGAGTACACGGAAGACCCCTCGAGCAATACAGTGGCATTGATCGGGCCAGTCACCTCGGTGACCAGAAATGCAAGTGGCAACGTGACCAGCTTTAACCTCTGGATGCGTGATGTCGAGCCGCCCGACCCCAGCACGGCGCCTCTCGACACCATAGGCGTAGTCAATGTGACGGCCTCGACCACCTATCAGTATTCTTCGCGAAACGCCAACTTTGCGAACCTACCTTTCGGCCCCGGCAATATCGCGGTGGGCCAGGAGGTGGTTGTCCACGGACTAGTTACGCCATCAACAGGAAGTAGCGGCCCGGGTGCGCCGAGCCAGCTACCCACCGTGGCTGCTTATAAGGTTTACGACAAGCTGCAAACCATTCAGGGTAGTTTCTCTTCCCTCGTTCAGGTCGGGCAGGACGATAAGACGGGGGCTTTCGTATTCACCCCCTGCTCCACCCTTTTTCAGGGGACGTCTATCATGGTCCTGACCAGCAACCAGACTGCCTTCGTCAATCTGAGTGGCTTGTCCTCCCTCAGCGGCCCCCCCAACCAGCCCACTCTCCTAGTCAAGGGTCTGCCTTTCTTCGAAGCGCAAGCGCAAACGATCAACGGTGTGCCTGTCCCGGCTGGCACGTTGGTAATAGTCGCCAAACAAGTCCACAAACTTTAGAGTTTGTTGAAAAGCCTCTTCGAGGGCGTGGAAGGAGCGGGATTTTGACCCCGGCGCAAACAGTGTAACAAGGAAAACGGGAGGATTATTTCCTTTTCAATCTCGGGATGCTCATAGAGGCGGAGTACGTCCGGCTTTCTCGCTCTTCTTTCTCTCACCTGGCAAGTGGGTGAATTTCAGGTCTTTCCCTCCGAGCATTTTTGTAAGCAGGATGATCTGTCCGGCGTGGTGGGAAAAATGCTCGGCAACGTGGAAAACAGCCTGCACGCCGGTAACCCGGAATCCTTGAATGGAATATGTCCGCGCGAGAGCCTCTGCGTTCAGCTTCCGCATCACACGGTCAGCTTCGCTGACTGCCTTCCGCAGGCGGGCGACTAAAATTCGAGGGGGAATGGGGCCTGGCGGCGAAAACTCTTTGTCGCGCTGGCGCCGGTCCGGCACGCCACCCAGGCCCGAAACGATCCATTGCCTGACGTTTCCCTCCAGGTGCAGCGCCAAGTTACCCACGCTGTTCGAGGCGGGATTGGCTCGCCACCAGACTTGTTCAGGGGAAAGCGCGCGCACACAGGCCTCGATGCGCGGCCCATGAACTTGAAGGAGCAAGCGTCTGGCCTGAGCCAGGAATGGCCGGGCAAGGTCTGTAAGGGTGGGTTTCATGAAGATTTCCTTTTCTTTCGGAGGCGGATACTCTCCATCAGGCTGGCCTTCCACGCCCTGTCTTCCCAGTAGGTCAGCCAGAGGTAGAAAGTGGCGTAACTTCGCCATCCAGGCCAGCGCTCAGCCAGTTTCTCCACTCGATCTGCAGAGGGCGGTTGGCGAAGTCGGTAAAGATCCCGAATCACCTTCTGCAAGCCCACGTCGGTGGCGGGGAGGCAATCAGGGTGCCCCAACGCCCGCAGGCCCACGTACTGGGCCGTCCAGGGGCCCACGCCCTTCTGTCCCATGAGCTTGGCGTGGGCAAGCGCGGGGTCGAGGCCGCGGAGTCCTTCCAAGTCCAGACTACCGTCCAATGTAGCGCGCGAAATGCCGATCAGGCAGCGGGCCTTGGGCCCGGAAATCTGCAGGCGGCGCAACTCGCCGGGCGTGGCGATGGCCAGGGCGGCAGGCTCGGGAAGGGCGTTATAGCAGCGACCCTCAAACTCCACGCGTCCGCCGTAAGTTACAATCAACGCCTTCTTCACTTGGTGTGCAAAGCTCAGGTTCACCTGCTGCTCGAGTACGGCAAAAATCAGCGTTTCAAACACCGTGGGGGTTTGCGGAATGCGCACGCCTCGAAAGCGTTCGCAGAGGCAGCCCAGAACGGGGTCGGCTTTGGCCACTTCGTAGAAGGGGGTCAAGTCAAGGTGGGCGGAGAACTGGCGCTCAACCTGAGTTGCAACGACGCGCCGCATAGTATCATCCGACCGTGCGGCCAGGATGCGAACTTGCAGCGCGGGTTTTTTCCGCTCGATTTCTTCGCGGACTCCGTAGAGCACCAGTTGCCCGCCGACGTCCGCCACGCGCCGGTATTCTCCTTCCTCAAAGTAATCAAGCAGAGGAGGGAAGGGCTGCCCTTTTAGAAGCCCGGGCGGGCTGAGAATGAATCGCAGCGTGCGGACAAGGTCGAATGGCTCTCGAGGCATTAGCAGCCAATAACTTGGTACGAACGGAGGCAAAGTGGACATGGCAGCCGGCTATCCTCTTTGGTTGCGGTAACCAGGGCGCATGCCATTCTGCCTCAGTCACCCTTCCGCTGCAAGCTAGTAGAACGGCGATGTTGCTCTACTTGCATAACCGTTTCTAAGGTTGTATCTTTGATGAGGCCTTGCGCATCCATAAAGTTAGGACAGTGAGCCGGGCTTGTACCACGATTTCGCCGTCTTGGAAAGGGTCTGACGGCGTGCAATCGACGGAGGCGGCCCGCTGATGTCTTACAGATGAGCGCGGGCCAGGTGGAGCAGGACGCACCTATGAGCGAACCGCTGGCGGCCACACTGGCTGGAGACGAGTCTGTCCTTGTGAGCGGGGCGAAGGCGGGCAACTACGCCGCCTTCGAGGAACTCGTCAACCGATACGAGAAAAAAATCTATCGGCTCGGCATGAACATCACAGGAAACCCCGAAGATGCCGAAGATGTGCTCCAGGATACTTTCCTGAAGGCTTTTGAGCATCTCCCCGAATTCCGGGAGGATTCGCGTTTCTACACCTGGATTGTGCGCATTGCGGTCAATGAAGCGCTGATGAAGCTACGGAAGCGGCGATCCAGTAGAGAAGTTCCTTTCGAAGAAACCGAGGACCAGGACGGCGACGTTGTGGTTCGTGATTATGCGGACTGGAGGCCCAATCCTGAACAAACACTGGCAAGGGAAGAGATGGAGCAAATACTGCGCAGTGCCATTCAGGCCCTTCCCCCCGGTTTCCGCACAGTCTTTTACCTGCGTGACGTGGAGGGTCTCGACACCGATGAGACAGCGCAGTTGCTTAACCTGAGTACCGGCGCGGTGAAGGCCCGGCTTTTCCGGGCACGCCTGCGGCTCCGGGAAGAGTTAAGTGAAGTTCTGAGGCGAGGATGACTTTGGTAAACTGCAAGAACGCGGTCAATCAACTTTCGAGTTATCTCGATGGTGAGCTTGACGAGGAACTGAAACAAACTCTCGAAGCTCACCTCGGCAAGTGCCACCACTGCCACGCGGTGTTTGACACCACGCGCAAAACGATCGAGCTTTATTGCGATGGCAAGCTCTTCCCTTTGCCGGATGAGGTTCGCGGCCGCCTGCACGCAGCTCTAAAGCGCCGCGCGCAACGAGTCTGATTCGATTTCCCACTCCCCCCAGTTCAATCCTAAACACCAGGCAGAAAGCAGTAGGCAGACCCCAGCGCCACCCCGCGTAGCACGGGCGTCTGAAGCGGTGAATGAATTATTAAACAAACTTCTCACCACAGAGACACCGAGACACAGAGAACTGGAAAGAAAGGGCCTTTTCTCTGTGTTCCCGTGCCTCTATGGTGACAGTAGTTGGTTGTTTAAGAGCTCCCCTCGCCCCTGAACAGCCGAAGTCAACACCCAAAGCGCTGGGGCAAGACCCTCGGCAAGCGGGGGCAGGTGCCCGTGCTACGATCGAGGGAGGGCCGGGGACCTACGAATCGGGTTGGCGCAGCTTCCTCGAGTTCCCAAACGGCTGCCGTGTTGTGAAATCGGTTGCGCCAGGAGAGAGTTTGTGCTAGTAATGGTGCGACTGTCGGTGGTCGATTTAATCCCTGATTTCGATATTGACGCCGTTCGAAGCGTGTGAGCTCGGTCTGAAGAAGCCTCGGAAAGCTAGGGTGCGTCCAAACTATTCCAAAGGGGGGAACGAATATATGGCATTCTGTGCAAAATGTGGAACTCAGTTGGCCGAAGGAGTAAGTTTCTGTGCATCGTGCGGTGCCCCAGTGGGTTCAGCCGCAGGTGGTCCGGCGGCGCCGGCCGGTGCGGGGACGGCAATGTCCTCCAATGTTGCTGGATTGTTGACTTACATTTTGGGCTTTATCACCGGCATCATCTTTCTGGTGATCGAGCCTTACAAGAATGATAAGTTCGTGCGCTTCCACGCTTTCCAGTCCATCTTCTTTAACGTGGCGCTTATCGTGTTCTGGATTGCCTACACGATTGTGGCTAGTATTCTGGGCTTCGTGTCGCTCGGAATTCTCGCTGTGGTGATGGGTCTGGTCGGGCTTCTAATCTCGCTGGCCATCCTCGCCTACTGGATTTTCCTGATGTATAAGGCCTACAACAACGAGCTTTATAGGATCCCGTTCATTGGGGATCTGGCCGCCAAACAAGCGGGTTAAGTGACCCGAGAAGTGTGGACCCACGGCTGCCGTAATCTCCGGACTCGCGGGTTGCGCCTTTTTCCCAGCTCAAGAGGTGTAACCCGCTGTCATCCATCATTGACGGGTGGCAACGCACGTAGCGCCGGTCCCGCACGGCGGGAACCGGCACCTGCCGCCCCTTCGCTGCGCTCAGGGCAGGCTCTAAAGGTCGGCGCTACGCCGCCTGAGGCTGAGGGATTACAACCCGCTCCCGTTTTCCCTTGACAATTCCTGCCTGTAAATGCAATTTAGCAAGTTTCACTATTGCGGTTTGAGCCTGGCCTATGCTTGAGGAAGCTCAAATCACGGCGTGGAGCTATGGGTGTTCTTGTTTGCTTTCATGATCGCTGCTTTGACGGCGTAGGCTCAGCGGCCGTCTTCACGCGTTTTTATCGCCAGTGCATCGACCCGCAGGCGGAGTTCCGGTACCACGGGTTGGTGCACCGGGCAGGACAGCTATTTGATGAGGGACTGTTCGACGATCAAGAAAACGTCATTGTAGATTTCAAATACTCCAGTTCTGAGCGGCTCACCTGGTGGTTCGACCACCACCAAAGCGCTTTCCTCACGGAAGCCGACGCGGAGCATTTTCGTCATGACCAGAGCGGAAAGAAATTCTACGGGCCGGATTATCGCTCTTGCACCAAGTTTATTGTCGAAACCTGCCAGGCGAAGTTCGGTTTCGTGGCCCCCGAGCTCGACGAGCTGGTTTATTGGGCGGACCTGATTGATGGCGCCCTGTACCCCGATACCAGGACAGCGGTGGAAATGCATGAACCGGCCACCCAGCTCACCCTGGTTATTGAAGGGACGAGTGACCCGCAGTTCACTGTGCGACTAATTCCCAAGCTGATTTCCACGCCGCTTCAGGAGATCATGGATATCCCTGAGGTGCGGCAAACTTTTGACCGGCTTTATGCCCTTCACCTCAAGACTATTGATATTATCCGGTCCCGCGCTGGGCTAAAGAATGGGGTGTTATTCTTCGACGTCGCCGACCAGACCTTCGAAGGTTTCAATAAGTTCATTCCTTATTATTTGTTTCCAGGGACGGTTTACAGCGTGGCCTTAAGCCGCTCGCAAGCGCGAATCAAGATTGGTGTGGGCAGCAACCCATGGAACGCAACACCCAAGACCGCCAATCTTGCCAGCATCTGCGAGCGCTATGGGGGTGGCGGCCACGCCAAGGTTGCGGCCATTTCACTGCCCCCCACGGATTTTGCACGCGCCAGGAAAGTGGCGGACGAGATAGTGAGCGACTTGCGGTCCGGCTTGGCCCAGTCTGGCGTCCAGTAATTGGGTGGATAGTGCAGCGCCGCTTGCCCCGGCCCCGCCTCGCGGGCCCGGCGCTACGGCGAGCGCATCGTCCAAATGTTTTGTGGACACTGCAGGGTGGTCTGGGGAGCCCGCCTAGCGGGCGATAGAACTTAGCCCAGGGCGCTAGCCCTTGGAAACCAAGCCCCAGCGCCGGTCAAGCCCCGGAAGGGGCGGCAGAGCCGGGGAGAGTTCCCGCGTCGAAACCTTTTCTTTCGCCCCGCTGGGGCTCCCGCGAACAAGAGGGCTTTCTGCACCCAGGGCTGGCGCCCTGGGCTATCCCGCAAGGCGGGACCGGCCCTCTGGGCCTTTGCCCTTGCGTACCAGTACGTTCAGACGTGTGCACAAACCAAGAAAAATGCCCTGACCTCCACTTCTACGTCGCGCACCCCAAGAAGGTACGGCGCTTGATACAGACGCCGGTGTGTGGTAAGAAGGAGGTTACGTCTATATCCGCTAAAGCCTTTGATTATGCGATTATGTTACGCTTCGCCGACGGCCGCTCCAGTTAGAACTGCGGCGGGGTTTTAGCAGGTTGCTGAGGATCCGTGAAGGGCTATATCGGCAGGCTTTCGCGCCAGGAGTGAAGTAGCTTGACAGAGGGAGAGTGAGCACCGTGGGTGAGGCGAAGGGGGCAGAGCAGAACGCAATAGACGTTAGGGCCTTTGGTATGTCGGATGTGGGTCGCGTCCGCAAAAACAATGAAGACAACTTTGTGGTTTGCAACCTGACCACGGGTGAAGTGGGTCTTACGCCTCCACTTCTCAACCATACCTTGGGGAGTCGCGGTTCGCTGTTTATGGTAGCGGACGGAATGGGCGGAGAGGCCAGCGGGGAAGTTGCCAGCCAGATTTGCACCCTCACAGTCCCTAAGCGCCTGTATGAAAACCTCAAGTCCCTGGGGCAGGTCAGCGAGACGAACTTTGTGCTCCTGCTCCGGGAATCCATCGAATATGCCAACCAGATCATCCACCAGAAAGCGCAAAGCGATCCCGCTTATCGTGGAATGGGAACCACTACCACGGTGGCTGCATTGTTCGGGCCTTATCTTTTTGTGGCGCAGGTTGGGGATTCCCGTGCCTACCTCATTCGCAATAGCGAGTTGACCCAGTTGACTCGCGATCAAACATTCCTGAACTATCTCAAGGAAATCGGTGTCGAAGTGCCCGACGACCCGGAAACGGACAGCCGGAGGAGTATTCTGACGCAAGCAGTAGGGAGCAGCGAGAGCGTGAATGTCAAGGTGACGTATACCAAAGTCCGTCAGGGCGATAGCATCCTGCTTTGCTGCGATGGCATGTACAACATGGTCCCCGCAACCGATATCGCTGCGATTGTGAAGGGGACTGAGTCCCTGGCCAACAAGTGCAAGTATTTGATCGATGAAGCCAACGCCAAGGGCGGGAGTGACAACATAACCGTAGTCATGGCAGAGTTCAGCGGACCAGGGCTTCCTCCAGCGGCCCCCACCGCGGCCGTGGAGTTTAAGGAATTCAATGAGGAAGATTTCAAGGGGCACTCCTGAAGCGTTTTCAGAAATCTTGAAAAGACTCGCTCCAGCGAAGAATTGAGACCGGCGCCGCGACAAAATCGAAATCTCCAAATTCGCTTTTCAAGGGAAGTAGAGGATTCTTCCCGGAGAACCGCTGTCATGAATTGCCCCGTATGCGGTGAGCTAAACGAAGAGGGTTACCGCTTTTGCCGGTCCTGCGGCGGGCGCTTGCCTGTCGTGGAGGACTCGGCAGACACTCTGGCCTTTTCGAATGAGGTGACCGCTCCGGCAGCGGCTCCGCTCGGACCGCCCTCTCAACCTTTACCTCGTGCCTACAGGCTGATTGCCACTTCGGGACTACTCTTGGGTCGAACCTACAGCATTGGCCCTCGAGGACTGGTCATCGGCCGCGACCCCGCGAATTGTCAGGTAGTGTTGGCGGACGACGAAATTTCGCGCCTCCATGCCTGGATTGCTCCTAACGACAAGGGTGAAGTGGTCCTGCGCGACCGTCATTCCGCGAATGGCACATTCGTAAATCAAGTGCGTGTGCAGGAGAAGGTCCTGAAACCCGAGGATGAGATCTCGGTGGGCAGCGCTCGCCGTCACCTCTTTCGCATCGAGGAAGTGGGGGCTGCCGGTCTACCTCAGGGCGCGGCACTGACAGAAGCTGTTCCCGCCGCTCAACCGGAGGCGGTGGGGGGAGGGACCTCGGTTATGAGCGCAGCCGATGTCGCTGCCGCCCCGCAGCAGGAAATGGCGGCGGAACGTACAGTCGCCATCAAATTGACCGACCTTCTGGCACGTCCCCACCTGGACCTGATCGTTGACAGGTACGCCGTAAAGAGCCTTGACATCCCGGATGCCGGGCTGGAGATCGGTCGTGATGCCTCCCGCTGCCAGTTGGTGCTGGAACATCCCTCAGTTTCAGCGGTGCACGCGGAGTTGTCGTTCCATGAGGGGAAGGTGCTGCTGACTGACCGTTCCACCAACGGGACGTTCGTGAATGGCCTGCGCATGGTGAGCGGGGAACTGCATGACGGAGATTACATCACCTTCGGCCGCTATGCCGGCAAATCCCTGATCTTCAAGTCGGGGCTTGAGCCGCAACTGAAAATTGAAAAGGTTGGCCTGGACAAAGACTGCATCACCATTGGCCGCGACGCCTCGAATGATGTGGTCATTGACCACCCTGTGGTCTCAAAGAGACACGCGGAAATCATCAAGCAAGATGGCAAGGTCATTCTGGTTGACCTTGGGTCCACCAACGGGACCTTCGTCAACGGAATCAAGGTGAAGCGGCATCAACTCCAGGAGTTGGACCGGATTGTCATTGGCCCCTCCGAGCTGCACTTTTCCGGAGCAAGTCTTTCCCACGCCCCGGACACGCGCGTGGTGCGACTCGATTCCATTGGAGTAACTTTTCAGGTCCCGGATCGGACCAGCGGAAAACCCAAATTGCTCTTGGACGACATCTCTCTGGTGGTTAAGCCTAAAGAACTGATTGGACTTCTGGGACCGAGCGGAGCAGGTAAGACCACGCTCATGAACGCCCTGAACGGCTTTGTAAAACCTACCACGGGCCAGGTTCGGTACAACGGAGAGGATCTGTACCGCAATCTGGAGGCTCTGAAATCCACCATTGGCTATGTCCCCCAGGAAGACATCATGCACCGGCAATTGAGCGTACGGCGATGCCTGTACTACGCGGCAAAGCTGCGACTGCCGGAAGACGTCTCGGATGAAGAGGTCAATCGGCGCGTGGAAGCGATGCTGGACACTCTGAAGCTCGACCCGCAACGCTGGGACAACCCCGTCTCCACCTTGAGTGGAGGGCAGCGTAAGCGGGTGAGTCTGGGCATTGAATTGCTCCCCAAGCCCGGAGTGCTCTTCCTGGATGAGCCTACCGCAGGCCTTGACCCCCGCACTGAAACCCTGATGATGATGTTGTTCCGGCAATTGGCAAATCAGGGCTCGACCATCATTATCACCACACATCTGTTAGGTTCCTTCGGCGTACTGGACAAGGTCGTGGTGTTGCTCCAGGGGCGACTGGCCTACTATGGGCCGGGTACAAAATTCCTGCAGTATTTCAAAGCGGAAGCCCCGCCCGATGTTTACGATGACTTGACGGATAACAATACGGCTCCCTACTCCCTGGAACTCAAGCAGCGTTATGCCGCATCCGATCTCTACAAGGAGCTCATTGCCCAGCCACAAACGGCGATTCCGGCGGAGAAAACTCCTTCCCCTACTACCCCTGCGCCTGCTGCCGGCACGAGAGGCAAGGGTTTCAGCTTGCGCCAGTTTAAGGTCCTTCTGCAGCGAAACTGGGAGCTGAAATTCGTGGACCGCGGCCAGACGTTGCTTCTGTTTCTTCAAGCGCCCATCGTCGCTCTGTTGGTGGCTCTCATGGCGAGCGCGCCGAACCAGGTCCAAACCCTTTTCATGGCCATATTCGCAGCCTTGTGGTTCGGCTGCTCGAATGCGGTACGTGAAATTGTTGACGAGCAGACTGTGTATCGCCGCGAACGGCAAACAGGCTTAAAAATACCGTCGTATATTCTTTCCAAGCTTGCCGTTCTTTCCATTGTGGCGCTGGTGCAGTGTGTCTCGGTGGTTGTCATCTTGCTCGCGGTCAACCGGGCATTGGATTTGAGCCTCCCGGAAGTGGTGGCCGCCATCGGAATCATGTTCCTGGTGGCCGTAAACGGGACGCTGATAGGACTTCTCATCTCCAGTCTCGTCTCCTCTCCGGAGAAAGCTCTGAGCTTGTTCCCCTTGGTTCTCATTCCGGAGCTTCTTCTCTGCGGATTATTCCTGCCCGTGAACCAGATTAAGACGATCATCCCTATCACCTTCGAGGAACTACTCGAGGGGAAGCTGTTTGCACAACCGGAAGCCCAGGCTAAGGCCCGGCAAATGATCAATGCGCCTGGGCCGCAAGTATCGCCCGACCTGGCCGCCGCGCAAGCCACGGTGAAAAAAGGACAGTCCGCGCACGAAGTTGCCGGGGCCGTGGCGCCTTCGGAGAAAGTGCAAAAGGCACTCCACAAATACACGCCTGCGCCGGTGGCGGGTATGCCCACCTTCGCGCGCTGGCTTTCGGCGCTGGCCATCTCGCGTTGGGGCCTGGAGGCACTTTCGGATCTCTGCCTTCACGGCTCCCATTCCACACAGGATTACGCCTACCAGATCGTCAATACGGTGTCCATTTCCCTCCATCCTGAGGATGTCGAGAAGCTGGAGAAGGGATTGGAGGCGCCACCCGAAGCTTTCGCGGCTTCCGGGGCGTTTCCACTCCCCTCGAGGTTCTGGAAAGACAAAGGGCCTTACCTGGCGATCATGACCAGCTCTGCGCTGTTTGTGGTCATCGCTATCCTGGTGGTGATGAAGCGAAAGGATGTCACTTGAGAGGATAGGTTTCAGGTGTCAGGTTTCAGGTGCCAGAAGAGCAGTGACGAGTGCCGAGGGGAATTATGAATAGTTAATGGTGAATGGTGAATTGTGAATTGCGGACGCAGAGTTTGCTCTGAGCGCAGCGCGCTGGGCCTACGAATGCCGCAGTTCCTCAGTTTAGAATTCACAATTCATAATTTACTATTCACTATTCAGGGTTACCCTGGCCTTTTTTTCAAGGGCTGAAAGCTGACGGCTGACCCCCGAGCACTGACAACTGACGACTAACAACTGACCACTTGAGCAGGTAAAGGAGTTACCATGGACGCTGGGCTTTCCACGATTCGCAATCTACTTTACGTTGTCATTGTTCTCGTCTTGCTATCCGCCCTGTCTGGTTTCTATGTGGCGACGCAGCTTGCCCGCAACAGTGACGAGTTGGCTAGCCTGCGGTTACTGCTTGAAAAGGAGATGATGGGGACTGCCTTGACCCACGTCCAAGAATTGGAGAAGCAGATGGACGCGCTTAACCAGAGCGCTGCCGGCATTGACGATAAATTGAAGAAAGCCCAGGACGATTTTGTGGTGCGAATGCAGGTGGAGCTGCCCCGCATCATGGATGACTACGTCAAACAACGAGGTACCCTCGTTGAACAGAAAATCCACCAGCAGGGCGTACCCCTGCCCCATTAGCAGAAGGGCAGTGACCCGACTAGGCGGGACGAGGGACGAGCCGGAGACAGGAGTCAGAAGTCGGACCTACCAGGACTCCAGTTTTCGCCCTTTCGACTTTCAACTGTCGACTGTGGACTGCGGACTGTTAGCTGATCTGCCTGATCTCCACCCGGAACATGTGTTCCCCCAGGAAAAACTCATCGCCGTGCTCGAGCTCAACTTCTTTTCGTATCCGGCGAAAGACGCCATTGCGACTCCTCAAGTCCTGGAGCATGAAGCGTCCCGGTTGCGCCACGATGCGGGCGTGGGTCCCAGACATGAAAGGATCGTCCTTGAACACCAAATGGGCGTTAGTCCGTCCCAAGGTGGTTTCAGGCTTTTCCAATCTGAACTCTTCAATGATCTCACCCGTCATCCGGATGCGTTCGAGCTTGGCCGTGATGGGGCCCCGCTGCAGCTTTGGTGCTCCAGCCCATGCCACCGTGCCTTGCCCGGCATTGGTGCTCTCCGCTTCGTCCAGGCTTTGTGTGGTGAATCGAAAGAGATCCTGTCCCAACAGAAAGACATCCCCGGGGACAAGTTCGGTATCCTGTCGCTGCTTGATGAATGTCCCGTTCAGGCTGCTGAGATCCTCCAAAAACAACTTGCCCTCGCGAATCGATAGGAAAGCATGGCGGTCTGAAAGTGAGGAATCGTCAGGATAATTGACTTCACAGTTGGCGCGTCCGAAGGAAACTTCTCCCACTACTTGCCGGGGATTCCCCCAGGAGCCATCATGCTTTTTCTCTGTGATTTGCGCCTCAATACTCGGCACGTGAAATCCGCCAAAGACCAAGGTCCCTTCCGGCGCGGCGGCAGGCATCGAGGAATCTACCCTTGGCACGACGGGCGGTGGAGTGGGTGGTGCAGGTCTCGGTGGGGCTGGGACTCTTATGGGGGAAGGGACAACTTCAGATGGACCGGCGGGTCTTGCTATGGGGGGGCTGATTCCCGGCGGCTGAGGCCGGGCGACGGGCGGAATTGGCGCCGGGGCTGCAAGCTTTGGGGGTGGGGGTTGCTGTGGCGCCCAAGGCGGACCAGCCACCGCAGGAGATAGCCGAGAGACACCCGGCGCCGCAGCTTGGGGCGCGATCCTGGGGGGAATTGGAGGAGCCACCGGCTGGGGCGCAACGGGCTGTGGGGGCTGTTGCGGAAGCTTCGCTTGGGGCGCAGCCGGAAGCGCTGTGCCGCAGAAGCCGCAGAACTTGCTGCCTGCCGGAACCGCCTTATGACATTTCGGACACTCCAGTGGCTTGGACTGTGGAACAGCCGGCCGAGAGACGGGAGGAGTCGCCGCAGCCTGGAGGGGCTTCCCGCAACGGGCGCACTTTGCCGCGCTCGCGGGGTTCCCACTCCCGCACGTCCCGCATGGGATATAGCGTATCGTCCCTTCTTTGTTTGTTTCGGCAGACATATTAAGTGCTCAGGGCGGCCGAAGCTAGTCACCGGTGATTTCCAGCCACACCGGATTAGTATAGCAGCGAAACTCTTCTCCCGTGGCGTTTCGTGTTCGAGCCTCCAGGCGGATGTAGCCCCAGATACCTCTATTCTTTCCCAAGAAAGGCCGCAGGTCAACAGGGATTAAACCTCCACTCGCCATCCGTCTTGAAGCCGGCACCGGGATTTCTTGAGGTTGGGATTCACCCTCTTGTGACCCCACGATCAATCGAATGGATTCGATGGGGCCGAATTCCGCGCTACTGACCCAGGCAAGCTGCAAGGGTGGAAGATGGCCGAGGGAAACCGCGAGGGAATCACCTATGCCAACATCTCCAGAATCGCCCAAGCTGCCCTGGGAATTGCGCTCTAAGCCCGCGATGAGCAGGGGACCGTTGCTCAGGACGCTGCGCCCTGATTTGAGCGCCCCGAGGATGTTCTCTCCTTTTGGTCCCATACCCTCGGGGGCATAGACAACTGTCGAAATCTTTCCCAAAGCATTATCCTCGGCGTAACCGGAGAGGCCGCGGGAAGGTTTGCCAAGGAAGTCCACTACGTCCAGCGTGGCCTCGTAATTGAAGTCCCCGTGAGCGTCCGAGCCCGCGGCCAAAAAGACCTTGAAACCCGGAGCGTGCATGGAATCGCCAGAGGCTTGCAGCCCCCGCTGAAGCAGAGGACGCCACGCCAGCTCGATCCCCTTCTCCAAGCGCGCATACTGGTTTGCCTGGCTGTCCGGTTGGAAGCAGGCTTCGGGGTCCGCATCGCGATGGAGGCAATAGGGGTCGCGAGCGTCGTCGGCCGTGGCCATGGTGGCACGGTTCCATGGTTCCAACCCCACCAGTCCGGCTTGGAGTTACTTGCCCTCCGGCGCCAGAAAATCGGCATCCAAATCCCAACTCCCGCCGCGCATCAGGGAACTGATGGGATCGAAAGGATGGGCTGCATAAGCGAAGCCACCCGCGGCCGCGATGCGCGACAAGGCCTCCTTTATCGGCAGCGCGGCTGAGGCAACGGACCCGTCCCCACTCAAGATGACGTCTTCCTGGGGATGCGAGGGATTGGGAAACCCCTTCTCGGGGTTGTCGGGCGAGGGCAGGGCGAGCATGTGCACGGTGGTGAGAAGTGTCTGTTTGCTGGAAGCCGTTGTGACCTCTTCGCCGCGGATGAGCATGAGGCGCCCGTCACGATATTTCTGAACTTCCTGTAACTCCTGGGCATACCGTTCCACGCTGAGGTCAGTGGAGTGGTCAGTAAGAATGAGCCAATCCAAACCGGCGTGAAGCGCTGCTTGCTTGGTCACGGACAGGGGGTATCCACGTTCCGCAGGATTGTCGGTATAGCCGCAGTGGTAGTGCACATCGCCCCGGTACCAACCGGGGAGGCTGGGCAGGGGGGGCGCATTCAAATCCACGCGGAGATAGAAATCCTGAGTGGCCCATCCTTCCAAACGAAAGGAGACCCACAGGTCAACGGCATGAAACGGACCGCCAATGAAGTGTTGCCTCAAGTAAGTGTCGATAGACTCACGAGGCACTTCGAGTGTCTTCTTCATCCGGTCTGTGATGGTCAGGGGTTGGCCGTTGCTCCGAGCATCAAACGAGAAATCCCGGCTTTCGCCCAGGGGCAGCGGGTCGGCGACGAATTGGCGCCCCGTCCCGGCCGGTTTCACAAACAGGTTTAGCCCCAGCAGCTTCAGGGGGTCCCGCGTTATGTATTGCGACAGGCCGGCGCCCGTCGTATGGGCAGTCTTTTCGACTCCGTTAATGATTTCAAGATAGAGAGGGAGGCAGGGATCATTGGAGTTGCGCAGGACGCGCGGAGCGTCCGCGCGAAAGAATACCCCGGCTTTTGAAACTTTCTCTTTGAGTTGGGATACCATCTCCTGCTGCGACCAAGCGGGAGTGGAGCCGAATGCGAAAACCGTGATCGCTGTCATTCCGAGCGAAGCGAGGAATCTCGCTCTGCAAATTGTGATCGCTGTCCTTCCGAGCCGTCGGGCGACGGACAGGAATCTCACTCTGGAAACAAAGGGAGATTCCTCTCCCGCGACTGCGGGATCGGAATGACAGGCGAGCGGGTTTTTCAGCGTCCTGTCGAGGCTCATGGGAGGAGTTTACGGGCCGCCTGAATAGCGACACACTGATTCGCGCCGCTGGCAATAGCCAGAACTTTACCCTCTGCTGTCAACAGGGGTGCCCCGGATTCTCCGGGATTCACCAAGCGTTCCAAGGTCACCGTGGTGTTTTCAGTGGTGGCTTGAAGATATACCGCCCGGGGGTCAGCCTGAGACTGGTTAAGCCCGAATGGAAACCCGAACAGGGCCTTCTTGGTGGTTTCGCCGGTCTGGGCAGCGGAGTCCGCGAAGGCCAGCGGCTTAAGATTCGCACCTGCCAATTGCAGCAAGGCAAGGTCGCTCTCTCCTTCAGCCTCCAGGTCAAGGGAGGCGCGCTCACCGGAGTCGGGGTCCTGATAATCCTTCTTCCGCATCCGGTCGGGAGCAGTCTTCAGGAGTTTCAGCGTCGCTTTTTCGCTGCTGGCCGCCATCTGAAAATCCAACCCACCGTCCGGCGACTTTACGCGGGCCCCCGCCGGCCATGCGTAAAGACGGTAGCTCTTGGGGTCTAACTCGAGATGGTAGTGAGCAATCAAGAAGGCAATTTGCGGATCAAATTTCCACGGCTGCACCACGCGCTTGGCCGTGAGCAGTTTCCCTTCCGCGCTGACCACAAAGCCGGTTCCGGATTGGCTGAACTTTTCTCTGGCCTGGGTCTTGGGATCTACCAGGGCGTACTCGCAGTACAAGAGGTAGAGGGCAGGCCGAGCGGCTGCCGAGAGGGTCTGCTCCTCGGTGAGCTTAGCCGAGTGGTCTTTGCCAAGAGCCTGTGCTGCTGGGGAGGAAGGGTCGGAGAGCGTATCCAGAATTTTGCCCGCCGCCATCTGGAGGAGGGGGTTCCCCGAGAACAGGTTCAGGGGAACATCTTCGTTCAACGCCACAGGGATGACCAACTGCTTGGTCCGCAGCGCGAGCTTCTCGACCGCGGTCAATTTGACTTCGATGAAATTCTCCCCCGTAATCCGGATCGAGTCCTTTTCCAGGATTTCCGCAACCGGCTTGAGAGAGTCTAGTTCCGCGAACACGATGGTGCACTTCAAGGGAGACGGCAGGTCCACGACCTCCTTTTTTGAAAGCTGGAACTCCTGCTCAAACGTCTCGAGGTGGACCGGCACGCCGTTGACTCGAACGTCCTGAAAGTAAATGCGCTGAATAGTGGCACCACGATCCACTGGCTTGATGCTCAAATAGAGATTCAACAACAGTCGCTCAAGGTTGATATCCTGGTAGGTAATATTCTTGTAGATCACGAGCTTTTCCGGGGCCAGGTTCGGTTTCTTTTCCAGGTCCAAGTGATAGACCTTCGCTCCGCGAAGTTCAGCGGGGAGTTGACCGGCAGGAGTGTCTTTCTGAAAACCTCGCGCAGGATGAGCACCGGGGTGTGGGCCCAATGAAGTGAGCAGGAGCAAGAGAGGTAAGCGGCGTGATATCATAATCGTCAATGAGCCCAGTTCGCCAACCCAGGAGGCGTCCAAAGCAAGTAGCGTGGACCTGAGGGGCAGGTGCGCGGTTCGTTCAAGAATGCCCCGCAAAGCCTGCAGACCTACAAAACTGGTCGGCGCTACGCGCTCTGCTCCGCCACAGGGTGTTTCCAGAGAATTTCGTAAATTTCCACCGGAGCTTCCTTGCCTTTCACCCTGATGGCATCCAGGCGTCGCGCGGGGAAGGAACCATTGATTTCCCCGAAGGTGGATTCAGAAATCAGAATCTGACCTCCGGCGGCATTGGCGCACAGCCGGGAAGCCAGATTCACAGCGTCACCGATAACGGTGTAATCCATGCGTTTCGATGAGCCGATGTTCCCGGCGGTTACTTGGCCGGTATTAATGCCCAGCCCCATTTGTAATGGCTCTTGACCGCGAGCTTGCCAGTGACGGTTGAGAGCCGTGAGGGCGCGTTGCATCTCGGCCGCGGTCTTGACGGAACGCTGGGCGTCGTCGGGCTTGGCCAAAGGAGCCCCGAATAGGGCCATAATTCCGTCCCCAAGGTACTTATCCAACGTGCCTCCATTGTCAAAGATAAGGTCCGTCATTTCGCTGAAGTACTCGTTAAGAAGCTCGACGATTTTTTGCGGCTGCATGCGCTCTGAGAGGCGAGTGAACCCGCGGATGTCCGCGAAGAGAATAGTCGCCGTCTGGTTCTCCCCGCCCAAGTGGATCTCGTCCGGCTTGGCCAGGATCTTTTCCACGATCGCGGAACTCAGGAACCGCTCCAGGGCCTGGCGTTCGATCACGCGGCGGGAGAGTTCGGCGTGGGAATGGGCGCGGTCATAGCTGATAGCGGCTTCCGCGGCGACAACCGAGAAGATGTCCAGCTCTTCCTTGGAGAAGGCAGAGGGCTTGCTGAGACAATCTACATAAAAGAGACCAAATACCTTGTCTTTGTAGATGAGGGGGGCGCACATCGCAGAGCGAATGCCAGAAATCCGAAGGCTTTCGCTGCTGGAGAATCGTTGGTCCATCGAAACGTCGCGAACCAGCAGCGGCACTCTTTCGCTCATCACCCGGTCGATGACGGTTTTCGACAGTACGGGGCCACGCGGGTCGCCCCTCTGCCGCTCATCCTTATATAGCAAGACGGCCGGTCTAAATCCCTTTTTCTCGTCCCGCAGCATTACGAAGCCGCGTTCCACGTTTTCCATCTGGAACACAAGCTCCATCACGCGCTGCATGACCTCCTCGGGGGTCAGCACTGAGGAAAGAGTCTTGCCTACGGCCAACAGGAGCTTCAGCAGTTTATTTTCCTGCTCCAGAGTTGTCAGCCGGTCCCGGATTGCCCGTTGCGGCGGAACGCCGGCGGCGAGCGGCGGGCGCGGCCGGCTACTCAGGGTATCCGGACTGATCAGCCCGGTGATATCCCTGCCGGCGTCATGGCCAGCTTCAACATAAAAGGGATCTGGCGTGGCCGCTTCAAACTTGAACTCGAAGATGCCGATGTTGATCCGGTCCTGGTCGGAGAGGCGGTGCTCCTGGACTGGCTGGCCGTTTACAAACGTGCCATTCATGCTCCCGAGGTCGATGATCAATACCGTCTCCCCGGGCAACACGGTCACGCGGGCATGTTGGCGGGATACACTAGGGTGCTGGAGCATCAGATCGTTGGAATCGGCGCGTCCGATGCTCACCGTTGACCCGCTGATTTCGAAGATCTGAGTCTGGTTCGAAGGGTCGGTTATAACGAATCGAGCCATGAGGGGCGGCCAAACTATTCCAGACGAACCACATCGCCCCACTCAGGCCGCACGCCGCTGTTCACCGTAACGATCTGTGCCCGGGAGGTCCCGGCATCGATCACTTGGATTATCTCAATGACCCCCACTCGCGTGTTGGGGTCAGAAGATTTGTACAGCGCCAAGCGAGACCCTTGATGGATTCCCTGTGACGAGCCCATGTCCAGCAGCATCACCTTGTCACCCTCAACGGCGGTCACGTAATTCAGAAGCGCCGGTGGCGGCGGGTTTACGGAGAAAGTCTTTGTGGCCTCGGTGGGTACAGGGCCCGGGCTGGCCGCCCCACCCAATTGTTTGAGCCCGGCCAGCGTTTCATTCCGCAACTGGGTGATGGCAGTCTTCAGGCTGCTGAAGTTTTCCTCGTCCCCCAGGCGCATCGAGGTCGCCATCTGATCCAAGTCCTGAAGTGATCGCTGCTGGCGGAGGATGACCGCTTGAAATTGCGCCTGGTTCTGCCGCAACTCCAGAAGTTGTGCGTTGAGAGTCTGCAACTGAGTGGTGAGCGCCTGCACCTGGTCCTGAATCGCCTTGAACTGGTCATTCAGGTATTGCTGTTCATCTTCCTTGAACTTGGGCCACGCACTGGTAACCACCAATAATACGAAGAACAAAGCGAGCATCATGCGCCGCATCATGCTGGACCTCCGAAATAACTCTCCTAGGTCAAAGTGGACGCCAGTCCTATTGACGGGGCATGGGGACAGCCACCTTGACGGGTTCGTCGGCCTTCACTTCAATCACCTGCGTTACCGACTTGTAGCCAGAAAGAGAAATGACCAATGTGTGCCGCCCGGTGGGGAGACTAAACGAGGCGGGAGTTTGACTCTCAATCCGATTGCCGTCCGCAAACACAGTCGCACCCAACGGGATGGTGTGCACCTCAACAATCCCAGTCCCCGCAGCTTCTCCGCCCAGGTTGACCCTGACATCCAAGATGGCCCCACTCGTGATCTTGAAAGTGTTCTCATAAGGCGCTGCCCCCGGCCGCCTGACGACATATCTGTGACTCCCAGCGACCACGCTCGCTCGCGCTGGACTGGGCCCAATCAACTTCCCGTCAATCAACACGTCTAAACCGGGCGTCGTGGTAACGATCGTGACTTCTCCCCTCCCCACCGAAAGGGGGACGTTGACCGTGAAGGGTTTCCCGCCCTGGATGGTCACGGACTGCTGGTAATCATCGTACCCCTCTTTCGAAACCACCAGTTGGTGAGTGCCGGCGGCAAGACCAATCGTAGACGAGTAGGGGGTGATCCAATCAGGTTCGCTTCTGCCATCTACCGAAATCTTGGCCCCAGAGACATTCGCCGTGACCAGCAATTGGCCGGTCTTGGGGATTGCGCCAGTCGGCACGCTCTCTTTCTTGGGAGGTTCCACCTTGGCCGCCGCAGGTTCTATCGCTGGGGTCTGGGGCGGCGGTTCGGCTCGCGCAGGAAGGCTGGCGTTGACCGTGAAGGGTTTCCCGCCCTCGATGGTTACGGACTGCTGGTAATTATCGTAGCCCTCCTTCGAAACCACCACTTGGTGAGAACCGACCGAAAGGTCGGTGATCGTGTAGGGTGTGACCCAATTAGGTTCGCTTCTGCCATCTACCGAAACCTTGGCCTCAGGGACATTCGCCGCGACCAGCAATTGGCCAACCGGCGGGGTAGCTACCCGTGAATTCACCTTATGGTGGTAGAGTACTGCGCCCCCGAGGATTCCGAGGAATACAACGGCGCCCAGGGCCAGGAGGATCCAAACCATCGGCGAAGTGTGCAGTTTTTGGAAGATGGTTGGCGGCAGCACGACTTGCGCCGGCACTTGCCCCGGGGAAGGTTGTTCAATAGGCGTGGTCTGAGCCGCTTCAGTCGGGGCCGCGGGCGGCCTTGAAATCTCAACGGGTGGCGCCGCCGCACGCTCCAAGTCTGTGCTGGGGAAGGGCGGAACCTTGACTATTATGGTGGCGGAGGGCGACGCCGAACCCGCCAGGCACTTGAAATTCTTTAGATCATCCGCCAGTTCCCGGCAAGTCTGATAGCGCTCGTCGGGGCTCTTTGCCAGGGTTTTGCAAATCACGTAGCTTAGACCCGGATGAATCGTGGCATCCAGTTCGCGAGGCGGAATGGGGTTCTCGTTAATGATCTTATAGATGACAGTGGTGATGTTCTGTCCGCCGAAGGGCATTTCGCCGGTCACCAGCTCATAGAGAATGATGCCCAACGAGAAGATATCGGAGCGGCCGTCAATCTGCCGGCCCTTGACCTGCTCGGGTGACATGTAATTGGGCGTGCCCAGGACTTGCCCGGCTTGTGTCATCCCCATGGACATCATCTTGGCTATGCCGAAATCAGTCACTTTCACTGACCCATTGTCAAGAATCATGATGTTGGCAGGCTTGATATCTCGGTGAACGATGCTGTGTTGGTGGGCGTGGTCCAGCGCGCTGCATACCTGGTCGTACATGGGGATGATGGTTTCGATGGGCAGCATCCCCTGTTCTTCAATCAACCTCTCCAGCGATTTCCCTTCCAGGTATTCCATGATCAAGTAGAGGATGCCACTGTCTTCACCGTAATCGAAGACGTTGACGATGTTCGGGTGGCTCAGCACGCCGGCCGCTTGCGCCTCGCGCTGGAACCGGGCTTTGAACTCCCGGAACTCCTGCGACGTAAGACCCTCCGTAAGCATGGTCTTGATCGCAACCGTTCGACCGATGACAGGGTCGAAGCCGTGATAGACCACACCCATGGATCCGCGTCCCAGCTCAGAGACAATCTGGTAACGGCCTGCCTTGGTCAGTGCGTCGGCCATGTGACCCTCACATTCCTCCGCTTGGCGCTTCTACGCGAAGTCGTTGAGCAGACACTAATTCCTTGCTGTGTTCCGACTACCAGCCCGAGGGGACACCTCACAGCCGAAACCCCCAGGACGTAGCCAAGCCTAACGCAACAGGATATTGATGTCAAGGGCGTCGTCTGGAAGTCAGCAGCTTCGGAATCCCCATG
>DLMI01000242.1:0-5367 GCA_002478145.1 Acidobacteria bacterium UBA7540
CTGGAGTGGGAGCGATACCAGCAGTCGCTGACCACCGACTTCCTGAACTGGCAGGCTGCCCTGGTGAACGAGTACAAGCGGCCCGACCAGTTCGTCACCCAAGACCTTGCGGGTCCGCCGCGCCCCGACGTGAATGAAGAGGATATCTCCCGCTCACTCGATATTTTGGCGGCCAATCCCTATCACGACACGCAGGACTGCTACGACGGCGAATCTCCGAGCATGGCCGGAGATTACACCCGCTCGCTCAAGCAGACCAACTACCTGGTGACGGAGACCAACGCGCAGACGATTGGGTGGGACTCAAAAAATCAATATCCTCCCTACGACGGCCAGCTCCGCCTGGATGTTTACACGCACACCTCTTCCGGCGCAAACATGGTGGAGTACTGGCATTGGCACTCCATCCACTACGGCCAGGAAACGTATTGGAAAGGCGTCCTCGCCCACGACCTCGAACCCAATCGCGCCTATGCGGAGGTCAGCCGCACGGCGCATGAGCTGGAGCGCGTGGGGCCGGAAATTGTCGATGTCAAGCGTCCCAACAAGGTCGCCATTCTTTACAGCGATGATTCCTATTACGGCATCCAGTTCATGCCCTTCAGCGACCACGCGGACTACCGCTCAATCCTATCCGGAATGTATCGTGCCCTGTACAAGCTGAATGTCGGGGTCGATTTCATCTTCTCTGACAGCACGAACCTTTCAAACTACAAAGTGATCGTTGTCCCTCCGCTTTACATTGCGAGCGACGACTTGCTGAACAAACTGGCCGACTACGTCCACCAGGGCGGCCACGTGGTCATGGCGTTCAAGAGCGGCTTCTGCAACGAGTACTCAACGGTACGTTGGTCGATGGCGCCTGGACCTTTGCGGAAAGCGGCAGGCTTCCGCTACCAGGAGTTCTCGAACTTGCGGCAGCCCGTGGCGCTTAAGGGTGACCCGTTCCAGGCGGGCGCTGACAACCGGGTCTCCGATTGGGCCGAAATGCTGATCCTGGAAGGCGCGCAGCCCTTGGCCTATTACGACCATCCCTTTTTTGGAAAGTATGCGGCCATCACGCGTAACCATTTCGGCGCAGGCACGCTGACCTACGAAGGCAGCCTCCTCTCGCCGGAGCTCCAGGAAAAAGTGCTGCTGGACGTGCTGAAACTCGCCGGCTTGAGCGGCCCGGACCAGCAGCTACCCCAGCCCGTGCGCGTCAAACATGGCGTAAACCGCCAAGGCAAAACGATCCACTATTACCTGAACTACTCGAGTGAAACTCAGACCTTTGTATATCCCTACGGTGCGGGTCGGGATTTGCTGGGTCAGACGGCGGTGGCCCCGTCACAGTCGATTACGCTTAAACCCTGGGACCTCGCGATTGTCGAGGAGAAGTGATTACGCTTTGGAGTGCGGCAGTCCGCCGCGGCGGACCGCACTCCAGAGCGCCTGCGGCGCTTCCTCGATCCACGGGCAAGGGACGGCGGCCTTACGCGTAGATTTCGGGGTTGACAGGGTTAGGCGGGATCACGCTAATTAATCCAGCGGCCGGATTCGTCCTTCTTTTCCTGCTTTCGCATGTAGACTTCAAATTTGCCGCGCAACCGGGCGCGTCGCCACTCATGATACCGCAGTTGCAGGGTGTAAGGCAGGCTCCAGCCGCGGAGGTAAAGAAAGCCGAAGAGCATTCCTCCCAGGTGCGCAACGTGGCTGATGCCCGATCCGGGGGTGCCGAAGGAACTAACCAGTTCGATTACTCCCATAATCACCACGAACCACTTCGCCTTGATCGGGATGATGAGATAGAGGTAAATTGGCCGATCAGGGAAAAGCATGCCATAGGCCAGCAAAAGGCCATAAATAGCCCCGGAGGCGCCGACCGTGGCCGCGCCCGTGCTGCCAGGGAAAACTGTGCTCAGCAACACATCAAAGATCCCGGCCCCGATCCCAGTTAGGAAGTAATAATAGAGGAACTTGCGGGCACCCCACAGGCTCTCGAGGTCTGACCCGAACATCCAGAGCGCAAACATGTTGAAGAGGATGTGAAAAAAGCCCCAGTGGAGAAACAAGTAGCTGGCGAGTTCCCAGACATACAAGCGGTGGAGGACATCATAGGGTTGGAGCGCCAACCAGGCATAGGGCGCGCTCCAACCAAATATCTGCTGGGGAATGTAGGTGACCGCAAAGGCCGCCGTCGTAATGATGATCAATCGCTTGACCACCGGCGTGAGCGGCGGACCGAATGAGTACGAGACTTGCCGATAACGGGGCATCATCAGAAGCGTACCACAAGAGCGGGCCGGAAGTGCAGGTGACAGGTGACAGGTGTCGAAAGGTTAAAGGATAAAGGGTAAAAGCTAAAAACTTAAGGGTGGAAGGTAAAGGCTAAAGGGTAAAGGCTAAACGATAAAAAAGGCCAAGGGGTGTCCTTTACCCTTTATCCTTTACCCTTCACCCTTTAGCCTTTACTCCAGTTTCTTCCGGCCCACGCCGAACAGCGCTCCGGCCATCCCCAGGAAAATCAGCAAGCCGAAAACGCTGGAGCCTGCGAGCCCGGGCCATAACTTGCTTCCGATGGCGACTTTTTGGTCTAGCTCGAATCCCACCAGCGCGGCCAGGATCAAGCCCCCGATGGAGCCGCCGGCGATGAGCCCCGCAGCAAACAAGGCGCCGCTGGAGACTTCGCCTTCCTGGCGCTTCGTATTCATCTGGAGCAGCCCACTCACCACGCCTCCCATAAAGATGGGCGCGGTGGTGGCAATGGGCAAATACGAACCCACTGCGAACGCCAGCGAACGCACGCCGCAGAGCTCCATGACCACCACGATGAACACGCCAAGCAGCACCAGTCCCCAAGGCAGGCTGTGGCGCAGGATGCCGTTGATGACCGTGCTCATCAGCACGGCCTGGGGCGCGGGAAGGCGCTCGGAGCCGATGCCCACGCGCTCCTGGAAGTCAATCTGCTTATCGGCGGGATCGTAGTAGTAGCGGCCGTCCGGGATGGCATGCGAGCCGATGACGTTGATCACCTGATAGTTCTTGCCGTTTTGTGAAGCCTCGCCCACCACGCGCATCTCCGCTGTCATCTCGACATTCTGCAAGGCGAGCGGCTCAACCCGCGTGTAGGCCCGGTTGAGCAGAACCAAAGTGAATCCAATCACCAGAACGGAGGTGAGCGCGCCGACGATCATGGCAATTTCCGCGCTCCGGGGAGTCGCGCCCACCAGGAAACCTGTCTTTAGCGATTGCGAAGTCGCTCCACCCACCGCCGCGGCGATACACACGATGCCACCGATGGAAATCGCCACGGCAGGGTAAGCGCCGGAGGTCCAACCCGCGGCGACAAAGAGCAGGGACGTTAGCATCAGGGTTGCAATGGTCATGCCGGAAATTGGATTGGCGGAGGCTCCGATCAGTCCCACGATGCGTGCCGACACGGTCACGAAAAGGAAACCAAAAACCACCACCAGGACGGACGCCACCAGGTTTCCGCTGACCCCGGGATTGATTCGGAAGGCAAGTACGGCCCACACGATCAGGATCATCGCCAGCGAGCCGCCAAACACCACGGTGCTCGGCAGTTCTCTTTCCGTCCGGATGGCGGCAACGGGCTCCGCCCCGCCTTGGTCTTTTCGCAACTGTTGGAGGGTCGAGCGCAAGGCGCGCACGATGGTAGGCAGCGTGCGGCCCAAAGTGAAAAGCCCCGCCGTAGCCACGGCGCCGGCGCCGATGGGGCGGATGTAGGCGCGCCAGAGGGCGAAGGAATCCATGTCGCGGATCAGGACAGTGCCGGGGAAAATGGGATGCTCGATCCCCGCTCCAAAGAACTTGATCATGGGAATGATGACTAGCCAGGAGAGCACCCCGCCGGCAAAAATCATCCCCGCCGTGCGCGGGCCGATGATGTAACCCACGCCCAGGTATTCCGGCGTGACGTCCGCCGCCAGGGTGGCCCCGGGATACCACCCCGGCTGGTAGATCGGTCGTGGCCGCCAGAACAGCAAGGCTTCATTCAGAAACTTGTAAACAAGCCCCAGACCGAAACCGGCAAAGACCTTTCCAGCGAAGCTGCCGCCCTTTTCGCCCGCGATGAGCACGTCCGCGCAAGCGGTGCCTTCGGGATAGGTCAGCGCGCCGTGCTCCACCACATTCAACTGGTGTCGCAAGGGAATCACAAAAAGGACGCCCAGCACGCTGCCCACGAGTGCCAGCAGCAGAACGCGGGGGATATCCGAAACACCGAGCGAATAGCCGAGGAAAATCAGCGCCGGCAAGGTGAAAACCACACCGGCAGCAATGGATTCGCCCGCCGAACCCGCCGTCTGCACGATGTTGTTTTCGAGGATAGTCGATCGCCCCAGCCACTTGAAGATGCTGATGGAAAGCACCGCGACGGGAATTGAGGCGCTCACCGTCAGCCCGGCGCGCAGCGCCAGGTAGACAGTGACCGCCCCGAAGACGATGCCCAGCAGGGCGCCCAGGATGACTGCGCGCAGTGTGAATTCGGGGATTATCTTCTCGGGTGGCACGTAGGGACGAAATACAGCTTTTTGGCTTTCTTGTGGCGATTGAGTGGCCATGAGTCTCCTCGAGGTGGCAATCGAAGCTAACCCGCCTGGCGCGACCTCCGCCCTTTGCATTTGGCGCGGGAGTGTGAGCGCCGCGTTTGTTCCCCTTTAGTCGGGCGTTAGGAAAAATGACGCTCAGCAATGGATTGCTGATAGCTGAAAGCTGACGACTGAAAGCTGCCCTCACGCGCCGAGTTTGGCGCGAGCTTTCTCATTCACATGCTTACCGTCCACGCTTTTACCCGCCAGCTTTGCCATCGCAGCCTTCATCACCTTGCCCAGGTCTTTGGCGCTGATGGCGCTCGTCTCCTGGATGGCAGCAGCCACTGCGGCGTCAATTTCTTCCTCGCTTGCGCCCGCCGGCAAGTAACTCTCAATGATCTTGATCTCGGCTTCTTCCTTGTCCGCAAGGTCGTCGCGCCCGCCCTTGCGGAACTGCTCCACGGAATCACGCCGCTGCTTTATGAGCGTGCGGAGAACCGCCAGGGCCTCGGGATCTCCCACGGGCTTGCCGAGTTCAACCTTCTTATTCATGAGGGCTGCTTTCGCCATGCGGAGGACGGAGAGCCTTAGCTCTTCCCTCGCTTTCATGGCGGCAACCAAGTCCTTTTCAATCTGCTCCACGATTGGCATGCTGATTCATCCCCTCCGGATTCTTGCCGACTATACCACAACCCTCAGGGCAATAGTGCCGTGTTTAGTTAGAACGTTCGCGAGAGCGCCCGCGCACTGTCATGCTGAGCGCAGCGAAGCATCTCGCCCTGCTGTTTGTCGGCGGAAAAATCCAGGGCGAGATTCTTCGCTCCGCTCCGCT
>DLMI01000242.1:5432-20012 GCA_002478145.1 Acidobacteria bacterium UBA7540
CTCCGCTGCGCTCAGAATGACAGAAGGGCAGAGGAGTGCACGGATGTCACGCTGAGCAGCTCAACCGATCCATGGTGCTCCTCTTCGGGTTCTCCGGTATCCCCGGTTGGGGCTAATCCTGGATTGACACGGCGACAGCCTCATTGCACAATGGACACAGGTGAAGGTGTGTTTGGAGGGTGGTTGACATTGACCCGCTATTCGAGACGCTGCAACCATCCCATCACCTGCCCTGTGCGCCCGTAGCTCAGCTGGATAGAGCACTTGCCTACGAAGCAAGGGGTCGGGTGTTCGAATCACCCCGGGCGTACCATTTCTTTCATTACTTTAACCGAGTACTTTCCGGGATGGCGAGCTGTCAGCCGTCACCCATCAGCTATCAGCGAGCGGCCAGCGACTTCTCCCTTAGCTGACGGCTGAGGGCGGAGAGCTGAGAGCTGAGAGCTGAGAGCTGAGAGCTTCATTAACATTGCTTCATTGAATCATTGATTCATTGCGAAAACCTGCACGCGCCTTGCAATGATTCAATGCGTCGATGCGTCAATCTTTCTATCCATTCTCTTTCACCTCAGCCAGCGGGCACTCGGGCTTGACGGATTTGGTAGGAATTCATACAATATGTGTATGAAAACTGTTGTTTCGGAAAAAGGGCAGATAACCATTCCTAAAGCCCTCCGCCTGCGGCTGGGGATCCGCCCCGGCCAAGCCCTGCAGGTAGAGGAAGAGCGCGGGCGCATGGTCGTCACCAAGTCGGAATCGGGTGACCCCGTCGAGGAGGTCTTTGGGATTCTCGACCTGGGCCGCCCGACAGACCAACTCATAGCGTCGCTGCGTGGAGAGCTTGGGAAAGAATGATCACCGCTCTCGACACCAGCGTCCTCCTTGATATCTTTGGCGCTGACCCTACCTTCGGCTCCCTCTCCAAGCAGGCGGCGCGTGCCGCGATTGCGCGCGGGCGCTTGGTGGCGTGCGAGGTCGTCTGGGCGGAGGTGGCGGGATTCTTTCCCACTCCTATCGCTGCCCGCGAGGCCATGGATCGCCTGGGAGTTGATTTCGACGCAATCACCATGGAAACCGCCCTTAAGGCCAGCAAAGCCTGGAAAGCGTACCGGCAACAAGGCGGACAACGAGCCAGGGTGGCAGCAGACTTCCTGATTGGAGCGCACGCCTTTTGCCAGGCGGATCAATTGCTCAGCCGAGACCGTGGTTTCTACAGGTCCTACTTCAAGCGCCTCCCGATTCTGGACCCGAGCCGGACTCAGCACTAGCAGGATATTGTCCCATTCATTCATTGCATCATTTTGAGAAGAGAAGCTGTCAGCCGTCAGCTTTCAGCTATCAGCGAGCGGCCGGCGACTTTTCCCGTAGCTGACCGCTGACGCCTGATAGCTGGCACCTGGCACCCGACACCTGACACCTATTCATAGCGCAGCGCCACCATGGGATCGACCTTCGTGGCCCGGCGCGCTGGGATGTAGCTGGCCAGCAGCGCCACCGCCGCCAGCAGTGTCGAGACGCCCGCGAAGGTCACGAGATCGGTCGGCCTGACGCCAAATAGTAGGCTAGAAAGAACTCGGGTCGCTCCCAACGCGCCGGCTAACCCAATGGCCATGCCAATTAATGTGAGAACCATTCCGTGCCCAACCACCAATCTCAGCACGTCGCGCGCCTGGGCCCCCAGCGCCAGCCAGATCGTCCGAAATGTCAACAAATATATAGAAACTTCAAAGACGGGGGACTAGGGGTTCACATGTCCTTCCTCTCAGGGTCCCGGCGAAGTTGATGGGGCCACCGGCGCGGGAGTTGGCGGAGTCGCCCGGGCCACTGGGGCGGGACTTGGTGGAGTTGGTGGGGAAGGCGACTCGGTTGCTGTGCCAAAGAATTGGGTATAGAGCGAATCGCCAATCTTGTACGAAAAGAGACCGATCACAATGCCGCCGTAGAAATCCTTGACCGTGACGTTGACAGGCAATTCGACTCCCTTGAGGCGATCCAGCAGGATGATCGCGACGGCAGCTGAGACCGCACCGCCCGCGGCCAGCGCCAGGGCCTGCAGAATAGCGACCGTAAGAGTGGTCCTTGGTGTCTGCCGCAAATAGCGGTACGTACAAACAAAAGCTGCAAGCAGAACCGCCCCTGCCACGCCGCCCCAAACTAAGACACCTAGCGGAGGTTCGAAGCTGACCTTCAGGGTTTCATCCACACTCTCAACCCCTGCCGGAGGGACTTGGAAGTGAGTGCGAACGACCACGTCGTACTCACCTGGGACAAAGGCAAGGAGTTGGGGATTTGCCCATTGAGTGACCCAGCGCAAGCTGCCCGGCGGAACGGTGAACAAGAAAGCTTGTACGCCGCCGGGGTGAAGAAGTTTGCTCGAAGGTTTCGGCTCTTGCGCCGGAGGGCTTCCACCTTCTCGCGCCGCCAAGAACTCCCCCGGCATGAAAACCTCAACCTTCTCGAGAGTGATGTCAGACTCGGTCAGGTTGGCAACCCGCACGCGGATGTCGAGTGCTGCGCCCACGGAACGATTGTGTTGGGTCGTTGAGGCGGTCACCTGCGGGAGCGCCTGGAGACTTTTCAAAGCTACAGCTCCAACCTGTGCTGTCAGCGTCGCGCTCCAGGCCCCGATAAGTCCCACAGCCAGGCTTGCCGCTCGTCGCACAGTGCTCACATTCATAGTCTTCCTCTATAGCTGCGGACAGTGTTCCGCTATTTGCTTGATCTGTTTCGCGTCTCGCAATTTGCTTTCCCGCACGGTCGCCCGCAAGTAAAAAACCTTGGCCCACTCCTCTAGTGTCGAGGCATACACACGCCAGTCTTCCGTACAGGTATCCGAGCAGATCTTTCGGCGACGGAGCTTGGGATCGCCACGTTCCTCCGAGGAAACCGGTTGCCAATTGGGGCACGTGTAGAGAGTGCTCTTCCAAAGTTCGATAGCATCAGGCCCCAGAAACGTTACGTTGGGGATATTGCCGTAGTCTTCAAAGAGCTTTCTCTGATCCCCCATTCGGATATCGGCGTTACCGAGGAATGCAGTGACCGTTTCTATGCGGTTCCTAGTAAGCTTATTCACATTGGCAGGCGAAAGCCCCTTAAACCATGCGACGTAGTCCAAAAGCCGTGCACGAGCTTTCTCCGCATAAAAGCGATATTGAGGTGGATTGGAAAGGGTCTGGGCGAATTCCAGATTAGCGCCGGCCGCTTCAAAGAGCAGTTCTTCTCTTAAGTCCAGATTCTCACTCTCGATCTCTGTGGTTTCCTCAAGGGCCTTGTCAAGGAGGGCCAGCGCCTCAGTAGTATTTCCCGCCTGGATCAACTGGCGAGCCTGAGCGAGACTTTTGGCAACGCTTGTGGCAGGATATTGAGCCGACACTGCGACTGGGAGGGTACTGAGAAGCAAGAGCAGTAATTGAACGAAACCAGAGAAAGACAGCCAACTCATCTGCAATCCTCCCGTATCACGCTCTGACCCGGAATTTCATTTTGGACTCCGGATTCGCTTCAGTATATACCCAGCCGCCATCTTTTGATCCTGCGGGTTGCATTTGAGCAAAGTCCGCAACGAATCCACTGCACCCATTGTGGATTTGGCGACGCAAATTCGAAGATTGGGTCTGATGCCTAGCGGTTGACCACGGTCAATGCGCGGGGGAATTTGTGGACGGCGGTGCCGGGCGAGGTCCGTGTCCCTGAATCCCTAGTGCCGAACGACGGCTCCTGGCATGTCGTGCCCACCCTCGTCGAGAACCCCTTGACCGGGTTGAATGCTGGAAACGCAGGTGGACAAACTCGTGCTGCCCTTTTTGCTACCCGCCGGCTTTCTCCCCCCCTACCTCATTCTTAGGCAGTTAACCGGCCTTCTCGGAGACCTCCGAAGCTTGGCTTCAATAGCGGTATCAGTTTGGGCCGTTTTGCCAGCGCGCGTCAAAACACGTTTGGGGCTCATGCTGTCTCCGTCGCGAGCCGATGCGATCGTTGTGGACCAACCGTTGGAACTTGGTCTGCCCAGAATCTCGTAAAAAGCCTGAAACGCATCGCCGCTTTCGTTCTGCCCCCAGTCCTCACAGTCCTCACGTGCGGTCTCCTCATCCGACGCTTTCCTCTGTCGCCAACTCTCGCCTTCGTGGTGCCGGTCGGCGTCGCAGTGATTGCAGTAATCGTCATGGTTTCCTGAGCCTCTTCCCCATGATACAAAGCCTCGACATAGAGCGTGCCACCCTGAAGTGGGCTCCCCCCGACGTGCACTAGAAATGCGCTAGCCTCCGCGTACTGTTGTTGAAGGCGCAAACCGAACGTTTGTCCGCAAGGGCAGACACCACAACTGAGCTTGAGCAGCGGGCGCTTCCTCTTGCCCGAACGAGGAGCTAGGAAGGGCCGTAACCCGAGGCCATTTTTCTCTTGACAAACATATTTAGCGCTAATTAAGGCAGGAGACGTGAAGAATCCTCACGCAGTAGCTCTTGGGCGGCTTGGGGGTGAAGCTCGCGCCGTACGGACGACGCTGGAGCAACGGCAGGAATGGGGTCGGCGGGGTGGCTCGACGCGAGCGAAGAGGCACACCAAAGAGGAGCTGTCGCGGTGGGCGAAGATGGGCGGGCGGCCCCCTAGGAGCGGTAAGCGACGCCCGAGATCGAAAAAGGGAGGAAACCAATGAGGCGGGATAATGACGGGCTACATAAGCGGAGGGGAATTTGGCACTACCGCCTCAAGATCGGGAGCCGGTGGCGCGAGGTGTCCACCCGGACGCGCAGTTACGTGGAAGCCAAGAAGGTGCGCCAGAAAGCTCTAGAGGCTCAGGACGAAGGTCGGCTGCCTTCGGACATGGCCAAGTGGCCGTTCGACAAGGCGGCGGCGCAATGGCTGGCGGTCCGTGAACAACAAGTTGCGACGAACACGCTGTCCGCCCGCACGTACGATAGCGAACGGTACTTGCTACGGTCCCTGCTAAAAGGGTTCTGCGGCAAAAGGTTGGGTGACATTACGATGCACGATATTGAGGCCTATCGTCTTCGCCGTGCCCGCACTGTTAGCCCCCGCACGGTGAATGTGGAAATGAAGATCCTTAGGATGATTCTGCGCAGGGCAAAAACCTGGAACCGGCTGGCAGATGATTACAAGCCTCTGCCGGAGAACAAGCGAGGCCCGGGACGCGCACTGAGTCCTGAACAGGAGATGCACCTTTTCGAGGTAGCGTCCAGTAATCCAGATTGGGACGTTGCCTACAACGCTGCCATGCTCGCGGCTCACACGACGGCGCGAGGCGAAGAAATCAGGGGGTTGCGGTTGGCCGACGTCGACCCAGTCGAGCGCACAATGACCATCCGAAGGTCTTCGACGAAGACTGACGCCGGCTGTCGTATCGCCCCGTTGGACAAGGCAGCTACCTGGGCCCTCGTTCGGCTGATCGAAAGGGCCCGGATATTGGGAGGAACGAATCCCGAACATTACCTCTTTCCTTTCTACCGATTCCGTCAGACGAAGAACGGCGAGTCCCCGGCTGGCAGCGGTTACGATCCCACGAGGCCGGCGACCAGTTGGCGTTCTGCTTGGGAATCGCTTAGGGAGAAGGCGGGCCTACCTTGGCTAAGGATCCACGATCTGCGTCACCACTGCATCAGGCGGCTGGCCGAGTCGGGCGCTCCCGACCATGTGATCATGTCCATCGCTGGACACGTCTCTAAGGAGATGCTCCAACACTATTCGCACATTCGTATGGAAGCCAAACGCACAGCCGTGGCGGCGCTTGATCGGTCAGGCGAGCCGGAGTTGAAAGAATCTGCCGAACTACCAGTAAACTGAACCGGCAGCACAGCGCGACAATCCCCTGGCAGGCCCGTCCACACGAATGTCCACATGAATGAGGTCTCGTCCACACAGGAAGACCGAATGTTACGGAGAGCTACCAAGAGAGCCGAGGACAGGATAAGTTGAGGCGTTAAGCTGGGTTAGGGTACATGCCATAACACTCCGTGACCCTCAGAATCACAGCACCCCACTTACTACGAAGCAAGGGGTCGGGTGTTCGAATCACCCCGGGCGTACCATTCCTTTCGTTACTTTAACCGATCTCCATACTTTCCGGGATGGCAAGCTGTCAGCCATCAGCGAGCGGCCGGCGACTTCTCCCGTAGCTGCCCGCTGACGCCTGATAGCTGACACGTGGCACCCGACACCTGACACCTATTCATACCGCAGCGCCACCGTCGGATCGACTTGCGGAAGCGGCTGCAACTGTTCGATTCCGGCCATCAGAATCCCAAAACCGAACGCCTTGAGGGCCTGGCGGGATACCGCAAACAACTCGCATCGCACTGATTATAAAGGATGTAGCTAGCATTCCGGGGATGGCAGTAAGAGTGCATTTGAGGTCCTATGCAAGAGGACTCAAAAACTGATCGGAGAAGCGAGCATGATGATAAGAACGCCATTTTGGCGGTTACTAACGACAGTTGCTTTCCTGGTTTTGCTTTTCCCCGAGCCCGCGGCCTGCCAAGAAGCCCGAGGAGCGTCGACGCGTGGTGAAGCGACTAGCTTCGACTACTCGAACAACCGCAGCTTTCCCAACGTTTTTTCTCCCTACTCCACCCCCTTCGTCCCCGACCCGCGCCTGGACAACTCGCCGCGGCTTCAAGATCTGATTGTCGACGGCAAACTGAGGTTGGCACTCGATGACGCCATTGCGCTGGCCCTGGAAAACAATTTGGACATCGCCGTGGCGCGGTACAATCTGCCCATTGCCCAGACGGACTTGCTGCGCGCGAAGGGGGGTGGCGCGACACGTGGTGTGGCGGGCTCATATCAGTCCACCACTCTCTTTTCCGGCAGCCTTGGCGGAGGTGTGGGCAGTGGCGGCTCCGGTGGCGGTGGTGGCGCGGGGGGCACCCTGGGAGGCGGGATCAACAGCGTGGGTTCAGCGCCATGCTGCGATCCATATTTTTCCGTCGGCTATGGCTGGAGCGATGCCATCACGCCCCTGAACTACACGGTGGTGAGCGGTGTGCCGATTGAGACCACTCACCAGGCGGTGTTTCAAGCAGGGTACAGCCAGGGTTTTCTGACCGGTACAAGCCTTGGCGTGTACGAGTATAGCTATCGTCTATCCTCAAACACCACGACCAGCCTGTTCAATCCGGAGTTTGTCTCGGGCCTTTCCGTAGGCTTTAGCCAGAACTTATTGAACGGTTTTGGCGCTCGCGCCAACGGCAGGTTTATCCGCATCGGTCGGAACAATCTGAAATACTCCATGAGTGTCTTCCGGCAGAACGTGATCGCCGCGGCGGCGGCCGTGATGACCACTTACTACGACCTCCTGGCCGACCAGGAAAGTATTCGCGTGGCACAAGAGGGGCTGCAATATGCGCAGAAGCTCCTGGAAGACAACCAAGTCGAATTGAAGATCGGGGCCGTGGCCCAGTATGACGTGGTGCGCAGCCAGGAGGAAGTCGCTTCGCGGGAGCAAGATTTGCTGGCAGCGCAAAACACTTTCTCCCAGGATGCCCAATCCCTGAAGGCCAAAATCTCCAAGAGTTTCAATGAGGAGTTGGCGACGGTGGAGATTGCCCCCGCCGACCGGCTGCCTGAGCCGCATCCGGATGATGTGCCCGCCTTGGCCCAGGCTATGCGTGAGGCTGCCAGCCATCGCCCGGAGATCGAGCAGGCCGATTTGAACTTGCGCAACCAGGAGTACACCATCCAGGGAACACGCAATGCGCTGCTGCCCTCGCTCCAGGTCTTTGCCTCCTATAGCCTCGCGGGGTTAGGGGGGGCGCTGCGGCCTACCTTCGCGAATGTCTTCCAAAACGACTACCCCAACATCTCCTACGGGGTGTCGCTCGGTATCCCCATTCGCAACCGTACTGCCCAGGCCGACGCTGCTCGGGCGGTGTTGGAACAACGGCAGTTGCAAATGAAGCTCCAGGATGCGAAGAACCAAGCCGTTTGGGATGTCAGTAAGGCGGTGAGCGCGGTGCAGCAGGCCAAGAGCCAGCTTGATGCCACGCTGAAACTGGCGACGGTCGCACGCCAGGTGCTCGACATGCAACAGCAGAAGTTCTTGTTGGCTTCGGCCACGGTGGAAGACGTAATCACCGCACAACGGAATCTGGCCACCGCCGAAGGCAATGTGGTGAAAGTTCGCGCCACCTATGCCAAGGCACTGATTCAGTACGAACAGGCGACAGGAACCCTCTTGGAGAGAAACAAGATCGAGTTGTCCGAGGCTGTGGAGGGGGAAGTTCACCGTGTCCCGAATATTCCTGGCACACACGGGCCCCTGAATTAGCGATGCGAGATGAGCAGTTCAGAGCAGGGTCACGGTATAGAATCTGACTGGCGCCTCAGGCGGAGACGTGAGGACCTTCTTGACTCCGCCCACCTCAACTTCTGCCTGCACGTAATAATCCATCAAAGGGCCTGCCTCTTGCCATTTGATCTCGCTGGCATAGGTCCGCCTGCGCGCCAAGCTCATGGGGGAAGGACGCCAGTTGTCCGAGTCTTTCGAGCGAGCAAAAAGGGTAACGCGGGCCACATGCCCCGCTCCCGGAACTACGGCTGAGATTCGCGCCTGTTCCCCTTTGCGGAGCAGGGTTGGACGAGTGGGGACAAAGGCTCGAGGCATTGCCTTTGCGTCGGGCTGGCGCACTTCCGCAAACAATCGCTCCGTGTCGGGTGGTAGCTCGCCGAGGAACTCCTTCATCGAGGCCCGCAAGCGATACAACGCCAGCCGCTCGTACTTGTTATGCATCGAAGCCAGTTGTCCAAGATCATTCCTGGTGCTCACAATCTCCTGGTAATCGAGCAAGACCTCTCTCACCAGAGGCGCCATTTCGAGCCAGAGCGGCACACCTTCCGTCATCATCAGGTGGCGCGCTTCGTCCGCCTTGTTTTGCTTCTTCAAATCACCCGCCTTCTGAAGTTTCTGATTCAGTCGGAGCGCCAGTGACCACGATTCGGAATAAGGACTGGGGAACTCGACGAAGCGCGTAAGGTAATTGAGCCGCTCGCGCTCCGCCGGACTGGAAGCCGAATCGGTGAGCGCGCGAAGCTGCTGTGCCACCTCGGCCTGCGATTTCTTTACACTATCGGGGGGTTCGTAACCGTTCCAGAACTGGAACGCCTCATCATAGTCACCCGTGTATTCGTGGATTTCGCTGTGACCATTCTTGGCCTCGCCGGTCCACGAGCACAGAATCAGCCGGTCGCGGTCCGTGTCGTCCAAGACCTTTGCCAATTTGCCGGCGCGTGGTTCCCGGGCCTGGGCCGCGGCAAAAGCCTGGAAGAATCTGGTTGGGGTCAGCTCTTTGTTCCACGAGTATCCAGCCTGAAAACCGGCGTCGATATCCATGATCCGATGCCGCCAGTGGATCCCCAACAAGCCCTGGCACCCATATTGCGCCGCCAGATCCATATCCCGCACGAAGCGAGACACATGGAACTGGGGCAGCCACATGGCCGGATCATCTTCCAGCCAGGGGATCGGCCAGCGCTCACGAGCTTCGAGTTTTCCATACTCCTCGCTCACGGGGTCCCAACCCAGGTTGTCGTTCAGCGAAGAAAAGATGATCTCTTCCGGCAGCGCCTTATGGAAGTAGGCGAAATGCCGGACCACGCCGCCCCAGCCGGAAATCACCAGGCGCTTTTCTGGGGCGTGGCGCTTCAGGAAATCAAAGGCTTGCTTGAAAGGAGTGACAGAAAGTGGAACGTTTTGCTTTTGGCTAGCCCAGCTCATCCCCTCGTCTTCCCACAACCAGACGTAATCCACGGTGGGATAAGCCTCCAGAAGTCGCCCCAGTCGTGCTTCCAGGATGTCCTTCGCCGCTACCGACTCGGGATCGATGCGCGGCCCCGGGATCTTTGCGTCGCTCGAAGCATAGTACGCTTCCGGAGGAGTGGCGCGGTAAATCTCATCGGGGACCTGATAAGGCTCGAACCCGACACCGGCGCGGATGCCAAGCTGCTTGGCGTACTGAAAGGCCTCCTTCCATAGTTGCTGCGCTAGTTCTTCAGCTTCCCAGCAACTCCTGGCCTTGGTGGTGGCTTCCGCACCGAAGACTTCATCCACGAAAAAGTCGGGAGCCCCCATGCCAAAACGCGAAGTGCGCTCCGGCAGATAGCCCCAGCGGTTCGTCGCGCTCGTGTCGGTATAGGCCAGGTGGCCGGCCCCGGCATACTCGAAGGAAAGGAACGACTCGGCCCACTGGTTGGCGCCAGAGTAGACGTGTACACCCAGGGTGTTGAAGCGCATCCGGACCATGGCCTCGAGGTAGGCGCGCCAGTCTTCGCGGTTGTACACCGTCACACAATTGAGGAAGTCCGGCCAGGGCACAAGTCCGCGCACGCCAAAGCGAGGCTGGGCTCGATATGGAAGGCCCGGGGGCCGTAAACGGAGAGCGTGCGATGGCTCCAGGGGGTAGACTTCTCCGTCCAATCCAAAGAAGGCGCCTTGCTGCTCCAGGAAGTCAAACACTGCGTAAAGAACCGCCTGAGGCGTGGCGCCGGTAAGCCGGATTCGGGGAGGTTTGCCCTCTCTGTGTTCCCAGGAGATTTCGTACGCTTCAGGATGCTTGAGGTTTTGCCGATCCAGGGAAATAAAGAACGCCAAGCTCGACGACGGTAGTTCCCCTCCACCAACAACAGCCTGCACGGGGTCGTGGGCGAGCCCCAGGTTGCGCAAGCCGCGCGCCAACTCGCGCGACGCCAACTGCTCCTGGAAGCCCGCTTGCGGCTCGCGAATGATCCATAGCGAGTCTGTGGATCCGAACTTGGCCTGCATCTTCAGGCCATTGGAATTTGATGTTGGACCGCTCTGCGGTAAACCTGGATGGGCCGGAGCCGCTCCCTTTGCGGGTAAGGCTGCATTGGTAATTAACGGCGCTGCTCCCAAGCCGAGAGCGGAGTCATGAAGGAATTGACGCCTTCCGATACGTTGAAATGGTTTCATGTTGGCACCCCCAATTTAAGAATGATAGCGCAGATTTCAGTGGTAGTTGGCCAGCGGATACCTTCCAACCTCATTGGCAGTATCGAACAATGCAAGAATGTTGGCTGGAGGCACATCGGCTTGAAGGTTGTGGCCGCCAGAGAAGACATAGCCGCCCCTAGGGGGGCGGGATTTCCATTTGCCCCATTTGTCTCATTTTTTTGAAGCGTTCTGGGCGAGCGGCATCGTATTCCCATGTGTTTTCAATGGGTTAGAAGAATGCTGGTAGGATGCAGGCGAGGGTATGGGTGTGGCATTTTGGCACACTCGGCGGCCCGCTCGCTTGATAGTACGCTATATGCCTAGCCTATACGCAGCGCCGCTCGCGCCACCACGCGCCGCTTTCCACTCCTTCTCGTTGCCAGCGCCTGGGAGCGAAGCCCTCCGCCGGCGGCGGGAAAGCGCAGGCGAGCCTGGAACGGACGAGAGGCGCTCGGTGCGAGCAACAGCTCAAAATCGCCCCCGACCCCTCGGGACGTGAGCCTGGCGCCAGCCAATGTAGAAATATGGTTTGATTTATATGCACAGAATATGCATACTAGTGCATATGAGAACAACACTTATCCTCGATGAGAACTTGTTCGAACGCGCTCGACAACTGACCGGTATCCGGACGAAGACCGCCTTGGTGCGTGCCGGCTTAGAGGCTTTGATTGCACGCGAAGCCGCTCGGCGCTTGGCCGCTCTTGCCGGTGCGGAGCCGGCGTTACGCTCTGTTCCGAGGCGCCGGAGCGGGGCGACGCGATGATTCTCGTTGACACTTCGGTTTGGATCGCGCACTTCCGCAAAGCCGGTTCGAGGCTCGGCGAACTCCTGAGCGAAGGCTTGGTCATGGTGCATCCATTCGTCCTGGGTGAACTGGCATGCGGCAATCTGAAGAATCGCGTCCGTATTTTGAGCGATCTCGAAGCACTCCCGTACGCCGTTTCCGCAGCCCACGAGGAGGTTATGCGATTGATTGAAGCCCGGAAGCTTTGGGGCCTCGGCATCGGCTGGATCGACGCGCACCTGCTGGCTTCGGCGCTGCTTTCGGATTGCCGGTTTTGGACGCTGGATGGAAGACTTCTTCGCGCCGCGGCCGCCGCAGGGGTTAAGCTCTATCGCCGCGCATGAAGTCGGCTTCCCAGTGGGGTGTGGGGGAAGCCCTGCAAATCCCTGACATTCCTGATTCAGTCGTAACCCGCCGTGGCGGGCGAACCGCCTGCGTTAGTGGTCCAGGTCACCGGCGGCCGCTGGAGCGCAACGTTCAAAATCAAGCTCGCATTTTGCGCCGCGAGCCGCGCTCGCGAGCGATTCGTTCTGCCAGGTAGACTTTCATGAGCGACTGGTACGGGACGTCCTTTTCGTGCGCCAGTGTCTTGAGTTCCTCGAGCATCGCTGCTGGCACGCGCAAGGAGATGGACGTCGTCGACGGCTTGAGCTCCGGGAAGGTCGCGCGAACGGCTTTGCTCCAGTCAAAGTAGTCGACCGTATCATGGCTTGCCCAGAACTCCCGCTCCTCGTCTTCGTTTGCGAAACGGGGAATCGCCTTTCTACTTGGTTTCCTGGACACGCTCATAGAATCTCCTTTCACGGCGGCTCATGTGGCGGGCCGAGATTACCCGAACGAGCGTCCCGCGAATCGTAAACACGATCGATGGCCGCCTTCCAGCTTTCGTCTGCCCAAGCGCCGCGTACCGCCGCTCCTCGGCAGAGTGCCCCTCGTCGACCGTCACCGAGTCCTCCAGGCGTCGTGAAGCTTCTTGTTGACAACCAGTTGCCCGTCGCTCTGGCGCGGCCATTGCCACGCTGAGCCCATTCGCTTTGCTCGGAGTAAACTCCGCGAAGCATCTCGGCAGTTTGTAGGTCGCCCGCTGGGCAATAAGAGCACCTGCAGAGATTCTTCGCCCCGACAAGTCGGGGCTCTCCAGAAACTCGATGAACTACTCGTTTCAGTTGAGCAATTTAGGCCGAGCGGATCGGAAGGCGTCTTACCTGCTTTTTGCGCGCCCAGAACGATCTCGGCACTGTCGACCCTTGATCCCCGGAGGGGATTGATAGAGTAGCCGGGGGCAACGCCCCCGGAAAACCCGCCCCCAACAAGGCCCGACCCTGAAAGGGTCGAATTCGGGTGACGTCACCCCGATCTTGCGGCCCACGGCCCAAGGGAATACGACCCCTCCAGGGTCGGGGAACGAGCGTAGCGCATTCCGGGGGCGTTGCCCCCGGCTACTATCTTGTGCCCTTGCAGGGCACGAAAAAACTACCCTTCGGTCTTACCCCGTGGCACCCGTTTCTGACATCACGGATAGCCATTCTCGGCTATGCATGCTCAGAATGACAGGCGTCGCAGGGGTGGCGGCGATCCCGCGCCTGCGGGATCGCCGCCTCGTAGGGTGTTGCGCTGACGGTGCCGAAGGCCGGGCGCATACATACAAGTGTATGCGTGCGCCACCGGCGCTTGCCCAGGCCCGTCAGGGCCGATCCCGCGAGTGGCTGAAGCGGATTACGGTAGAAGAAGGGAAATGCGGCGGGCGGCCGTGCATTCGTGGCCTGCGCATTCGTGTGTCCGACATGCTTGAGCTTTTGGCGGCGGGCGCTTCCTTCCAAGAAATCCTTTCGGATTACCCGGCGCTTGAGAGGGAAGACATCATCGCCGCGATCGAATACGCCGCACACCAGACCGACCACGCAGTCCTCCAGGCGTCGTGAAGCTTCTTGTTGACAACCAATTGCCCGTCGCCCTGGCGCGGCATTTGTGAAGCCTCAGCGGGGCGCGCAGACTTGGGGAAGCAGGTCTGTCCTACATTCGCTGGCCACCGAAAACGCGCCCGCGCCGGTTGCATCCGGGGGCGGTCAGGTGTATGTTTTGGTTAGAAGAGATTTGAAAGCGGACATCCTAGGTTGAATGACCGGCAGTTTCAGTTCGAATGGGACGAGATCAAGGCGGCCGCCAACGTGCGTAAGCACGGCGTGTCGTTCGAGCTTGCGTCGACGGTCTTCAACGACCCTCGACTCCTCACAGTTGCGGACCTGGAGCACAGCGAAGCCGAGGAACGCTGGTTCTCAGTTGGCTGCGCAAGCGACGGCGCATTGCTGTCGATCGTTTACCTTTGGTCGGAGTCCGACCCTGGAACCACAAAGATCCGCCTTATCATGGCCCGCCAGGCCACGCGGAACGAGATTCGCCACTACGAGGAGAGTCTATGAGTGACCAAGCATTCGAAGATGAAAGGATGCCGTCAGAGATCGACTTCAGCAAAGGAGTCCGAGGTCTCCATTACATCCCGCCTGGCGCAAAGGTCTTCTTGCCGGCTTCGATTGAGCGAAGCGTCTGGGAATACTTCTCCGGTAAGGCCGAACAGAAAGGCATTGATCTGTCGGAGCTCCTGACCGACGTACTGAAGCGTGATATCGAGATTAACGAGACATTGAAGTAATACAGGGGTGCCGGCGACATTGTTTTCCCCTGTCGCCGTCCCGCAGTGTCCTGCTGCGGATGCCAAAGACAGGGCGCATACATACAAACGAATGTGTGCACCACCCGCGCCCGCTGTCATGCTGAGCGCAGCGAAGCATCTTGCCCTGCTGTTTGTCGGCGGAAAAGTCCAGAGCGAGATTCT
>DLMI01000242.1:20075-53450 GCA_002478145.1 Acidobacteria bacterium UBA7540
GATTCTTCGCTCCGCTCCGCTGCGCTCAGAATGACAGCTCTCACGCTCAGCGTCTGGCGCCGAACCGGTGCCCGCCTAGGCGGGCGAGATCTGCGCCTGCCTCCTCAAGCTCGCTGGAGCTTATGTTGCAGGTGGGCTTTCACTGCTGGCCACTCGGAATCGACGATGCTGTAATAGACCGAATGGCGGATGCGGCTAGTCCAGGTGATGACGTGGTTGCGAAAGATGCCCTCCTCCTTGGCACCGATTCGCAGCAGGGCGGCGCGTGACCGCACGTTGAGAGAGTCCGTCTTGAACTCCACCCGCAGGCAGCGCCAGGTTTCGAAGGCGTGACGGAGCATCAGGTATTTCGCTTCCGTATTGGCGGCCGTCCGCTGCCACTTCTTTCCCAGCCATGTCCAGCCGATTTCCACGTGACGGTTGGCCCGATCGATGTTTGCGAAGCGAGTGCTGCCGATGGCCCGGCCCGTAGCCCTCGCGATGGTCGCGAACGGAAGCGCGGTCCCCGCCGCCTGCCCCTCGAGCGCCGTCTCGATATAGGTGCGCATTTCATCGGGCGTCCCCACGGCCTGGGGAATCCATCGCCACAGTTCGTCGTCCAGGCCCACCTCGCACAACTGCGCATGATGATGAAGGGAGAGCGGCTCCAGCCGAATGTCCTGCCCCTCGAGCGTCACCGGCTCGACAGCCATCGGCAGAAGGTTGCGATCCACCATCCGCGGAGCTTTGGTCGACATGCGATCTCCAAGATGAGACGGGAGCCCAGAGGGTTCCCCTGCCTCTGACTGCTAGAAGCTTTCCGGCCACCGGCGCGCCGCATGGATAAGAGCAAGAATTTCGACCTGCCGGTGCTTCGTTCGATAAGGGATGATAAAAGGTGTCCCCGTCACTACCAATTCGCGAGTGCCCTCGACCCGTCCCGGGCGGCCGGCATCCGGAAACACCCTCAAGGAATTTACCGCGGCTTCGATCCTGGCGATCATTGCGGATGCAGCACGAGGATTGTCGGCGGCGACATATTCGTAAGCGTTGTGCAAGTCTTCGAGCGCCAGAGAGGTCCAACGGACTTTCACTTATGCCACCTGGCAAACGCTTCCTTCACTTCCGCATCGCTTGCGAACTTCCCCGCGTCCGCCTGCTTCACCCCTCGCATGATATGCTCCACTTGCCATTGGTGAGCGTCAACGTAGGCCTTGACGGCTTCATTGAGGACGTAACTGCGGTCACGGTCGATTGCCGCCGCTATGACATCCAGCGTCTTTCTGGTGCCCGAATCCACTCTGAATGTAATCGTCTCTCTTCCCATAACTTGCTCCTCTATGGACTGCTAAGCAAGCTATTATAACACACTGCGCGACACTGTAAGACCACGCGATCATTCCCCAGGTGATCCCTGAGTCTCGGGTGGTGTAGCGCCGCCCTTTAGGGCGGCACGTGCCGGGCTAAAGCCCGGCGCTACTTAATTCTGCCTTCTGCTTTCTGCTTTCTGCCTACTCCCTATTCCCTGTTCCCTGTTCCCTAGTGCCTATGGTCTCCCCAGGCCCGTATGGTAATCCCACACAGCGTGGTAATAGCTCATGAAACGCAAGGGTTCGCAACTCGGCTCGGCAACCTCGGCAAACGTGTAGCGGGCGAAGTTGATGGAGCGCAGCAAGGCGAAGAGTTCGTGCCAGGGATAAGCTTTATCGTCGAGGTTGTTGATGTGGCAACTGCGAATCCACGGTTTTAGCAGCTCGAAGCCGTTGCGGACGGAGCCGTTCTCCACGTCCGTAGGATTGGAGTTCCAGCAGGCGCCCACCAAAGGGTGATTTGCGACCGCGAGGATTTGATGAGCGTTCACCGGAATCTGCGTACCCCCTCCGTGAACTTCCATCCAGATTTCTACGCCATGGTCGCGCGCCACGTCTCCACACTTGGCGAGAGCGCGGCCGATCTGCTCGAGGGTCTGCTCGTGCGCAATGCTCTCCGGGAACCCGTTGGGGCGGACCTTCACGCCCAGGCAGCCCAGGTCCTGCGCCAACTCGCACCAGCGGCGCGTTTCTTCGATGTTCTTTTCCACCACCGCAGCGTCCGGCGACTGGTATTCGCATGTCGTTCCCAGGCTCACGAGCCGCACTGCGGAGTCAGCAAAACGCTTCCTTACTTCCGTGCGGCGCGAACTGCTGATGGAAGGTTCCACCCCGTGTTTATGCGTGGTGCGCAGTTCTGCCCCTTCAAAGCCCGTTTTCGCGCAATTGTTGATAATGGTCTCGATATCCCAATTGACCGCTAGATTATAAGTAACCAAGCCGAGATGAAATGGAGGCGGTGTTCCTGCCGTCTCAGCCGTGGCACGGACGACCGGATTAGCGAGGGCCTCCCCGCTCTTGGCCAATCTAAGGGAAGTGATTCCCGCTGCTGAAATGATACCTGACTTCAGGAAGTCGCGTCGCTTGGTTCCTGGCATTTTCTCCTCCGTAAATACTGGCAAGACGCTCGTGCTTGCCCGTCTGTCCTTGCGTCTCGCAAGCCATTTTACGACGATTTTGGATCTTGGATTAGCGTTTCGGGTTTGCCGCTGTCGATGACAGCAACAAGGGATTTTCCTGAATCCAAAATCCAAAATCCAAAATCTAAAATCCAAGATTCCACTATAATAGCTTTGAATGGGCCGCAATATGATCCTCGTAATCGACAACTACGATTCCTTCACCTACAACCTGGTCCAATATCTGGGAGAACTGGGCGCCCAAATGCGAGTGGTCCGAAACGATCAGACCACTGTAGATGAAATCGAGGAGAAACTGCCCGATGCGATTGTCATCTCCCCCGGGCCGAAAACTCCCAACGAAGCAGGGATCTGCCTGCAGGTGATTGATAAGCTGGCCGGACGTGTACCCATCTTGGGAGTGTGCCTCGGCCATCAAGCCATCGGGCAAGCTTTCGGCGGCAAGGTCATTCGGGCGCCGGAACTGATGCATGGCAAGACCAGCCAGATCCATCACGACGGCAGAACCATCTTCGAAGGCCTGCCCAATCCTTTCGAGGCCACTCGTTACCATTCTCTGATCGTGGAACGCGAGAGCCTGCCCGCCTGCCTCGAAATTTCCGCCACCTCGCCCGACGGCCTTATCATGGGCCTGCGCCACCGGCAAATGAAGGTCGAGGGCGTTCAATTTCATCCCGAATCCATCCTCACCCCATCGGGAAAACAGTTACTCGCAAATTTCTTGAAGATGTGAGGTTGGAACGGACCGTCAGTTGTCCGTGGTCAGTTGTCCGTGGCCCGTTGCTTGCGGCAGAAAGGAAAGTGAAGGCTCCGGACTCTCGCTGAGGATGAAGCACTCTCTTCAATGAACCAATGAATCAATGATTCAATGAGTCAATTCGTTCGGTCCTGTTCCGTTGCGTAAAATCCACCAGGTCTTTGAGCGTCTGAAGTGCGGCGCCGGAGTCAATGACTTCTGCGGCCCTCGCGACTCCCTCGGTGAAGCTTTGAGCCTTCCCCGCCACGACAAAACCTGCCGCAGCGTTGGCGAGCACCACATTGCGATGCGGACCGCGCTCGCCTTCGAGGACGCTTCGCAACAACCGCGCGTTGGTCGCCGCATCCCCGCCACGAAGCTCTGCAAGCGAAGCCCGTGCCAGACCGAACTCCTCCGGCGTCACGTCGCGCGTCCTTACGGCGCCACTCTCGTTCCATGAGAGACGGGTGGGGCCGGATAGAGTGACCTCGTCGATGCCGTCTGAGCCTGTCACGACGAATGCCCGCTCGGTGCCGACCGCACCCAGCGCGCGCGCCATCATCTCGGTTCGTGAAGCGTCGTAAACACCGGCCAACTGCACCGATGCTCGCAGGGGATTGGTGAGCGGGCCCAGCAGGTTGAAAACGGATTTTGTTTTCAGGGTACGCCGCGCGTTCATCACGTGCTTCATGGCCAGGTGCAGGCTTGGGGCGAAGAGAAAAACCATCCCCACTTCTTCCAGGCACGCGGGAATGCGCGCGTGCGGCAGATCGATGGCAACGCCGAGAGATTCCAGCACATCCGCGCTGCCGCAGCGGCTGGAAATGGAGCGGTTCCCGTGCTTCGCTACGCGGATTCCGCCGCCCGCAGCCACCAGCGCCGCCGCCGTGGACACGTTGAAGGTGCCGTGGCCGTCGCCGCCGGTTCCGCAGGTGTCCAGCAGGGGCTCTCCACTCCGCCATGCTTCCAGATCGACTCCCGCCTGACGCAACCCTTCACTGGCGTGGGCGCGCATGACCTCTGCGAACCCCACCAATTCCTCCGGCTGCTCGCCCTTGTCCCGCAAAGCCGCCAGGAAAGCGACGATCTCCGCGTCCGGTACGGAGCCCGATAACAACTGCTCCATCACCGCCCGCGCTTCTGCACGGCTGAGGTGCTGGCGAGATTCAAGTTTTTGGACGGTCTCGAGGATTTGCATGGCTTCAAAAGTCCGTTGTCAGTCGTCAGTTGTCAGTTGCCAGTCGTCAATTGCAAAAGAGACTCGGAAAAGCTTTGGCGACCCGATAGCCACCGGCCGCGGCGCACCACCCTGCACCCCCTTCTGTTGCAAACGAACCTGACCCATTGCCAACAGGCGATGCTCGTTGCAATTAAGTCGCGCCTTTTCTATACTGCCAGATTACAGAGTAATTGCAATCCCGCACTGTCGAAAACGGGCTGTGCCAGGGAATTCCGTCCTGAAGAAGCTTGTCAGCGGTTGTTTGGCAACTGACAACTGACGACTGACAACTGACCACTTCTACAATGAAGATTCACGAATACCAGGCCAAGCAAACACTTGCGAAGTTCGGAGTCGCCACCCCTCGCGGCGAAGTTGCCTACAGCCCCGAAGAAGCACGTGGCGTGGCGGAGCGCCTGGGCGGCGCCATCGTGGTGAAGGCGCAGATTCATGCCGGAGGCCGTGGCAAAGCCGGCGGCGTGAAGCTGGCCCGCAGCGCGAATGAAGCCGAGCGCATTGCGAACGAGATGCTCGGAAAAAAACTGGTCACGATCCAGACGGGGCCTGAGGGACGCGTGGTGAAGCGGGTTCTGATTGAGGAAGGTCTGGAGGTGGCGCGCGAGCTTTACCTTGGCCTGGTGATTGACCGCACCAGCGCGTGCCCCGTGTTTATGGCCTCGAGTGAGGGCGGCGTGGAAATCGAAGTGGTGGCCGCCGAGCACCCGGAGAAGATTTTGAAGGAGTTCTTTGATCCTGCTCTCGGCCTGCAGCCTTTCCAGGCGCGAAAGCTGGCCTTCGGACTTGAACTGGAGGCGAAACTGGTGAATGAGGCGGTGCGCTTCTTTTCCAGCCTCTATCAGGCAATGATCGCCACGGACGCTTCACTGGTGGAGATCAATCCTTTCGTACTGACGCGCGACGGCCGCTTGCTGGCGCTGGACGCCAAGATGAACTTCGATGATAACGCCCTTTACCGCCACAAGGACATCCGCGAGCTGCGCGACCTGGATGAGGAAGACCCGCTCGAGGTGAAAGCCTCGAGTTACAGCTTGAACTACATCCGCCTGGACGGCAACGTGGGCTGCATGGTGAACGGCGCAGGCCTCGCCATGGCCACCATGGACATCATTCAATACGCCGGTGGGCGCCCGGCCAACTTCCTGGATGTGGGTGGCGGCGCGAGCGAAGAACAGGTTCGCCGGGGTTTCGAGATTATACTGAGCGATGCCAACGTCCGCGCCGTGCTCATCAACATCTTCGGCGGCATCATGCGTTGCGATATCGTCGCGAACGGCGTGGTGGCGGCGGTGAAAAGCCTAGGCATTAAGGCGCCGGTGGTGATTCGCCTGGAAGGCACTAACGTCGAGCTGGGCCAGAAAATTCTGCGCGATTCGGGACTGAACTTCACCGTCGCCAGCGGCATGAAGGATGCGGCGGAGAAGGTCGTGGCGCTGGCCGTGAAATAGACCATTGGTGATTCGCGATTTGTGATTTGTGATAGGCACTGCCAGCACCCGAATGGTATCCAGTCCGGAAGAATTGCGGCAAAGGACCAAACAGTTTGCCTTGCGGATTATCAAGCTGTTTCGTGCTTTGCCAAAGACGGAAGAGGCGCGCGTCTTGGGCAAGCAACTGCTCCGCTCAGGGACTGCGGTAGCAGCCAACTACCGGAGTGCATGCAGGGCCAGGTCGCGGGCTGACTTTGTCTCGAAGCTCGGTATAACCGTAGAAGAGGCCGATGAGACGGCGTTTTGGTTGGAGTTGCTCATCGACGCGAGCATTGTTTCGAGGGGCAGATTGGAAAACTTACTGACTGAGGCAAACGAACTGGTGCGCATCTTTGCAGCGTCGCGGGCAACCGCGAAGGCGCGCTGAGCAATCACCAATCACAAATCAGCGATCACCAATAGCTGGGTACCTATGGCAATTTTAGTCAACGAAAACACTCGCTTGCTCGTCCAGGGCATCACCGGACGCGAAGGCACATTCCACACGCAGCAAGCCATTGCTTACGGTACCAAGGTGGTGGCCGGCGTGACGCCGGGCAAGGGCGGCAGCACGGTTGATGGCGTGCCGGTGTTCAACACCGTCCACGAAGCGAAGGAGAAGACTGGCGCCAACGCTTCTGTGATCTTCGTGCCATCCGCATTCGCAGCAGACGCAATCCTCGAGGCTGCTGATGCCGGGTTGCCGCTGGTGGTTTGCATCACGGAAGGCATTCCCACGCTCGACATGGTGCGCGTGATGCACTATCTCTCGGGAACCAAAACCCGGCTGATCGGGCCCAACTGCCCGGGTATTATCTCACCGGGAAAATGTAAGATTGGCATCATGCCGGGACACATCCACCGGCAAGGAGACGTGGGTGTGGTTTCCCGAAGCGGGACCCTGACGTATGAGGCTGTGGGCCAGCTTTCCGCTCTTGGCATCGGCCAGTCCACTTGTATCGGCATCGGCGGCGACCCCATCATCGGGACTACGTTCGTGGATGCCCTGCGGCTCTTCAACGAAGATCCCGAAACGCGTGGAATTGTCATGATCGGTGAGATCGGCGGCACAGCCGAGGAGGAAGCCGCGGCGTTCATCAAGGCGAACGTCAAGAAACCCGTGGTCGGATTCATCGCCGGCCGCACCGCGCCGCCGGGTCGTCGAATGGGCCACGCCGGGGCCATCATTTCGGGCGGCAAAGGCACTGCTGCAGACAAGATCGCTGCACTCCAGGCGGCCGGAATCGCGGTTGCGGAGAGCCCAGCGCTGATCGGCGAGACGCTCAAACAAATTATGAATAGTGAATTATGAATGGTGAATTGAGAAATCGCGACTGTGACCTATGGAGTCCGTAACCTAGCGCCTGTCTAGGCATTCATCATTCACCATTCACAATTCACTATTCCGACGCGCAACGACTCTAGCGTCCAACTGGAGGGACATGGGAATAGAACGCACCCTTACCATCATCAAGCCCGACGCTGTTGAAGCGGGACACATCGGTGACATTATCAGAATGTTCGAGGCCAATAAATTCAAAATCGTCGCCGCGCGCCTCGTGAGCCTTTCCAAGAAAGAAGCTGAGGGTTTTTACGCCATGCACCGCGGCAAGCCGTTTTTCGAGAGTCTCACTACGTTCATGAGCTCCGGCCGCGCGCTGGTGATGGTTTTGGAAGGCGAAAACGTAATCTCCCGCCTGCGTGAGGTCATGGGCGCCACCAACCCCGCCAACGCCGCCCCCGGGACTGTCCGCAAGCTCTACGCCGCCGACATCGAGCACAACGCCGTCCACGGCTCGGACGCCCCCGAGACCGCCGCCTACGAAATCGGCTATTTCTTCCCCACGGTGGGCTTGGTTGGATGAGTAGCTGAGCCCAGAAAATGGCGACGAACCCCGTAGCGCTGACCCCGCAAGGCGGGGTCAGCAGGGCGGGAAAGCGAGAAGATGGCGACCTAAAGGTCGGCGCTACAAAGTGGGAGCCAGTTTCAAGTACAATATTCATATGATTCCTTTGCAGCTTGGCAAGTTTCTGGTCATCGTAGGCGTGCTGCTCGTCGCTGCCGGCCTGTTGCTGATGGCAGGCGCGAAGTTCTCCTTTTTCGGTCTGGGAAGGCTGCCGGGTGACATCGCCTACAAAGGCAAGAACGTGCAGTTCTACTTCCCGGTGGTCACGTGTCTGGTTTTGAGTGTAGTGTTAACGCTGGTGTTTTGGGTGATTTCGCTTCTGACGAGGCGGTAGAGCAAGCTTTCAGCCGTCAGCCATCAGCTATCAGCAGGCTCGCTGAAAGCTGATGGCTGAGAGCTGACAGCTTCAAAGGATTCGTCTTGGAACAAGCCTTCCTCAGTTTCGGCCCCACAAGGAAGATCTTCAGCGTCTCCGAGCTGAGCCAGGGAATCAAGAACCTGTTAGAGCGGGAATACCCGGACGTATGGGTGACCGGTGAAGTCTCCAACTTCCGCGCCGCTGCCTCCGGCCATCTCTATTTCACCCTTAAAGATGCCACCGCCCAGCTCCGCGCCGTCTGCTTTCGCAATCAGGCGCGATACCTGAAATTCAAACCTCAGGACGGCATTTCGGTGATCGCGCGCGGCCACCTGAGCGTTTACGAGGCGCGGGGCGAATATCAGCTTTACGTTGAATATCTGGAGCCTGCCGGCCTGGGTGCGCTTCAACTTGCCTTCGAACAGCTCAAGCAGAAGCTCGCCGCTGAGGGTTTGTTCGATATCGCCCGCAAGAAACCTCTTCCATTGCTTCCCCGGGCCATCGGCGTGGTCACATCGCCCACCGGCGCCGTGATCCGCGACATCCTCCGCATTCTTCGTCGCCGCTTCCGCAATATGAACGTACTGATTTACCCCGTTAAAGTGCAAGGCGAAGGCGCGGCAGGGGAGGTCGTTGAGGGTGTCAAGTACTTTAACCGCGAGCCGAACGTTGATGTAGTGATTGTGGCGCGCGGTGGAGGCTCGCTCGAAGACCTCTGGGCTTTCAACGAAGAAGTGGTGGCGCGGGCCATTGCCGCTTCCGGGATTCCGGTGATATCCGCCGTGGGCCACGAAACGGATTTCACCATCGCGGATTTTGTCGCCGACCTTCGCGCGCCTACCCCTTCCGCCGCCGCCGAGCTTGTGGTCCACCGCAAGCAGGACTATCTCACCGAGCTTGAGGACCGCGCCCGCCGCATGACCCAGATCGTCCGGCTGCAACTCTCGGAGGCTCGGCAACGGCTGACGGAATTGCGAATGCACCACGCCTTCCAGACGCTTGCCACCAGGTTGGCCGAAAGAGCCCAGCGCGTGGATGACGCCGTCGCTTCTCTTGAGCGCTCGATGCGCTCCCTGTTGAATAGGGCGAGGCAGGAGTGGCTGCGGGCTTCGGCGGGAGTAGTCCGATACGACTCCCGGCGGCTGCTGGGTTTGAAGCGTGCCGCGCTGGACGACCGGCTGGGGCGATTTGATGCCGCGCTCCGTCGCTTCCTGACGGAGAGACATAACCGCCTGGCACATGTGGAGGCTATTTTGAAGGAGCGCAGCCCGCTGACCATCCTTCAGCGGGGATACTCCATCACCCGCGACGCCGCCGGCAAGATCGTTCGTGACGCTGAGGCAGTCGTACTCGGCAGCGATATTTCGGTGCGCCTCACGCGAGGAGAACTGCGGGCCATCGTTCGGGATAAGAAGGTGTAAATCCGCGCTACCGGAGCTTCTGGAAGTCCTCGTAAGTGACACCAAGTTGTCGGAGGATCTTGAAAAAAAGAGGGGGACCAATTTCTCGCCCGCCGTGGAGAGGGATGGTCACGCCGCGACCGTCAGGGTGGTTCCAGCGCTCGTGGCTTCCCGTCTGTCGTGTTCTTGTGAAGCCGAGTCTCCGCGCCGTTCTCTGAAGCTCACGAGCTGTGGCGCTAGGCATGGACGATTTCGGTGGTGTCGGCGGGAAGTGGGATGCCCCTTTCGCGGTATTCTTCGGCGATCATCTCAAAGACGTTGCCGAGCTCAGCGAGCGCGGTTTCGCGAGTAGGCATCAACGCGTAACAGCCAGTGAGGGCGGGGATCTCTGCGACCCAGGAACCATCATCCTGGCGGTAAAGAACCGTTTTGTAGTCGTGCAGCGTCATCGGAGTTACCCAGGCCTTTCGCTGGCAGTATAACAGCGACCGATAGGCACGTGCAATGCGGGCTGGGCGCCGACGTGCACAACACCGCCCAGACCGCAGTCACGAAATCCCTATTCACACCTCCCGCGGGGGACTGGGTGCAACGGTGCATGAAAAGAAGTCGTAAGGTAGGGCTCATATCGACTGTTCGAGTTCTTGGCCGACCCTCCGTCCAGTCCCCACCCGCCGCATGTGATGCTTTATCCAGCTTCGGAGTTCAAGATCAACCCGTAGTCCGCCCCCTCGTGCCGTTTACGCGAACGTTTGGACATTCGTAAGGACCGCAAAGCGAGCCTTTCAAGAACAGTATCCGTCGGAGGAGCGGGAGGTCCTGGAGGTTTAGGACCGACGACCGCGGTGCGCTACTCATACCGGAGGGCCGCGATGGGATCGAGGCGCGCAGCCTTCAAGGCCGGCCAGAGGCCGAAAAACAGGCCGACGCTTGTCGCGACGACGAAACCCGCCACGACGGACCAGAGTGGGACGGTTGAAGGCAGGCTTGGCACAAAAACTCGGATGAGGAAGCTCAGCAACCAGCCCACGGCGATTCCCATGAGGCCGCCCGAGGCGGTGAGCGCAATGGCTTCAAGCAGGAACTGCCAAACGATGTCGCGCCGGCGCGCGCCTATAGCCTTGCGCACACCAATCTCCCGCGTGCGCTCCGTGACCGAGAGCAGCATGATATTCATCACGCCGATGCCCCCGACCAGCAGACCAATGGAGGAGACCACCACCATGACCAGCGCCACTGTGCCGATAATTCCGCGAAACTCGGTGATGAGGGACTCCGCCGTTGCGAGCCCGAAGTTGTCCGGCTCCGAAAGCTTCACGTGGCGGCGACGACGAAGCAAGCCGCGGACTTCGTCCTCCACATCTTCCAGCCTTCCGCGGTACGCCAGAACGCTGAGGAAGTGGTCTTTAGCGTCGGGATAAAGCTTCTTGTAGGTCCAGTACGGTACGAAGATGTCCCGATCATCGGGATTGTCTCCCAGGAATCCCTTGAACTTGTTGAGCGTGCCGACGACTTCGAGCGTGTGTCCGTCCACCACGATACTCTTGCCGACCGGGTCCTCGAGCTGGAACAAGCGTTCCACCACGTTGGCGCCGATCACGGTGACGTCGCGGCGGTGAAGGTCGTCCGCCGGCGTGAAGAAGCGACCGTCTGAGAGCGACGAGTTCGCCATAGCCAGATAGTTGGCATCCACGCCCATGAACTGGGCGCCCGACATCTCGTGGCCCTTGTAGCGCGCCGTGGAGGGTGGCGGGCCAAACTCACTCATCTCCCTGAGTATGCCCACCGACACATCCGCGACGTCCGGGCATTGCTCCTTGATGGCCTTGGCGTCTTCGAGGTTGAGCGGTTTACGTAGCCGCTCCTCGCGGGTCAGGCGGTGCGGCGTGCCCATCTGCAGCTTGTAGACCCATAGAACATCTGTGCCATACTGCTCGGCCAGTTGCACCAACTGAGTATCCAGACCCGCAATGATGGAAGCCACCGCGATCACCGTGGTGGTGCCGATGAGTACGCCCAAAATGGTGAGGAACGACCGGAACTTGTGCGTGCGCAGGCTGTCGAGCGCTAACACAAGGTTTTCGCCGACAGCGTGCCAGTAAGTCGTCATGCTATTTCTCCGCTCGCAGCGCCTGGATGGGATCAAGAGCAGCCGCCCTCATCGCCGGGTAGATCCCGAAGAAGAGCCCGACCAGGGTTGAAAGCGTAATCCCCACAATGACCGCGCTCAGCGGCACGGCGGCGGTGAAGACCAACGCCACCAGCCACGCGATGAGATAGGCAAGGAGCACTCCCATGACCCCCCCGGCGCTGGCTAGCGCCGCGGCCTCAAACACGAACTGCCAGAGGATGTCGCGACGCCGCGCCCCCACCGATTTGCGAATCCCTATCTCGTGCGTGCGCTCGGTGACGGTAGCCAGCATGATGTTCATGATCACAATGCCGCCCACCACCATGAACACAGCCACCACGCCGATGGTGACGGCAAAGATGCTGCCGGTAAGGTTCTTCCAGGCGCTCATCAGCGTTTCGGAGGCGTTGATGCCAAAGGTGTCGTCTTCGTGGTAGGGCACGTGGCGGCGCGCCCGCATGAGGACACGAACTTCGTCTTCGAGCTCCATCATGTGTTTGGAGTCGGGCGCCTTGATAAAAACAAAGAGCTCCAGGCGCGGCATGTAGAGGTTCCGGAAAGTGCCGAGCGGAACAAAGACGAAGTTGTCTTGGCTCACACCGAGAGCGGAGCCCACCTTCTCCGCCACGCCGACAATGCGGAAGCTCTGTCCCCCCACCAGCAATTCCTTGTCAATCGGATCGACCTGCGGAAAGAGCTTGTCCACGATGTCCTGGCCAATAAAACAGACCCGCTCGTTGTGGCGGTAGTCCTGGTCTGTAATGTAGCGGCCATACCGCACCTTTTCCCGGCCGATGTCCACGTGGCTGGGGGTGATTCCGAACAGCGTCACTTCATCGATCGAGTGACCCCTGAACCGCGCCTCTGGGCCGGGCTCCAACTGCGCGATGGCGCTGATCGCCTCGTAGCCGACCAGCGTGTCCCCTAGATACTCATAGTCTTCGAGACGGATGGGCCTGTTGCGCCGCATCGCTTTCAAATACTCGTCGAACCCCGTTGCCCACTTGAACTGATGAAGCACGAAGGTGTTCGTGCCGAGATTGGCAATCTTGGTCGCAATGTAGAGGTTCATGCCGTTCACCACCGACATCACGACAATCAGCGTGGTGGTAGCGATGACGACCCCGAGCAGGGTGAGGAAAGATCGCAGCTTGTGGCTGCGGAGTTCCCCGAGGGCGTTCCAGAAAGCTTCCCGAACCGGGAGCCAGAAACCGGTCTGCTGCCGGAGCTTTGCTCGCGACTTAGGGATGGTAGTTCGGGCCTGACTGAAAACGGCCATGTTGGCTACTTCCTGCTCGTGACGGAGCGTCAGTATGGTCGGACGGGCGCTCTGCCGTGGCGGCTCGTGACGTACTCTAAACGGCTTTTACGAAGCATCCGCCGGAATAATGGCTACGGTTCGGCTTGCCACGAACCCCCTGGGCAATCGAGGGCCTCCAGGAGTTGGCGTAATGACGTAGTATTAATCCCATTTTGTAGCACGAAACGGAGGGAAAAACAAGCTGGAGTTACCCGAGTCCGAATTGACAGTTCTCCCTTGCTGTCCTACTCTCTCTGTGTCCCGGTCACATGGAGGTGAGTTCCCGTGAACAAGGAAAACCTTGCGAGCCTCGCGGTTTTGGCTATCGTTTGCTTGCTGGTCTGCGCGCCACGGATTTATAACGCGGCGCGAAAGGCTGAAGGCTTAGGCATGCCGAATCACCCGACCATAGCTCAAGCTTCCAACGCCCCAATGGGCCCGATAGGATTGTTCGAGAGTCATGCTGACATTGGCTCCGTTCTTCATCCCGGCTCGGTTGAATACGACGCAACGAAGAAGAGCTACGCGGTCACCGGGAGTGGAGAGAACATGTGGTTCAAGGAAGACGCTTTCCACTTCGTCTGGAAAAAGGTTTCGGGCGAGCGCGTCAGCCTCGCAGCCAACATCAGCTTCATCGGCCGGGGCGGAAATCCGCATCGAAAAGCGGTTTTGATGATCCGCCAAAGCCTGGGTGCAGACTCCGCTTACGTTGACGTCGCCTTGCACGGCAACGGTCTGACCTCGCTCCAATACCGCGACGACAAAGGAACTGCGACGCAGGAGATCGAATCGAACATTTCCGCTCCCAAGCGGGTGCGTCTCGAAACGAAAGGTCAATTCGCCTATCTGCTGCTCTCGGCGGGCGGCGAGGCGCTCCACTTGGCCGGCGCCTCGATTCGAGTTCCGTTCGTGGCACCCTTCTATGTAGGCATCGGGGTGTGTTCGCACGACAAAAACGCGATCGAGAAGGCTGTGTTCTCCGACGTCGAACTCGAGGCGCAGCCCACCGGCGCGGCCGGCTCGCTTGCCCTTTACAGCACGCTCGAAACAGTCGCCATCGCCTCGACGGACCGGCGCGTGGCCTACGTCACGGTGGGGCGCATCGAAGCTCCCAATTGGACACCCGACGGGCGGCAGTTGATTTTCAATAGCGACGGGCGCCTCTATCGAGTGGCTGTCACCGGAGGTGAGCCGGAAATCATCGACACCGGGTTTGCTACGCGCTGTAACAACGATCACGGCATTTCGCCCGACGGCTCATGGCTCGCCATCAGCGACAGCTCGCAAGAGAAGGGCGCTTCCGTCATTTATGTCTTGCCGCTTGCCGGAGGCATGCCCCGTCGCGTCACGCAGCAGTCGCCCTCTTACTGGCACGGCTGCTCGCCGGACGGGAAGACTCTCTGCTTCTGCGGCGAGCGGAATGGCGCGTTCGACGTCTACACGATTCCCGTGGCGGGCGGCGAAGAAATCCAACTGACGCGGGGCGCGGGCCACAACGATGGCCCCGAATATTCTCCCGACGGTAAGTACATCTACTTTAATTCCGATCGCAGCGGCAGCATGCAGATCTGGCGCATGCGTTCCGACGGATCCGAGCAAGTGCAGGTAACCGCTGACGAATTCAACAATTGGTTCCCGCACATTTCGCCCGATGGAAAGCAGATGGTGTTTCTCACCTATGAAAAAGGCGTTACGGGCCATCCGCCGGACAAAAACGTGATGCTGCGCCTGATGTCGATGAGTGACAGAAATGTCAGCGTGCTTGCCAAACTCCTCGGCGGCCAAGGCACCATCAACGTTCCCTCGTGGTCTCCTGACAGCCGACAGTTGGCGTTCGTGAGCTACCAGTATTTCTGAGTTGCCTTGATGACCGCGAATTCTTCAGCAGCCTTCTGGTACACCAAAAATGATTTTCTCAAGCGTGTCCCAGCGTTAACTTGAGCGACCGCCCGCGACGCGGCTATCATAGAAGCGATGAAGCCTACCCTCGTGAAAGGCATTCAACTCGTCCTCTTAACTGCCCTAGCTTCTCTGCCGCTCTATGCGCAAGGCAACTATGAGATTCAGGTCTATGGATCCGACACGGTGGCGCCCGGCCGCACTATGATCGAGTTGCACAGTAACTTCACGTTTGAAGGTTTCAAGACCGTTGACCTGGGTGTTCTTCCTGATGAACATCAAACCCACGAAACGGTTGAGATTACCCAGGGTTGGAATGACTGGTTTGAAACGGGATTGTACATCTTCACGAGCTACGGTCCCCACCAGGGCTACAAGTGGGTTGGTGATCACATCCGTCCCCGGGTTCGCGTTCCGGAGAAATGGCATTGGCCGGTCGGGGTGAGCCTTTCGACGGAATTCGGCTACCAGCGGGCCATCTTTTCCGCAGATACCTGGACCTGGGAAATTCGCCCCATCGTTGACAAACAGTGGAAGTCTTGGTATCTGGCCTTCAATCCCGCTCTCGAGCGGTCGTTTCACGGGCCCAGTGTCTCTCGAGGCGTCGAGTTTTCTCCGAACTTCAAGGCCGCTTATTCCGTCACGCGGAAACTCAGTGCGGGGCTCGAATACTACGGCTCGTTGGGACCTGTGACGGGTTTTGACCCCCTATATCTGCAGCAACAACAGATCATTCCCACGATCGATTATGACTTCGGTCCGAACTGGGAATTCAACCTCGGCGTGGGCATGGGCGTAACGCGCAGCACCGATCATCTGCTGGTCAAGATGATCATCGGCCGGCGCTTCCGGTTCATCACGCCGCGCCTTCCCCACTTCTTGAAACCGAATCCGGCAGGCGGGGAGGGGTGATTGCCGCCGTTATTGAGTTTCGCGAGTAGGGCAGCGCTTCTGGCACTTATCCTCCTCCCCGCCTCCGTGCCCCCAGAAAGCGTTCAACCCAAATCAGCGGATTTCCCAGTTCCTTTAGGTCTCCCGCCCATTCCCTGGCCGGAAGATAATCCTTACTCACCCGCGCGCGCCGAGCTTGGCAAGCTTCTGTTTTTCGATGGCCGTCTCTCTGCCAATGGCGTGGTGTCTTGCGCCTTCTGTCATGAGCCGGCGCATGCCTTCGCAGCCAGCACGCCGCTTTCAAGGGGCGTGAATGGAAAGCCGGGAGCGCGCCATGCACCCACGCTCGTCAATCGCGCCTGGGGCAAATCGCAATTCTGGGATGGCCGGGCGCCCACGCTGGAGGCACAAGTTATTACTCCCGTGACCAATCCCGATGAGATGGGCATGACTGCGGACCAAGTAGTCCAACGGCTTCGCGGCATCGAAGGCTACGCTCCACTTTTTGCTGCCGCCTTCGGCGACGGCGCGATCACCTTCGCGCGAATCGCCAAAGCCATTGCGACCTTCGAGCGCACGATCCTGTCAGGTAATTCCGCCTACGACCGCTACCTTGCCGGGGACAAGTCGGCGCTGACCAAACAGCAGAAGGATGGTCTGGATTTCTTCAACAAGAAAGGTGAATGCGCCGAATGCCACTCCGGCCCGAATTTCACCACGGAGAAATTTGCGAACCTGGGAATCGGCATGGATGAAGTCAACCCCGATCCGGGCCGCAAAATCGTTACAAAAAAGCGCGGCGATTTCGGGAAATTCAAAGTGCCGACTCTGCGCGACCTTGCCTATCGCGCCCCCTACATGCACGACGGCAGCATCAAGACTCTCGGGGAGGTCCTGGATTTATACGCGAAGGGAGGGTTGCCTAACCCCCACCTGGACACTCGCCTCACACCTTTTTATATGGATGAGCAAACCAAGCAGGATCTGCTGGCTTTTCTCGCTGCACTCAACGGAGAAGGCTGGCAGAAAATCACCCCGCCTACGGCGTTCCCGCAATAGCGAGTAGCCCTGCGCGGCTTTTAGCCACGGCGCTCGCCGGAGGTCTAAGGTCTCTTCCTGGTGCAACCTTGACCCAGCCGGGAGTGGTATTTGCCCAACGATGGACGTGAGGGACCTTCAAATATGGGCTGGGGATTTCGTCATTCATTTAAGAGCAAGTATTCTTTATCAGGAATGTCCCACCCCAAAACGCGCAAGCGCAGCGCGGGCGGGCGGGGACACCCGTTCCTACATCACTGTTGCAGCACGAAGTAGCCGAGGGTCAATTGGATGTTGTCTGTCTCGATGAACACGGCCCGAGTCTTGTCCACCAGGTAATAGGTGAAATTGTCCGGCGTCGAGGGGGACAAGAGTTTCAGGCCGCTGATTTGGCCGGTGAACACTCCATTCGCGTTGGCGACGAGGTTGCCGGAGAGCGAAAGATCGTTCCCTCCGATTCCGGAGATGGGGTTGAAATCGGCGAACCCCGTGAGATCGCCAGCCCCGTCCGCAGCAATCGGACCGGCAGCATGCTGCTCAGACTCGCCGCCGGCCGATGGCAGAACTTGTGCAACGTTCATCCCGTAGGATCCGCTGAACGAGTCAAGCCCAAATGAGCCGGGCCCGGTTTGCTGGAATCCCAGGCCAGCGATGACTTCGGCCTTGTCCATGGAGATGAGAACCCCGTGTCCGTCGCCGGTCAAATAGAGTTGCAGGTTGTAGTTGAACGTGGGGCTGGTGGAGCCGTCCGTCAGCCCTGTCAGAGTCACTCGGCCGGTTGCGTCTACAGTGTAGCTTCCGGCGGACAGCGTGCTCCCGCCTTGCGGGCTTTGCGCGGTAAGGTCATTGAAGTTGAGGATGCCGCTTACGCTCCCGCTCGAGCCTGCGCTCAGCAACCCGGCGACCTGAAGCGCGCCATTGGCATCCGTGCCCGCCGCGCCGAAGACATAGCTGGAACCGGAGATGGAGCTAGCGTTGAAGGTTCCGGTGCTGCTCCCTTGGCCCAGAGCCGTTCCGCCGGTGAAGCCGCCATAGGCGTCGGTGGTCTCAACCAGGCAGATGTGGCTCGCGTCCACGATGTAACCCACCAGATTGATTTGTCCGATCGATGGACCGGCGCCTGTGACTGGAACCAGGTTAAACACAACCCGTCCCATGGAGTCCGGAGCGGAAACTGTGCTGGCCGCGAAAGCTTGTTTCGGCAAAGGCGCAGGCAGGCCGGAGTCATTGATGTCGAAAGCGCTGCCGGTGCCCGAGATGGTGCCCGAGCCGTCAATGTTGATCACGCCTCCGATCGCAGTGGGGGACTTGCCCGAGTCTTCGCCAGCGGTGAAAAATGCGTACCCGCCCGAGGGCGCGGCTTTGCCGGTTTGCAAATCCAATGTGCCGCTGGAAGTTGCTGAAGAGTCGAACTCGATCAGTTGGGCCTTCGAACTGGAGACCAGGGTGGCATCCAGGGTTTCAACCCCGCTTACGCCGATGCTGGTGTCCGCGGTTTTGAGTGTGATCCACAGGTTACCGTCGTCGACGGCGTAGTAGCTGCCGCTGGTAATGCTGTCTTTCTTGGTCACGGCGGAATCGATGAAGTCCTGCTCGCCGCTGGTGATGGCACCATTGCTGAGGACGAAGGCCCCTGCGACCGAGTAAGGCCCGTTCTTGCCGGTTCCCGCCAACGAAAAGACGTAGGTACCGTTGGCCAGCGTAGTGGGTTCAGCGGAGATGAAAACCGGGATCGAGCAGGAATCGCCGGGATTGGTCACTGAGGAGGCCATCACGGTCACGGTCCTGCCGGAAGGCAAGAGCCCCGGCGCGGTGTAGGTGGTGGAGACCCCGCTGGGCGTGGTAGCAGGATTAAATGAGCCGCAGTCGCCCGCCGGTGAGCACGACCAGCTGACGCCCTGATTGGTTGTATCGCCGGCCACAATCGCGGCGATGGCAGCCGATCCGCCCACCTCCACGGCATTGGGCGGATAGGCGGTCTTACTGAATGCGACGCTAATGCCCGGCGTAATGATGGTGATCGCTGGCGAGGAGACGGATATGGTGGAATCGGCCACCGAGGTCGCGGTCACGGTCACCGTATTGCCGGTGGGAAGGGCTAAGGGTGCGGTGTAGGTGGTTGCAAACCCGCTGACGGTGGTGGCCCGGCTGAACGAACCGCAAGCGCCCGTGCCCGTGCTGCCGCAGGTCACCGACCAGGCTACGCCCTCGTTCGTGGCGTCGTTGGAAACGACTGCGGTGAGGGACAACGTGGCGCCGACCATCAGAGAACCGGGCGGCGTGCCGATGAACGTAATAGAAATTGGAAGCACTGGGATCGTCTGGTAGCTGGGGCCGCCGCACGCGACCAGCGCGGCCATCATGCCTGTAGAGATGAGTAGGAGAATGCCTTGGCGAAGCGTCATAGGGTTCTTTTCCCGGACGCTCGCATGTCTTGTGAGAATCTAACACGGATTTCCGTTCTCATTTTCCGACTCACCGGTAATGTACACCCGACCGCCTCTGAATGCAATGTCCGGTCGAGTTTTCAGCGCTGGGTACTTACACGGACCACGGAAGGGGTCAGTTTTACGTCTCCGGAGAATCCCAAAGCCCGGAAGTGGCGCTTCCCGGAAAATGGCCCCCGGCTAAGATAGATCTCGCAAAACGCCGCAGCGTTTAGCTGGAGTGATTGCTCGAGCTGATCCACTACCTCCGGCTAAATCCCATTCTGCAAGGCGAAATGGACGGAATAACAAGCTGGAGCTACGCGAGCTGTGGGGGAGAGACAGGGGCAGGGCACGGCCAAGATGACCGTGCCCGATGACGGGGACGTCGCGATGCAGCGATGTAGAATTACCCCTACAAAGAGGGCGCATCGCGGTTCGCCTGTGTGCCGGCAAGATGCCGGCGCTACACGGCGATTTGAAATCGCCGCTACAGCTTGTATCCGATCTTGCGCAGGAAATCTTTGCGGAATTTGATGTCGGCTTCGGTTTCGATGCCTTTAGTTTTCAAGCCGTCGATCACGCCGAGGATACCGCGCCCCTGCTCGGTCTCGGCGACAACGACCTCGACGGGATTCGCCGTGGCGCAGAAAACCCGGCACACTTCCGGGACGTTCTTGATGGTGTTCAGGATGTTGATAGGAAAGCCGCTGTCCATAAAGATGATGAAGCAATGGCCGCACGCGAGCGTCAGGGCGTTCTTCTGCGCGAGTTCGATCAGCCGCTGGTCATTGCCGGAGTAGCGCACCAGTGCAGGGCCAGACGATTCGCAGAATCCAATCCCGAATTTCATTCCGGGAACGGTTTGGACAATAGCCTCATGCAGGTCCTCGACGGTCTTGATGAAATGCGACTGGCCGAGGATGAAATTCATGTCGGCAGGCTTTTCAATGGTGACGGTTTTAAGTTCCATGTGTGCCTCCATCCACAGATTACGCAGATCACGCAGATCTTAATCTTCAGACACTTTGAGGACAGCCAGGAAAGCTTCCTGGGGGATATCGACGCGCCCCACGCGCTTCATGCGCTTCTTGCCTTCCTTCTGCTTTTCGAGCAGCTTGCGTTTGCGCGTGATGTCGCCTCCGTAACACTTGGCCAAAACGTTCTTCCGCATGGGCGGGACGTTTTCGCGGGCAATCACCCTTGATCCGATGGAAGCCTGAAGCGCGACTTCGAAGAGCTGGCGTGGAATGAGCTTCCTCATTTTTGCGCACAGGACGCGGCCGCGCCCAAATGCCTGATCGCGGTGGCTGATGAACGAAAGGGCATCCACAGGCTCTCCGGCCACCAGGAAGTCCACCTTCACCAAGTCCGAGTCCCGGAAGCCTGCAAAGTGATAGTCGAGCGAGGCATAGCCACGCGAGACGGACTTCAGCCGGTCGTAAAAATCCAGCACGATTTCGTTAAGCGGAAGCTCGTAAGTGAGCAGCACGCGCTTTTGCGAGACGTATTCGAAGCCCTTCTGCACGCCCCGCTTCTCTTCCAGCAGTTTCAGGATGCCGCCCAGGTATTCATCCTGGGTGAAGATTCGCGCAAGAATAATGGGTTCTTCAACTTTCTCAATGTCACCCGCAGGCGGAAACTTGGTGGGCGTGTGCACCTCCAGAACCTCACCCGACTTCGCGGTGACGCGGTAGCGGACGCTGGGGGCGGTGGTGATCAGGTCGAGATTGAATTCGCGCTCCAGGCGCTCTTGGACGATTTCCATGTGCAGCAGGCCGAGGAAACCGCAGCGGAAGCCGAAGCCCAAAGCCTGGGAGTTCTCCGGCTCGTAGAAAAGCGAGGAGTCATTGAGGCGCAGCTTCTCGAGCGCGTCGCGCAGGGGTTCGTAACCGCTGGCGTCCACGGGATAAAGCCCCGCGAAAACCATGGACTTGATTTCCTCGAAGCCGGGAAACGGCGCGGCGGCGGGTCGCATGTCGTCCGTGATGGTATCGCCGATGCGCGTGTCCGAGATGCGCTTGATATTGGCGATGACGAAACCGACTTCTCCCGCCTCGAGGCGTTCCACGCGAACGGGCTTCGGCGTTAGCACGCCCAGTTCCTCAACCGTGTAGACTTGGTTGTTGGACCAAAGGCGAATCCGCATACCCACCGTCAAAGCGCCCTCGAAGATGCGGCTGAGCACTACCACGCCGCGATAGCTATCGAACCAGGAATCAAAGATCAGCGCCCGGAGAGGCTCTTCCGGCAAACCGCGCGGCGCCGGGACGCGCGCCACGATTGCCTCCAGCACCTCATCCACGCCCAGGCCCTGTTTGGCGCTGATCAGCAGTGACTCGCTCGGATCGAGCGCCAGAGCGTGTTCGATTTGCTGTTTGGTGGCCTCAACGTCCGCGCCCGGAAGGTCGATCTTGTTGATGACGGGAATGATCGCAAGGTTGTTGTTCAGGGCAAGCTGGGCATTAGCAAGGGTCTGCGCCTCGACTCCCTGTGAGGCATCGATCACCAGGACTGCGCCCTCGCAGGCGGAAAGGCTCCGCGAAACCTCGTAAGAGAAATCGACATGGCCGGGAGTATCGATCAGGTTCAACTGGTACTGGTTCCCATCGCGAGCGCGGTAGTGAAGGCGGACGGCGTGCGCCTTGATCGTAATACCCCGCTCGCGCTCCAGGTCCATGGAGTCGAGCACCTGGTCGGCCATTTCCCGTTTCGAAAGCGCACCCGTGATTTCCAGCACACGGTCGGCCAGGGTGGACTTGCCGTGGTCAATATGGGCGACAATCGAAAAGTTGCGAACGTAACGCGCGTCCGTCATAAGCAAACCACTTCCGTGGTCCGAGGTAGGTTCCGAACCAAGGCGAGACTCGCCGTGCAGCGACAGCGGGGCTGATTTTGGATTTTAGATTTTAGATTAAAAACCCTGTGTGGCCCCCTCTCTCTTCAATCCAAAATCCAAAATCTAAAATCCAAAATGTTTTGCCCTTTGAAAATCTAACAAAAGGGCGGTACCCTGTCAAACTTGGAGTTGGCGCCGGCGTTGGTGACGTTGGCATGGAATCCCTTTCGAAACGCCGACGCGACTTGCAACGCGCGTGTCACGTAAATGACACCAGTTCGATGTGGCCGGTCGGGCTGCCGCCTACAATCACGCACAAGGGTTTCGAGTTTGAGATTCTGATTGCTGGACTTTGTGGGGATTGAGACCACATACTATATCGCAGGGTCAGACTCCTCAAGATCACAGGAGGATGACCTTTCTCCGGATCGCGTCACGGGGGATCAATATGGCGTTCGAGACCTTACTCTATGAAAAGCGGAATGGCATCGCTCATGTAACCATCAACCGTCCCGACAAGCTAAACGCCCTGAACCAGAAAGTAATGCAAGAGTTGCAGGAGTGTTTCCAGGACATCGAAAAGGACAATGAGGTCCGCGTTGTCATCCTCACGGGGGCGGGTGAAAGAGCCTTTGTGGGAGGCGCGGACATCAACGAACTGGCGGTTCAAACGCCTGTGGAAGGCAAAGAGACGTCGGTTCGCGGCCAGGAGATTCTGGACTTTATCGAGCACCTGGGCAAGCCGGTGATTGCGGCCATCAACGGATTTGCTCTGGGTGGAGGCTGCGAACTCGCTATGGCGTGCACATTAAGAATCGCTTCCGAGAATGCGCGCCTCGGACAACCGGAAGTGAAGCTGGGACTTATCCCGGGCTATGCCGGAACGCAACGCTTGCCGCGCCTGGTAGGCAAAGGACGCGCCCTCGAGATGCTGCTGAGCGGCGACCCCATCAGCGCCTCCGAGGCCTATGGCATGGGGTTGGTAAACCAAGTGGTCCCAGCGCAAGACCTCATCGCCACCGCAGAAAAGCTTGCGCAAAGAATCATGGCCAATGCGCCGCTGGCCGTGAAGTTCGCGCTCGAAGCCGTAAACCACGGCTTGGAAATACCCGAAGCCGAGGGCCAGTTCCTGGAGGCCACGCTTTTCGGTCTATGCTGTACGACGGCCGACATGAAGGAAGGCACTCGAGCGTTCTTGGAGAAGCGGCCGGCAAAATTCACCGGCAAGTAGTCCCGCTTCGGCACTCGAAATTCGAAACTCGAAAAGCGAAAATCTAACTCGATAGTCACGGCGGTTTTCGAATTTCGAAGCTCGCTCGTCACTTGTCACTGGAAATGGGTTCACGCAGAAAATCCCGCGAATTTGCAATGCAGATGCTCTATCAATGGGAGATCTGCGGGTACACTCCCGCCCAGGTGGAGGCGACCTTCTTCGCCAACAATAGGGCGGATGCCGACGTGGAGGGTTTTGCCCGCGACCTCTTCGAAGGCGCAGTAAACGATATTGACCGGCTCGACCGACTGGTTCGCGAACAAGCTGACAACTGGCGTCTGGAGCGCATGGCAGCCGTAGACCGCAACATCCTGCGCGTGGCTCTGTACGAACTCCTCCGCCACCCGGAAACTCCCGCCGCTGCCGTGATCAACGAGGCGCTGGAGATCGCGGGGCGCTTTTCGGGAGAGGGTTCTGTCCAGTTCGTCAACGGCGTGCTCGATGGCATTCGCAAGACCCTTCTACCGCAGGACCCGCCGTCCAAGTGAGCCTGACCGATACGGCTACAACTGTTTCCGCGAAAACACTTCTATTTCGGCGAGCAGAGCTTTCACCTGCTCGGCGGAGGGGGCCTCAGCATAGAGACGCAGGATGTTCTCGGTGCCGGAAGCGCGCACCAGGAGCCATGCGGAGTTACTGAAGCGCATCTTGGCTCCGTCCAGGCCGTCAACGGAAGTCACCTTCAGTCCAGCAATGCGTTTGATCTTCTTCTGCCCCACCAAGCGAACAATGCGCTGGGCGACGTCCTTATCAATTTCCAGGTCGACACGCCCGTAAAAGTGGGGACCGAACTCCTGAGTCAGCTCCTGGACCAACTCCCCGAGAGTGCGGCCTCGGTCCGCCATCACCTCCGCCAGGAGCAAGGAGTTCAAGACTCCATCGCGCTCAGGCAAGTGCCCCTTGATGCCGATTCCTCCGCTTTCTTCGCCGCCGATCAGCACGTCGCGGGTGAGCATCAACTCGCAGATGTACTTGAATCCGATGGGCGTGACGTGCAAAGGAAGACCGTATTTCTGGGCGAGCTTGGTTACCATCTCGGTGGTAGAAAACGTTTTCACCACCTCTCCGCGCAGCCCCAGGTCTCCTGCCAGGTGCTTTAGCAGGATGGAAAAGATCTTGTGGGAATCAATAAAAGCACCACTGCGGTCCACGGCTCCCAGCCGGTCGGCGTCACCGTCAGTGGCGAAACCGGCATCGTAGCCGCCCTCCAGCACAGCCTGCCGAAGCTGCTCGACGTGAGGTTCGATGGGCTCCGGATTCATGCCTGGGAAAAGCGGGTTGTGCTCTCCGTGGATCTCGCGATAAGAAATTCCCGCCTCGTCAAAAAGCCGGGCCAGGCAGCCGCGAGCGGCCCCATACATCGGGTCGATCACAAACCGCCGGCCCGAGGATCGGATTCGATCGAGATGAACAAAGCTTTTGAGCCGCTCCAGGTAAGGGCCTACCAAGCCCACGGTCTGGATGGAGGCCGGGCGCCGTTTCCGTGGCTGTGTCCCTGAACGATCCAGGCGGTGAAGATGGATTTCAATCCTTCGCATGATGGAGGGAGCCGCAGAACCTCCATAGGGCGCCTTGAACTTTACCCCATTCCAGCGATAGGGATTGTGGCTGGCCGTGAGCATGATGGCGCCCGCCGTCTGCCGCGCCACCACAGCATAGCTTACTGCGGGCGTAGGCGTGGCGCTGTCAGCCAGGGTCACCGGAATGCCGGCAGCCGCCACCACTTCACTCGCGTGCTTGGCAAACTCTGGGGAAAGAAAGCGAGTGTCGTAACCCACCACGAGGCCCTTTGCCGGGTCACCCTCCTCGCGGACGTACTGCGCGATGGCTTCGGCCACGCGTTGCACGTTCGCAAAGGTAAAATCTTCCGCGATTACACCGCGCCATCCATCGGTACCGAACTTAATCTTATCCAACATACGCTACAACAGATCGTGCCGACCCAGCCGATCAAGTTCCTGGACTGCTTTTCCAACTTCCTGAGACCGCGCACGCGCGCAAACCAGCAACGCGTCGTCGGTCTCGACGACGATCAGGTCTTGTACCCCAACCGTAATCACATACTTCTTGGGCGAAACCACCATATTGCCGTGCGAATCAAGGCTCAAGCTGGCGCTGGGCCGGACGTTCTTCTCCGAGTCCTGATTGCCCAGCTCGTACACGACGGCCCAACTACCCACGTCGTTCCATCCGATGTCAGCGGGCAGCGCATAGATATTCGAGATTTTCTCCATGAGCGCGTAGTCAATGGATATCTTCTGGAACTTGGCGTAAAGGCGGCGAAAAGCGCGCGCCCGGACTCCGCCTGCGTCAGCGATTTGCCCCATCTGACTCGCCATTTCTGGCTGGAAGCGCTGCAAGTTCTCAATCAGCGTTGAAGCCTTCCAGATAAACATACCGCCGTTCCAGAGATATCGTCCCGAAGATACGTAACGACGCGCGACAGCCATCGTCGGTTTCTCTTTGAAACTGTCTACGTGAAACACTTCATGCCCCGCCAATTTCCCTTCGCGGCGGCCCAGGCGAATATATCCGAAGCCGGTATCGGGTCGCGTGGGCTTCAGCCCCAGAACCACGGAACGCCCAGGCGTAGAAGCCACTCGGCACGCCGCACCCAGGACCTGCCGAAAAACCACAGGCTTTGCGATGATATGATCGGAGGGCAACACCACCATGAGTCCTTGGGGGTCACGCCGGGCGATTTCATGTGCGGCGACTCCCAGGGTGGGGGCGGTGTTCCGCGATGCCGGCTCGCCCACAATCTGATGGGAAGGAATACGCGGCAGAAGCCGGCGAACCTTCCTCAATATCACCTCGCTGGTGAAGATGTAGATGTGGCCCAACGGGATGACAGGCTGGATGCGCGCTACGGTTTGTTCCAGCAACGAGTCCTGGCCGAACAATGTCAACAGTTGTTTTGGGTGTTTGCGGCGGCTAAGGGGCCAAAAACGTGTCCCGCTGCCACCGGCCATGATTACGGCGTAGGTATGTTTGAATACGGGATCTGTAGCCATGCTTATAAATCAAACACAACTTTCTCCACGTGTTCGGGGGGAACGTTGCGAGCCGCCAGCGGTCGCCGGAAGTCCTCAAGGAGGTTGGGAACATAGAACTTCAGCAAGCGGGTTTCCTGTTGGGGAACCAACCTATAGGCTCCCGCCGCCGGGGGTATTATCCAGGTCTCTCCGGTCCGATAGCCCAGCCAGCCCGATGTGTTCTCAACGCGACCCTCGCCTTTAAGAACGGAATAAACCTCCACGCGCTGCGGCGAACTCTTGAAGGTGGCCATCTTGCGCAGGAATATCTCCTCGACCGCGAAGTAACGGCAAGCCATAATATACCGCCTTGTGCCGAAGGGCTCCTGAAATTCCCACCGCGGGAGGCGGCGGCGAGGGAGCAAGTCTTCCTGGATAACGTCCAATCCTTTCGCCAAATGGAGGGGGCGGGGTTTCCCGTCCAGTCCGACTCTGCCAAAGTCATCCAGGCGATAGGTCAGGTCGGAATTTTGCTCGACCTCGAACAGAACCAGCCCTGGGCCTAGCGCATGTACCGTGCCGGGCGGAACGAAGATGGCCTCGCCGGCCTTGGGGTAATGGCGCTCGAGGAGTTCCTTCGACGTTCCATTTTCGAAAGCTGCTTTTAGCGCCTCCGTTGTGACCCCCGGCTTTATGCCCAGAAGGAATTCCGCATTTGTGTCGGCCTGGAGGATATACCACATTTCGCACTTGCCGACATTGCCCGGGTCGTGGACGCGCGCGTACTCATCGTCCGGATGAACCTGGACTGATAGCCAGTCGCCCGTGAAGATGTATTTGGCGAGCAGGGGGAAACGAGTACCATGCCACGACCGCCCATGGAGCGCGGGCCCGTATTTTTCCGATGCCTCGCCCAGAGTAAGACCTGCTACGGGGCCGTTCAGAAACCGGGAAGTATCGTCTGTCACCCAGACTTCTCCGATCAATTCGCCAGGTTTCGTCGCGCTCCCCGAGATCTCAGCTTTCCTGGAGGCCGGGGAGTCAGTTTCCTCCGGGGCCGAGTATATGGGTGAGAGATCCTCCCGGCCCCAGATTTTTGGTTTGAAGGCAGTTGAAAGTTGAAGAGGAATGTTCAAAGTGGACATAATTCAGTCATAACTTGGAGAAGAACGCTGCCATACGTCGTAACCCCTCATTTATATGTTCAAGAGAGGTTGCGTATGAAATGCGGATGTGTTCTTGAGTTCCAAAGGCGGACCCGGGCACTACGGCAACGTGCGCTTCCTCCAATAGCCGCTGCGCTAGCGTGGATGTATCCCCCAATCCGTCTTTCTTCAAGTAATACCCGACATTCGGGTAGGCGTAAAAGGCGCCATGCGGAGGAACGCACCGTATGCCGGGTATAGATTGCAATCCTTCGATGACACGATCCCGGCGCCGCCGGTACTCGGCCAGCATCATTTGCACGGGGGCCTGCGGCCCATGAACTGCTGCCAGCGCAGCCTTCTGGGCGATGGAATTGGGGTTGGAGGTCGAGTGGCTCTGGAGCTTCAGCATGTTTGCCAGAAGTCTTGTCGAACCAAGGGCAAATCCAACTCGCCATCCCGTCATGGCATATGTTTTGGAAAAAGAGTCGACAATCAGCAGGTGCTCCCGCTCTTTCGAGGCACCAAGCGAAAAAGGTTTGCGGCCGTCATACAAGAAATGGGAATAGCATTCGTCGGACAGCAGAAGCAGATTGTGCCGGACCGCCAGCGCCAGGAGTTTTTCCATTTCCCCCGGGGGAACCACTGCGCCGGTGGGGTTGTGCGGAGAGTTAACAACCACGAGCTTGGTCTTCGGAGTGATCAGTTTTTCGACGCCCTTGGCGTGCACCGCGAAATTCTCGCTCTCGAGCGTCTCGAGCAGGACGGGCTTGCCCCCTGCGTATTTGATGATCTCCAGGAAGGTAACCCAGTAGGGGGTAGGCAGGATCACCTCGTCGCCATCGTTCAGGGCGGCGGACATCGCCTCAAAGATGGCCTGCTTCCCTCCCACGGTCACCAGGCACTCCTCGACCGTGTAGTTCGATCCATGGTCCTTCGCGTGCTTCTCCACCAGGGCGTGCCTCAGCTCCCTGATCCCGCCCGTGGCTGTGTACTTGGTGAAATCTTCCTCAATTGCTTGGATGGCAGCTTTCTTGATGTGGTCAGGAGTGGGGAAATCCGGCTCACCGGCGCCAAAGTCCGCCAGCTTCGTATCCCTAACCTTCAGCTTTTCCGCCTTTTGCAGGACGGTCGCGATAGTGGAAACCGAAATCCGTGAAATGCGCTCCGAAAGCTGCACTCCAACCTCCTTTAAACTTTATTCTGAAAAACCTTTTGATGAAGTCGATCCTCGACCAAAGGGGGAACCAAGCCCTTCACTGATCCCCCGTTCTGGAAAATCTCTCTGACCAGGCGTGAACTGAGGTAGGTGTAGGACTCTGCGGGAACCAGGAAGACAGTTTCAAGGCTGGGCTCGAGTTTGCGGTTCATGATCGCCATTTGGAGTTCGTACTCGTAGTCTGTGAATGCGCGTATGCCGCGCAGGATGATCGCCGCCCCTTTTTGCTTGGCGTATTCAACCAGCAGCCCGCCAAACGTGTCCACGGCGACGTTGGGCATTCCCCGCGTGGCTTCCTGCAGCATCTCCACGCGCTCCATAACGGTGAAAAGTGGGAGCTTGTCGGGGTTCGTCAAAACCGCAACAATCAAACGCCCAAAGATCCACCGGGCCCGCTCGATGAGATCGAGATGACCGTTGGTGATCGGATCGAAAGACCCGGGATAAATGGCTAGACTTTCAGACATAAACTGTCTGCTAAACCGCGCCCGCAAGGATTGGACCCGGGAACGAATATTCTAACGTTCGCCGTGGAATTTTGTAAACGACAATTTGGAGACAAAGGCGATTGCGCCTCCCAGCGAGGAAGTGCTTGAAGGATCGGATCTGAAATCCCCGGGGATGTTGAAGAACCACTTAAGATTCGGGCGCAGGGGTGAGCCCCAAGCGTTCCTCTCCACAGTAGCAAACAAATCGTCTGCCACGCAGGAAGCCGACCAGTGTAAGTCCGCACTCGCGAGCCAATTGGACCGCCAGATCGGAGGCAGCGGAGACCGAAGCCAGCAGCGGAACTCCGGCTACCAGCGATTTTTGAATGATCTCGAAGCCCCCGCGGCCACTCGCCAACAACGCGCAGTCCGCTAAAGGAATGCGACCTCGTAGCAAAGCCCAGCCGATGAGCTTATCCACCGCGTTATGCCGCCCCACGTCTTCTTTTACAGCAATCAGCTTTCCGGAGGCTTCGAATAACGCGGCGGCATGTAGCCCTCCGGTTTGGCCAAACAGTACTTGGGCAGACCGGAGAGTTTCGGGAAAACTACAAAGGATTTCGGGATCAAGTCGGAAGCGGGGATTGGGCCGCTTGATCCCTTGCAGGCGACACCCCTCAATAAATGCCTTGCCACATAATCCACAACTGGAGTTTGCGGGGAAATTACGTTTCGTCCGAATCGAATTGAGAGTTTTGCCGTGGTTGAGCTCAACATGAACAGTATTCCGATCAGACCCTGATCCGTTGCCATATTGGATGCTGGCGAGCTCTTTCGCCGAACGGATGATCCCCTCAGTGAAAAGGAAGCCCGCCGCTAATTCAAAGTCGTCCCCGGGAGTTCGCATCGTCACACTAAGGGGACGCTTCCCAAGTCGGATTTGGAGTGGCTCCTCACCCACCAGCGAATCGCGTAGACGCCGGACCTTCCTGTCGTTCCATTCCGACACGGTGGAGAAGTTCACCGAACGCGGACCAGACTCCATTCCTTCGCGCTCCTTTAGTTGACAGCCGAGACTTCCATTGTAGGCTCCCCAGCAGCGCCGAGTCTACTTGGTTGCGGTACGGGATGGCCGAATCCTCGCGCGGTATCAATCCACTTGTCGTTGTTACCCGTCACGTTCGTCCCCGCACACGCACAACAATCTCCTGGAGATCAGTCGCTTCAAATCACCTGCGATTGGCACCGCAGCTGTCGAGACCGAGCATCGGAACGCAGGCGGATCAGCGAAAGTTACTGATCAGGATGACGTCGCTGTTTTCGCTGCCTCGGGTAAGCGCGAGTTGCTTGCCATCCCGCGACCAATCAAAGTCGAAGATCAGTCCCGACTTGAAATGGGTGATCTGTTTCGGCGGTCCACCCGTCAGTTTCTGCTGCCAGATGTTGGAGACGCCCTCGCGGGTCAAAACGTATTCAACGGCCTTGCCGTCCGGCGCCCAATGGGGACTACCTGCTACCGCCGGCCAGTCGAATTGGTAGATGGGTGTACCGCCACCGAATGGAATAACCTTCAATTGATTCGGTTTAGGAATGTCGCTGGGCACCGCGAGATAAACGATCAGCTTGCCGTCTGGAGAGATCCAGAGGGGGGAGTAAGAACAGTCCTGCGTGACTACTTGTGGAGGCTTCTCACCCGTGACGGGCACTTGTACCATGGTACTGGAAGCGCCCTGCCGATAAACCACCCACTTGCCATCCGGAGAACATTGCGGGGACGACGCAAAGCTCTCGTCGGCCAAGCGGACGGGGTTTGAGCCATCGGCATCCATGCGCCATACCCCGACCTTTTGTTCCCGGTTGGAGAGGAAGACGATGTAGCGCCCATCGCCACAAGCCGAGGGCTCCCAGTTTTGCCGTTCGCTGGGAGTCAGCAGGGTGCGGCTACTTCCATCCGGGTTTACGGCGAAGAGGTTGCCATCCTCATTGGCAAAAACAATGCTGCCGTTGGGCATCCAGGAAAACTGGCCAATAATGGGGTCCTTCGAGGTGGTTTGCCTTGCTCGTGCGGCATCTCCCGCTGGGGCTACCCATAGATCGGAGACCGTTGTCGTCTCGGTATCGACGAGAGTTGTGCCATCGTGAGAAAGGTCAAGCCAGCCGAATTGGTAAGCAATCAGATCGTTGGTGAGGCGGCGTACCTCTCCCTTTGGAAACGGGATGTACCAAAGTTGCCCCCGAAAGGCCGGGGGGTCTCCCCTCGCCACGAATAGACCACTCCCATCGGGCAGCCAGCGCGGACGGCCAATGGCGTGCGGAGCGGAATAGACTTCGCGGACCGATCCATCCGCGACAGATATGGCCCACAGCACAGCGCGCAGTCCCTTCGCCGTCTCATAAGTTGTAAGCGCCACCGTCTTTCCGTCGGGAGACCAGGCCGGACCGAGCAGGGTGCCGATGGCAGAACGTGTCACGAGCACCCGTTCGCCACTCCCGTCGGCTTTGGCAATCAGAACACGAACCTCACCCTTTTCGGGGACTCCCCGTCCAAAAGCGAACTGTGTACCATCGGGAGAGAAACTAATGGGCGTGTCGATATCGCGGATCAGTAGACGCGGCGTTCCGCCGAGCACGGGCATCTGGTAGAGATAGCTGTAAGCAGGGCTGTTCTTGTCGGAGCGAACGAAGTCAATGTAGTTTGCGTCCGGAGAGAATGTCAGACCCCTGAACCCGACTTCGTCCGGCGGCAGAATCTGCACGTCGCTGGCGGTGGCCACCTGGCGAACGTTGAGGCTCTGTTTTTCCCCCTCACGCAGAACGTAGACTACATAGTGCCCGTCCGGGGAAATCGCCACGTTCGCGGCGTTTCCGCTCTGTGTAACACGGGTGATCTTCATAGCCTGTACATTCCATTCGCTCCTGCGTGCATTGAGCTTGAACAGATAGATTCCCAGTACAACCAGCAAAAGCACCAGCCCAAGCAGCATCAATGCCAGCACGCCCTTGTGGCGTCGGGCTTCATTGAGTATGATTGCGCTACTGGAGGGGGGCCCTGCCGCTGGACCGACGGATGCTATGGAACCGGCCGAGGTGACCTCACTCACCACGCCCGAGTGGCCGGAATCCGTGTCGCGCTTTAGCCGCTTCAGGTCGCTGCGGATGTCTGAAGCGTGCTGATAGCGCAACTCACGGTCTTTCTCCAGGCACTTGTTGATGATTCGCTCCAGCTCTGGGGGCAACTCGGGATTCAGTCGCACCGGAGCGGTCGGGGCCTTGTGCAGAATCGCGCCAAAAATGACTGCGGAAGTACTGCCGAAAAAAGCCTGGCGGCTCGTCGCCATCTCGTAGAGCACTAACCCAAAACTGAACAGATCCGTCCGTGCGTCCAGCTCTTCACCGCGCGCTTGCTCCGGGGACATGTAGGCGACTGTGCCCATCGCGGTGCCAGGGCTGGTCAAAGGCTCCTCGGACGCTCCCGCCGTAAGCTGGATACTAACGCCAACCGCCTCGGCTAGCCTCTTCGGTTGAGGCGCTAGCTTGGCTAAGCCGAAGTCGAGAATCTTCACTTGACCCCGTGTGGTCACGAAGATGTTCGCCGGCTTGATGTCGCGGTGGATGATGCCCTTGGCGTGCGCGGCATCCAGCGCATCTGCGATCTGGATCGCCCGATCCAGCGTTTCCTCGGTCCTGAATGGCCGGGTGGCAATGCGATGCTTCAGCGTTTGGCCTTCCAGCAACTCCATCGCAATAAAGGGCTGGCCGTCGTGCTCGCCGATTTCGTAGATCGTGCAGATGTTGGGGTGATTGAGTGCTGCCGCCGCCCGCGCCTCGCGCCTGAGGCGCTCGAGTCCCTGGGGGTCGCGGGCCAGTGCTTCCGGCAGGAACTTCAGGGCAACAGGTCGGCCGAGGGACATGTCTTCGGCCTTGTACACCACACCCATGCCGCCGCCCCCGAGCGTCTCCAGAATGCGATAGTGGGAAACAGTCTGACCGATCATGTCGAGACGCCCTCGGAATGCCTGGAATCAGAACTTCGAATACCGCCATCATAAGCCGTGCCCACAGGCAAGTCAACGCTCGGGATTGACGGTGTCGTCATTGAAGGACTGGCTGATGTCTCTGGTGGACCACTAAGACGCAACTTGGCGCTACACCAGGTCTTTGACTGTCAACTGTTGACGGTGAACTGTTAACTGGTTTTCTGGCGGAGAGGGTGGGA
>DLMI01000158.1:0-5350 GCA_002478145.1 Acidobacteria bacterium UBA7540
GGCGCCGTGGTTGGCGTGCGCCCAGAGATCATGGGCATCGGACCGGTGCCGGCAATTCAAACCTTGCTGGACGTTGCCGGACTGAGCCTGGGGCAGATCGATCGCTTCGAAATCAATGAGGCTTTCGGCGCACAAGTTCTCGCCTGCCAGCACGAGCTTGGCCTGGACCGAAGTAAACTCAACGTCAACGGAGGCGCGATCGCCATCGGACATCCGCTCGGAGCCACTGGAGTCCGACTGGCGGTGACGCTAGCGCGCGAGTTGAAGCGCTCGAACGCGCGTTACGGCGTTGCCTCGGCCTGTATCGGAGGCGGACAAGGCATTGCCTTGCTGGTCGAGAATATTTCAGCTGCCAACTAGCAACAGCGTTTGAAAGCCTATCAAGATTGAGCGGCCGGAGCGCTTCCGGCTGGTCGGGGAGACAAAGTAGAGTAAATCCCGCCCAGGAATACATCTCCGATTTCCCGGGCCAGGACGGTTGCGTCGCCGTCGACATGCGGGTTGTACCATGTGTAGATCCAGTTCATCATTCCGAACAGCGACAGGACCGCCACGCGGGAGTTGAACTGCAAGTCCTTGGCAGCCTTTAGCGCATCGACCAAGTCCGCGCAACAGTGGTAATACTGCCGCTTGAGGCTGGCGATGTCCGCTCCAAACTCTTCTTTGAGTGCATCGTCTTCGTGCGAGAGCACCCTCATCGATTTTGGATTGGCGAGAAAGTATTCGAGATGCGCGAGAATAAAAACCCGAATGCGTTGCTCGGGATCGCTCTCGTCTCTTAGACGTTCGCGAACCAGGTCCATAACAGAGAGAAAGAGATGCCGCTGGATGACGTAGAGCAGTTTCTCCTTGGACTCGAAGTAGTAGTAAAGACCAGCCAAGGACATCCCGCTCGCTCGGGACAGGTCGCGAATGGAAGCGCCCTCGTACCCTTTTTCGTAGAAAATCGCAGTCGCATGTTCTAGGATTTTCGCGAGTTGGCGGTCGTAGCGGCTGTCGGAAACGGGAGTGGCGGAATCTGGAGTCGGTGAAGTTGGGCTCATATGTGCTTCGAGCGAACCTCGGTTATTACTGCGGTCCATCTTACGCATTGTCATCCTTGATTAATTATTCTATGGCAAGAATCTGTAACCGCGGCTTTCAGGAGTCGTGGCTCTCGGGCGCGCTGAAACCCAATCCATAAGGATCCGCATGCAAGGAACTATGATGCACTATTCGCTGACGCTCTCACACAGCCTGGAGCGTGCGGGCAAGTTCTTTCCGAATGCCGAGATTGTTTCTCGGCGGCCTGATCATACGCTCCACCGTTACTCCTATGCGGACCTGTACCGGCGAGCGCGTGCACTTGCGGAGGCCTTGCAGGGAGCTGGTCTAAAGCGCGGCGATCGCGTGGCAACTCTGATGTGGAACCATCACGCGCATCTCGAAGCCTACTTTGGCATCCCAATCGCCGGTGGTGTGTTGCACACGCTGAACCTGCGTCTGGCGCCGTCAGAGATCGCCTACATCGCCAATCACGCGCAGGACCGCTTCCTGATTGTCGACGACGTTCTGCTCCCACTGTACGCAAGGATTAAAGATTTAGTCCATTTTGAACGCGTGATCGTAGTTGGGTGGTCGGGCCGAACCACGGCCTCAGGGCTCGAGGACTATGAGGAGTTCCTGAACACGGCCTCTGGTAGTTTCCGTTATCCCGATCTCGACGAAAACGAAGCTGCCTGCATGTGCTACACATCGGGTACGACTGGAGTTCCTAAAGGAGTCGTGTACACGCACCGGTCCGTGATGCTGCACTCGTTTCTTCTCACGACGGTGGACAACTTCGGTATCTGTAACGCCGACACCGTGTTGCCAATTGTTTCCATGTTTCACGTCAACGGCTGGGGACTTTCGTACGCCGCAACGCTGGTGGGATCGAAACAAGTTCTGCCCGGTCCGCATCTCAAAGCGGAAAGCCTGCTGGACTTGTGTGAAAAGGAAACTGTCACCGTTGCCGCGGGCGTACCAACGGTCTGGCACAGCATTCTGGAGTGCCTGGACCAGAATCCTGGCAGTTGGAACCTGCCGCCCATGCGAGTTCTCGTAGGCGGCGCGGCCCCCTCGCTCGCGCTGGTTCAGAGACTGCGACGGCATGGATGGAGTCTCGAACAGGGTTGGGGACTGACCGAGAGCAGTCCGCAAGCAACGACGAGCCAAATCAAAGCACACATGAAGAATTGGACCGAGGAAGAGAAATGCGAAATCAAAGCGCAGGCCGGAATCCCAGTTCCGTTCGTTGAGAGGAGAGTCATGAACGCAGATGGCGAAGTTCCATGGGACGGAGAAACCATGGGAGAGGTGCAACTGCGCGGGCCCTGGGTGGCGGCCAGCTATTACAACCTGCCGGCGGAGAACGACAAGTGGACGCCAGACGGATGGTTTCGCACCAGCGACGTGGGAACGATTAATGACGAAGGCTATCTGCGAATCGTGGACCGCACAAAGGACCTGATTAAGTCCGGCGGCGAGTGGATAAGTTCTGTCGACCTGGAAAACGCTCTGCTCGCGCATCCGAAGATTCGCGAAGCAGCGGTGATCGCGGTTGCCCATCCGAAGTGGCAGGAGCGGCCTGTGGCCGTGATCGTGGCGAACGAGGGAGCACGTTTGTCTGCGCAAGCTCTGCGCGATTTCCTGTCGCCGAAGTTCGCAAAATGGCAGTTGCCAGATGCGTTTGTGTTTGTGGAGGAGCTGCCGCATACGTCTACGGGGAAACTGTTGAAGGCAGAACTGAGGCGCCGCTTTCAGGATTGGAAGTGGGAAGGCTAGGAGCAGCCGATTGAGCGACGGGCACAGCTCGGCGCAGATTTTCCCGCGGCCGTTGAATAGCTGATGCCAGGACCTACTTCACCTGCAGCGACTCTATATATCGGTTAAGGTTCGCAATGCGTTCGGTCACGATTCCCTCGTTACCCTGACTCATGCTCCAGAACACCCGGCCCCACACCGGCATTTCCTGGTCGCCGTGTGGCACCAGATTGGTTTGTCCGCGCAGAATGCTTGTCACCTTGTCCGCAGGATACTTGCCCCCATTGAGCTTAGCCAAAACGGTCAAATCGGCGGGGACTGCTTTGAGCCCGGGCGCGGCCGGACCATCCCCTTTGGCGTCCTTACCGTGGCAGGCGGCGCAATAGCTTACGAACATTTCCTTGCCGGACGCTGGAGAAGTTTGCGGCGCCGCTTGATGCTTGACTTCAGGTTTTGCTTCCTGTGCGGTGGCAATCGTCACACTCGCCAAGACCAGAGTTACACAGCAAGCGAAATAGCGTAAACCCATGAATTCCTCCTGTAGTTCCCGCGAGCTGTGCCTCCCTGTGGCGTCCTCGCGTAACCATGCTTGAGATAGAAAACGACGACGCCAGCCGCTCAGGATCGAACAGCCAGCGTCGCTGGATGCCCCTTAGAACGAAAATTTCACCGAGAACTGCAACTGGCGCGGATTGAGCATAGTTCTTGGCTGCCCGAACGTAGCATTCGGAGAGTTCGGAACCGTGACCGGCAACAGTCCTAAGGCGAGCCAGGCTGGTGGCGCAGCCGCTGCCTGCTCGGTGGCGCAAGACACTGACGCATCGCCGCCTTGAATCGCCCGCGTCGTCGCGTCGTTATAGTGCTTCGGAACAGCCCCGCAGAAAGCAGGCGAGCCGTAGATGTAATTCACTTCATCTACATTCTGCCGGTTGAACACGTTGAATGCATCTACAGTTAAATCGAGCCTCAAGTGTTCATGAAACTGGAAATAACGCGACAAACGCAGATCAAAGGAATACAGTGGATCGCCAATGTAGGTGTTCCGGCCGATCATAGTGTCGCAATTCGACACGTTGGTGCAGACACCGCCCAATCCGCCAACGCGATCCGTGCTCAGGCCAGCCACGTCGCCAAGAACGTTTTGCCCGGCGAACAGCGTGAAGGGCCGACCAGACTGCAGGGTGATAATGCTGCTGAATTCGAAGTTCCGCGCAAAACTATCCTGGGGTCCATCGGCGGTGAAGTTCGCCACTACGTGATGGCGAACGTCCTGGTTCGAGTTGCCACGCTCCGAAGCGTAGTTGAATTGGTTGGGCGGTAGATTAATGAAGGTGGTGAAATTGCCGTTGTCAATGGTGTGAGAGTAGGTGTAGTTGGCGGTCAGGTTGAACAACCTGCCGATACGCTCAACTGCCGTAAGCGTCAGGCCGTGGTAGACGGCGTTGGCCACGTCGTTGTTGTAGTCGAGAAGGCCGCCACTCAGCGTCGCTGGAGCGCCGGCGGAGGGTACACCGAACTCCAACCCAGAGGGATTGACGGGCAGCTGAGGATTAGGGGGTGCAAAGGCCGGGGGAATCGGGCTCGCTGGACCCAGCCAATCGAAAAACGGGCCCAAGCCCAAGGGCCCAAGAATGGGTGTTCCGCTGCACGGGGTGAGAGAGCCGCTCGGATCGAGCAGCCCTTGAGCATAGTAAGGATTGGAGGGCTTGGCCGTCCCATAAGGACAGGGCACGTTGATATTGTTGCCCCGTACGAGTTTGTGCGCCCCCACGAACAGATATCCCACCTGCAGCGAGAGTCCTCCGCCTAATTGGCGATCAATCTCGAGGCTGGCCTGTTCGGCATAAGGAAGTCGCGCGTTACGCTGGATGCCACCGGAACCAACACCGCAGGCCCCGCTCAGCGCGCCGGTTACAGCGTTAGCAGTACAGGGCCCGGTTAAAGACACTGCGGAGTAAGCATTGGGACCATCGCCGAGGATGCCGAGGGCCGTTAGGGCTGCGATGCTTATCGTACCGCCCGGAGCGGTGTTGCAAATCGTATTAGGTATACCTAACACCGCGCAAGGGAGGGAAGGTGTGCCCGGGTAACCCGGATCTGCGGATAGTTGCCAGCCTCCGGTGGCCGCGTTGTTTTGGATCATCGGAACCACCACGCCTTGAGAAAATCCGTTTGCGGCGCAACTGGGGTCTGCGCCCGGAGGATTGCAGAAGTATCCCGGAAGCGCCTTCTGGTTTCCTGTGGTGAAGAAGAACGTGAGGTTATTGCGATCGAAGAAGATTCCGGAGCCGGCGCGAATGACCGTTTTGGCGTCGGGAGAATAGGCGAAGCCTACTCGCGGTTGGAAAGCGCGGTAGTCCTGGTTGATGGTGCTTCCCAGTCCGGTTTCGACATCCCAGCGCAAGCCGTAATTCAAAGTCAGGTGGGGAGTGACTCGCCACTGATCCTCGGCAAAGAATCCCCAGTAGCCGTGGTTCAAGCTGTAAGCGTAGTTGGAATACTGGTTGGTGGGAAATGCGTTCGGCCAGCCACTGCCGAAGCCTCCGCCGGTTGCTGGTAAAGGCTG
>DLMI01000158.1:5535-6126 GCA_002478145.1 Acidobacteria bacterium UBA7540
GATGGCGTCCGCGAATGCGTACATACAGTCGAGATTCGGAAGCAATACGCGCTCCGGGGTGAACCCAGGATAGTTGTTGTAGCTCCAGACATAGTTCCCGTCGAACCCAAACTTGGCGACATGATTCCCTTTGACCCAAGCGAGCGAATCGGATCCCTGTACCCGGCTCTCGTAGATCGCGTCATAGGTGCCGAAGTTATGCCCGAATTCCAAGTCATTCACAACACTCAGATCGGGTTCGCCAGTCGCCCCGGGAAAATTGTAGTGTCGCCTTGCATATTGGCCTAGGACGGTGTTGACCAGGTTCGGCTTCAGCACCGAGTTCAGCGTTCCCACTACAGATTGATCGCGAATGAAAAGATTGCGCGCGCCGCTCGGAGAACCAACGCCGCCGCCATCTTCCGTATTGCCGATCAGTTCTCCCAAATCGCGCGCATCCTCCACGACGTAGCGCAACGCGAAGCGATTATTCGTGTTGATTTGGTGGTCAAGTTTGGCAAAACCATAATCATTATTGACCGTCTTCAGAACGGACTGGAGATAGGAGAAGGGCGAGCCAGTGCATTGCGCGGGAGGAAGGTTGCAGCCCTC
>DLMI01000198.1:0-230 GCA_002478145.1 Acidobacteria bacterium UBA7540
CCGATAAGTTGATGCTGCTCGGTGAAATCTTCTGGAGTGAAAACTTCGTCAGTGCGGCGAGATTCGAGAAGAAAGCCGCCGCCAGAGATTCTTGCTTTGGGAATTGCAGTAGTAGTGGCCATGTCTTAACCCTCTAAATGAAAACCGCAGAATCGTGGAAGATGCCGAGAAAGGTACCTCTCATTCTAATTCGGGCTGACTGTGAATGATAGGCCTGAAAATGCCGCGCT
>DLMI01000198.1:368-6405 GCA_002478145.1 Acidobacteria bacterium UBA7540
GTGGAACGGCTGACGAGTCCGGCAAGCCAACCAAACGTTGCCTCTTGCATTGCTCGTATTGCTGTTGCAGTGATTTGTAGAGGGCCGCTTCGTTTTGGGATTTGGCCATTAGCTCGGAGCATTCCTGGGCCGCAGCATTGCTGGAGCAACTGGTCTGGCGCGAGCTCTCTGCGAGCTGCGACTGCCGGGCCTGACGGTCGAGAGCCAAAGCAAGATTGCTGCAATCATCCGAGCGAAAGAGCGAAACTGTGGTGCAACCGCCTCCGCCCCAGTACTCACCCTGCGGGCACCGGCGGAAGTGATTCGTGGCGACGATGGCAAGGCATGCTCCGTTTTTCCCGTTGGTTTCTCCCGGAGGACATGGGCACGGCTTGTCTTTGCAGACGATAGGCCGCCGCAGGCCATCTTCGGCGCGCTTCCGGAACGGATGACGCAGGAAAGCAATAAATCCCCTACGCGCCGGCTGCAGGTTCTTGATGGATTCCGCGGCGTTGGAGCCTTGCACGCGCGCGTTTTTCCCGATTTGATGTTGCGCCGCTGATCCCGTGCTGGAGCTGCGAGAAGCTGACCTGCTGGGACTGTGATTGCTCGAGGAGGCAGCAGAGTTTCCCGATGAGTGAGCGCTCGACGAGGAACTGCCCGAACTGGATCCGCCCGAATAGCTACCGTGCGAACCACCTGAACTCGAAAAACCGCCCGAAGAGCCACCGGAGCTCGCTCCGCCTCCGGAAGAGCGTTGCGCGAATACGACTGGGGGGACTAACAGGAAGACTGCAACAACCAGGCTGGAGAGTCGCATACAGCACCTCCCACCAACCGCTGGCGACTTTGCCGTGGGACATCACTTAGACTCAGCCGCCTACCTCGATGATAACGCAGACCTGAGTAAAAGAGCGTAACGATTGGGTAAAGAAGCGTCGGTCTCAGGGCGTAGCCGGCAGAGCTCCTCCCTCGATGGTATGCACGTGAAAGCGCGCTGCGGGCTGGCACGTCGAATACCCGGCTGCGTGCGTGGAATCCGACTGTGGGTCGTCGCGAGCAACCTTGTAGCTGCGCATCGCGTAACAGAGAGTGTCGTCCTGCGGCTGCCCATCTGGGCCAACAAGAAAACTGCGTGGCACACTAAACTGGTTCAACTGCGGACGGTAATCTAAGATGCGAATGCGATCCAGAGGTTTTGGCGGGTTGAGCCCATTCTTCAGCTTCGGGGAAAAGAGATCTGCACTCGCCGAAGAACTCAGCTGTCTCGGCTCCGTCGACTGAGCCACGACGGGATTTCTCTCCTGCGGAGACTGCGCGGCCACTGACGCAACACTTACTGCGATCAGCAACGAAAACGGCAAAAGGCGGAAGATTGACATGGGGCTTCCTCCCTGCGACAGATTATAGCGCCGTACTGCGAATTTGCGGATTAACAAAAAAAGCCAACAACGGAATCGTCCGATGATCAGGCGGCCTCGAGAACTTTCGCGTTCCCGGTGGGCTAATTCAGATTTTCGAAGATTCCTGCCGCCCCCATGCCACCGCCAACGCACATGGTCACCATCCCATAGCGTCCGTTGCGGCGCTTGAGTTCGCGGATGATCGTTGCTGTCAGCTTCGCTCCGGTACACCCCAGCGGATGTCCCAAGGCGATCGCTCCGCCGTTAGGATTGACTTTCTCCAGATCGAGTCCGGCTTCTCGGATGACAGCCAGGGATTGCGCGGCGAAGGCCTCGTTCAACTCAATCACGTCGATATCTGTAAGCTTTAGCCCTGCCATCTTCAACGCTTTCGGAATCGCGAACACTGGGCCAAGTCCCATTTCTTCGGGCTTGTATCCAGCCGTCGCGAACGAAACGTAGCGCGCCAGCGGTTTGATGCCTAGCGCTTTCGCGCGTTCGGCGGACATCACCACCGCGGCCGCCGCGCCGTCGGACATCTGCGAAGAATTTCCTGCGGTCACTGTGCCCTTGACGTGAAACGCGGGCTTCAGCGACAGCAAGGCTTCGAGCGAAGTGTCGGCGCGCGGGCCTTCGTCCACTTTAAAAACAATCTCCCGCCGCTTCGGTTTCGATCCATTCGGAGTCGTAAAGCTCACCGGCACGGCCACAACTTCCTCATCGAACTTGCCAGCTTGGATTGCAGCCAGCGCCTTTTGATGGCTGCGGAAGGAGAATTCGTCTGCCGCTTCGCGTGTGATGCCGAAGCGGTGGCCCACTCTCTCGGCGGTAAGCCCCATGTTCAAATAGGCATCAGGATAATGGTCCACGAGCCAGGGGTTGGGCGAAACTTTGTGACCGCCCATCGGAATCATCGACATGGATTCAGTGCCACCAGCAACGATCACCTCCGCGCCGCCGCTCATGATGCGCTCGGCCGCCATCGCAATCGCCTGCAAGCCCGAAGAGCAGAAGCGGTTGATGGTAAGCGCCGAAACTTCGACCGGTAGCCCAGCCCGCAGCGAGGCAATGCGGGCCACGTTCATCCCTTGCTCGGCCTCGGGCATGGCGCAGCCGAGGATGACGTCTTCGATTTCCTTGGCGTCGAGTTGAGGCACGCGCTCCAGCGCACCTTTGATGGCGACCGCAGCCAGTTCATCGGGACGGGTAGCGCGGAGCGTGCCCTTGAAGGCGCGCCCCACGGGGGTTCGAACAGAAGATGCCAGGATGACTTCTCGCATAAAAGGCCTCGGTCCTCGGTTACCTCTTTCGCTTTATTCGATGCTTGGCATCCAGCACGAGCTTCACTTGGCCGGAGCGTAAAAATAATAATCCGCTGTGTAACTGCTCTTCACTTCTGCGTCCCGGTGCGCGGCATCGCAGCCCTCGGCCGGAGGCTGGCCGCCGTGCGTGTGAACCCGCTGAATCGTCGTCACGCTGCTGAGCAGGCCGTTCCCCGCATGGCTCACAACGTTGACCAGCAGCCACGGAATCGACTCGGCATCCAGCGCATCGACGTGGGCCACGGCTTTCCCAGTGACTTCACTGCCGTCGGTCAACTTCCACGTGGGACCGGCGAAGTGATGTCCGATCACTTTGTCTTTCCGGTCCCGCAACTCCGCGTCGGGCCCCTTGAGTGTCCAACTAAATTTGCCGTCAGCCACGGCCTGGCAGGCGTAAATCTGAGATCCAGTCGCATGCGCGTACACCACAACTTCGAGTCCCGCTGGCGCCTGAATCGCATCCGGAACGTCAGGCGCAGGTTCATTCTGCGCGGCTGATTGAGCAGCGCCCAGCGTGCATCCCAAGACAAAGAAGCCCATCATTATGGCGACCGCTGGTACAAGTCTTCGCATGAGCATCAATTGTAGCGCTCGTCTCATTGAATTTCCTCCGCAAAAGCAAGGCGCTTTTGCGATGCTCTTCAAATCTGGCATATGCGGAACATGGAGTTGGCTACTGGCTAGCCTGAGAGATTGATTTTGAAACATTCGATCTCAGGCTCGAACCCTAGTTCCTCAGCGTCTTCCCCGTCTTCAGCGTGTACTGAATTCGTTCCTGCGTTTTTTTCTCGCCGCAGAGTGATTTGAATCCCTCGCGCTCCAGATCCAGGATGTACTGCTCACTCACCAGGGTCCCCGGCGTGACGATGCCGCCGCAGAGGACTTCGGCGATCTTGCCACCCAGTTTCACTTCGTAGTCAGTGACGTAGTCGCCCTGGCGCATCATGTGGACGCCCATCTTGAGCGTAGCTAAGAGACTCTCGCCCGGAGCGGGAATGTCGGTGCGCGGGATGGGTGGCTCATATCCCGCGCGCACAAGTTCGAGGACGCGCGTCTTGGCGTCGGAGAGCACGCGCTCACGATTCATGCTGATGCGGTCACCGTCGTTGAGGAAGCCGAGGGCGCGGGCCTCGTGTGCGGAGGTGGCAACCTTCGCAGTGGCAATCGTTTCAAACGCCCGCTTCATAGCTTCCAGCATCTCGATGGATCCGGCCAGGGCGTCGCCGGAGACTTTGCCGCCGCGCGCCGCAACAGCACCATCGACGGCGCGCAGCAGCATTTCCTTGCAGCCTCCGCCGCCGGGTAACAGGCCAACGCCCACTTCGACCAGGCCCGTGTAAAGCTCGGCATGCGGTTGGCGTGCCGCGGCGTGCAGCGAGATTTCTGTCCCGCCACCCAGACACAGCCCGAAGGGCGCGGACACAACTGGTTTCGGCGAGAACTTGATGGCCTGCGTCATGCCCTGGAACTGGCGGATGGCGAGGTCAACGTCGTCCCACTCTTCTTCCTGCACGCTCATGAGCAGCAACATGAGGTTGGCGCCGACGGAAAAGTTCGTTGCGTCGTTGGTGATGACAAACGCGTCGAAAGCGTCGCCTGGGCCACCGGGTTTCAGCGTTTGCAGGATCAAGCTGATGATGTCGGCACCCAGCGAGTTCATCTTGCTATGAAACTCAATGCAGCCCACGCCGTCCCCGAGATCGACCAGCGACGCACCGGAATTGTTCTTCACCACTCCGTTAGATTTCTTTGCGACGGTGACCGACCACACGCCCGCCGGAACCTGCACGGGCTCCCAATCCTCGGTTCCTAATTCCCAATACTTACGGCCGGAGGGTGATTTCGGATCGTCCGTGTACCAGTTTTTTCGTCCGGCGGCGAGAAGTCTTTCGACATTCGCGGCCACCGGCTTGCCTTCTTTTTTCATGCGTGCGACCGTGGCTTCGACGCCAGCTGCATCCCAAAGCTCGAACGGTCCGAGCTCCCAGTTGAAGCCGAGCCGCATAGCGCGATCGATCTCAACGATCGAATCGGAAATCTCAGGCACGCGGTTGGCGGAGTAGGTCCACAAATCGGAGAGTGCTGACCACAGGAACTGGCTGGCTTTATCGCCCTTCTGCGGACCGCCGCCTTCGAGGCCGAGCAACGTGCGCAGGCGCGCGCCGGTGTCTTCGATGGTTTTCGCCATGTCGAGTGCGGCGAACTTCGGCTTCTGCCGTGGATGGTATTCGAGGGTCTTCCAATTCAGAGCCAGGCGCTCGTCTTCCTTGCCATCGTGACCCTTCGCCTTCTTGTAGAAGCCGCCTTTGGTTTTGTCGCCCAGCCATTTGCGTTGGAGCATCTGAGTGAAGAAGTCCGGTAAGCGCAGGTCGCTGCGTTCGTCGTGGACGTTCGACGTCATATTGCCAACCACGTGACCCAGAATGTCCAACCCGACCAGGTCAATCGTGCGGAACGTCGCCGACTTCGGCCAGCCCACGGCCTGTCCCGTCAGCGCGTCCACTTCCTCGATGCCGAGGTCCATCTCCTGCATCAGTCGCATCACATTCAATACTGAGAATGTGCCGATGCGGTTGCCAATGAAGTTGGGCGTATCCTTGGCGAGCACGACGCCCTTGCCGAGGCGCACGTCGCAGAAGTGCGCTACGGCGTCGATTGCGGCGCGGTCGGCTTCTGGCGTAGGAATGAGTTCGAGCAGCCGCATGTAGCGCGGCGGATTGAAGAAGTGCGTCCCGAACCAGGCCCAGCGGAAGTCATCGGAGAAGCCCTCCGCGATCTTTCCTACGGGCAGCCCGCTGGTGTTGGTGGTGACAATGGTTCCGGGCCTGCGAATGGCTTCCACTTTGCGCAGCAGCGCCCGCTTGATGTCGAGATTTTCGACGACCGCTTCGATGATCCAGTCGACCTCAGCCAGCTTCTTGAGATCGTCGTCAAAGTTGCCGACGGTAACGAAACGGGCGAGCGAAGGATCCATGAAGGCCGCGGGCTTCGATTTTCGTGCGGCGTCGAGCCCGGCGGCAGCAATCTTGTTACGGGCAGGAGCATCGGCGTCAGGCGGCACAATATCGAACAGGTAGCTGGGGACGCCAGCGTTGGCAAAGTGTGCGGCGATACGGGCGCCCATGGTTCCGGCGCCGAGGATGGCGACTTTATTAATGCGTTTCATGATCTAGCCTCGATAGAAAACCTCTTAACCACAGGGGGACAGAGAGGAACGCAGAGATTGTCAATTCCAACTTCCGATTGCCAATTGAAAAACTGTAGGCTCCCGCATTCAATCGACAATTGAAAATTGGCAATCGCCAATCTGTCTCCCTATGGCAGTTTATCCAC
>DLMI01000198.1:6531-14174 GCA_002478145.1 Acidobacteria bacterium UBA7540
TTATTTTTCGCAGTACTGACCAGCACCACTGGGAACTCATAGCGTCGGTGCTTCAGCAACTTGCCACGACCGATTTCATAGGCGGAGGCGGCAGAGTTGGAAAAGAATCTCTCGATCACATCCGTGGTAGCCGCTTCCTTGGCGCGACTCGTGAGCAGCGCAATCCCATTCTCGGTGTCGCCGGACTGCCACGCCTGCAAGAAATGATCGGCAGCGGCGAGGGCTGGGACATAGCCGGGATCCAGACCAGGAGCGGGGTGGCTTTTGGCAGCCAATGGCGGGAGCACAACTGATAGGCACAGAATCAATGACGCGGACAGAAGCGCGCGACGCAGAGCTTCACAAAGTGGCATAGAAGTATTATGCGGGATGAAGCCGCGCTCAAAGAAATTCGCAGCCGCCTTGTGCTTAAAGTTCAGGATGTGCCACCACATACTCCAGCGCGCGCTGGGCCATTTGTTTTTCGCCTTGGTAGGCCAGCAGCTTCGGAGCATCATCTAGGAGAACCCAAAGGGCGCGCGCCACTTCAATTCGCATTTCCGGGTTGATCTGATCGATGCGGCCGGAGCGATAGCCCATCAGATAGAAACTGACGATCTTGAACACCCGTTCACCGTCGCCCCAACTACGCGAATAAACGTACTTGATGTCGCCGAGCTTCGTGATCAGATCAGCGATCACGCCGGTCTCCTCATGCACTTCTCTTAGCGCGGTTTCGAGCGGCTTCTCGCCGGGATCCACCAGGCCCTTGGGCAGCGCCAGCACTGACTTTGCCTTTCTTCCGGTAGGTCCGGGTCGGTCGGCCGCAGTTCTGGACTGTTCGCCGGCTGGCTCAATACCGGCCATCCACCAAACTTCATCCCGTTTCCGGATGACCACCCCGCCCGCAGAAATTTCCCGCGCCATGACTGTAAGTTAGCAGAGCAACAAGAGTTAGTCACGATCTGCGGCGCGCGGACGGCAGCAACCTAAGTTACCCCTGCAGTACCTCCGTCTCAGAAATAATGTAAGAATGGCACGATCGGGCCCTGTAGCAGAAACGGCGCTTGTGGCATCTTACACAATAGGTTCGAAGTGGAGCCTGAATGTGGGTGCCTGGGTAACCGGGCATGTGGGGTAGCGGTGAAAAGCATTGGCAGGATCGTCCGGTCTGTGCAAGCTTTTGGGCGGGAACTCTCGCGCAAGGCCGCAGCGCCTGAACCACGAATTCCTAAGATCGGTCTGGCGCTCGGTGGCGGCTTTGCCCGCGGTATGGCCCACATCGGCGTGCTGAAGGTTTTCGAAGAAGAAGGTATTCCACTCCGCATCGTCGCCGGGACCAGTGTAGGCGCGCTCATCGGTGCCGCCTACTGCAGCGGACTCTCGATCGAAGAGCTCGAAAAAGTTGCGCAGTCCGTTCGTTTCACCACGTTCGCCCGCTGGACCGTCTCACGCTACGGCTTCGCTTCGAACGACCGCATGGTGTCGTTCCTCACCCGCATTTTGAAAGTGAAGACTTTCGAGGAGTTGCGCATTCCTCTCGGTGTGACCGCAACCGACTTCAATACCGGCGAAGGCGTGGTTTTTCATTCCGGTTCAATCATCGATCCCGTACGCGCCAGTTGCGCCTATCCCGGCATGTTCTTGCCGGTAAACATTCGGGGACGCTGGCTGGTGGATGGCATGCTCTCCCATCCCGTGCCCGCAGGGCCGCTGCACGAAATGGGCGCGGATCGGGTGGTGGCGGTGCACTTGAAGGGACAGTGGTCGAAAAACGGCGCACCGCGGCATCTCTTTGATGTGATTGGACAATCTTTCGCCATTGCCCAGGACCAGATGAGCCATCTCTGGCGAGGTGCAGCAGACGTGATCGTCGAGCCCGACGTTGCCGGCTTCGCCTACGACGATTTCAAACGCGCCGGCGAATTGATTCGCTTCGGTGAAGTAGCCATGCGGCAAGCCCTGCCCGAAGTCCGCAAGTGGCTGGAGATTCCGGCGGAGAGCCCCGTTGTTGCGAAAACCCGTCCCGCGGTGGTGCGCCCCGCTCCTATGCCCGCAGACTGAGGGACTGGGTGGTTTCTACCCTCGTTAGACTGCGGCAATTACCTCATAAGGGCGCATCATTTCATTATCTTCGTGCTCGAGGATGTGGCAGTGCCATACATAACGCCCGGCAAAGCCTTCAAACGGCACAATAATCCGAGTGACCATTTTAGAGTGGGCGCGTACCGTATCCTTCCAGCCCGCCTCATTCGGGTCGGGGAGTTCCGGCGGGCCAAGGAAGTGTAACTCACGCTTGGTTTGAAACAGCCATGGTTCGTAGGGTTGGCGGTCGAGGATTTGGAAGCGCACGAGGTGCAGATGAATGGGATGGGAGTCGTTCGTGGGATTGATCAGCGTCCAGATTTCAGTCGATCCCAGCACCGGCTTTTCCGTAGCCGGCATCTTCCAGTGGGAGGCATTCAGAAGCAACATAACTGGATTGCCCGCCTTGTTGACATACTCATCGAGCGTTAACAGGCGTGTCTGCACGGCTCGCGATTCTGGGATTCTTAGCACCGGCCGCAAGGCTGGAGGCAATGAACTTGTTTCAGTCACTTTCTTTGCAGAGACGCGAAATTGCATGACAATGAAAGCGTCGTTCTTGAGAACCAATTGCGCGCCCAGATGCTCACTGAAGTCGACGACAAGATCGGCGCGTTCCCCCGGAGCGATCTCAAGGCTCGTGAGCGGAACCGGTGTTGGCAATAAACCCTGGTCCGTTCCGATTTGATGAAACGGCACATCGCTGGCAAGCGATAAGTTGTAGAAGCGGGCATTGGAAGCATTCAGGACGCGGAATCGATATCGTCTTGGCTCGACATCGAGATAAGGAAAGAGTTTTCCGTTGACCAGAATGGCATTGCCAAAGATCTCCGGAACCCAGGGAGCTTGTGGATCGGGCGAAACGGGATAAAGAAGCTGACCATCTCGTGTCAACAGTCGATCATAAAGGATGAGTGGTAACTCGCATTTGCCCTTGGGCAAATTGAGCGCCTCCTCCACACCGTCTCGAATGAAAAACGCTCCCAACAATCCTGCGTAGACATTCAGGCGATTAATCCCCAGCGCGTGATCGTGGTACCAGAGCATGGCCGCATCCTGCTGGTTGGGGTAGTAGTAGAGCGAGGATTTCCCGGGCACCATCCAGTCTTCCGGATACCCGTCGCTCTCGGGTCCTGTTTTCGCTCCATGCAAGTGCACCACGGTGCGGACGGCAGGTTTGTCGGCCTCGGCCCCGTGAATGGTATGGTCCATGGGCAGGAAATGTTCGCTGGGAAGAGCATTCACCCATTCCACCAGCAGAGATTCACCGGAGCGCGTCTCGAATGTCGGACCGGGGGTAGAGGAACCAAAGCTCCAGAACCTCGTAGGCGGCAGATCGCGGTGAACTTTGCTGGCGATGGGCTGGGCTTGGATCCGATAAAACGGGACGCTCAGCTTTCGATCGGTTGGACTGGGCCGGTATCCTTGACGCTGCGCGATTTCAGGAATCGGAAGAGGGTCCACAAACTGTGTCAGAGTGCTGACATCAAGCGCCGGGGCCATGGTAGGCAAGGCGTGCGCCATCGCGTTCATTAGCCCGCTCTTGCCAGTCGCTAGCGTTGTAGCCAGCAGGCTTGTTCGCTGCAGGAATTTTCGGCGGGTAATCACCACATACCTTTCGGGCAAGCATACAACAACGGCAAGGCAGGTGGGCTGAAGCTCCGCACATGCCTTGCCGTTGTCCTAATCGTGATTTCCGGTCAGCGCATCCGCAGGGGTGCGCGTTAGTTGGACGAGCCAGTGTTCACGGGCTCGCCTGTGTTTTCGTTGAGGATGTACAGATCGTTGGTCACAGTTTGCCGAAAGTCGAACAAAGAGATGATCGAGTCTGCGATCCCGTCAAACGATCCTTGCCCGATCCGCTGACCGCCGAGCCAATTGTCCTCAATGAAGCGAATGACCGAGGTTTGATCGGTGGCCGAATGATCCACGAAGTTGTGCTTCGCCCATGGGGAGATGACGAGGAGCGGTTGCCGAGGACCGTATCCGCAGCGGCCTTGAGCGTGCGTGGTAGCTGGATTGATACCGGGCAGTGCGGTGGCGCCACTTCCGCAGCTTCCCGGACCGGTGAGAGCATCAGCGGGACTCTTCGATGAATTTACGATCTGGCCGAGTTGATGATCGTACCAGCCGTCCGAATCGTCATAGAGCAGAACCAACGCTGTGTTGGCCCACTCCGGTTGGCCCTGCAGGAAGTTTGCTACCTTCACCACGAATTCCTGCTCATCCAGAGGATCTGAATTCCCAGGATGGGCGTCGTGAATGGAGATCGCTTTCAAGAAACTTACCGCCGGGAAATTCCCGGCCTGAACCGCGGCAAAGAAATCTTCGACGTCGTAGTCGTGATTGGCAGGGTCGCCCGAATAGCCAATCGTCTTTACCGAACTCGGCCGTGCATGGGTAGGATTCGCCGTCGATGCGTAGTATTGGAACGGTGTGTGATGTGGAACGTAATCCCCCTGCGTACCGACGATTGCCGAAGTTGACTGGCGATTGCAGCCGGTGCTGCCGTCCGGATTTACGACGTTCAGATTGAAACCTCCGCCGAACCAACCCCAGGTGATACCGGCTGCATTGAGCAGGTCGCCGATATTCTTTCCGCCCATCTGTGCCTGGGTTCCGCCGCCGGAGCACACGTCGTTGAGAGGATCAGGATCGCCGATCAACGTCAGTCCGCCGTTCCCATCCGCTACCAGCCCACCAGTGCCGTTGATGTGTTTCACGACACCATTGGTCTGGCCCGAAATGAAATTGATCGCGCCGACCGTGGAGGGACCGAAGTTGGTGCTATAGGAGTTGTCGCTCATCGCATAGTGTTGAGCATAGTTCCACAACGCGGTGACAGTGTTGCCATCAAAGTAGCCCATCACTTGGCCTGTGGTAAGCACGACTGCCGGCGGAGCGTCGGGAGGAGGACCTGCACTGCCAGTGTTGGCGGGGAACAAATCCATCGCGCCACCGTCGAAGGCCAACTGTTCGGGCGTGTAATCGTGGTCCATGTCTTGCGTGTTCGCCTGAGAGCGATCGAAGCGGAACGGGTTGGCTGCGCCGCTACCATTGAGCGGGTTGAGGTTGGGATTGTTGTTCAAGAGGGCGTTGCTCAATCCATTTACGGTTGGCGTGTTCGGAAGCGCGTGAAATTGCGGTTCTCCTTTAGGGTTCAACGCGTTCGGATACGTACCGAAATAGTGGTCGAAAGATCGATTTTCCCCGAAGATGATCACGATGTGTTTGATCGGCGTAGCTGTTTTGACGTTGGCGGCGTTTGCTACCGGTGTCAGCACTGGCCCGGTAACCATGGCCGAGACGAGGCATACAGACAACAATTGACGCATAGGCCTTTTTTCCTTTCCCATGGAAGGCGAGGGGTACTACAGCTTTGGCCGATGCTAGAGCACGAACATTACGGGATGATTAAAAAGTGAAAAAAATTTGCCAAGCTAGGTCAGCTCGACTTCAAAATTACGAGCCGTGACCGACCCTCTTCACCGAAGTGGTCGGCCGGTGCATGGTAGTTCCATGCAGCTGAAAGGTTCTTCCTCGTCACTTAATTGTTTTACTGATAGTTGACGAAATCACTCACCTCACCAACTGAGAATCACAAGGTACCCCCTGAGGGCTTGACCAACTCGTCAGAAAGCAAGCGAGCTTTCATGGCAAGATTATGGCCGCGCTCCAAATCTCCCGCGGCGATGGCTTTCTTTGACTGTTCCATGAACTCCTTGACCTGATTCACCATCTCCTGCTGGCTTGGAGTGAGCTGACGTCCCGCGATCCTCATCAGGTTTCCTTCGGTCGCCGCAGTGAGTTGCTCTGTGGTGGAGCGCTCCTGCGATGCCTGTTCCGCCGTGGTGTTCCCTTTGAGTTGCACGGTGGGCTCGTCAGATCCTCCGTTCTTGACGACCACTTTCGGAGGCGGGCAGGGTTTCGCCGCCGCCGCGCCGGCATTGGTCTCAGCAGGCTGGTTGGATGCAGGCTGGGGGGAACGGCCATCGGCTGGGGCAATATTCGTAGACTCCGTATTGGTTGAACTCGGCGGATTCACGACGCCGGGTGGGTTCAGCGCAGGTGCCGAATTTGAGCAATCTGGAACTGCGGTTTTCTTGTGATGCCGGCGGTGCTGGGGAGAGGGGTTGGCTGGACTAGGGGAATTCTGTGGTTGCCCAGAGGGAGAAACTGGCGCAGGATTTGCACTCTGCATCGGTGGCGTTTGTGCTTGAGATCCCGAAGAGCTGCCCGCATCCTGTGCCGCTGAGCCTTGCTGCGCTGGCGGGGATCCCAGGCTGGGACCAGCCAGAGTTAGAAAAGAAACCAAGAGGATTGCGGCCAGAGTCATCATTCAATCCGATGCGGCTAAACTGTCTAAAATTTTACGCCTCGGCGCGTTGCGGGAGAAATCAAGCTCTCGGTTCCGTCATCTCGGTCTCGAAGTGGACAGGCGTATCGTGCTCGGACTCGAGACTCGAATCAGCCAAGGGAATCCGGAACCGGAACGTTGTACCTTCACCTTCCGTCGATTCAAATTCTACAGACCCGTGATGCCAGTCTAGGATCTGGTAAGTCTGCGCGAGCCCAATGCCGTTGCCGTCCTTCTTGGTGGTGAAGTAAAGCTCAAAAACCTTGTCATGCATCTGTTGCGCAATGCCAACGCCCCGGTCAGAGATCTCGGCAATCACCAAATTGCGGTCACGGTGTGCCGAGATGGTGAGCGGGCCTCCCTGGGGCATGGCCTGCACTCCGTTAAGCACCACGTTGAGCAGCGCCTGCTTCATCAAGTCAAGATCCGCCTTGATGGGCAGCGGCTCTCTGGACATTTCGCGCCTGATGTTGACACCGTGTTGCTCCGCGTCAGGAGCGGCGAGCAGCGCAACGTCCTCGAGCAAACGTCGGAGGTCCACCTCCACCAGGTGCAACTCGCGGGCGCGCATGAAGTCGACAAGGGTTTGCACCACTCGATCGAGCCTCTGGATCTCGCTGCCGATGATGTCCATGTGCCGGCGGGTGTCGGGATCCAATTGCGCCAGCTTGTTCTGCAAGAGCTCAAAGTGGAGCACGATGGCGTTGATGGGATTCTTGACTTCATGAGCCACGCCGCCCGTAACCCGTCCACTGGCCGAGAGCCGCCGGGACATCTCGATTTCGTCTCCAATGCGCCGCACCGATTCGGCATCGCGCATGATCAGCAGCGCTCCGATCTGCGTGCCCTTTTCCTGAACAAAATCCATAGACACTTGGACGCGCCTGCCACCGGCTGCGCTGAACTCGCGTTGCAGGAGCGGACGCTTCCGCTCGAAAGCGTCGAGCACCATCGCCCCCAGGGAAGAATCGCGAGAAAAAATCTCCCCCGCAGTTCGACCCAACATTTCTCCGCGCGGCTTGCCGAGAAATCGTTCTACCGGAGCACTCACTAACACCACGCGAGAGTCGCGCGTGAAGAGCACCAAGCCATCTTGCAGCTTGGACATGAGTTGATCCACATTGTCTTTCAGCGCGGAAAAGATTTCCTTGGTGTCTCGCATCTGCCGGCCCAGATTGGCGATCTTCAGCGTGACCAGCCCGAATTCATCATGTTCCGACTC
>DLMI01000199.1 GCA_002478145.1 Acidobacteria bacterium UBA7540
CTGGGTCTTAGTTACATCCCTGAACATCATCTGCGCCAACTTTTGGGGTGGTGTTTCGGAGGAGTGGGCTAATTCTGGGACAAAGCCTTTCTTAGCAATGTTGAGCTCAATCGTAGTCCTCTGCATCGGCATGGTCGTTGTGGCGTGGGGGAACACTCTTGGCTAGTTCAATCCGGTTCTGTGAAAAGTTCTATGAAAGAACGATGTGAATTGGGGCACTCTGCCGGGACGGTTAGGAACACGCCGGGAGGTAGCGGCGACGAAAGAAGGCCCTGCATTTCGAATTGATTAGAACGTTCTGGGGGCTTCGCCCCCAAGGTCCCAGGGTTTATCGCTTTGGTGCCGGGATTGGTCTCGGAGGGGGGAGAAAGGCGAAATGCCGGCTCTCTCTGGCGAATCAACGACTTATGCGTGTAAGAGGCAGAGATTTTTGACAGTACGCAGTAACTTAAAAGGGGGTAGGCATGATTAGGAAACCGCGACTTGGAATCCTGGGTTTTTCAGACGGTGAGCCGGAAGTCCACGAGCAGCTCAAAGGGTTTGTCCAGACTACCCTGGACGGCATCGCTGATGCATTAGAGAAGAGTGGCGAGGTTGAAGTTGTTAAAGGCGATCGACTCGTGAACTCAGTTGAGTTGGCCAAAGAAGAAGCTTTGAAGATGGTCGCCAAGAATTTGGACGGCACCATTTTCTCTTATGGAGTTTTCAGTTTTCCAAATTTCTCCGCCATCGCCGCCAAGAACGGGAAAGGCCCATTCCTCTTGGCCGCCAACCTTCTTCCTGACTGGCCCGGGATGGTGGCGATGCTGGCCTCTGGCGGCGCCTTGCATCATCTGGGAATAGAACACTTTCGCGTTGCTGGCGATATCAATAGGAAAGAGGTCTTGGAAAAGTACTTAACGTTTGCCCGATGCGCCAGGGTGGTGAGCAGCCTGAACGGGCAGAAGTACGGGATGATCGGGGGCCGGAGCCTTGGCATGTACAGTGCCGTCGTGAGTATGCAGGACTGGCAGGAGAAATTCGGCGTCGATGTTGATCACCTTGACGAATCGGAAATTGTCAGGATCGCTGAAACCATTCCAGAGGAACAGGTAGAGAGGGCCTTCAAGTGGTTGAATGAAAACATAGGTCAGATCAAATACGACGATCACCACCTTACACCCGAGAAACTGAAGACCCAGATCCGCCATTACGAAGCCACTAGGCAGATCATTGAAAAGAACAAGTTCGATTTTGTGGGGGTCAAGTGCCACTACGAAATGAGCCGCCACTATTGCACCCAATGTCTCGGTGCAGCATTCTTTAACGATCCGTACGACTGGAACGGCCCTAAGGAAACCACGGTTTTTTCTTGCGAAGCGGATGGCGACGCCGGGCTAACCATGCAAATCCTGAAACTGCTTACCGGCGACCCGGTCATTTTCATGGACGTCCGACATTACGATCCTGACTACGACGTGATGGTTTTCTGCAACTGCGGGTCACAATCAACCTGGTACGCTGGAAGGTCGAATGATCCCAAGGAGAATCTGAAGAACGTCACCATGTATCCTTGTCTTGAGATCTATTCCGGCGGCGGAGCTCACGTCAACTGCATGACCAAAGCGGGAATAGCTACGATTGCTAGACTTAATCGCACCGAGCGCCGGTATCGCATGACAATCATCCCGGCCGAGTTTGTGGAGCTCCCTCGCGAAAAGATGAAGGAGACGACAGAGGAATGGCCGCACGTGTTTGCCAAACTGCCGTTTGACCATAGCATCTTTCTTGACAAGTTCGACGCTAACCATTGCCACGCTGTCTATGGTGATCACGTCGAAGAACTGAAGATGGTCTGCAAAATGCTTGAGGTTGACGTGGAATTGTTAGCGTGAGCACGGCATGTTGAGTCCTGCTGTCGAAGTTGGATCCTGCCGGGACGGGTCAATGCGCGCCCGGAATTCCTGAAATATGCTCCCCGCCGACTCCAGAAAAGAGGATGACGCCACATGAAAATAGCCATCGGCTGTGACCACTTGGGGTTACCTCTACAGGAGGAGATCATCGCCCTATTGCGGGAGCGAAACATTGATTTCCAGGACTACGGTGTCGGTTCGAAGGACAAGATAGACTATCCTGACGTCGCGGAAAAAGTCGCTTGCGCGGTTCAGCAGGGTGAGTTTGATCGGGGGATCCTCGTCTGTGGGACCGGCATTGGAATGGCGATTGCTGCAAACAAAGTCCCCGGAATCCGCGCTGCTGTAGTTCACGACCCGTACTCGGCAGAGCGCTCTCGCAAGAGTAACAACGCACAGGTTATGGCGATGGGATCGCTCATCGTTGGCCCCAAGGTCGCACAGATGTTGGTCTCGATTTGGCTGAACTCCGAATTCCAAGGGGGCGAGTCGGCGCGTAAAGTGGAGAAAATCAGTCAGATTGAAAAGAGGTATCGATAAGGAGATGCATCATTTAACGCTGGTTAGCCCAGCTATCGTATCCAGCTGAGCATGGCGCTTGACCCAAAATGGCTAGGTGCTCAGTAACTCTGACGCGATCAGGTGACGATGAAGGAGGGTGGCTGGATCGAGGGGCTACTTGCCAGTCCTTATGGGAGGCTGTTTAATGACTGTTTGTACATCCTGTTGAGAATCCAAAAGTGGAGAGGATTGTCGTGTTTAAGTTTGGAGTTGATTCGTTTATTTGGTCCGAGAACTTTGCCGTAAAGGATCTCTGGATCATACCGAAGGCCAAGGAGTTGGGTTTTGAGACGCTTGACATCGCCATTGCTTATCCGGAAATATTCCCGACCCCCGAGGTCAAGGCGAAGGTTTCCGATGTGGGGATCGAGGTAGTCACCACCACTACCCTCAACAAAGACACAAATCTCATCTCCCCAGAGCCAAACGTCAGGGCGGCAGGAGTCGAATCGTTAAAGAAGCTCGTGAACCTCAACATCGAATTAGGATCAAAGATCCTTGGGGGAGTCAACTATGCGGGTTGGGGTTGCCTTACCGGGAAGCCCAGGACGGATCGGGAATGGGAATGGTCAGTGCAGGCAATGCGCGAAGTGGCCCAATATGCCCAGAGCAAATCCGACTTGATCATAGCCCTGGAACCTGTCAACCGATTCGAGACGCACTTTCTCAACATCGCCGAGGATGCGGTGAGATACTGCAAGGAGGTGGGCACCGGGAACATTAAGGTGCACCTGGACAGCTTCCACATGATACGAGAGGAGACCAGCTTTACGGGAGCGGTGAATACGTGTGGGAGAGAATACCTCGGCTACGTCCACCTGTGCGAGAACAACCGGGGCATACCGGGCACAGGGCTTGTTCCGTGGAAAGAATTCTTCACCGCATTGAAGAGCATTGGGTACTCTGGTCCGCTGGTTATCGAATCATTCGACCCAGGCTTTGAAGAATTGAACCGGTTATGTGCAATCTGGAGAAAGTTCGCTGAATCCGGGGAGGCCTTGGCGATCGAGGGCTTAAGAAACTTGAAGGCTATCGCCTCGGAGGTTGAAAAAAGCGTGTAAGCAATTGGAATGAGAACGGAGGAAGCGCCATAGACCTTGAACCTTGAGTCCGCCAGAACGGAAGGGGGAATGCACGATGCAAAAGATCATCAATGATCCTCGATGTGTGGTTGATGAAATGGTCGAAGGCTACCTCGCGGCATATTCAGAGACGGTAGAGGCCACAGGTAACCCTAGGGTCTTGAAGTCCAAACTCGCACCAATCCCCAACAAGGTCGGGATCGTGACCGGTGGGGGTTCCGGGCACAAACCGGCTTTCCTCGGCTACCTCGGACGCAATATGGTGGACGCGGTTGCCGTGGGGGAAATCTTCTCCTCCCCGCCGGCGCAGATGTTCTACGACGCCTTTCGGGTAGCCAACTCGGGGAAGGGGGTCGCATGTTTATTCGGTAACTATGCCGGCGACATCATGAATGTGAAGATGGCCATCAAAATGGCTGCCGATGACGGAATCGAAGGCAAGACGGTTGTGGCGAACGATGACGTACCCTCCGCGCCACGCGACCAAAGGGAGAAGAGGCGGGGTGTTGCCGGTGAAGTCTTGATGTGGAAAATAGGCGGGGCAAAAGCCGCGATGGGTGTAAGTCTCAGCGAAGTCATCCGCGTTGCCCAAAAGGCAATCGATAATACCCGGAGCATGGGAATCGGCTTGAGCCCCTGTACGATTCCTGAGGTGGGGCACCCCAACTTCACGATAGAGCCGGGGAAAATGGAGGTGGGCATAGGGCATCATGGTGAACCCGGCTTGGAAGTCGCCGCGCTGGTCTCGTCAGGAGAAATGGCGCAACGCATGCTCGATATCATCCTCCCGGACCTCCCATTTAAAGCGGGAGAGGAAGTCGTGGTCTTGATATCAGGCCTGGGCTCCACTCCTTTGATGGAACAATTCATTCTCTACAACGATATCCGCAAAATCCTTGCGAAAAAAGAACTGAGGCCCTATCGGTCATATCTCGGGAATTATTTCACAAGCTTGGAGATGGCAGGTGTTACCTTGACGGTTTTGAAACTGGATGAAGAATTGAAAGAGTGTATCGATTACGAGTGTGATTGCATGGGGTTGAGGCAGTTCGGGAGGTAAATCATGGGGGGGTTCTGCCTTCAACAAGGGAGCATAATTTGCTCGAATATCATCAAGACGATTCAGGACAACAAGCAATACTTAAGTGACCTGGATGGGATGGTGGGGGATGGGGACCATGGTATCAATATGAACAAGGGGGCAACGCTCTGCGCGGCGGCCTTGGAAGAAAGACCAGGGAATCTGGCCCATTGTCTGGCAGCGCTCTCGAAGACGTTAATGGGAAATGTCGGCGGGGCCATGGGTCCCCTGTATGGCATGTTTTTTCAAGGTATGGCGAAAGCCTGTGAAGGCAAGGACACTATTGATTCAGTGGTGTTTGAAGAAATGCTCAAGTCCGGCGAGGCGGGAATCAGGAGCGTCAGTGAGGCGAAGGTGGGAGACAAAACGATGATGGATACGCTCATCCCCGCCATTACCGCTTATTCGGCGGCGGTTGGTTCGGGCAAGAGTTTTATCGAGAGTTTGGAGGCTATGAGAAAAGCCGCAATCGCGGGCAGAGATTCCACGAAGGATTTGGTGGCGAAAGTTGGCCGGTCAAGCCGCCTAGGAGAACGATCCAGAGGTGTCCTGGATGCAGGCGCCGTTTCGCTCTTTCTGATTCTGGATTCTATGGCCGAATCGATTGAGTCCTTGATACGTCGAAATAGTTCAGTTCCCGGCGAATGACCTGTCCTCATTCGAGTTGAGGCTCCCAAGTTCTACGATCGGGGTTTGCACGGGAGAAGCTAGGGGACCCAGTCAGTCTGGATCAGGTGTTCAAGTGCGTAGGATAGGCTCTCTTCGCTACCGCGGGTGGTGCCGTCGGCCCCCTCATGCGGGTTCCGGGGCAAGGCGGTCACGATTCCGGGATGAATCCGGGCACCGATTCCGGTTTCAAGCCGGTCACTTTGGGCCGCTTGTCGGAACCTTGACCGGGATCATTTCGGAACGATTTCCGCAGGGCGAAGGACGCTGGACGAGGTCGTCGCGGCAGCGCGCAAGGCGAATGACAATACGAGGACGATGGGCGTGGCCCTGACTTCATGCACGATTCTAGCCTCCGGTAAGCCGGTTTTTCAGCTCGGGGAGGACGAAATGGAATTGGGCTTGGGTATTCATGGTGAACCCGGCGAATTGCGAAGCAAGCTCGAGCCGGGCGACAGAGGCGTTGGCGGTTCCCCGGGTAGGTAGCTGGCACGCTTAAGCAAGAAGGCAAGGTACAGACTCATGAAGCACGACCCAAGTGATCAGCCACCCCTACTGGTGGCAGAAGAAATCAAACTCTTGCCAAAAGATAAAGAGATCCTTCGACGCTTGGCCGGAGAATTGGCTGGGATCGCCGCGCTGCCGGTTCACAAGGAGAAGGCGCGACTCTGGCGGAAGCTGAACGACCGCGAGTCCGAGCGTCCGATGGTCTGGATCAACGAAATCTGCTGGCATGAGATGGACGTGGACGACGAGTTGAGGCTCCGGACCGAGCACCCCTGGGCGCAGGAGCAGGAAGGGGAATTGCGGCGCACCCTCTATCAGTGGCGGCACCTTCCGGGCGACATGATCGTGAGCGACTTCCTCGCCTGCCCGCTGGCGATTCACTCCACCGGCTTCGGAATCGTCGAAGATGTCGATATCGCCACCACCGATCCGGCTGCCGATGTGGTGTCGCGCCATTTCCATACTCAGATCCGGGATTTCCCGGATCTCGAAAAGATCAGGATGCCGGTTGTCACTCACAACGAGCTGGCGACGGAGCTTTACTACCAGGCCATGTGCGACGTCTATGGTGGCATAATGCCGGTGAAGAAGATGGGGCAGACGTATATTTCGTACACACCGTGGGATTACCTGATCCGATGGTGGGGCGTGCAGGAGGCGATGCTCGACCTGGTGGAACGGCCCGACCTGGTGCATGCCGCTGTGGAGCGCATGGTGGATGCGTGGATCACCGAACTGGATCAGTTGGTGGAGATGAATTTGCTCTCGCTGGATTGGAATAACAAGCGGACCTTGTCGGGCGGCTACGGGCGCACCAAGTCACTGCCTGGACCGGACTTCGATCGAAGCCACGTGCGGCCACGCAACATGTGGAGTCGCTCGAACTCGCAGATCTTTTCCAGCGTCTCACCCGAGATGCATTGGGAGTTCGCCGTCAAGCACGATCTGCGCTGGCTGGAGCGTTGGGGAATGGTGTACTACGGCTGCTGCGAGCCGCTGGACCGTAAGATCGAAGTGCTGCGTCGGATTCCGAATCTGCGCAAGATTTCAGCGAGTTACTGGAACGATGCCGAGCGCTTGGTGGACGAGGTCGGGAGCGACTATGTGCTTAGCCACAAACCGACTCCGGCGATCTTTGCGCGCGATCACTGGGACCCGGACGAGGCGCGGCGAGAACTCCGAACCTTTCTCACCAAGACGGGCGGCCGATGCCACGTGGAGCTGATCATGAAGGATATCTCGACGGTGCGCCACCAGCCGAAAAAGCTATGGGAGTGGGCGAAGATGGCGATCGAAGTGGCAGAAGAGTTCGCCCGCTGAGTGGGCTCACATACAAGGCGAATCGAGGAAGCAGGCGCTGGATGGTAGCCGGAGAATTCTCATGTCTTCTTCGTCACAGAAATCGAAAGCATTGCCAATCGATCCTCGTGACAACGTTGCGGTGGCTCTCGACGAGATCGCCGCAGGAACGCAAGTGCTCATTCAGGGGGCTGCGCTCGAGGCCCTCGAGCGGGTTCCCTTTGCTCATAAGATGGCCATCCAGCCCATTTTGCCTGGGGAGGCGATCCTCAAATACGGTGTGCCCATTGCCTTCGCCAGGGCCAGTATTGAGCCCGGCGACTGGGTCCACGAACACAATGCTCAGTCGTAGTTCGCTGCAAGAAGAAGGGTGGACTGGTGATCCTAGGCTACGCGAGGGCGGACGGTCGATTGGGAATGCGGAAGCATCTTCTCTGCGTCCATAGGGTCGAGTCTTCCTCGTTCGTTACTCAGCAGATCGCGGCCACGGATTGGGAAAGTGTCTTACCCAAGGCGTAGTGCCGGCGGGCGGTTGGGGTTTTTCGGAACCCAAGGAGCTGAATCCGGTCACCATCGATTTCTATAAGAAGGTGGTGCGTGCCGCCGCGCAGAGCTGGAAGTACCTGATGTTTGGAGAGATGCTCCGGCCTCCAAAGATCGATGTGCCCGTGATTACCGCCTCCTACTTCCCATGGACCATTGGCCACCTGGATCCCGCTAATCGGCATGTGGTTAAGGACTACGCGGTACAACACTCGGCCTGGCGGTCGCGGGAGGGGAAGATTGGGTATTTCTTCGCGAACGTTTCTCAGGAGGCGGTGGAATTTGAGGTGGAGCTCTCATCTTATTCCCAAGAGGAGCATGCCTATGATGTGGAAAGCGTGACGGATGGTAAGCGGGCGATGCTAGGAGAGCGTATCAAGCTTCCCTCGAAACAGCGCTTTCGCTTGGAACCTCTCTCCGTGACACTGGTTGAAATCAGCCGCGCGACCTAAGTTTGCTCTGTTACGTCGGCAGCAATATTGACTCTGGTTCCGTTACTCTCATTCGGCAAGGTGAAGGGCAAGGGCGCTGGAACTTTTACTAATGGAACGGAGACAATCTACCATTCGGACCTAAGGGCGTTGTATTGGATCAACGTCTTTATGATTGATGGGACGGAACAAACGGCGAAGCTAATTGAGAATATCGATGAGGACTATACCGAGCCCGTAGATTTCGGGAAGATATTCCAGCAGTTGCCGCCACTCACCACCGTGTTCTGACAGGCAGCGGAAGAGGCGGCTCTGCCATAACAAAAAGAGCGGTAACCAGGAAGCTCCAAACATTGAAGCTCGTCCGAAATCGGCAATGGGCCATGAGACGGACGTATTGCGACATGAATGAAAGGAGAAAAGTTATGCCATCTGATACTCATCCCGAGACCCACTGGATGGACTATCTCAAGACTGTTGACACGCCTACTCTTTCCAACGCGATTGAAACGCTGCGCTTGCGGCCGCAGAGCGCGGGGTTCGCGCCGTTGCAGACTTCCTGCCTTTTCCCGGAGTTCGGCCGCATGGTGGGCTACGCGGTGACGGCGCAGGTCGAGACGATGACCGCAGTCGCCGCGGACCGGAAGATTTTCCTGTCCCTTTACGAGGCGGTGATGGAATGCCCAAAGCCTGCAGTAGTGGCGTTTCAGGAAGTCGGCCCACAGCCGGACTATGCTGCTCACTGTGGCGAGGTCATGGCAACGATTTTCCAGCGTCTGGGCGCCGTGGGGCTGGTAAGCGATTGTGCCGTGCGCGATATCCCCGAAGTCAGGGCCCTGCGGTTTCAGTGCTTTGCCCGCGGGACGGTCGCCAGTCACGCATACTTCCGCATTGTGCGCGTGGGAGTGCCGATTCAGGTGAACGGCCTTGTGATTCACCCTCACGATTTGCTGCACGGGGATGAAAATGGCTTGATCGTAATTCCGAAAGAGGGACTCGAGAAACTGCCGGCTGCGGTTGAGTCCGTCCGCACCGGAGAGCGCGCGCTGATGGAGTTTGTACGGGGTTCTGGTTTTGCCTTCGAGGGACTACGCGAAAGAATCCTCGAGTGACCTGCCTCCCGCTGCCTTCCATGGGTAGGCCCAGCGGGCAGCCCGGTTCGATGCTATTCGCGGCGTAGCGCCATTTCAGAAGGCCTTTCGCCCGCCCTGAAATGTGCGCTAAGGCGAATGTCCACCGGTCGCACTCGTATAATGCTGACGGTTCATTCGTCCCACAAGAACTACCTATGCAAAACAACATCCGGCGCCTCGCAGAGTTCTGTCCAGCTCACAATGTACCTGGCGTAAGGAATACCGTTGGGTCTTGTCGGCCGCGGCCAGTGTGTATCCGACGCCCGAAGGGGGAATGGAAATGAATACGACACAGACTGCGAAGAAAGATGATCTGATCGTTATCGGCGGAGCGGGCGGCTTTATCGCAGGGTCCCTGACCCGCTACTTTCACGACCGCGGGTTTACCAGAATCCGCGCCATTGATAAAAAACCCTTACCGGACTGGTACCAGAGAGTGCCTGGTGTTGAAAGCCTCTGCATGGACTTGAGTGAGAGGGAGAATTGTGTAAGGGCGTGCGAGGACGCAGTCGAGGTTTACAATCTGGCTGCTGACATGGGGGGCATGGGCTTCATCGAGAAGTTCAGAATCGAATGCCTGCGCAGCATCCTGATCAACACCAACCTGATCGAAGCGGCCTATCGGGCGGGCGTGCAAAGGTATTTCTTCTCCTCGTCCGCCTGTGCCTACAACACCGAGTTGCAGAAAGATCCGCACTGCCGGGCACTGAAAGAGTCGGACGCGTACCCCGCCATGGCGGAGAGGGGCTACGGCTGGGAGAAACTCATGTCCGAGATGTTCTGCCAGGAATACTGGGCGGAGCGCGGCTTGAAGACCTTCATAGCCCGCTTCCACAATGTCTACGGTCCCAACGGCACATGGGACGGTGGGCGAGAAAAGGCGCCGGCGGCCATTTGCCGGAAGGTCATCGAAGCCAAGGATACGGGCAACAAGGAAATTGTGGTCTGGGGCGATGGCAAGCAGACCCGCAGCTTCATGTACATCGATGACTGCACCCAGGGCATTGACATGATCGCACACTGCGAGGATCTGATCGCAACACCCATCAACCTCGGTTCCAGTGAGCTCATTTCGGTCAACGAGCTCGTGGACATTGCGGAAGAAATTGGCGGGGTAAAGCTCCAGCGCAAGTATGATTTGACTGCGCCCAGGGGAGTTGCCGGCCGGAACAGTGACAACACCATGATTAAGCGGATTCTGAACTGGGAGCCCCGTACTCCCTTCCGCGAGGGACTGGCGAGGACCTATGCCTGGATCGAACAGCAGTATCAGGATCGGAAGGCCGGCAAAGTCACAGTGCGAGAAAACTACCAACCAGCGGGGGCCCATGCACACACAACAGGTCACTGAAATCACTTCGATTATCAGCGGAATTCCCTATCGGATGGCATTTGCCGGCGGGTGGATCGATCAACCGTTCATTTCGAAACTCAATCCCACTCCACCGGGCTCCATGGTCGTGGTCGGTCTGGAGCCCACCTTCCGATATATGGATCGCTGCGGCATGGCCACCAGTACGCGCGAGGTGACGCGCAAGCTGTGGAACGGCAAACTGCCGAATGGAGATCCGAGGCAATTGGCCCGCGAACTGTATGAGGCAGAAAACCAGGGCAAGCCGGAGCCCTCCGGTTCGCAGGACATGGCGGGCCTGATATATCCGGGAGTGAACAGGCTGGACTATGACTACAGCTACGAGGGCGGCTACTTTCCCGTCCACGTCGAGTCCAACAATGACCCGGACGTCGCCCATTGGTTGGAGGACGTGATTCACATGGTGCCGGTGGCGCAGCGTCCCGACGGCTACAATCCCCTGGGGCAAAAGAACCTCGACCCGAAGTGGATCCAGAGGCTGGGCGAGACAGGTAAGCAGTGCTTTGATGCCATTGTGACGAAAAACTGCGAGGCGCTGGGCGCCTCAATGAATGAGTGCATGAAGTGCTGGGAGACGATTCTGCCCCACACCCTGCGGCATCCGATACTGATCGTGGACCTCCCCGGCATCCTTCACTATTATCAGCGCCGGTACGCGGGCGCCATGTATTCCGGTTGTGGAGGGGGATACCTTTACGCCACCGCGGATGAGCCTGTCCCGGGTTCGATGAGCGTGAAGGTGCGCGTCGCGCAACGGGTTGCCAGATGATGAATGTTGTCGTATCCGGTGCATTTGATGACCTGAGGTCACGCGAGTTCCGCTTCCTCCGTGAAGCGTCGAAGCTGGGGGAAGTACACGTGGTCCTTTGGCCTGATCGAGAAATTCAGGCCGTCACCGGGAAGCCTCCCAAGCTCTCGCAGGGGGAGCGTTTGTACCTACTGCAGTCGGTCCGATACGTCCAAAAGGTCACGGTCCCCTGCAACCTGGATATCCCGGATGCCATCCCTGAGTTTGAGAGTCTGAGCCCCCGACCCCAGTTGTGGGTGGTCGATGAAGCAGCGGCAACCATGCAGAAGAAACTGTTCTGTGAAATGCACGGTCTGGAGTACCGCGTCTTAGCCCGAGACCAACTTCGAGGCTTCCCTTCAGAGAGCCCAGGATTCAACTCTGTTCTTCCCGCCCGAGGAAAAGTGGTCGTCACGGGGTGCTTCGACTGGTTTCACTCGGGGCATGTCAGGTCCTTCGAAGAGGTGTCTGCTCTGGGCGACTTATAAGTGGTTGTGGGCCACGATGCTAATATCCGTCTGCTCAAAGGAAAGGGCCATCCGATGTTCCCGCAAGAGAAGCGTCGCTACATGGTCCGGTCGGTGCGGTTTGTCACAGAAGCTCTCGTCTCGACGGGCCAGGGCTGGCTGGATGCTGAACCTGAAATCGCCATCTTAAGCCCGACATTTACGTCGTGAATGAAGACGGAGACAAACCGGAGAAGAAGCAGTTCTGCGAGGCGCGTGGCATCCGCTACGTGGTCCTGAAGCGTGCGCCGAAGGAGGGCCTCCCTGCGAGGTCCAGCACCGGCCTGCGCGGCTTCTAAGAACGGAAGGTTGAATTACTGCCGGATCTCTCGGAAGGAGACGATGATTTGAGATACGCGGTTATCCTCGCCGGTGGCTCAGGCACCCGGCTATGGCCCATGAGCCGTGAAGAACTCCCCAAGCAGCTCATAACGTTTATCCAAGGGAAAAGCCCACTCACGCTGGCCTTTAAGCGTCTTGAAGGTTTGGTCGAACCGCACAGGCGCCTCATCTGTGCTGGCAAGCGGCATCATGATCTCATCCTCCATCAGCTCAAAGGCCTTGCCGGAAGCCAGTTTTTGGGCGAGCCCCAGGGCCGAGACACTTTGAACGCCATCGGTTTCGCTTGCGCCGTCATCGCGAAAATGGACCCTGAGGCGGCGGTCGCCGTGGTCACCGCTGATCAGCTTATCGAGCCCCAAGAGAGCTTTCGGCGAGTCGTTCGCGAGGGACTGAGTATTGTGGAGGCGCACCCGAAAACGCTGGTCACCTTTGGCATCAAGCCCACGCGACCGGCTACTAGCTTTGGATACCTGGAACTCGGGGATAGATTCCAAGGTGATGCGCGGTTGGTCAAGTGCTTCAAGGAAAAGCCTGATCTGACCACTGCAGAACAATACCTGCGCGAGGGCCCCGAGAGGCATCTGTGGAACAGTGGCATGTTTGTTTGGAAGGTAATGACGTTCTTGGAGGTTCTGCGACAGTATGAGCCTGAGGTCTTTGCTGGCCTCGCAGAAATCGCTCAGTCGTGGAGGACTCCTGCTTTTGAGAGGACCCTTGAAGTGGTTTACCCAAGGCTCAGAAAGGTCAGCGTGGATTTGGCAGTGATGGAACGGGCATCCGTCGACCCAGCGGTCGCAGTGGCCGCTCTAATGATGGACGTCCAGTGGTTAGACATCGGCTTCTGGCCAGCTTGCGCGGACATCTTCCCGAAAGACGCCAAAGGCAATGTCGTGGGGGCAGAGAAGACCTTGCTTTTTGACTCGACAGGCACCCTCGTGGCATCCAGCGATCCCGATCACCTCATTACAACCATTGGCTGCCAGGATTTAATAGTGATTCACACCCCTTCGGCCACGCTTGTTTGCCCCAAGGATCGAGCCGAGGAGATCAAGAAGCTTCATGGCCTCGTCAGGGAAAGGTTTGACGGAAAGTACAGCTAGCTCCCCAGGTGGTGGACCCCGCTAATCGGCATGTCGTTAAAGACTACGCAGTGCAGCACTCGGCGTGGCGGTCGCGGGAGGGGAAGATCGGGTATTTCTTCGCGAACATCTCTCAGGAGGCGGTAGAATTTGAGGTGGAGTTATCTTCTTACTCCCAAGAGGACCGTGCCTATGATGTGGAAAGCGTGACGGATGGTAAGCGGGCGATGCTAGGAGAGCGTATCAAGCTTCCCTCGAAACAGCGCTTTCGCTTGGAACCTCTCTCCGTGACACTGGTTGAAGTCAGCCGCGCGTCCTAGAGGATTACTTCAGTTACGTCGGGTCGAATGTGTATTGGATGAAACTTCATTGCGCAACAACGTTAAAACCCGGTCGCTCTCACCAGTCAGGCCTGCCTGCCACGGCAGAAACTGTTATGATGTCACAACAAGAATTGTTTTGGTGCCGCTGACATAGCGAGTGAGATGAAATGAAAGTATAGTTCGCAGGGGAAACCGCTCAGTCTCAAGCAGCGCGAGGAGGAAGTATATGAATAGTCGCGAACGTGTCTTTGCAATGCTGGAAGGCCTTCCAGTGGATTCTCTTCCTGCCATGCCCATCACCATGATGTTTGCTGCCGACCAGATCGGGGTGAAATACCTCGACTACGCCACGAACTATCGCCTCCTGGCCGAAGGTCAGATCTGTGTTGCGGAGCGATTTGATATTGACCACGTCAGTGTGATCTCAGACCCCGGTTGTGAGGCGTCGGCTGCGGGCGCCACCCTCAAACTCTTTCCCGACCAGCCGCCCGCTATCGATGAAGAAAACGCCCTGCTGAAAGAAAAGTCCACGCTTACCAGTCTCAAGGTTCCCGACCCCGCTAGTGCTAGAAGGATGTGCAACCGGGCACAGGGCGTAAGGCTGATGAAGGAGCGCGTCGGGAATGACAAGGTAGTGGAGGGCTGGATCGAGGGACCCTGCGCCGAGGCGGCGGACTTGCGAGGCATCAACAATTTGATGCTGGATTTCTACGATGATCCGGCTTTTATCCGAGACATGTTTCAATTTGTCATCGAGATGGAGTTGCGCTTCGCGAGATTTCAAGTCGAGATGGGAGCGGACCTAATCGGTGTGGGAGACGCAGCAGCCTCGCTGGTGGGGCCGAAGCTTTACGACGAGTTTGTTTGGCCATATGAAAAGAAGCTGGTTGACGCGTTGCATGCGGAGGGGATAAAAACGCGTTTGCACATCTGCGGGAATACGCGGCGCATTCTGGAGGGGATGGGCAGACTGCACTGTTCCATCGTTGAACTGGATTGGCTTTCGCCGATGTCCGAGGGACGTGAAAAAATGGGACCGGAACAGGTCCTCATCGGTAACATCGACCCCGTGAGAGCCCTGAGGGACGGGACGCCCGAGTCGGTTTACCAAGCAGTAGGCGAATGTCATCGTCAGGCGGGCGAGCGTTTCATTGTGGGGGCGGGTTGCGAGGTTACGCGGGATACACCACCGGCCAACCTCCGGGCCATGGTGCGCTACGCGCGTGGGCACTCCGTAGCGTGCGCAAGCGACTCTTAACGATATTGGACGGTGATAGAAATTCCTTAATTACGAATCTATTCCGTCGCCGTTATTCTTTGGCCCACCTGCATCGAGCTGAGCGCGCGTGTCGGGACGCCACTGCGAGATTTGACGCTCGAACAGGGGGTTGAATTTACCAATGTCGGTACCGAAAGGGAATGGAAAGAGAATTATGACTCAACAGCAGAGCGCTTATTACGGGAAGATCACGCCACGCTAAGCAGAACAGGAGGAGGGAATGGGACCGCTCACTTCAGAACAAGTCAATCAATACCGGAAGGAGGGATACTGTGTTTCTAACAGTTTCCTCGAAAGCGACGTGCTCGCCGCTTTACTGGCGGACCTCGAAGCAATATGTGAAGACGTTACTGTAGAGACTCACGATAGCAAACGTCTAGAGATGGAATCGGGTCAGTCGCCAGATGGTAAACAGGTTCGCCGAGTCTACGAGCCGTGCACATACTATCCTAAGTTCCGCACTCTATCTGAATCGACGAAGTTGCTGGACGCCGTCGAACAGCTCATTGGCTCCCACCTGACTTATCACTACAGCAAGATCAACATGAAGTCTCCAAAAATTGGAGCGGTAGTGGAGTGGCATCAGGACTTAGCTTATTACCCGCTGACCAATCGTGATTCCGTCACCGTCCTCTTTTATCTCGACAACGCAAATTCTAGGAACGGTTGCCTGCGGGTGGTCCCAGGCTGCCACGCCGGCCCACTGATGGATCACACTCGGGGCGGATTCTTCCAGGGGCGAGTTACTGAAGCGGTTGATGAATCGAAGGCCGTTGCAATAGAAGGCGAGGCTGGAGCCGTCATTTTCATGCATTGCATGACTCCGCACGCTTCGGCGCCGAACACTTCATCCATCCCCCGTCGGACCCTTATTCTCAGCTATCGCGCTGCGGACGCGTTCCCGATCTACATAGGAGAGATGTCTGCGGGTATGGAAGCCTACGTGCGCCATGTGCGGGGTGAGCAACTTCACACGGCGCGCTTTTCAATGAGTTCCTTTCCGATCCCCATATACGCCCAGAAGACGCGCTCGCTTTACGAACTGCAAGAGTTTTCGCGGCAAGGATAGTCCTGCGCATTTGCAGGGAGCCGATGTATTGCAAAGATTGAAGAAAGAGCGAAATGGTCAGCTGAGCGCAGGGGAAAAGTTGTCGGGGCAGCGGGGACAAACACCCGACCGATTGAACTGGCTTTCCCGCTTGAACGCGTCAGTGGGAGCAGTTACAGGGTGACGTTCAGTTTCTGTAGCGCTGCTCCGTGAGGCGCGAGCATCGCCGGTGACGGATCGGCGCCACGGCCAGAGTGAGTGTGCCTAATCAACCCTGGCGCACTGCACATCCAGAGAGGAGAAACCGGAAGGCCCGGTTTCCCACAGCAATTTAACAGATTATTGGCTTAAAGAACGAAAGTTTTTGACAGTACGCTTCCAACCTGCAGGGGGGATTGCTATGAACTACAGAAAGTTCGGGCGAGCCGGGTGGATGGTCAGCGAACTCGGCTATGGCATGTGGGGAATGGGGGCCTGGTCAGGCTCCAACGATGATGAATCCAAGCAAGCTCTGCAACGCTCCGTTGAGCTGGGCTGTAACTTCTTCGATACGGCTTGGGCCTATGGGGAGGGTCGCAGCGAGGCGTTGTTGGGATGGCTGGTCCGCAACAACCCGGGCAAGAAGCTCTATACCGCCACAAAAGTTCCCCCCAAGAATTTCAAGTGGCCCAGCCGGCATGAATACACTTTGGACGATTGCTTTCCGCCCCAGCACATCGAGGAATACATCCAGCGAAGCCTCAAGAACGCCGGCCTGGAAAGCTTCGACCTTGTGCAGTTTCACGTGTGGCAGGATTCCTGGGTGGATGACGACCGTTGGGCGAGAAAGGTGGATGATCTGCCGCGCCAAGGGCTGATTCACGCCATAGGCATCAGCATCAACCGCTGGGAACCCTGGAACGGCGTGCGGGCGGTTCAATCCGGCCTGATTGATTCCGTGCAAGTGATCTACAACATTTTCGACCAGAACCCCGAGGACCAGCTTTTCCCAACCTGTGCCGCGAACGACGTTGCGGTGATTACCCGTGTCCCATTTGATGAAGGAACGCTGACGGGGACCCTCACGCCGGACAGCAAATGGCCGGAAGGCGATTGGCGCAACAGCTACTTCGTGGCGGAGAACCTCAAGGCCAGCGTGGCGCGCGCCGAGGCGCTCAGGCCTCTTATGCCCGGCGGCCTGACGATGGCCGAGATGGCTTTGCGCTTTATCCTTAACAATCCCACGATCAGCACCATCATTCCCGGAATGCGCAAGGTCAAGCATGTGGAGGCAAATGTCGCCGCCTGCAACGCCGGGCCACTTCCGGGTGAACTTTTCGCGAAGTTGCGGCCTCACCGCTGGGACCGGAAACCCACCCGATGGTCGCAGTAAACCTGCGTTGAACGGTGACCACCGAGGGGACTGTCAAGAGTTTTATGAAACCCCTGGGTGAGTCGGGACAGTTGTTGGAGCGCTTTCTGATCGACCGACCCGCGCATACGAAGGAAGAAATTGCCTGTGTTCGGAGGGGATTAGGAGCAATCGGGGGCTTCGCCCCCGAGCCCCGGGATTTAATTTATCGCTTTGGTGCCAGGATTTGGTCTCAGAGGGGGGGAACGCGAAATGCATGTTTTTCCCGCCGCCTCAATGAGTTGGCAGCTCAGAAGGCAAGAATTTTTGACAGTACGCCCTAGGGCGGAAAGAGGTGCAGCCATGGAAGGACAATGCAGACCGAAGGGAAAGGATCGCTCTAAAAGCACAATGACTGGGGAAAGCAGGGTGAGGATTTTGGCTCTTGTAGCGTTTTTCGTCTTAACGTTTGGCCTCTCTAGAACCGCTGATGCATCGATGGGTTCTCTCGTTTCGCAAGGCCAAGCGCGGGCCGCAATCGTGGCCGGGCAGGGTGAGTTTTACGGATTTGTGGGGCAGGAACTACAGCGCTATTTGGAGGCATTCAGCGGCGTGAAGCTGGAAATTGTCACCCCGGAGGAAGCGCGCAAGAGGCCGAAGGATTGGGGGTGGATTCTGGTGGGTGGGCCTCAAGCCAACGAACTGGTGCGCGAGGCGGCGTCGAAGAAGCTGGTGAACTTCGAGGGGTTGAAGGCGGACGGGTTCATTCTGCGCACGCTACGGCTGGAGGGTCATCGGGTGTTGGTGGCGGGAGGGAATGATGAAGCGGCCACCATGTACGCGGTGTATGACTTGCTGGAACGTTACGGAGCAGCGTTTCTGCTCACGGGGGAGATCCTGCCGGAGAAGAAAGCGGACCTCGAGTTGCGGGATTTCGACGTGCGCAGCGATCCGGCCTTCCGCCGCCGAGGTCTCCTCCTCTCGTTCAACTACCCCCACGACGCGTTCATGTCGATGGAGGACTGGCGGAAGTTCCTCGACCAGATGGCGAAAATGAAGATGAACTATCTGCACCTCTTCTTGAACCCCTACGAGCCCTGGATAAAATACGAATACCACGGAGAGCCGATTCGGATGGGGGACGTGTCGAGGAAAGATAGCGGCTATCTACTCTGGGCGCACGGCTTCGGCTCCTCCAGTGCGAGCGATCTGAAGGTAGGCCAGGAACAGTTCAAGAAAGCGGGTGTCTATCCCCGGGCTGCGGCGCCGGAGTACCAGCATGTTGAGAATAACGAACAGGGCTTCGCGGCAGCAGAGAAGTTCATGCACGAATTGATCGCTTATGCAGGCAGCCGGAGAATCAAGGTGTGGATGGAAGTCGATGTAGGGATAGTGGCGCCGAATCTGGCCCGCTACACCACGCGAACGCTGCATTTGCCCTTTTTCATTGAATTTGGAACTTTCATTTGCCCGGAGAATCCAGTGTCGCTGGAACTGAACGAGAATCGGCTGAGCAAGCTGGCGCAGACTTACCCGGAGGCGGAGGGGTATTTCTTGCACCTGCCGGAGGCTTATCCGGTCTGCAATCAGACTGAGCAAGATCGAGAATTCAATTTGAGCCTGCGGTCTCAGTATCCGGGCGAGGCTGATGCGCGGGCTCCGTGGACAGGGGATATCGCTATAGACAACGACACCGTAATTGATTCCAATAGTGGAACTGTCTACTTGATTCAAAAGCTCATGGAAGAGCGCGATCGGCTGGCGCCAAAGGCAAAGCTGGGTATAGGCGGGTTCGGGCACCTCTATCTGCTCCCTTATTTGCATAAGATGTTTCCCACCAGCGTGCCCTTTACCGACATGGAATCACGCGCCATCTGGACACCGATGGGTGTTCCGATGGAGATGTACGGGGGGATGGGGGATCGAGAACGCCTGCTTCAGAATCGCATCGACGACGACAGCTCCATGCTGGGGATGCAGTTTAACGTGAACCTCTATTACAAGGATCAAGTGCTGGAGGGGGGCTTGAAATATGGCTTGGCGGGATTCGCCTCGCAGGTGAACCGACCGCGAGGGACGGAGACGAATACCAAGTTCATGGCGGAAGGAGAGTGGAGCCCGCACCTGACGCCGCAGGAGTTCTACCGCGATTATGCCCGGCGGATCTTCGGCGAGCGGGCCTTGCCGAGCATGTTGAAAGCCTTCGACACGCTGGAGAAAAACGAGGAATACTTAGGTTGGACTGGTCGGGGGAACTTCCCTTGTTGTGGGCGTGACGAGTTGAACGTTGCTTACGAGTATTCAAAGCAGCCGAATCCCTTCGATGGTCCGAGATCGAAGGAATGGCGACCTTTCATCAGCCGGCTTCACGACCTGATCCCCGCTTATATGGGAAGCGTCAAGATGCTTCAGGAGGCGCTTGACAGCCTCGAGAGCGCTCGCTCCAAGGCCGAGCCGCGCTCGCAGGCGTATTTAGCTTTCCTGATTAACCGCACCGAGGCCTACATCCTGCACATGCAAACGGTAATCACCTGGGACCAGGCATTTGTTGACCTGGACAGCGCGTTTGCGGCCTACAGGTCTGGAGCGGAGCGGAATGAGTTTGTGAGCCGACTGGACAAGAGCCTGAAGGAGTTCGAGGAGGCCCGGTCTAAGGCAGTTACGACGGGGGAGAAATGGTCGGAGATGGTGGATCACCCATCGGATCTGGGAGTGTTGTACTGGATCAACGTCTTTATGATTGATGGGACAGAACAAACAGCGAAGTTAGTTGAGAGTATCGATAATTTTCACCACGGGCGGGACTATACCGAGCTCCCAGATTTTGGGAAGATATTCGTGCCCTGGCCGCCACTCGCCACCGTGCCCTGGCAGGCAGCGGAAGAGGTGGCTCCGCAATAACGAAAAAGAGAAGTAAGGGTCGAGGCAAAGGCGTTTCACGCTGCGCTTCCGAATCCGCGTGTTGCGCGGACAGGAGAGGTGCAGCCATGGAAACACAATGCAGACGCAACGTAAACCATCGCTCCGAAAGCGCTGTGATGGGGGAGGGCATGGTGAGGATTTTGGCTCTGCTAGCGTTGTGTGTCTTACCCCCTGCTTCTCCCGCAATCGCCGCTGGCGCACCGATGGGGTTTCTGCTTTGGCACGGCCAAGTGCGGGCGGCGATTGTGGTCGGGCAGGGTGAGTTCTACCCATCTGTGGCAGGAGGGTGAATCGCGGCTCTCAGACCTCAATCAGGAGGGCAAAATCGAAGTCCCAGTTCGGAATTCGGGATAAATGGAAGAAGATTGGATTTAGAGAGGGGACAATATGGCCTGTTCAACCTTCCCGAAAGTTGCCACGAAAGCGCTCTGCGCGGTGGCCTTACTTTTCTGCTCGCTCATGGGTTGTGGAACTGTGAGGGGTGCAAAATTCTCTGGAGCCTTGCGCCATCGTGGCAGGCGGCAAAGATGATGCCTCCGCGATGTATGGTGTCTACGACTTGATCGAGCATCTGGGAGTCACCTTTCTGTTGACGGGAGATATTATTCCGGCACCGCGCGTTCCGACCTGTCACTTCCTGCGCTCGAGGTGCGCAAGGAGCCCGCCTTCGCTCGGCGAGGATTCTTGCTGTCCGACGGTTTCCATAACCAGACTTTGTTTTCCTTTCAGGATTACGCCAAGTTGATCGATCAGATGGCCAAAGTGAAATGCAACTATATCCAGTTTTGGTGGTGCTCCTTTACGCCCTGGATCAAGTATTCCTACAGAGGCGAGCCGATGTGGATGGGTGATTCCTCGACGAAGGAGAGCGGTTATTTTAGCTGGACCACCGACGGGTATGGCTCGCGGACCACGGATGATGTCACGATCGGCAAAGAGCGCTTCCCAGGCCGAAGAATCGTAGGGCCTGAAATGCAGCAAGTGGAAACGCCCGATCAGGCTTTCGAAGTGGCGCAAGACCTGTTGCGCAGGATCATTCGCTATGCCAAGAGCCGAGGCATCGAATTCTGGCCGGCGGTCGAATTGGCGTCTCTCCCCACCAACCTCGCGCGTTACTGCGAGCGTGTGGGGGATCTGCCGTTTACTCCTGGCGCCGGGACCTTTGTTCATCCCCTCGATCCTGTCAATCGCGAGATACAAGTGAACCGCTTCAAGGCGCTCATTGAAACCTACCCGGAGGCCGAGGGTTATTTCTTCGTTTTCGCAGAGGACTATCCGGAGCTCAATAACGACAAACATCACGCCTTCTTTGTCGGGCAGCGGCCGGCCTTCCATGAGTTGCGCCGCCTGCGGTGGCCGTGGGTCATTGATATTGCGGAAAGTTCCGATCGTGTGGTCGACTCGAACATCGGGTATACGGATCTTTTCAAGTTTCTGATGACGAAACGAGATGAAATGGCTCCCAAAGTCAAGATGGGGGTATTGGGTGTCGGCCGGGGCTACGCCTTGCCGGTGCTTGATAAGATGTTGCCCAAGAATGTTCCCTTTACAGATATGGAATCGAGCGGAGTTTGGACTCCCGCCGGTATCCCCATGGAGGATTTCGGGGGAATGGGGGACCGGGAAAGGACACTCCAAATACGTGTGGACGACGACGTCAACATGATGGGCATGCAGTTCAACATCAAGCAGTTCAGCGCAAAGGACCGGATATTCGTCGATGGGGTGAAATACGGCCTGTCGGGTTTTGCCGGCCAGCTCAACCGCGCCCGGGGAACAGAGAGCAATAGCCGCTTCTTAACGGAAGCCGCCTGGGCGCCCGAGATGACTGCCGAGGAGTTCTACAAGAACTATTCCACGCGCCTGTTTGGTGAGCGCGCGGGAGCGGATATGTATAACGCCTACATGACGCTGGAGGAGAATGAGGCATGGCTCGGTTATTACAATTATGGCTACAGCACCATGAACTGCTGCGGCGCGCTGGATGAGGTCCGTCGTGCTTACGAATACTCCAGACAGGGTAATCCCTATGACGGCCCGACGGGTTCGGCCTGGCAGGCTTTCATCTCCAAATCGCCCGATGTTATCTACCGCTTTGAGAGCTCGATCCGGCTGCTGAATAAAGCTCTCGGAAGCATGCGCGCTGCCATGCCCAACGTTGCGCCACAAGGGAAATACGAATTGGGCTACATGATCAACCGGACAGAGTCCTACCGGGACTATATTCAATCTTTGATTACGATTCGCCGGGCCTACCTCGATTTCGACCAGGCATTCGAGAACCGAGCGCAGGTGCCGTATGAGCAGTTCGTGGCCAATCTGGAGAAGAGTCTGGGGGGATTTGACCTGGCCAACGAGCAAGTGCAGGCCGCAACTAGACACTATGCGGACATCATAGACTATCCTTCGGACCTTGGGGTTCTGTATGACTTGAACGCCCGCGCGGCTCTGGGTTTCGATCTCGTGCGTCACTGGATGCGCAACGTGGTGAAATTTCACCAAGGGAAGTCGTACCTGGACCACGTTCCTTTCGAGAGGCTCTTCTCGCCGGACCTTCACATTGCCACACCCAAGTGAGTTCGACGACAGCTTCGTATTTTTACCTGGCCATTCACCCGCCATCGAGCGTAAGGAACGTACCGTAAACATCATTAGAAGCAAGTGAGGCAAGAAATACAATCGCCCCTGTCCCTCACTTCCGCTCTCCGGAGGGTGCTGTGTAACCCAGCTCTCGGGCCTTCTCCAATTCTGTCTGACCCACTTTCTGGTCTCCCAGTTGAAGAAGCAGAATGCCGAGGTCGTAATGGGCCTCGGCCAAGTCGGGCTGAAGCGCGATCAGTTTCTGCAACTGCTCGATGGCGCCCGCGATGTCATCCTGCTGGCCTAGCGGAACGGCTACATGGTTGCGCGCCGGGGCATTCTGAGGCTGCAGCTCAAGGGCCTTGTGAAACTCTGCCATCGCTGCATCTGTCTTGCCGATCTTGGCTAAGGCAATTCCCAGGCAGTTGTGGGCCTCGCGTGCACTGGGGTTCACTTGGGTGGCTTTGGTGAATTCCTGAACAGCCTCCTGCATATTTCCCACAGACATCGCCTTCAGTCCGCGGTTGATTTCCAAAGCGCCTTCTGCACCATGGGCATCCTTCTCCTCTAGAAACCGGCGGATTCTGGCCACTTCGGCGAACTCTTGTGCGGCAGCTTCCCGATCTCCAACACTGGTTAGCAGAAGGGCAAGGTTGTAGTGAGCGCTGCGATCTTCGGGATCCAGTCGCAATGCGATCCGCATCTCCTCAATTGCCTTTCCCGTCTCGCCTATCCGCGACAGTGCGGAGCCCAACCGATAATGAAAAATTGCGTTTCCCGGCGCAAGCGCCACGGCCTTCTGGAAATCGAGCACAGCCAAAGCGGGATGCGATCCCGCCATATCCAAGAACCCCAGATTGAACCAGGGGTCGGCATAGTCTGGCTTCAGTTGTGCAGCCATCCGAAAATTGGTCGAGGCCTCGTCCAGAGAACCGAGGTTCGCCAAGGCGACCCCAAGGTTGTTGTAAGCCTCGACGAAACCGCGGTCGAGCTGAATCACCGTCCGAAACTCCGCCAAGGCCTCCTTTTGGTTGTTCAGACGTAGATCGCACCGCCCCAAGTTATAGTGCGCTTCGGCCGAATTAGGCGCGACCGCCAGCACCACTTTGAATTGCTCGGCCGCTTCCGTCACGCTATTCAACTGAAAAAGCGCTTTACCCAACTGAAGCCCGGCCTCGATGTAGTTTGGCCGCAGCCGCAGCGCCTGCCGAAACTCCACGGCGGCTGCCATCGAGTCTCCCTTATTCAGATATGCCAACCCGAGGTTATAGTGAGCCCCGGGATACTCGGGGCGTAGGGCCAGCGACTGCCGGAAATGAACGATGGCATCATCTATCTTGCCGAGCGCGATCAGGGCGACACCGAGATTACTCTCAGCCTCCGGAAAGCCGGGTTTCAGCTTCAGCGCCTTTGAGAATTCCTGCGCCGCCTCCTCCGCTCGCCTATTGGCCGAAAGGGCGAGCCCCAGCCGATAATGAATCTGAGCCGAAGATGGCGCGATTTGTGCAGCAGAACGCAGTGCTCCAAGCGCTTCTTGAGGCTTTCCGGTTTGCAACAGGATCAGTCCTAGGTTGGATCGCGCTTCCGCATTTTGCGGGTCAAGACGTACGGCTTCCTGAAATTCGCCCTCCGCTCGAATCGAATCACCCTTTTGAAGGTAAGCATCGCCCAGGCTGTTATGAACATCTGCCAGCGAGGGATCGATTGAGAGAGCCGCCTGGAATTCCGCAATGGCTTGATCGAACTGCTGGGAGGCCAAAAGCCTTCGCCCCTTTTCCACGAGCTCAGCTACACGCGGGTCGAAAAACCCCTGACCTTTAGGCGGCGGGGCGGCCGCGCCACTGACATCAGCCAAGCTGAGGAACAGAACAGCAACCACAGGAGCGACCGCACTGATCTTCCGCCCAACTGAGAAGCTAACTTCCATAAGCAATCATTCTCGAAGTCTTCGCGTCGAATGCCGTCCGCTTTGGGTGTCGCACGGCACGGAGAAATAAGGTTCGTGGAATTGGGTTCCAATACGGTCGACTTCATTAGGGTCTAAGCTGGCTGGTTGCTGCCTTTAATCCCACGCCATGCACGGGCGAGCTATGCAAGTTGTCTTCTCCTTCCCTGATCGTCACGATCTGCCGAGACTTGACGTCGCTGAACCTTTGCACTAGTCCCGAAGGCCAGTGGACTTCCAGCTTGTCGATCATTGTGCTGGTTCCTAACCCGAACAGGGCACGCGGATCGCTGCTCGAGCAGAAACTGCCACTCTGATGGACCTCTTGCATCTGTTCAAGTCCTCCTGCGCGCACTATCACCCTGGCGCCGAGACCATCACGATTGCTGCGTGTTCCTATTAAGCGCACCAGAATCCATTGAGCGTCTGGCAGCGAATCACACCGGAGCAACCAAGGTCCGGCATCCAAATTTTCCACCACCACATCGATATCTCCGTCGTTGTACAATTCCCCGAAGGCTGCTCCTCTCCCCAGTTCCGTGCGCAAAAGGTCGCTTCCAAGCGAGGCCGTCACGTCTTTAAACGTTCCGTTCCGCTGGTTTTGAAGTACCTGGGGGTGTTGCTTGTACCCGGCGTCCATGTGCCACTGGTCGACTTCCGGGTACACATGACCGTTGACGATGAAGAGGTCGGGCCAGCCGTCTAGGTCGTAATCGATGAATTTGGTGGCCCAGCTTACCATCGGCGATTTCACCGATACGATTTGAGCCTCCTCAGTCACATCCCTGAAAATCCCATGGCCCATGTTCTGGTAGAGAGTGTCATAGTCATCCGCGAAATGCCCGACAATAAGGTCGAGCCAACCATCGTGATTGTAATCGCCAGAATCGGCACCCATGCCTGCCTGTTCCATTCCGTCGCCGCTGTAAGCACAGCCCGCCGTGGCCCCGATCTCCTCAAAGGTGCCGTTCCCGCGGTTGTGAAAAAACAAGTTCGGAGTGCTGTCACATGCCACGAACAGGTCCGGCCATCCATCGTTTTCGGCATCCATCCAAAGCGGCGTGAAGCCGTAACAGCCGGGCACCTGGGTGCCCAGGGCCTTTCGAGTCACATCCGTGAAGGTTCCGTCTCCGTTGTTGTGGTAAAGGATGCCGGCCAATGGTTTGAGCCCACGCGGCCCGCACATAACCGGAGCGCCCCGGTACTGGCAGAAGGAGGTACTGCCCTTTTCAGGAACTTCGTCCCGCCGAAAATCAATGTACCGTGCCACATAAAGGTCCAAGTAGCCATCACGATCGTAGTCTCCCCAGGCAGCTCCGGTGCTCCAACCTCCTGCCGCGACTCCCGCCTTCGCGGTGACGTCCGTGAAGGTCCCATCGCAGTTGTTGTGGTACAGTTTGTTCTGGCCGTAGTAGGTCACGTAGAGGTCGACACAGCCGTCGTTATCATAGTCAGCGGCGGCGACCCCCATACCCCAGCCCCAGGAACCCAATCCTGCGGCCTCGGTCACATCTGTGAAGGTGCCATCTCGGTTGTTTCGAAAGAGCTTGTTTCTATGGGGACGAGGCGCCCGAGGATTTTCCAACTCCTCGAAGGTAGCACCACTGACTAAGAAGATGTCCGGCCAACCGTCACCGTTATAATCAAAAATAGCTGCTCCCCCTCCCTTTGCTTCCAGAATATAGTCTTTTTGCGGCCCACCTGAGACGTCATGGAAACTGTCAATACCCGCCATCCGACTCACTTCCACGAACTGCACCTTCGACTTCGAAACGTTTTCTGAGCGCAAGGGAGGGCCAGTTCTCAGAGCGAACCAGCCTGAAACACCTAAGACTAGGGCTGCAATAACCCATTTCATAGGATGTGTCTCTTGAGGTTGACTAAAAAACTCCTCGTCTGGGTGTCTCTCAAGGGAAGAGATGTCGAAATAGTGTCACCCCAGGAGGCAATCAGAACCCCTTCGACTTCGAGATTACGCCGACCCGACCAGACCACATCATATATGAGCGTGCGTCGCGCTTCAAGAATTTTGTGGTCCGTTTTGTAGCGCGAAATGGAAAGATCACAGCAGACGGCGGAGCCGCAGGTCATCGCGACCGGATTGAGCCCGATTGGACAAGCCTGCGACCGAATCGTCCGCTCCCAAAGCGAGATAAGTTAGTGCCGACTTCTTGACCTTCTCTCCGGACTTAATTAGACCTTTATTCGAACAATAAAGAATGGGTGGCTTGACAATTTTCACCCTCGGGGGTTATCATTAACTCAGTTTTGGCGTCGAGACAGAGCTAACTGCTAGACATCTGGGCAGCCAAGCGGGAAAAAGTTCGGCGCTTACTTCGCAGTTTTTGCTGGAGCCCCAAACGAGGAGGGGCGGTTTTTGCCTGGAATCCGGCGTGGCGATTTAAACAGAAGAAGAACGTTCAATCGTACTTTTGACCGCGCTTGCATTGCATTCTGCGACCGAGCGGTTCGGAGATGTGACTATATGGGAACACTTATTCAAGACGCGAGGAATGATTCTTTTCCGCGGAGTACTATCCTGGGATTATGGCAGCAATTTCCGATTCCGATGGTTTCATATTATCTGGCGCAGATGCGGTGGGATTGTGTGATCCTGGATATGCAGCATGGGTGTTTGAATCTCGAGACTGCGTACGATTGCATTCATGTTATTCGTGCCGCTGGTGTCCAGCCATGGGTTCGCGTTTCGATTAGTAGCCCTAACGAAGTTCAGAAAATGCTGGACTTGGGTGCTCTGGGGATTATTGTTCCCATGGTGAACTCGGTGAAGGAAGCTCAAGAACTGGCGTCGGCGGCTAAATACCCTCCGTTAGGAAGCCGCTCCCTAGGCGGAGACTTCCGATATACGTATGGTGACCGCTACCCAGAGGAAGCCAACGCCGCGACTAAATTGCTGGTTCAAGTGGAACACATCCGCTCCATCGAGGTTGTGGAAGAATTAGTGGCCGTCGAAGGCGTAGATGGGTGCTTTATCGGTCCCACCGATCTGGCGTTGTCCATGGGCTTGCCTCGAAGCGGTTTCGAAAGTGATCTCAAGCACCGTTTGGCCATTCAACGTACGCTAGATGCGTGCGCTTGCTTCAACAAATTGAGCTGTTGCAACTGTTATTCCGTCGATGAAGCCAAAGAAAAGGCAAATCAGGGATTTCAATGCCTAACTCTGCAATCCGACGCCGATCATTTTGTGGCTGCCGTTAAGAAACTTTTGGCGGAGCTTCGCGCAGCGACGCGAAGCCAACCTGTCGCCGCTTTCACTCGTCCGACCGAAATGATATCTGAACTCCCTTCTGAAAAGAGGTCCTAATGAATTATCGGCTGCGTACATTCAAGGTTGCTGAGTGTTTGGCCCCAGGGCCTCTTAACTATATACATGAGCCACTGGGACCTTTTGGATGAGGGTCCACATTTCACCTGGCTCGTGCAAGGGGGAGGGCGAACCATTTTGATCAACACAGGGCTACCGCAAAAGCCCGAGGACCTCAAGAATCTCAATGCCGCGTGTTTGGCTTTTCATCCCAAGAATGAATTCCTTCCGGATCGGATTTGGCCGCCGCAAAAAGTTTTGTCAGAAGTAGGTGTCAAACCAGAGGACGTGGATGCGGTTCTGATCATTTCGATGGGCGCCTACGCGACTGGCAGTCTTGAGTTGTTTCGGAACGCACAGATTTACCTCTCCCGCACTGGTTGGATTGATTTCTTGGCTCCCAAACGACCCTTGCTTGTGGCCCGCGGTGGTGTTTTTACCGACTCCACGCTGACCTATGTGATCACTGAAGCTTGGGAACGACTTCACCTGGTAGGGGACGAAGAGGAGCTTTTTGAGGGAATCAAGATGTTCTGGGTAGGATGTCACCATCGAGGCTCCATGGCAGTTTCCATTCAAACGGCAAAGGGGAAGGTCGTCATTGCGGATCCTATCTTTCGATACGACAACTTCGAGAAGAGCATTCCGATCGGGGTGTTGGAGAACCTCTTTGAGTTCTATGATGCTCTCGATCGCATTCGCAAAGAGGCAGACATAGTGATTCCAACACACGATAATGAGCTTCTCGTTCGTTTCCCGAACGGTATCATTGCGTAGGGAGGCACAACATGTCAGTTATAAAGCGAAGAGTTAAAATAGGCGTGGTTGGGACGGGTTGGTGGGCGACTTATGCGCACATTCCCGCCCTGTTGGCGAGATCGGAAGTTGAACTCGTGGCCCTCTGCGATCGATCATTAGAAAAGGTTCGCAGAGCTGCTGAAGTTTATAGGGTACCCAGATTTTATACGGACTGGCGAAAAATGTTCGAGAGTGAGGCCATGGATGGGGTAGTGGTCGCCACATCGCATGCTGCCCATTACGAGGTCGCCAAAGCCGCTTTAGAGAATAAGTGGCACGTCTTATTGGAAAAGCCCATGGTGCTTAAGACAAGCGAAGCAAGCGAACTGGTTGAGTTGGCGAATCGTAACGGGCTGCAGATCGTGATGAGTACGCCCTGGAATTACACTTCTCACGTCCGTCGGGGACGCGAGGTGATTCTATCTGGGGAGTTGGGAGAAGTTCAGTTGGTATCGAGTCTGTTTGCTTCAAGCGCATACGAGACGTATCGAGGCAATTTGGATGCTTACTCAGGAGTGATGGAAGCCCCTCTATTCCGACCAGGAGCAGACGAGAACTCCGATCCAGATCGAGGAGGAGGGCAAGGCTACTGCCAAGTGAGCCATTCGGCTACACTCGCCTTCTGGGTCACTGGTTTGAGTGCTCAGGAGGTGAGCGCCCACATGAATTATTTCGATGTTAAAGTCGACGTGGCGGATTCTGTCAACTTGCGGTTGGACAACGGTGCAGTGGGAGTGTTAGCCAGCACCGGAAATCTTCACCCTGGCGATCCGGACCAACACACTTTGTCGGTGTATTGCAGCCGCGGTTATCTGATCCTGGATATGGGCGCCGGAACCCTGATGATACGGAAACACGATGGTACAGTCGAATGTCCACCGCCTCTAAAGGCGGAAGAGCGCTATCCGCGTTTTGCTCCAGCAGACCATTTTGTGGGATTGATTCTCGGCATTAGTGAGAATCTCTCTCCAGGCGAGCTGGGACAAGAGACTGTGAACTTCTTGGATGCAGTTTACAAGTCAGCGGCCAATGGCGGAGCCTCGGTCAGCGTGGAACCGACAAGTCACGCTAGCGGGCGGCCTGGACCGACAAATAACAATCATATCGATGAGTCGGTTACCGGAGGGGCTTGGCGAAGGAAAGCAGCGTAACGACTGAAAAGCAAGTCAACACTTATCACGAATACGATTACCTCCGCATCCCAAGAATTTTTGCGCTTGAAGAAACAGGCGAACTGACCGCTGAACCAGACCGGCAACTGAAGTTTGTGCTAACAGAGCGGCAGGATGGACTGGACTATGGTGCAAAGTCTATGTGGATGCTGAAAGTGAGAAAAAGTCCGCGGCATCCGAATAACGGTGTGCTCGACCCTGAAGTGGACGAATATAGTAGAAATTTGGTTCGCCGTCACAGAAGCAACCATTTAAAATGGCTGCCCCCAAGTCATTCCACCTCCCCAATACGCCTCGCGCGTTTACCAATGTGTCTGGGATCTGGTTTGCTCGTGATGAAGCGCGAGCCTGATAATTCTCTGAATAATGTTAGCAAAGATCAGGTCGGAATCAGCCTTGACCTGCGCTACCGGCCGACAGGTCAAGCCTTTCGCAAACTTAAGCTCCCCGGGTTTGTTGCCAGAAATGCGGCGTAGCCAAAAAGGGTGTTGCGAAACCCTCCGGCGTGGACACGAACTTGATAGCAAACTCATGATAGATTGGTCCAGTCGACAGAGGACAAGCGTTATGTCCGGAAGGCAAACATGTGGAATCCTAAATACCCGAGATACGTTGAAACTCAGTGCCTACGAGGATCATGCACCATATTTACTTGACTGAGCGAAAAATCGGCCGCTATCTGGAATTGCTCAACCTGATAGTCTACCGAGTGCGGCAGCCGCTGCCGCCCTTTCGGTTTCAGGCAGGAAACGACTCCTTTGTCGCTACAGACGTAGACGATCGTCGCTGGCCCGTGATCACGCCCGATAGTCCATGGGGGGAGTTTCGGCAGGATTTCACGCTGAGAACGTACTTTACCGTGCCTAAAGATTGGACGGCGCCTGTCGTTCTCTTATTACCCATTGGAAACGATCGTCGTGGCGTGAAAGCGTTCAAATCTGATCAGAATTGTGTCTTTGGGATGGCGGAGGATGATCTCTTGGCTCTGCCTCCACTGGTTCCCAATCATGTGGAGGTGATGGCATATGTCGACGGCCACGCTTACCAGGCCATGGATGCTTATCATCGAGAGATTTTCTTACCAGAATGTCGGTGCGATGGGCACCAACACAGTCTGGCGTTGCAAGGTCACCTCGAGCAAGGACCTGCATTGATGGGGCAGCCAGAAATTGTGCAGAAATCCCAACCCACGCACGATTTTGTGACATCTGCCCGTGTGGCGTTGGATGTGGCCCGGGAACTGGAAAAAAGTGATCCTATTCGGGTTCGCCTACTTAATATCTTGGATGAGGCGTTCCATTTGTTGGACCTGCGCGAGCCATTCGGTGAAGACTTTCACAAGAGCGTAAAGGATGCTCAACAGTTTCTGAATCAGGGGTTAGCTGCGGCGGGCCCACCACTCGACGTGGACGTCATCGCAATGGGGCAGGCGCATATCGACATTGCTTGGCTTTGGCGAGCCATCAAGACCGGCGAAAAAGCTGGTCGAACTTTCATCAATGTTTTGAGGTTGATGGAACAGTTCCCCGAATTCCATTTCTCGCAGTCCCAGCCAGCACTTTATGAGTATATGCAGCAGGATCAACCGGAGATTTTCGACGCTATCAAGCGGAGAGTTGCCGAAGGACGTTCGGAACCCATCAGTGGCATGTGGATCGAGCCTGATTGTAATCTAAGCGGTGCGGAAGCTCTTGCCCGGCAGTTTCTTCTGGGCCGTGCCTACTTCCGGCAACAGTTCGGACCCGGCGCCGATTCTCTTGTACTTTACCTGCTCGACGCCTTCGGCTTGCCCGCGTCATTGCCTCAGTTAACCCTTCAGGCCGGACTGAAGTTTTTTACCACCTCGAAGATCGGATGCAGTCAGTACAACCGGCTTCCTTACGACACATTCTGGTGGCAAGGACTGGATGGCACTCAAATCTTAACGCATCTCAACACTATTCCCGGGGCGGACGGGAGAGCGTGCAACACCATCAGTGACCAGAGCGCTCGAGCCATTTTGGGGGCTTGGAGAAACTATCAAGAAAAGGAACTGCATTCAGAACTGCTCGTTTACTATGGATGGGGTGATGGAGGCGGCGGACCGACTCGTGAACTATTGGAGAACAGCCGCCGATTGGCGCAACATCCGGGAGTTCCAAGGGTGAGGTTAGGAAAGGCCAGCGAATTTTTTGAGCGTCTTGAAACCCATGCTGAGCGCTTCCCTGTCTGGAATGGTGAACTCTACCTGGAGTATCACCGTGGTGTTTACACCAGCCAGGCTCAACTCAAGCGTGCCAATCGCAAGTGCGAGTTTCTATTGCATGATGCGGAGTTCCTCGCGGCATGGGCCTCCTTAGCAATCGGATGCCCCTATCCACAAGCTGAATTGACGTGTGCTTGGAAACTGCTCTGTTTGAATCAGTTTCACGACATCATTGCCGGTGCCTGTATTGCTCAGGTCAACGCAGACAGTCTGCTCGATTATGATGTTATTCGCAGCGTCGGAGAACGAGTGCGAGATACCGCACTGGAGGCACTGTCTCGTCGAGTTCCCAAAGCAGCCTCTTTTGTGGCTGTCAACCCCACCTCGTTTGGAGGACAGCATATTGGCATGTTGCAGGAGCGACTTGGCGAGGGCCAAACGCTCACCCATTTGAGCTCTGGTGAGCCTCTGGTCGTTCAAACAGTCGAGAATGGAACGATCGTCGCAGTGCCTTGCATGGAACCTTATGGGCTGGTGGCGTTGGCCCTAAATAAAGGGGCGGCGCAGCTCTCGTCGGACGGATTGAACGTGTCGCTGCTAAGCCAGGACGTTGCTGTCTTGGAGAACGACTTGCTTCGTATTGAATTCGACGACTTTGGAGCCATGACTCGCCTGTTCGACAAGGGCGTCAGTCGTGAGGTGATACCAGCGGGGCAACGGGGTAACCTCCTCCAAGCCTTTCAAGATCGGCCTTTGAACCGCGATGCCTGGAACATTGAAATCTACTACGAGGAAAAGCAGTGGGATCTTGCTCAAGCCGCCAGCCTGACGCCCATCGAGCATGGTCCGTTGCGGGCCGGGCTGGAAATCCACCGTCGTCTGCTTAATAGCGAGATGGTACAGCGTGTCTACCTCTACCGCGGATCTAGGCGTATCGATTTTGAGACGAAACTATATTGGCAGGATCGACATGTGTTACTCAAAGTCGCATTCCCAGTGGACGTCCTATCGCCCGTCGCGACGTATGACATTCA
>DLMI01000162.1 GCA_002478145.1 Acidobacteria bacterium UBA7540
AGGGTGGGATTCGAACCCACGTCACGATTTCTCGTGAACACGCTTTCCAAGCGTGCTCCTTCAGCCACTCGGACACCTCTCCGGGGCCTTGAATCGCAAAATTGCGTCAGGGTGCGGCGCACCTGCGATCTCCAAACTGCTGGCCGAATTCAAACTAGTATAACATCCCACTTTGGAACTGGCCACAAGCCGAGTAGGCAGTCGGCAGTAAGCAGTCAGCAGATTGTCTACTACCGGAGGCTCGCCAAGGGCCAACCCCGCCCCAACCCCTACCTCCTCCAATAGGCCGAACTGGACACTGTGTCTCTTGACAAGGGGAAGAAGATAGGCTAGGATGCTATGTTGAAGCCAGCGAGGCGGTCATGGCCTCCTGGGAAGACTTGGCTGCAATGCTACCCCGATGTCCCAATCCGTTCTCGAAGGTGTCCCCACCGGGGCCGAAAGCTCGAAAAACTTGCTGGTTTAAGGTGGGCAATTGGTCCGTGCTAGGAAGAGAACGGGGAAAAAGGATTGTTAAAATTGAACGAACAATGCGGGAATCTCTATGAAAACAAAGGGTCGATTTTCCACAGGCAGCGAAGAAGCGGGAATGTTATAGAAAACAAAGATAGTTACGCGTTGAAAACCGGGAATGTTATTGAAAACACAGCATGTTGGATTCTTGCCAACGAACTCTGTGCAGGTTGGCGCACACATTCTTGCGGTATCGCCCTTTTCGACTCTCGACTCTCGACCCTGGACTGCCTCCGGAGGCAAGTGAGGTGGTTCCGCCGGTGGCGGTTTCACCTGAAGCGCCGGCGGAATCGGTTCCCCATTCCCTATTCCCTGCTTTGTCGGGTTCACCGGAAGCGCTGGCGGTGCCTCAGCTCGACGCCGACGATTCCGTTCGGGTCGCGAACGCCGATGAGCGAGACGTTTTCTCCGATCGCCCATTCAAATTGGATGATCTGGTATTGTGATGAAGCGGTATTGGTGATGTAGGTGAGGGTCAAGTCCCTGGTCACTTGCTGCTCGACGGTCACCCGCGCGCCGGTGCTAAACCCTGGCAGTCCCACATTCGGGTCGATCTTGATTCGGCTCACGCCAAAGAGCCGCTGGATGCGACCAGTTACCTGGCTGGACAGAGCTTGAGAGAGCAGCGCGCTTTCGCCCACGCTTTGTAATGGGTTGCCCCCGGCGAATGAGCTGACTAATCCTGACGTGGACGCCTGCTGTTGTTGGCGTGCGTACCCCAGCGCCAGCAGCGAGAACACGTCCTCGGTGGGAAGCGGCGGGTCCGAACGGTAAGTCATCTTCAGGCGCCCGACCGGGCCTGAAAGATCAACTGTCAGGTTGTACTGTTGCACGACGGTTTGAGCTTCCAAATCGAGCGTTGCCTGAGTGCGAATGGGATTGGTCAGGCTGATATCGCCTCGGTTGAGGGTGAAGCGATTCCCACGGAAGATAGCCGCGCCACTCAGAAAGTGCACGGTTCCCACTTCCACGGGGTTTGCAAGGCTTCCTTGCACGCGCACATCAACGTCGGCGGTCAGGTGCATATCCTGTACTTGCAGCCTCACCGGCGTGGGCGAGGACACTCGCACGTTCAACCGTATGCTGTCGGCCAGGGGGGAAGCCGTACTGGGTATGGAGCTCTCGAGGGGACTGGCGGACTGCATCATTTGGTCAAGCCAAAACTTGTTTTCGCTGGCCAGTACTTGACTAACGGCCAAGTCGCCCCCGAGCTGGAAACGGTCCGAGGTTCCCGCCAAGCGCAAAGTCCCGCTGAGGATGGAGGTGAGATCAAAGGGATAGCGCACCCTTACCTGATCGAGCTCGGCTCGCAGCTCAACACGGGGCGGCGATGCCAGGGTCACGAAACCATCCAAGGTCACGGTGCCGCCACCGCTGATGCCCCGTAATGATTTCACCGTAGCTCTCTCCCCCTCGAGCTGAATTTCGCCATTCAGGTTGCTCAGGCGGAAGGGAAGACCCTGGTAGTCAAGACTGACGTCCTGGATCTCTACCGCTCCATTCAATTGGGGTCGCGCCGGTGAACCCGACATGCTCAGCTTGATTCGTGAGTGCCCGGAGGGTTGCAGGCCGGGGTCAAGCAAACTCAGCACCGTGGCATCAGCTATGCCTTGGGCTGTGACGGATAGAGAAGCTGGGATGGCAAGACGAAGAGAGCCATCGATAATAAGGTTCGTGGACGGGCCTTGCATGCGGAATGGTTTAGCGGAGAGCAGGTTTGAGGCAATGCGCAATTCAACGGGATGTTCGTTCCTCCATTTCAAAGAGGGAAAACTTACCTCCAGAGTCTCGATCTGACTCTGCATTTGGAATTTCGAAGGATCACGAAGGGAACCATTCGCCTTGAAGGAGCCACTCGCAGTAACTTGACCACCAAGACGGTTATTCAGCAACAGGCGTGCCCAGGGATCCAAGCGGAAGGATACGAATTGCCCTTGGAGTTGGAGCGGCGAATCGCCGCCCGTCCTTGCGTCTCCGCCCAGGCTGAACATACCCCCAGGTCCGGAACCTATGCCCCGAATCCGGAGGTTCTGACCTTCGCCATCCAGTTGAACATGGAGGTCGCCGACCTGAGTCCCGGCCACGCTGATACCCTCGACGAGCACGGTGGAGTGAAAGTGGAAATTGTCAGGAGTGCCGCTCCCTTGGAGGTCAAAGCTTGCCTGGGCTTCTAATTCTTGGGGAAGGGAGGAATTCGGAAAAGAGAGTGCCAATCTCTTGAAGTCAGCGAGAGAAAAGCCCCTGCCATGAAGTTGGCAGGTTATGGAGTGATTCAAAGGTCCTATCTGTGCCTTTCCCGTTATACTGCCGTGATCTTTCAGGATCTGTATCGTATCAAGATCCCAGGTGGACTCACCGACCCGAATACTGGTCGAGAAGGAATCGACCGTTTCCCCGGCGATGTTGCCGTTTTCCACCCTGATGGAACCTGTTCCCTCGAGGTTCGAAGCTGTTCCCACCAAGTTGACCTGCCCGGTGACGTAACCACCCACGGGGTAGTCAATTCCCAGCGCCGCATTAAGGCCCTCCAGCGGGGCGCGTTGAGCGCGGGCGGAAAACCGTACTGGTGAGCTCTTCGTAATCCTCCAATCTTCAAGCTGGGCTGAGGCCTCAAGGCTAAGCACGCTCGTTCCATGTGCTAGTCGTCCGGAAGAAACCTGGAAATAGTCCGGTCGGGCGACTACGTTTGCCTCGAGGCCGTCCCAGGTCCAGCCACGATACTCGAACTCGCCCACCCGCAACGAGCCGCGCATTTCGGGATTCTCAATCGAACCCGTGACTTCTCCAACCACAGTCGCCGGCGACTTGAGTAAGAGTGGCAAGTGTGGGGTTGATTCGACCAGGGCCTCGAACACGGAACGCCATTCCTCGAATTGCGTCGTCTCCCATTGGATTTGCAGGCGGCTCGGGGATTCGTTGCGCGCCGCTGACTCGACCAGCGTCCCCTTTGCTCTGAGCGAGGAATTGGGAGTGTGAAAGTTTGAGTCCTCCAAGCGGAGGAAGAAGCCATGATTCGTTTCCAATGATCCACGCAGGTCACCGCTGACGGGAAGGAAGCTCGGAGGTTGTGCGGCGGGGGCCGATAAATGCAGATCGAATTCCGACTTAACCTTTTCGAATTCACCTGCCCAGGTTAGATCTACCGCTCCGTCGACGAGAGAGGCAGGGTGAAGCTGGGTGAATAACAGAGGTTGGCCTTTGGAACTATGAAGGAGTGCGAGCAGATTCATGTCACGGAGCCGGGCGCGGACGTGGAACTGGGGAGCTGGCCCTGCAAGACTAACTTGGCCAGCGCCCAGCGCACTGCCTCCCCATCCCAGGACCTTCAAATTGGAAATGGCCACCCGCGAGCGATGCAGGGAGTAGTCGGCCGAGGCCTCAAACGGCCCCGAGTTGAACTGAGAATCACGGAACAGCATTTGCCGGGCTTGCAGTCGCCCCTGCGCGGAAATTTCCCCGTGACGGTAGATCCCCTGACCCTCGAGGCGTAGGTTCCCATTCTGCAAACCGGGAAGATGCAGGAGTGGAATTAGAGCCGCCACATCAAAGCTGGTCTGGAAGGAGAAGTATCCTTCGGGTTCAGGGACAGGGTGAAAGGTGAACGAACCTTGTCCAGTCATTCCGCGGGACTGCCAGACGAACGATGTAACGGCAAGCTCATTTTGCGATAACACGAAGCGGGTTGAAAAGGTAAGAGGCGGCGTCGATTGCCCGGGTATATGGGTAGTTACAGCCGAGGCCGCAAGGCTGCCCTCATAGTGGGGACCGCGCCGGAGGTACAGGAGGAGCGCCACTTCTCGGGCACTAAGATCCAGGCTTATTGGCCGGTCATTCCAAAAGAAAGTGGAGTGCGCCAACGTCACCCTTCCAATGCGAAGGTCCATCAACTGTTCCATGACATGCCCGGCGGTATGGCGGGTTGCGGGGCCTGGCAGGTTCGTCGAACCATCGGCGTTGGTCTTGAGATGAAATTCTGCTCCATCCCAGTCAACGCTCCTTATTCGGATTTCGCGGTGCAGCAAATTGGCCGGGCTGAGAAGGAGCACCACGGTGTGGGCAGAGAAGAGAGGGGGTGCTTGAGGCGGTTCGCTTCCGTGGATCACAACCCCGTGGAAAATCGCCTGAAGGGCTAGGGGGTGAAAGCGGAAGTCCTGTACTTCGACTCGTCCGCCAGTCGTGTCCTCCAGCGTCACGATGAGGCGGCGTTCCAGAGCGCGGCGGAACCAGGGGGTGCTCATGACACCAATCGCGGTTGTGGCCAGCGCCACCAGCGTCCCGATAATAGCGAGCGTGATCCAAAAATGTTTCGACATTCAGATCCTCTAATAGGATGCGGGATTGTCATTCCGAGCGAAGCCAGCCCCGTGTCATGCCGAGCGAAGCGAGGAATCTCGCTCTGATTCTTTCCTCCTCGGCGCAAAGCGAGATTCCTCGCTTCGCTCGGAATGACAGACTTTATAAGCCTTTTTTCATCCTGCTATCGCCAAGCCGTCAGGCCAAAGGTCAGAAGAGCCAGATTCCTCGCTTCGCTCGGAATGACAGCTTTTAAGGTCTGACAGCTTTTGCCGCGTCAGAAAGAGTAAAAACGCACGCGGCGGCCTGGCTTCAGTTCCTCCAACCAACTGGCAAGAAGCTGATCGATTCTTTTCTGCACTAAGATTTCCTGGATCTGCCCTTGGACTTCGGTCAAAGGGGGAACGGGGGAGCCGTGCGTCCGCGTATATTCGGGCGCGAACACGTCGCGGTAGTACGATTCAACATCGGTTGTCCCAGGGGCCGCCGCCGGACGCAACCTCTGTTCGACAATCTTCAAGATCCTCTGCTGATCAACGAGCTTTGTCAGAATCTGTTTTTCGTCCATGTGCAACGCGTAGAGAGCAGATTGGTAGTCCGGCTCGGATGGGAACCGCTTCCGGACGGCCTCCAGTTCTTCCGCTGCCGTCTTTTCCAGCGCGGCGTTGTGGGAAGAGTCCTGGGTTTCTTCCTCGAGCAGAAGCTTCTGGTCAGTCAGCCGCTCGCGAACCTGCTCCAGTGTCTTCCTGTCGGGGGGAGGCGGCGGCCATTGCCCGTCGAGGAAACGCTCCAATCGGTATTCGCGCTCCACGTCACTCTGGGTGATGGCAACATCGCCGATTGAAGCCACTACACGATCCAGGATCTCGGCACGGCAATACACCGCGGCCAATCCCATGGCCAGGAACGCAAGTGAACCGGCGAGGAGCCACGGTCGCGTCGAAGTCCCCGAAGGACAAGGGCCCACAGCGGCTCTGCCGCTTGACTTGCGGAAAGGCTTCGCCTTTCCGTGGGGCCTGGGCAGTTGGCAAACTGTACCTGTCCTCGCTGTGTCATTCCGAGCGCAGCGAGGAATCTCGCTCTGATTCTCTCTTCTGCCCACACCTTGGATAGGCTCTTTTGAGCACCGATCCGCGTGAGCGCAGAGCGAGATTCCTCGCTGCGCTCGGAATGACATCGACCCCAAGGTGGCTAGAAGCTTTGACCGACGCTCAGAAAGAATTGAAAATGAGATAATCGTTGCACCTCCACCCCGGTTTTCGTCGCCATCTGGTACCGCGGGGGATTTAGATTGTAGCCCACATCGAAGCTTAAGGGCCCGACAGGCGTCTTGTATCGAAGACCCACCCCAACCGCATCCGAGTCGTAATCGAGCGTATCAACGTCGGTGAGGGGGCGGGTCTGGCTGAATTTCAGTAAACGCATGCGCCGGCTGGTTGTGAAGACGTTTCCTGTATCGTTGAAGAGGACGAAACCCAGCTTTTGCTGTGCCATCCGCAGGCGAAGCTCGACCGAATTGAAGAAGAGGGCGTTGCCGCCAACGGGGTATCCCGATTGGGGGTCGCGGGGTCCCGCTTGGTTGATGGAGAAGCCGCGATGTGAATCGCTGCCCCCCATAAAAAGCCGCTCGGGCAAAGGAAGCTGGTCAGTATAGGTGTATTGGTTATTCCCGAGGCGGACCCTCATCTTGCTGCCATAGGGAGACTCGATACCGATTCGCGTGTTGCGGGCAAAAACCAAGTGCGAGCTCAATCGGTAGTAAGTCGCATACTGACCCGTGAGACGGAGGAAATTGGCCTCGGAGCCGAAGCCCTTGTACATGACTCCCGTGTCGGCCAGTGCATAGAAGCCGCGGGTGGCGTCCAAGGGATCGTCACGATGGTCGCTGACATAACTGCCGCCAAATCCTCCCACCCACGTCGGCCCCTGCAGCAAGCTAGCCTCTTGCGGGGAAATGTGACTGGAAAGGTCGAGAGCCTCAACTCGAGAGAAACTATAGCGGGCCGAAATGGCCGTCGAAGCACTGTAGCGCTTTTCAACCGCAATCGAGGCCCCTTTCTGGTCATCCGTGAAGGTGAGCACTTCGCGGCTGCGGTCGACCAGCCCATTGATGCGCAAGCTCAGGTCACGTCGATTGGCCAAGTAGGGAATCACATAGGTCGCTCCCGCGCCCGTGTCGATGTACGAGAGCCGCCCCCACAGGCTAAAGGTTTGTTCGCGTCCTCCGACGTCGAGCCGGTGGAGGTCAAGGGAGATGCGCGGGCTGGCTTTGAAGGTGCCCTGTGGGTTATTGCTCCCCAGCCTCTGGACCTCGAGTCCCCCGCCGTAGCCTAAGGTCCAGCGCCGGCTTTCCTCGACCGCCACCAAGACGGTTTTCTCCGTTTCCGAGCTGGGCAGGTCCTGAGGAGCGATTTGAACCTGGTTGAACACTCCTAACTCGTAGAGCCGGCGTTGTGAGTCGGCGACGTTGTCCTGGCTCAGAGGATGACCCTGATGGATCACGAGTTCACGGCGGATGACCCCCAGCCGGGTGTGTTCATTTCCCAGGACGACGATACGCCGGATTCGTTCTTGCCTCCCCAACTCAATGCGGAAATCCAGATCAACTTGATGTTGTTCGTTTACAGGTGATGTGCGCCAACTCACCTCGGCCTGAGCGTACCCCAGGTTGGCAAGGTAATTGGATATGGTGTCGTGATCGGCCGCCGCCCGCCCGGGTGAATAAGGCTGGGTTGGCTTGGTCAGCAGAGAAGGCCAAAGGGCCTTCTTCATGTCGCCGGAGACTCCCTTCAGAGCCAGTTGGTGAACGGTTGTCTGGAATCCTTCTTCGACCCGGAAGGTGACGAACCAATGACCAGGTTGGTTTCGGAAATGATCGTCCACGCGAGGGGCGACCCGCACATCCAGAAAGCCTTTTGATTGATAGAGTGCCGTCAGGGCGTTTAGCTTGTTCTCCAAAAGGGCGCGGCTGTACAGTGGGGCATGGCTGAGAATTCCCTGGGCGGGAGGGGAAATGGCCGCCATGAGTGTTCTGGTCGGAATGGCCCGATTGCCTTCGAAGCTATACCCGTCAAACTCTTCCCGCTTGCCCCGATTCACCCGAAAGGTGAGGTCCAGCGTCTGAGACTCGGCATGAAATTCTTGCGTTGCCTTCACCGCGGCCGAGAAGTAGCCCAGTTCCTGGAAATGGTCTTCCAGAATTCTGTCGCTCTGTGCGAGAGCGGGCTCATCCACTACGCCGTCTCGATAAACAGGGAGGAGTGCTTTGAGTTTGGAGTGTGAAATCTTGGCCCCCTCGACGCGCACCTGAACCAGGGGGCCGCTCTCAACTTTTACCAGCAGCTTTTCGGTGTTGAGTTCAGCGTCATACTCGCGCTTCAGAACACTCACGGTTGCCTGGAGGCGATCGTGCGATACAAGAAACTGGTGGAGCCTGAGCAAGCCCCGTTCGACACGCGCCGATGTCAGTTGGATTCCGTGGCGCCAGCCGGCTACTTTTGCGAGCTTCGCCGGTGGGAATCCGGGGTGACCCTGGAATTCCGCGCTGCTGAAGCGCGCGGGCTTGCCTGGAAAAATGGAGAATATCACCCCGGCCTCCTGGGTGGCCGGGTCAGGGAGGATGTGGTATCGGACGATCGCCCGGTAGTACCCGTTCGAAGCCAGCATTTCGGAAATATGCTTCTGGGCCGCGATAAGAATGTCGTCCGAAACGGGCTGTCCCAGCCGGAGGCGAGAGGAGGTGAGCAGGACTCTAGGTTCCAAGGCACTGGGACTACCCTCGACTTGAACAACGCCGATAAAGTACTGGGCGCGCCCAACGAAGAGCAAGTGAACGCCCCCCTGCCCAGGCTCGGCCTCCGCGCGCAGCTCCGTAAAGCGGCCAGTGGCATATAGCTTTTTCAGACTCGCGGCAATTTTCGCGGCATCGAGAGGTTGGCCGACCTCCTGAGAGACGACACCGGGGAAGTCACTCATGGCCAGCCGCGCGTCACAACTTAGCCTGACATCCAACACGGCCTGTCCCCAGAGTTCGACTCCAGCCACGGAGACCTGTGCCCCTGTGGACCTGGGAAGGGTGAGCCAAAGTGCAACGCAGAGGACTGTGCCCTTGACTGCTATAGCCCTCAGGCAACGCCAAGCGTAGGCAAGCAAAGTGGCAGGGTCGGCTGACAAGCTCAAAGTCTCGTGGTCTGGGTTCGACCAGACTCTTCCATTTCATCTCGAAATTCCAAGAATCCCATAGGCCGCCCAACTATTATACTTCCGTCCGGCCCCTAAACAGAGCCAAGTCCGTAAAGACGCGAAATTCGAGAATGGAACGGTTGTTACGCGACGACGCCTAAGCAGGCTTGAAGGAAGCGGAAAGGCGCATTTTGCCCCAGGCGATCTCGATGACGCCCGTCCCATCTTTGTCGGTGACTTGTATGGTCACCAGTTCGGCCGAGTCGCTTGCTTCCTCGAGCGTCAGCGGGACTTCCGCGAGCTTTGCACTCGGCTCGTACTGGAAGACAGACTTGCTTGAGAATACGAGCGTCCATTTCCCAGGCTCAACCAAGCGCGCCAGCAGGATATGCTTGCCCTTGGGAACAATTGTTCCGCCGAAATTCAGCTCCTTGTCCGAATCGAGGGTCGTCGGAGCATCGGCGCCGATCCGCCAGACGTCACCTGGTTGGATTTGCTTGAGCATGTCGCGGCCCTTGAGTGCGGGGCGCCCGTAGTCGATGGAGATGTGGGCGCCGTTGATTGTCGCCTTCACACTCCCCCGTTCGTTCCCATGAGCCAGGCTTGCGCTACTCATCAAAACTATAAGAGTGGCAGTGGCTAGCCCGATCGAAGTTCGACAAATCTCCGTCATACAATCCTCTCTTTTAACAGCAGGAATAACCAAACGGCTGGCGTTACTCTGCGGGTGGGTAATCTCACCGCGTTTCTCCCTTGGCGTGGGTTGTCAAGCTCGCCTTCCGGGCCTGCATAAATAGCTTGGAATGGAAGCGAAGGGAGAACGGCAGGTATTGATGTAAGTAGTCCCAACCATGACCTCCAGGGCGGAGGGCATACTCGTGCGCGAAACCTTTCTGGGCGAGAATGTGGTCGAGAAGTTCAGCCCCTTCCTCGAAACCGTAGCGGTCGTGGTCACCGCAATCGAAGTAAAGCGCAAGTTGGGCGAAGCGCTCAGGATGCTCAGCTAAGGTGAGAGGGTTGTTGGCCTCCCAATAGCTCTCATTAAGCGGTGACCCGAAAGGCCCTTGGAGCACCCGAGCGTAAAAACCCCAGCGGCCCTCGGTGGGGAGCGGGTTAGGGAACTTCGGCAGCAATGCCGCGCTATGGGCGCTCGCTGAACCGAACACCTCGGGATGGCGCATGGCAAGATGAAGAGCGCCGTAACCGCCCATGGATGTCCCGCTGATGCCCCTCTCGCCGGCCACAGCCATGGTGTGATATCGGCGGTCGATTTCGGGCACCAGCTCTTGAATGAAGAAGTCCTCGTACCGTTCGTGGCCGTCTTGCGAGTTTACGTAAAAGGTCCGTCCCCCAGCAGGCAAGACCACAATGAAGTTCGTGAGTTCGCCCTGGCCGGTGAGACTTTCCCAGATTTGTTCGCCTCCCCGGTCAATCCAACTGTGCTCGTCTTCAAAGAGGCCGTGAAGGAAGTAAAGGGTTGGATAACGCTTGTTAGAAGATGCTTCGTAGCCAGGGGGGAAAACAACGCAAAAGCCCACGGAGTGCCCTAAAAGCGCGCTGGAAACGGAGGCGCACTCGATCTTTGCAGATGTTTCGGCGTGGGGCCAAGCGTAATACTTATGAGCACTGCCAAGGACTAATGCGCCCGCAAGAATACACGAGGGTACTTTCTGGTGAACGCACCGAAGGACGCTGGTCATTAGTAGAGCCCTATCGCCTGGATGAAACCTCACAAAACATTCTCACGCCACAGATGCCAAGAGTCAAGTCGCCGCGAAATAGGGTGGTGCGTTAATTTGCGTTGCTGGGGCTCTCCAGGGAGAGGGACCCCCTCCTGAACATTCTTGGTGAAAATGGCTACCGCTTTCTTTAGGCTAGCTAGCTTGGCATTGGCCTCACATATTGCAGCCTGCCATTTTGTCCTACCCCTGTCTAAAAATAGTTCTTGACATCTTTTAGACATTATTTTAGACTCTCGTTATGGCTGAGAATTGGAAAGACGTAATCGACCATGCCCGCGAAGAACTGGCGCAGCTTGAAGCGGAGCGTGAAGGCATCGATAAGAGGATCCTTCAACTGAAACGCATTATCTTCGCAGCTTCCGAAATGATACAGGATGCAAGCGGGTCCTTCTGGAACATCAAAGAAGAACTTGACGCCCTTGGAATCACCGAGTTTTGCCGCGAGATTTTCCGCTACCAGCGAAAAGGAATGACGCCACTTGAAGTAAGGTCGGCTCTCTTGGCTAGAGGCATAGACCTCAGTCGCCAAAAAAATATCATGGCGTCGATACACACGGTACTCAAGAGGCTTGTTGCCCAACGCTACCTTGTCGTTGAAACTGCACCTGATGGTGGAACGGCCTATAGAAATCCCATGCCTCGCTCTCTCTTCCGTAGGCGTAGAAAATTGGATGCCTTTGTGGGGAAGGTGGCCAAGAGTGCCGATTCGCCCGTGAGTTTGGTCAGTGAGAAGTAGGAGATTAAAGTGAGAAGCCCCGCCGTCAGCGGTAACTGGCGCCGGGGCCAAATCAGCATGCGGGGTAAGCCGCAATGCCGACCCAAAGAAGTTATCGGCTTGCTTCCGGAGAAAGGCAAGCCGATGACCTGCCGTAAGGCGTTTGACCAGCAAGGCTGTACATGCGTCTCCAATATAGCAAACTGGCCTTCCGAGTCAGGCTTCGCTAATTGCACGCTCAATAATCAACCGACGCAGGAAGGCTAATCCCATGGCAGAGAGCCCACCACTAAAGTTACAGACATTCGACCTAGCAGAACTATTAGCTTGGTACGAACAGAATCTATGCGCTTGCACCCTCAAAGACCCGAGAGGTCACGAAGTCAGATTTGACACCTGCCGATTCGCCTACATAATCAAGCTGAGAAGCAAGACCGGGAAGAAGGTGAAGAAACCGTCTAAGACCGCTGAGCAGATCAGAGCAGGTAAATTGGGAAATTGCGATTTTGGCGGTTTTGATGCGGAAAGGGCGGCAACACTCCCGTGGATACCAATGATTATTTTGCGGCCAACCCTCATTGCGACGAATAAGAACCTATTGATCCCAGGAGATGAGTTATATGTGAAAGAACTAGATAAAGCCGGGTACAGGTACAAAGTTCTCTACTGCAGGAGGGTATCTGCTACTCTCTTGGTTCCTGTAACGTCCTTCCCGCGAAGCAAGATTGGGAATCTCGCAGAGGGGATTCTTTGGCCTTAAAACAAAAGAGCCACCGAGTTATCAGTGGCCCTTTTGGTCCCTTGTTATACCCAGGGACAACGGGGAAAGCCGGGCGCGACCCGGCAGAACTCTAGCACTTGGAATACTAAGGCTAAAGCCTTGCGTCTGTCAAGTTAAATCTTGCTTATGAAGAAACAGTTCTTGATCGGCTGCGTTCTTCATTTTTCCACAATACCTCAGGATCGTCCTCACTCCAAATATGGTGCGGCACGCCTGCGGCGGTCGCGGGACTGGTTCGAAACGAGTTCCGCGCTACCTACCCAACAACGATTCAAGATTTCCGGCCGAATCAAAATCTGCGGGATGAACTCCTTCCGACAATCGCCAGCGCTTAAGCGCTGTGGCCTCGCGAGCCAAAGGAACTGAGATGGCAATCCGGTCAAGGCTGAGTGTGTTACGAATCCAAACGATCCGCTGTGCCGCCGGCTCCGGACTTCCCAAATGGCCGAGGGTGAGATCCAAAGCTTCGCGGTCCGAGGGCAAATGAATGGGTAGCCGGGCCGCAGCAGGATTCAGGGAGGTGCATGTGTTGAGATACATCTTATCGAAGTCAATCTTCCGGTAAAGACGCTCATGGATGACGTCGGCGAAGCCCACCCCCACTGCGTTCCCATCGCTTTGGCGAGTGAGATCACGAACGTAGATCATGGAAATCCTGGGCGCTTCTCCGGGCGGCAGTTCCACCCCGCGGCCAATTACTTTTGTATCCATGCCGGTTCCGCTGATGTTCTTGCCCATTTCGTCCACCATCAGCAAGTGAAATGCCGGGAACGGAATGCGCGGCACCAGGGTGCGGGCCAGTTGAAGCGTCGATTCGTCCTGTGCCACGATGCCTTCCGGAAGCGCGGCGCGGACGACGGCAATCTCGTGCAGTTCGTTCTCGACCACCCCCAACCCACAGAGAATCTTCCCGCTGGCCAGCACTTTTCCCGAAACGGCGCGGATGGCAGTCTCGAACCCGTATTTCCAACTCTGGCGATGACCCTCCGTGGCCCCCTCCAGTTTGCCCATGCCGATCGTCAACATTTTCAACAAACCGCTTTCAATCTTCCCCGAAAAATCGGTGTGGGGCTTGATGCGGTTGATCACCACCACGCCGTCGGACTCCCAGGCGTTCCGATCCACAAAGACTCGGAAACCTTCGGGGGTCGTTCCGAGAAGCACGGTCTCCATGGAGGAGCGAATCTCCACCCCCGTGGCGGCCTCCGTAACGCCGTATTCCTCCAGGATCTTGCGCTGGCCCTCGGCGGTTGCCCCTCCGTGGCTCCCCATGGCGGGGAAGATAAAAGGCTGAGCCCCTTGTGCCTTTAACCAGCCGCAGACTGCTTGCACGATCTCCTTCAGGCTGGCAATACCACGGCTGCCCACGGCAACGGCGACGCGCTTGCCGCGCAGCTTCTCTGCAGCTATGCCCAGTCTCCTCAGAGTCTCCAGGATTGAGCTGCCCAAATCATCGAGTTTCGGGAGGCTCGGCTCTGTCCGTTCGAGAAGACAAAAGCTTGCTAGTGGAATGTGTCCGTCTGTTGTCATGGTCGTGAAGCAAAGGTAGCGCGCCGTTCCACATTCGTCAAGCAGAGCGGAAACGCTACCCCTTCTGGTTGGCAGGGCTTAGCCCTTGCGTAGGCCAAGCGAAATCTCTGAACTCGCCGGTACAATCGAAGCTGCCGGGAGCAATAGGCTTTACGGGTTCTACGGCAATCCCAGCCCGGCGGACCTGTGCCAAGACCTCCGCTTCGTGAATCCGCGAGGCGTCATATTCGAGCTCCAGGAGCTGGCCTTCAATGAAAAGCCCTCGGATGCCATAAACCGTGGAGAGGCTGTGCAGCCTTTCAAAGTCCTTTGGAGTCAAGTTTTGTTTCAGGTGATAACGCGTGGTTAGGAACGTCATGTTATGAACCTCGAAGATCAGCCTTTGGTCAGTTGTCCGTAGTCAGTTGCGGCGAATCCTCAGCTCGCTGTCCCCTGACACCTGGCACCTGAGACCTGACACCTGACACCTGACACCTGCCGTCTACAGCTCCATCCTGCGCAGCCTGAGCGCATTGCTGATCACGGACACCGAGCTGAACGTCATGGCCGCCGCCGCGATCATGGGGCTCAGCAGCAGCCCCAGCACTGGGTAAAGGACGCCCGCCGCCAGGGGCACACCGATGGTATTGTAAACCAGCGCGAAAAAAAGGTTCTGTCGGATGTTGCGCATCGTACCCTTGCTCAACCTGCGAGCCCGCACAATGCCACGCAAATCCCCCTTGACCAAGGTGACGCCAGCGCTTTCCATGGCCACATCGGTTCCCGTCCCCATGGCGATGCCGACATGGGCCTGAGCGAGTGCCGGGGCATCGTTGATGCCGTCCCCAGCCATTGCCACCACGCGCCCTTGCGCTTGAAGCCGTTCGATGACCTTGCCCTTTTGCTCAGGCAGGACCTCCGCCTCGACTTCGTCGATGCCCAGTCTGCGCGCCACGGCCTCGGCGGTAGTGCGGGTATCGCCGGTGAGCATGACAATACGTATCCCGTCTTTCTGCAATACTCGCAGAGCGTCAGGGGTAGACGGCTTGATGGGATCGGTCACCGCCAGCAAGCCACAGGCATGTCCGTCAATGGCGATGAAGACTACGACTTGGCCTTCGCCTCGAAGTTGGCTGGCCTTCGCGTCCAGGGCGTCCAATTCCACCTTCAGCTCATCAAGAAGCTTGCGGTTTCCGAGTGCGACGGTTTTGCCATCCACCTTGCCCATCACGCCTTCACCAGTGACCGAACGAAACTCTCGAGCCTCGCCGAGTTGAAGTCCCCTTTCTTGCGCCCCTCCCACGATGGCGGCGGCGAGAGGATGCTCGCTCCCGCGCTCGAGGGTTGCGGCCAAGCGGAGCACTTCCATCTCATTCCATCCTTGCAGTGCATAAACCGAAGCAAGACGAGGCTTTCCCTCCGTAAGGGTACCAGTCTTGTCCACAACGAGCGTGTCCACCTTTTCGAGAACTTCAAGCGCTTCGGCGTTCTTTATCAACACGCCCGCCAGGGCGCCGCGTCCCGTCCCCACCATGATGGACATCGGCGTGGCAAGTCCCAGCGCGCAAGGGCAGGCAATGATAAGCACTGCCACAGCGTTTACCAGCGCATGGGCAAGCCGCGGCTCGGGGCCCACGGTCGCCCAGACCGCAAAAGTGAGCACAGAAATGAAAACTACTACGGGAACGAAGTAAGAGGAAACGACGTCGGCCAAGCGTTGGATGGGCGCGCGACTCCGCTGTGCCTCTGAGACAAGCTGCACGATGTGCGCCAAGAGCGTATCGCTGCCCACGCGTTCAGCGCGCATCAGAAAACCGCCGGGGCCGTTCACCGTCCCACCCGTCACGCGGTCTCCAGCTTTCTTTTCCACGGGGATCGGCTCCCCCGTCACCATGGATTCATCAATCGAGCTCGAGCCTTCAAGGATGACTCCGTCCGTCGCCACCTTTTCGCCGGGACGGACGCGCAGCCGATCTCCCCGCTCGACGCGGTCGAGCGGCACGTCCTCCTCGGCGCCTTCATCCCGGACAATCCGCGCGGTCTTTGGTGTAAGGCCCAGCAATCCCTTGATGGCGCTGCTGGTCTGGGCCCGCGCGCGAAGCTCCAGCACCTGCCCCAGGAGCACCAGTGTGGTGATAACTGCCGACGCCTCGAAGTAGACTGGGACTTCGCCGCCAGGCCCGCGAAACGATTCCGGAAAGATGCCGGGCGAGAGAACGGCTACGACGCTATAAACATAGGCAGTCCCGGTTCCGAGGGCGATCAGGGTAAACATGTTCAGGTGGCGATTGACCAGTGAGGCCCAGCCGCGCTCGAAAAATGGCCGCCCTCCCCAAAGCACCACGGGAGTGGCCAGAGCAAACTGCACCAAACTGAGCAGGCGCGAGGAGAAGGCGTGCTGTAGTGGCTGGCCGGGAATCATTTCGGACATCGCGAGTAAGAAAACCGGAAGGGTTAAAGCCAGGCAAACCCAGAAGCGGCGGCCCATCAATACCAACTCGGGATTCGGTTCCTCCGCCACGCTCACCGACCGAGGCTCTAGAGCCATGCCACAGAGGGGGCAAACCCCCGGCTCGTTGCGGACGACTTCGGGGTGCATTGGGCACACGTACTCGGTACGAGTGGCCGCAGTTGTGGCCCTGAGCGGCTCGAGCGCCATCCCGCATTTCGGACATGCGCCTGGACCTTGTTTCCGGACGTCAGGATCCATGGGGCACGTGTAGATCGCAGTCGCCCCCGCATCGTAGGGCCGAACGGCGTTCGGCCCCGGGCGAGCGCCGCTCGCCGCTACGCCGGAGGCTGCCACGGCTTGCCTGGGGCTCAGATACTGACTCGGATTGGCGCGAAAGTTTTCAAGGCAGGAAGGATTGCAGAAAAAGTACTCTTGCCCTTCGTGTAGGTAACTCCCGACCGCATCCTCGCGGCTTATCTCCATTCCGCAAACAGGGTCGATGACGGTTCCGGTCGTCGAGGCCTGATGATCCAGCCCCTCGACGACACTTTTTCGACTATCAGTTTGCCCTTTCATCGCCTTCCTCTAACAAAACCGAGTGGCTCCCTGAAAAAGGTCATTACCTTGTTATTCTGAGCGCAGCGGAGCGATGCGGAGAATCCCGGCAGTTCTGAATGCAACAACAGCAGAGATCATTCGTCGGCTGTTAACTCTTTCTTGAATCGTTCAGGGGCACATCCGCGCTGGCCCTGGGTACAGGCTTACCAAAGATCATCGTCAACTTGATGGCGGGACCCGCCGGGACAGCGGTGGCCTCGTGTTGGGCGCGAGCCTCCACATGTGTTTCGACAGCCCGCATCAACTGCTCGACGACCTCGCGTATCCACGATGAAGTAGCCATTGACCCTGACTTCCAGTTGAAGTAGCGGAACCCTTGATCCTCGTTGCCTGAATCCAATAGAGTCACAATATTCCCGATCTCAAGCCGGTCAGCCGGGCCGATCTTGAGTCCCAAACTACGGCACTCCTCGTAAACTTTCGTCAAATTATGGCTCTTTCGGATCGGGCGGTTGAATGATCGCACGAACGCCTTTAGCGCCAGTTCGACAGTATGGAAGTAAAGGAAGTTGATCGGGTTGCTTAAGGAACCGCGTCCCAAACCGGAGAGCTGATTGGCTGCACTATGGTACTCGCGCGCCATATTTAAAAAAGCCATCGCACTCACATCAGTGATCGGTTTCGAGTTCGGTATTCGCCGGCTCATCCCGTGATTATAAGCGCAAAGCGCTTGGCAGCGGTACCAGTGTTCCACAAACGGCTCTGGCTGGCGCAGGCGCTAAAAAGCGACCGTGTACGCCCGCCCGCGCGAAAAATGCCGACCCCGCAAGCCGGGGTCGCCGCTGCAAAGGCGAGCGGCGCCCACCCCGAGGCCGAAGGGTCGCCCGCCACAAGGATTGGCGGACTTTCAGCCACGGCGACACCGTAGCTCGCTGGCCGCGTGCCGTTGCCGGAGCTTCGTCCGCATTAGTCGGCCAGTGCAAGCTCTTTCTCAACCACCTCTTTGTGAGTCTGCGCGAATTTGGCCTTGGCTTCAATGCCCAAGCGTCCGGCATAGTAGAGGAGTTTGTCGACGCTCTTGTTGGCGATCTTCCCGTTGAGCAGTTCGCTCACACGCGGCTGAGGCTCTCCGAGGATTATTTGCAGGTCCTTTGGTGGATACTTCTTCGCGCACCGGAGGATTGCCTGATACAGCTCGGCCTTGAATTTTAGCGCCGTTGCCTGCTCCGGCGGAAAGCCAAGGTCATCCAGCACGTTCCCCTGCGTTACGTGCGATGGCTTGTTAGCTGCGCTCTTCATGTTTCTTCTCCTCTCCCCAACGCGCCTTCACTGCTTTGAGCCGCTGCTTCGCCTTCTCAAATTCGTTTCTTGGCATTTCCCGGCTTTTCTTCTCGAAGCAGTCCAGAACGCAGATCACGTCATTTACCCGCGATAAGTAAACGACGCGATACCAGGCTCTTTCATCTTGATCGCGCAGTTCAAAAACGCTCGCGCCTATCGAGGGCAACGGTCTGTAGTCACTTGGTCTTTCGCCTTGCTGCAACTGCCACAACTGAAATCCCAGGTTCTGCCTAACGTCCTCTGGGGAAAGCCTGGAGAATCTCTCTCGAGTCGCCCTCCCAAACGACGGTCGCGTATTTGGGCCTTTCGGCTCGGTTGCTCACGATTGCGACTATATCAGTAAAGCCACCAGCAAATATACAATTGAATGTATATCGCTTTCTAGATAGAAAATGAGGCCTTTCCACCGGCTGGCGCAGACCCCTGATCTTTGGGGTCTGCGATCTCCCGAAGCGAGTTGTGGGAGTCCTCGACTGACAACAAAAAGCCGCGGACCAACCGAACAGGCCCGGGCTACGATAGCTCACCTCAGTTGGCTTGTAGAACGGCGCGCTGACGGAGAGTGTGCCCGCCCCAAAGCCTTGTCGGAAGAGGGCTGCCCGGCTAAAGCCGGCCGCTACGAAAAGCTGCCCGGCTGAAGCTGGCCGCTACGAAAAGCTGTCTGCCTCCCGCTTTCTGGTTAATGCTTTCTGCGTACTGCCTAGAGGGTACTGCCTACTGCCCTAATGCGACCGTCTGCGCCAGCCCGCGATTGAGGGGAATGCAGAGAACCTTTAGGAACAAATTGTGCGATAATTAGAGCCAGGAGTTGAGATGAAACTGCTCATCACCATTTACCCGGACGAAGACGGCGTTTTCATTGCTGAATGTCCATCCATTCCCGGCTGCGTAAGTCAGGGGAAAACGGAAGAGGAAGCGGAGGAAAACATCCGCGATGCCATCAAGGAATGCCTCGAGGTTCGGGCCGAGAAAGGCCTGCCTCTGACGGTCACCACGCGTGAAGTGGAAGTTGTAAGCTGATGCCGCCCCTTCCGCTGCTTCGACCTCGGGACGTCATGGGGGCTTTCCAAAAGCTAGGCTGGGAAGTAGCCCGGCAACGGGGCAGCCATATCATTCTTACCAAAACTGGCCACATCGCCACGCTTTCTATTCCCAAGCATCCTGAAGTGGCGCGCGGAACGCTGCGTGCCCTGATCGCGAGAGCGGGATTAACCGTGGAAGAATTTCTGGAGGCAACCGGCAAATGACGGAGGAGTAAGTAGCCCGGACCGCTCGTTTAAGCCCGGGATTCAATCACAGGGTCTCGTCAACGCGGGCTGGCGCAGACGCTAAAAAGCGACCGTCTGCGCCAGCCCGCGGAACTGTAAAGAATTTAGATGTGACATGGCCCTAGCCCCCCATCTTGCGGGCGAGGTCCTGGACGAAAGTAATGATGCGGGGGTCCTGCCAATCCACGGGCCCGATCAGTTTTTCCGCCACTCTGCCGTCTTGGTCGATGATGTAAGTTTCCGGGAATTGGAATGTCCCGTAACGGTTGGCGACGGATTGATCGGGGTCCCGCCCAATAGGAAACGAAAGGTGCTGCTGCGCAGCAAAAGTCTGTAGGGCTACCACATCCTGGTCCACGCTGACCCCCATCACGGCCACGCCTTGCGAGCGCATTTGTTCGGCGAACTTTTCCAGGCCGGGAGTCTCTTCCACGCACGGCGGGCACCAGGTGGCCCAGAAGTTCAGGACCACCACCTGTCGAGAGAAATCGTGAAGTGAAAGCGAACCCCGGTTAAGGGCCGGAAGGGTAAAGTCAGGCGCTCTTTCTCCGACGTCCACGGGGCGCGGCTGTCGCAGGCGCAGAGCGAAGATCGCCGCGCCACCCAAAATCAGCAAAAGTGCGAGAATCTTAAGCGCGTTCGTTTTGCTCATCGCCCGACCCTCCATTATAATAGCAGTTTGAATGCGGGCCTGAATCTTCATGAGGCGCGGTAGGGCCGCCTCTTGGGGCGGCCCTACTTCCCGTCGTGTGCGGGCAGGGTAGATGAGTCAAAACTATCCCGGTCTGGTCTCCATAATCGTACCCGCCCGTAACGAGGAAGCCAACCTCGAGTGTCTGGTTCGTTCCCTTGCGGCGCAGCGAGGCGTGCGGGAAATCCTCATCGTGGATGACCAGTCGGAAGACAGGACTTTGGAGATTCTGGAGGCCATGAAGGCGGAGGCGCCACTTCTCCGCGTACTGCACATCGACTCGCTGCCGGAAGGCTGGCTGGGCAAGACGTACGCTGTAACCGTTGCGGCTCGAGAGGCGGCAGGTGATTGGCTGCTCTTTACGGATGCCGACACCGAGCACCTGCCGGGCAGCCTCGCGGCCCTGCTGGAGCTTGCCGAGCGGGAAGGCGCTGATTTGCTTTCGCTCTCGCCCGGCCAAGTAACCCCGACTTGGTGGGAGAAGGCCGTCATACCGCTCGTTTATGTGAACCTGGCGCGCCTGTACAGATTCGAAGAAGTCTCCGAGCCTGGATCGGCGGCGGCCGCGGCGAACGGTCAGTATCTCTTAATCCGGCGCCAAGCGTACGCGCGCGTGGGCGGGCACCAAGCAATTCGCAACGCGATCCTCGAGGACGTGGAGCTGGCGAAGCGAGTCAAGGCGGCGGGCGGGAAACTGCTTTTCCTGCCTGGAGCAGCCTGGGTCCAGACGCGGATGTACCGCAGCTTTGGTGAAATGTGGCGCGGATGGACCAAGAATCTCTATCTTATTTATGGGGGAAGCCTGGCGAAGATTTTCAAGACATTGGCCGAACTTTGTGCCTTGGATTTACTGCCGCAGTTTTTCCTGGTCGCACTTTTAATGTGGTTATTATCCGGCCGGGGAAACGTCATCGTCTTGTGCGGGGCCCTAGGGTGTTTGCTCATCGTCGTGGTGCGTCATGCCAGTTATTTGCGGGCAGTCACTCGTTTGGGATTTGACTCTCGCGTTGCGCCGTGGAGGTTGGAAGGCGCGGTTATCTTGGGCGCACTTCTAATCAACTCGGTCATAGCTCATCGCGTTTCACGCCACGTAGATTGGAAAGGACGCCGTTATTCAACCAGGGGGTAGAGGATGATCTACGTCACGCGCCGGGCGGAGTTCTCCGCTTCACATTTCTATCACAATCCGAAGCTTTCGCCGGAAGAGAACCGGCGCATCTTCGGGAAGTGCAATAACCCCCATGGCCACGGGCACAACTACATGCTGGAAGTCACCGTAGCCGGTTTGCTCAACCCCACGACGGGCATGGTAGTTGACTTGAAAGAGCTGAAGACGATCCTGGAGCGTGAAGTGTTGCAGTTGATGGACCACAAATTCCTCAACCAGGAAGTCCCGGCCTTTGCGACCAAGATTCCGACCACCGAGAACATTGCCGTAGAAATCTGGGGTCTGCTCGCCCCGAAACTTACCTTTGGGAAGCTGCATCGAATAAGGTTGTACGAAACTCCCGACCTTTATGTTGATTATTACGGAGAGTGATGGTTTACCTCACCCGCCGCTACGGGTTTTGTGCTTCGCATCGGCTGCACAATAAGGCGCTGTCGGATGACGCCAATGTGCGCATCTATGGCAAATGCGACAGCGCGTTTGGCCATGGTCACAATTATGTGCTGGAAGTGACGGTGGAGGGGCCCATTGACCAGGAAACAGGCATGGTCTTTGACCTCGTAGCGCTTGACGGCCTCGTCGAAAAAGAAGTGCTCGAGCGCTTCGACCATACCAACCTCAACCTGGACGTGGAGAACTTTCAATCTCGAGTGCCGACGACCGAAAACGTGTGCGTGGAGATATTCAATCTGCTCGAGGACAAGGTCAACAGCGCTGGACCTCTTCACGCCGCCCAACTCGCGCGCGTGCGGTTGGAGGAGACCAACTCCAATTTCTTTGAATATGAGGGCGAACGCAGCGTCAGGAGCAGGAACTGAGAGGGCAAGAATGATTGAAGATCAAATGGCGACATTGAACGAACTTGAAAAAGAGGGGGAATCCGACCCGCTCGCGGAGGCGATTCATACCCTGCTTCGTGAGCTTGGGGAAGACCCCCGCCGCGAGGGGTTGATTCGAACTCCGGGCCGCGTGGCAAGGTCGCTGCGTTTCCTTACCAGCGGCTACCATCAGGAGCTGGATAAGGTTCTGAACGGCGCACTCTTTCCGGTGGCCTACGATGAAATGGTTATTGTGAAGGACATCGAGATATTCAGCATTTGCGAGCACCATCTGTTGCCCTTTTTTGGAAAGTGCCACGTGGCCTACATTCCGAACCAGAAGGTCATCGGCCTGAGCAAAATACCCCGAGTGGTCGATGTCTTCGCCAAGCGCCTTCAGATCCAGGAGCGGCTTACCACTCAAATTGCCGAAGCTCTAATGGAAAGGATTAAACCCCAGGGAGTGGGCGTCATCATTGAGGCAAAGCACCTCTGCATGATTATGCGTGGGGTTGAGAAGCAGAACTCGGTCGCCGTCACCTCGCACATGACAGGAGTCTTCCGGGACTGCGAGTTGACGCGGGCGGAATTCTTGAGACTAGTGCGGGAAAGGCAGTGACAAGTGACGAGTGACGAGTGACGAGCGGAAAAGCAAAAGCATAAATCAGAATTCGGGACTCTGTTCTTACAAACTTCCCGCCTGCTCTTCACTAACCCCCGAAACCTGAAACCTGACACCTGGCACCTGTACTTTTGCTCGTCACTCGGCGCTCGTCACTCGTCACTTGTCACTGACTTTATGGGTAAACTTGAAGGTAAAGTCATCCTTGTGACCGGCGGCAGCCGGGGAATCGGCTTGGCGATTGCCCAGCGTTTGGGAAACGAGGGTGCAAGACTCGTACTGGTTGCCCGGAAGGAAGCGGCTCTGCGCAAGGCGGCAGAGGAAGTTCCGGGTGGCGCGTTGGTGGTCAAGGCGGATGTGACGCAGGCCAGGCAAGTCCGGCGGCTGTTCAAGGTTGTGGGACGCGAGCTGGGCCGCCTTGACATCCTTATCAACAACGCCGGCGTTTTCACTTATAAGCCCTTTGTTTCCACCTCCCTCGACGACTGGCGAAGGAACATTGAAACCAATCTGACCTCTCTGTTCTTGTGCACCCGCGGCGCGCTGCCTCTTCTTCGCCGCAGCCGGGCGGCCCATCTTGTGAATATCCTCTCCGTATCCAGCCTCCAGCCTTTTGCGAATTGTTCGGCTTATACCGCTTCCAAATTCGGGGCGCTTGGCCTGACGCGGGTACTCCGCGAGGAGCTTCGGCCGTTGAAGATTCGCGTCACAGGCATTCTGCCGGGCTCCACCAACACCCGCCTGACCAATCAATTTGGATTCCCCGTCTGCCGCCTCGACCTCATCCAGGCGACGGACGTCGCGGAGGCCGTCTTTGGGGCGCTGGCACAGCCTCCACGAACCACGCTGGAAGAAATCCTGCTCATGCCTTCGCAAGGGAGTGTGGGGGACGCCGAGTGATGTAGGTGTAATCCCTCACTCTCGGGTGGCAACGCACGTAGCGCCGGTCCCGCAGGGCGGGGCCGGCACGTGCCGTCCCTTCGCTGCGCTCAGGGCAGGCTCCAAAGGGCGGCGCTACGCCAACCGAGACTGAGGGATTACTCCCCGTTCGATTTTCTTTTGCCAAAACTCCGTCTCCGTGTTAATCTGAAATTGTTGAAAAGAGAGATGAAAAGCGAGGAGAATGGCGGATGCCGTTGACGCGCGAATCCAAAGGCGACCTGATTGAGCGTTACCGAGTTCACGGGAGCGACACAGGTTCGCCGGAAGTTCAAGTAGCCCTGCTGAGCGAACGAATCAACTATCTGAATGAGCATTTTAACGTTCATCGCAAGGACCACGCGTCGCGCCGTGGTTTGCTCATGATGGTGGGCAAAAGAAGGCGTTTGTTGGAGTATCTCAAACGCCTGGATGCGGAGCGTTATAAGCGGGTTATCGAGAGGTTGGGCATCCGCAAGTAGCCGGTTTTGAGCGGACAGTTCAGGAATTCCCAAAGCGACAAATTTTTTGCGCGCAACGACCTCCCGCGATACGGGTGCAGGTCGCTTTTTCGTCTTGCGCCTTTCCGCAGCCGGTCCTGAGGGCGCCCGTAGTTGCTTATCCGCCTCAATTCGCAACTCTCTGACCAACCCAGTATGCACAACCAGTCCCTCACATTTCGAGAGCAGCGAAGTGAAGCTGGACGGTGGAGCGCTTCTGCACCGCGCGGAGGCCCCAGCGAGCACTGGGCAAAAATTGTCGGAGGACATTGAGATGCAAAAAGTAGAAATTGCCCTGGGATCAAACACCCTGAGCATTGAATGTGGCAAAGTAGCCAAGCAGGCGGACGGTTCCGCCATGGTCCGGTATGGTGACACGGTAGTGTTGGCGACCGCATGTTCAACTGTACCCCGTGAGGGCATCGACTTTTTCCCCTTAACGGTTGACTACCGTGAATATAACTACGCCGCGGGGAAGATTCCCGGCGGCTTTTTCAAGCGGGAAGGAAGACCTACGGAAAAGGAAATCCTCACCAGTCGCATGATTGACCGGCCGGTCCGCCCTCTTTTCCCCGAAGGCTTCAACGATGAGACTCAAGTGATTGCCTTGGTTCTGTCGGCGGATTCGGACAACAACCCGGACGTCATTGGGATGGTGGCCGGGGGAGCCGCCCTTTACCTTTCGGATATTCCGTTTTATACGCCCGTGGGGGCGGTGCGTGTGGGGCTGGTGGATGGCCGGCTGGTGGCGAACCCCACCTACGCGGAGACCAAGTCCAGCCTGCTAAATCTGGTCGTGGTGGGCACGGAGGAGGCCATCGTGATGGTGGAAGCGGGCGCCAAGGAAGTTTCTGAAGAGACGATCCTGGACGCCCTCCAGTACGGTCACGGCGAAATCCGGAAAATCGTGGCCATGCAGAAAGATCTCTTCGCGAAGCTAGGCATCAAGAAGCGCGAATTTGTTACGCCAGCGGTGGATGAGGTGTTTTACGGCGAAGTGGCGAGCAAGGTCGAGGAGCAGCTCCACGAGGCCATGGACACCTCGAAATACCCCAAGCAGGAGAGCCAGCGTCGAATCGTTGAAATCCGGACCAGACTGTTGGAAAGCTACCCGGAAGATGACGAAGAGAAGCGCCGCTTGGCCGCTCACTATTTCTCGCGTCTGGAAGAGCGTCTCTTCCGCAACGACGTCCTCGAAAAACGCCAGCGGCCTGATCGCCGGGCTTTCGACCAGGTGAGGGAGATCTCGAGCGAAGTGAGCATCCTGCCACGCACTCACGGTTCCGCCCTCTTTACCAGAGGTGAGACACAGGCACTGGTGACCGCTACGCTGGGGACCGCCGAGGATGTGCAGAGGCTCGATGTGCTCGAAGGCGAGGCTTTCAAACGTTTCATGCTCCATTACAACTTCCCACCTTTCAGTGTGGGAGAGGTGGCGTTCCTGCGCGGTCCCGGCAGGCGTGAAATCGGCCACGGGGCGCTGGCGGAGCGTGCGCTGATTGCCGTCGTCCCGGAAGAGAAGGAATTCCCCTACACGATTCGCGTGGTTTCGGACATCCTCGAATCCAATGGGTCTTCCTCGATGGCGACCGTGTGCGGCGGGACCCTCGCGCTGATGGATGCGGGCGTGCCCATCAAGGCGCCCTTGGCGGGAATTGCCATGGGGTTGGTCAAGGAAGGCGAGAATTACGCCATCCTGACGGACATCGCCGGAAGCGAGGACCATTACGGCGACATGGACTTCAAGGTGGCGGGCAGCAAAGCCGGCATTACCGCCCTGCAAATGGACATCAAGATCTCCGGCATCACCGCGCCGATCATGGCGGAGGCGCTGGGCCAGGCGAAGTCGGCCCGCCTGCACGTGCTGGGAAAAATGCTGGAGACGCTCTCCGAGCCCCGTAAGCAGATCTCCGAATTTGCTCCCCACATCTACACCCTGCAAATCAACCGTCAGAAGATCGGCGAACTTATCGGGCCGGGGGGCAAGGTGATTCGCGGCATTATCGAGCAGACCGGCGTGAAGATCGATGTGGAGGATGACGGCAAGGTCAACGTGGCCGCCACCGACGAAACTGCTGCCCACAAGGCCCTCAAGATGATCAAGGACCTTCTGGCCGAGGCCGAGTTGGGCAAGACCTACCTCGGGAAGGTAGTCCGGCTGGCGGACTTTGGCGCTTTCGTTGAGATCTTCCCCGGCACCGACGGATTGCTGCACATCAGTGAAGTCGCTGAGCACCGGATCCGGGACATTCGCGATGAACTCAAGGAAGGGGACCAGTTGTTGGTTAAAGTGATTGCCATCGAGGGCAACAAGATCCGGCTGAGCCGCAAGGCGGTCCTCCGCGATCAGAAAGCCAAGGCTGCTCCGAAGCACGACCCGACCGCTCACCAGGAGCAGCAGGAAAAGAAATAAGCCTGTGTCCGTGCCGCCCTCTGTCATTCTGAATCCGCCGTTCTTTGGCGGATGAAGAATCTGCTTTTTTTCGAAGCAAAGCAGACCCTTCGCCTGCCACAGAACGGCGGGCTCAGGGTGACAAGGGTGTCCACGTGTCCCCGCAGCTCCAACTTCTGATTTCGGGATTAGTTTCGCTGTTCTTTGTGTCTTGCGAAGAACGTCTGCAATCATCGCTTGGCCGCAGGCCGCGCGGTTCCTCAATCCCCTGTGACGGAGCAGGGATTCCCGGAGGTGGCATCATGGGTTATCTGGATAAGCTTGATCTCGACAAGAAGCTCGAGTCCAAGGAGGAGTACGCGGAGCTTTTGGAAGAGTACCAGTTGAGGCTGTTGAAACTGCAACGCAAGATTATTGAAAAAGGAATTCCGGTCTGTGTCGGTTACGAAGGAGAAGACGCGGCAGGGAAGGGAGGCAATATCAAACGCTTGACCGAGGCCCTGGACCCACGCGGCTACGAGGTTTACCCTATCGGCCCACCCTCCCAGGAGGACAAGGCCCACCACTGGCTGCGTCGCTTTTGGCTCCGGCTACCGCCCCGCGGCCGCATCGGGATCTTCGATCGCACTTGGTATGGCCGGGTTTTGGTCGAGCGCGTCGAGAAGTTTGCCAAGAAGGAGGAATGGCAGCGCGCTTACCGGGAGATCAATGAATTCGAGCGGACCCTGGTGGATGACGGCATGGTCCTGGTGAAGTTCTGGATTCACATTTCCAAGAAGGAACAACTCGACCGCTTCAAGAAGCGCGAAAAAGATCCCTGGAAGAATTATAAGCTGAGTCAAGAGGATTGGCGCAACCGCGAAAAGTGGGACCAGTATATTGAAGCGCTGGAAGACATGTTCGCGAAAACGGACACCGACTACGCTCCCTGGACCATCATTGAAGGCAACTGGAAGTGGTGGGCGCGCGTCAAGGCGCTGAAAACCGTCGTCAATAAGATCGAAGCGCGGACGTGAACGCGAAGGCGAACGCTCTAGCGGCGAACACGCTGGAACCATCCCTGGATGTCATTCCGAGCGCAGCGAGGAATCTCGCTCTGGACTTGGGACTCGGTGGAACAAAGAACAGGGCGAGATTCCTCTCCCGCGACTGCGGGATCGGAATGACACCGTGACAGGCAGCTTATGTTATTATCCACCGTTCGAGTGAAACGGCGATGAGTCTGGATACGGCGCGCAGGGTTCTGGAAATCGAGGCGAAGACCTTGAGCGAACTGGTGGAGCGCCTCGATCAGAGCTTTGTGCGGGCGGTGGAAATCCTCTATGCCTGTCGGGGGAGGGTTGTGGTCACCGGCATGGGGAAGTCCGGCCTGATTGGGCAGAAGATTTCCGCCACGCTTTCGAGCACCGGCACGCCCTCGTTCTTCTTGCATCCCTCGGAAGCCTTGCACGGTGACCTTGGACGCCTGGTCCGCCACGACGTGCTGGTAGCGCTGTGCTACAGCGGTGAGACCGTGGAACTGCTGCGGCTGCTCGAAACCGTCAAACGTTTGGCTATCCCGCTCATCTCACTGACGGGCAATCTGACTTCGACACTGGCACAGGCAAGCGAGGCGGTGATCGACGTGGGAATTCGGCAGGAAGCGTGCCCGCTGGGACTGGCGCCCACCGCCTCGACCACCGCCATGCTGGCCATGGGCGATGCGCTGGCCATGGCGCTGCTCGAGAAGCGGGGTTTCGATGAAGCGGATTACGCCGCACTCCACCCGGGCGGTGACCTCGGAGTTAAGCTGCGCCGCGTCGAGAGCGTTATGCACACGGGGGATCAACTTCCCCGCGTAGGCCCCCACACCCCCATGCCGGACGTGATCTATGAAATGAGCAAGAAGGGTTTGGGGCACACTGCGGTCACCGGCGAATCTGACCGCTTGCTGGGAATCATCTCGGATGGCGACCTGCGACGATTGTTTCAGCGGGAAGGGAATCGAGCTCTGGATTTGAAAGCCGCGGACGCCATGACACGAAATCCAGTGACTATTGGCCGGCAAGAGTTGGCGACCAAAGCCCTGAATTTCATGGAGACTCGGAAAATTACCTCCCTCCTCGTCGTGGACGCGCAAGGCAAGCTGGAGGGCGTAGTCCATATCCACGACCTCTGGACAACACAGATGTTTTGAGGACAAACGTACCTTTGAAAATCCTCTCAACGGAGGGAGCAGAGGAGGAATGCAATGGGTGGAACGATACGAGCGCGCGTGAAAGGAGGGGTTCTGGAGCTCCTCGAAACCACCGACCTGCCGGAGGGAAAGGAAGTCTTGATTACCGTTATCGGCGTCGCGGAGGACCCGGACGACGAGGCTTTTCTCCGCTCGGCGGGAAGTTGGAAAGGCCTCATTGATGCCGAGAAGTTTATCCGCGACGTTTACGAGGACCGCTTACTCAACACCAGAGAGGAGCCAAAGCCATGACGCTTTCCTATCTGGTAGACACCGACTGGGCCGTCCATTGGCTACACGGCAATGAACGAATTCGACAGCGCATGGAGGAATTGCGGGGGCAAGGGCTCGCGCTCTCGGCCGTCTCGCTCGCCGAACTGTGGGAAGGAGTACACTACTCCCGCGATCCGCTGCAAAGCGAACATGGTCTGAACGATTTCTTGAGGCGCGTTTCCTTTGTCAGCATCGTTGAAGAAACGTGCAAGCTTTTCGGGAAAGAGCGGGGTCGCTTGCGCGCAGCGGGAAAACGCGTCGCCGACTTCGATCTCATCATCGGCGTGACGGCCCGCCAGCACGAGCTTACCCTTCTCACCAATAACCGACGCCACTTCGAAAACATCGAAGGTCTGCGGATCGAAAGCGCCTGAGAATCCGGGAAAGCTTCTCTTAACCATCGGACTCCAAATCACTCGAGGACCAACATGCCCTTGATTTCCAAACAACTCCAAGCGCGCGCCCGCAAGATCAAGCTCCTGCTCATGGACGTTGACGGCGTCTTGACGGATGGACGCTTCTTTTACGTTCCACGCCCGGGCAGTGGGCTGGTTGAAACCAAGGCGTTCCACTCTCGCGACGGCCTGGGCTTTCGCATCGCCCACCAAGCCGGGCTCAGGACGGGCTTCATCACGGGCCGCAGTTCACCCGCCGTCGAATACCGGGCGAAGGAATTGGGTGTTCATTTCCTAAAGCCGAATGCCCGGGAAAAGCTTGCGCCTTACCAGGAGATCCTTCAGGAGGCACGCCTGAAAGATGAGGAAGTGTGCTTTGTGGGCGACGACGTCGTGGACCTGCCTGTACTGACTCGCGTTGGGTTGGCGGTCGGTGTGGCCGGCGGACACAAGCTCCTGCGCCGCCACGTTCATTATATGACCCGGCAGCCGGGAGGCAAGGGCGCCGTGCGCGAGGTTATCGAGCTGATTCTCTCCGCCCAGGGCAAGTGGGATGCCGTCCTCGAACACTACCTGCGATGATGAGCGGGTGTCAGGCGCCAGTTGGCATGTCCTCACACACTGACGCCCCTGGGGCCGTATCTCGGCGATGGCTCTTCATGGAAGCCCAGTCTGTTCCGCCGCGAGAACCTTGGCGCAGTGGGGAAGCTCGAACGGGCCTATTGCATGATCACGCCGCAGGCAATCCGAGCCCCCGCGTTGCCGGCGGGGTCGGTCTTCCCGTCGTCGGGTTTCTCGTGGATAACAAGGGACGTGCCACCCTCGTGAAATAGCGACTTCGGCCCCTCTCCAAGCGTTACCCCGGGAACCACAATTTTAATGTTTACGTCTCCGCCCGGACCCACGTCCAGGTTTTGCAGATCGCCCAGGTGATGGCCTAGCGGATTGTCCCAACCGTGTTGCTTGCCCTCAGGATTGAAGTGAGGGCCGGCCGATTTAAAATCGGGCGCTTCACACCTCCCCACCGCATGAATGTGGAAGCCGTGAAGTCCGGGTGAAAGATTAGAGACCTTCAGGTCCAGTTGAACGCCATTGGATTTCTCGCTGAATGTTGCTGTGCCAACGGGCGCGCCTTTAGCATTGAGCAGGTTTGCCTTAGCCTTTTTTGCAGCTTGCACCGAGATTGGACATGCGATGAGATAGAGGATTCCGAAAAGAAGCAGCAGTCTCTTTATCATTGAATTTCCTCCTGCCAAGTTTCATTGCTATGGGTCGCAGTCTGCACGCTTATATTACCATGCTAATGGAGATGCAATCTTATTCCGCAGTGCGCCCTGCCGTGCCGGTTCCCGAAAACCGTTGCAGGAGACTCGGCAATTGGCTGACAAAGGCGGAGCGCGCCAGCACGAGATCGCATCCGGCGTCACGCGCCGCCGCGATGAGGTCGTTTTGAACGTGAGAGACAAAGCCAATGGCTGCGATCTCTTTTGTTTTCAAGTCAGACTTGAGGGTGCGCAGGACTTCCAAGGCCTTGCCTGACCGATGGTTTAGATCGATGAGGAGGGCGTTCGGAACATCCTGGATGGCCAGGCCGGGCAGGTCCGCAGGCTGAGCGGATTTCACCGCGACCCCGACATGCTGGGCAGTCTGCTGGATTTTGGACAGGAAAAGCAGGTCGTCCACCACGGCCAGAATCGTTGAAGGCACCCTCCGTGAGCGGCGGTCTTGATAATCGGGAGATCGGATGATCGGGAGATCGGGTGAACAACAGGGCTGTTCTCCCGATCTCCAGATCGCCCGATCATGGTAACTAAGGAATATAACCACGGTCAACTTTTCCTGACTCCTGCATTTCGGTCGCGAAAAAGGCGCTTGACAGGCTATGCTTAATATGATAGCCTAGGAAAGGATGCTTGGCTGTTCTGCCATGACCGTACGGAGCTTACTGTGGTCCCTCCCATGCTCGTTTTCAAACGGACAGTATGTCATTGCCTACCCGTACGATCTAACCGTAGTAACTTTAAAAAATGAACGAGCGACGAGGGAATGTCTATGAAAACAAAGGGCCGCTGTGGAAAACTCGAGACGGAAGCCGGAATGTGTATGAAAACGAAGGTACTTAGCCCTCAAAAGCGGGAATGTTGTTGAAAACGCTGGTAGTTAGTAGGTGGCACGTAGGGAAGAGCCAGAGGCTGCGGGTCCGAGTCGAAATATCCGGAATCATCCCTAAGCTGTGTCACGATTGGGCACAATTTCCCACTTTTCGGACTTGGAGGTGTTGCAAATGCCACATCATCGAGCCTGGCGGCACGTGTTTTGGGAATTTGCCTCCTGAGCCTGCAAAAAGGCCAAGGTCTTAGGTTGCGAAATGCAACACAAACTAATCCCTCGCTGACCATCGGCTGGCAAAAGAATTGCTCGCCTGAACATCCGTGGGGTTTGAGCAAGCGCAAAATTTGGCCATGCTGCTCTGTACTCCAGGCATCAGGGATTCAAGAGTGAAATCCGACACCGATTGATGGAGGGTTATCCTGAACGCAGAGAAAACGAAGCAAACGGTGACTCCGGCGGCCGAAAACAAACCCAGGGTGAAGCTGAACCCCAAAGCGCCTCGTCAGCCCCTGCCACTCCTATCCCCAGACGTTCGCCTGCGCGGTCCCGAGGAGGTCGCACTGGGGTTTTCGCTCCAGCAGGTCCAAGTTGAGGCACTCCGATGCTTGCAGTGCAAGAATCCGACTTGCGTTGAAGCATGCCCGTTGCACATTAATGTCAAAGAGTTCATAGGCTTGATGGCGCAGGGCGATTTTGCCGGGGCTTTCGATAAGATCAGCGAGGAAAGTCCTTTTCCGGGCATCTGCGGTCGTGTGTGTCAGCATGAGCTTTACTGCGAGCGTGCCTGCCTGCTGGGGAAGAAACTCCAACCGGTGGCGATCGGGTCCCTGGAGCGGTTCGCGGCCGATTATCACCGTCAATCAGCCTCCAATACGCCGCAACCCCTGGCGCTCGACGGGGCGCGCGTGGCGCTGGTGGGGAGCGGCCCCGCTTCCCTCATTGCGGCCTACGATTTGGTGCGAAACGGCTACCGGGTAAGCATATTCGAAGCGCTCCACGGGCTGGGGGGAGTGCTGGCTTATGGCATCCCCAATTTTCGCTTGCCACGCGAGATTATTCGTGACGAGGTAGACCGCCTCCGAAGCATGGGCGTCGAATTTCGCACGGATTTCATCGTGGGCAAGACGTGCGCGGTGGAGGATTTATTCGCGCAGGGATTTCAGGCCATCTTTCTGGGTACCGGCGCCGGCCTGCCGCATTTGACGAACATTCCCGGGGAAAACTTGATCGGCGTCTACACGGCCAACGAATACCTGACGCGACTGAATCTGATGGAGGCCTTTCGCTTCCCGGAGTCTGACACACCGGTGCGGATCGGCTCCCGCGTGGTAGTGGTGGGCGGAGGGAACTCCGCCATGGATGCGGCCCGTTGGTCGCGGCGAATGGGCGCCGAGACGACGATCATGTTCCGGCGCGGGCGCGCCGAACTGCGTGCCCGGCTGGAGGAGATTGAGCACGCCGAGGAAGAAGGAGTGCGCTTCGATTTTCTGGCTGCGCCGGTCCGCCTCTTTGGTGACGACAAAGGGGTGCTGCACGAGATGGAGTGCATCCGGATGCAGTTGGGAGAGCCTGACGAATCAGGCCGGCCCTCGCCGGTTCCCATGCCGGGGTCGGAATTCCGAATGCCGGTAGATACGGTGGTGATGGCCATCGGTCAAAGCCCCAACCCAACGGTGCAGCGCGCCACCCCACAGCTTCTGACCCAACGTGGCAAGGTTGTGATTGATGCCGACGGGCAAACCAATATTCCCAATGTGTTTGCAGGAGGAGACGTCGTCCGGGGCGGCTCCACCGTCATCCTGGCGATGCGCGACGGCCGCGCTGCTGCTGCCGCGATTCATCGCGCCCTCGAGCAGCAGGCGCGAGAGACCTCCGGCGCCCCAGCGGCGAAGAAGCCGGCGGAAGAACATCGGGTCAGCGCGAGCCTGGACAATCAGATTCTGGGGAAGCGGCTGCTCACGCCCGAGATTGCTTGGCTACAAGTGGAAGCCCCGGAAATTGCAAAACATTGGAAGGCGGGTCAGTTCGTCATCATCCGGCCCACCGAAAGGAGTGAGCGCATCCCGCTGACGATTGTAGATGGCGATGAAGCGACGGGGAGCATAACGCTCGTTGTCCAGGCGGTCGGAAAGACAAGTCGCGCCACGGTTCGGCTCGAGGTCGGGGACCGATTGGCAGACCTTTTGGGACCGCTCGGGCAAGCGGCCAGCATCGAGAAAGTCGGAAACGTCCTGTGCGTCGCTGGTGGAGTAGGGGTCGCCGAGTTACTGCCCGTGGCACGTGCTTTCAGAGAGGCGGGGAACCACGTCACCGCTCTGTGCGGCGCGCGTTCAGCGGCCCAGATTATTCTTGATGTGGAACTGCGCTCGGCGGCCGACGAAGTGCTTTGGGCAACCGATGACGGCACGGCAGGTCTGCACGGCACCGTCGTGGACCTGATGCGCGCTTGGCGGGCGGGCAACGCATGCCTGCTTGGGATAGCCCATGTTATCGGGCCGATTCCCATGATGCGCGCTGCCGCCGGGGTCACCCGCGAATGGGCGGTCCGGACTTATGCCAGCCTGAATCCCATTATGGTGGATGGTACCGGGATGTGCGGAGGATGCCGCGTCACCGTGGGCGGGAAGGTTCGGTTCGCCTGTGTTGATGGGCCGGAGTTCGACGCGCACCAAGTGGACTTCGATGAGTTAACCCGCCGCACGCGCGCCTACCTCGAGCAGGAACGCGTCTCCCGCGAGCGGCACGAATGTTCGATCGGTTTGGGAAAGTAGTCGCGTGACCTGAGGGAAGAAGTCAGGCGACAGAAGTCAGGAGTCCGGAGGCGGAAGGCAGAGGGGAGAAGCCAATCTAGAACCGAGGCTGTTCACATAAGGGGTGTTCAGGGAACTCCTTCCCAATTCGTTCCCGGATGACCCCCTCACCCGTCCCGATCAGATCGGGACACCCTCTCCCCCAAGGGGGCGAGGGTAGTAAATTCAAATTAGTTGCCATCGAAGGGCAAGTCAAAATGCAAATCGCAAAGGTCAAATGGCAAAATTCCATCGGATTTCACATTTGCCATTTGAGTTTTGACTTTTGACCTGCCCACTTCGCCGCCCTCCCTAGCAGCGCGGCCCCCGCGCAAGCTATTTACTTATTGTTATTATCCATGAAGGATATATATCATCGCATGTTATAATAGGCTCTGATGAGGGCTCGGAATTTTCCCCACCTGAGGGCTCGAGGTGGTTCTTCTTCGGAAAGTATTCGCCATTTTGCGGTGCAACCATTCACAGAAGGGGAGTATCATAATCTCTTAGGTCGAATGGGTCTCATGGGCGTCTTGAAACCCTCGCTCCTTTTCGCTCAAGGGTCGGTACGGATAAGCAGCCAAATCTCGGAGTGAACCGTCATTACCACTATGGCCCAAGAACAAACGCCGAATGAAAGCAAAGAGAAGAGAGTGAGATTGATTCGCCCCTCGATCGTCTTGCTCTGCGGGCCCGCTGCCTGCGGAAAGTCGACTTTTGCGCGGCGCCTCTTTCGCCCCACGCAAATCATCTCTTCGGACTGGGCGCGAGCTCGAGTGTGCGACGACGAGCGGGATCAGCGTTATCAAACCCAGGCGTTCGCTCTCGTCCACTACCTCACGGAATTGCGACTGGGCTTGAACCGGCTGTGTGTGGTGGATTCCACCGCGCTCACTCAGCACCATCGGAAGGAATATCTTGAATTGGCAAAGAGGTTTCAGGTTCCTTGCGTGGTTTTCGTTTTTGATGTTCCGCTCGAGAAATGTGTGGAGCGTGACCGATCGCGCCAGAGGACGGTAGGACGTCCTGTGATCGAGCGCCAGCACTTGGCTTTTGGGCAGACCAGGACGGACATTCGGCAGGAAGGATTTGACGAGATCATCGAACTGGGCGACGAAGACATGGACAAGGTTCAGATTGAGATTATCTTTCGCCCCATTTCGCAGCCTCCGGGGATGCCGGGCCGGCGTCCGCAAGGTGAAACCCGCCATACTCCTCGCCCCTGGCAGCAGGGAACTGGAAGGGGGCCTGCCGTCCGTGAGGCAAAGCCGCCTTCGCTCATGCACCCTCCAGGCCCCTCGGGCGAGCAAACCAAGCCTGAAGTCCGGCCTGCGAGTTCGCCCTCGCAGGCGCCTTCTGCTCCTACAACAGAGCTCAGGCAAGCCCCCACTGTTGCTGGACCTCCTGCGCCTGTCGAGGCTCTTCCGCCGCCCTCGCAGAGCAGAACCCAGACCACCCCCAGTGAAACGGCCGCACCGCCTGCTACACCTCAAGGCAATCCGGGTGGGCAGAACCATTCGTAGTGTAGCGCCCACGAATTTTGAAGTGTGGCCCGCCGCGGCGGGCGGCCGCTTTTGCGTCTCGAACTTGCTTGAGGCGACGCCGTAGCGCTGACCCCGCAGGGCGGGGTCAGCACGATGGGAAAGCAAAATGCCGATCCCGCAATGCGGGATCGGCGCTACAAGGTCCGTTGAGGCGGGCAGTGCCGTTCGAGTAGATTAGCGGTCCGTCCTTCCGTCCAGGCGGTCATACACGGTTCGAGCGCAGGTTGAGCCTAAGGACTCGTTGTAAAGGGACGGCAAGCGAAGGATCTCGCGCACTTCCTCATCAAAGCGGTGGAGTGTCTCGAGTTCGGCTTTTCGAATGGGGAACCTAGTGGCCCGGTGGCGCCAGAACTTCTGGTAGCCGCGATCCTCGAGTTCGCAGTCGAGGCCGCGGATTTGGAAATAAGGCGGGCCTAGAGGAAGCCAGGCTTGCTCTGGCTTCAGTTCCAGGTATTGCAGGCAGTTGTATTTCTTTACGCCGATTGAGCCAGGGGATATGCCAGCCTCCACAATCTCAAAACCGGCGGCGGTAAATTGTTTCCGAATGTCGGTCGTCACTAGCTGCTCTTGTCCCATCCCATTCGACTCCACAAAGTTCACAAGCTCGCAATCCAGACCCTAGAATGTGAATCTAATCTATTGATGGCAAGAAGCGCAAGGGCTGGGTTACAGGATGTAGGGCGGGGGCTTGCCCCGGCCACCGGAGTTTCTACATTTTTGCTGAGATTTTCTGGCCTTGCGCGACTTGCCCTCTCCCCCAAGGGGGAGAGGGGAGAATGAATTGAATTACCGCGGCTTGGCGCCGCAGATTTGGCGGCCCGGGCAGGTCTCAGTATAATAATTACGCAAGATATGTAACGCGCGGAGCCCTAAGAGATTTTTGATTTACTCCAGGCGGGCCATGACTCTGAAACTAGGGGATGTGCATCGGGAAGCCATCCGGCGACACAGCGCAGGGGACTACCCCAGTGAATGCTGCGGGGTGTTGCTAGGGAAGGCGGAAGTAGACGCGAAGCGTGTGACGGAAGTTGTGGCGCTCAAGAACCTGCGGCATGATCCGGGTCGTGCGCAGAAGCTATTGCCGGTGGATGATCCGGTCCGGGAAACGGAGCGCAACCGTTTCCTGATCGATCCGCTCGACCAGTTGCGGGTGGAGAAGGATGCGCGAGCGAGGGGTTCAGAGGTTCTGGGTTACTACCATTCTCACCCCGATCATCCGGCGCGGCCTTCGATTTACGACCGCGAACATGCCTGGCCGTGGTATTCTTATGTTATAATCTCGGTTGAACGGGGCGTCCCGAAGGATTTGACGAGCTGGGTTTTGGCAGAGGATCGCTGGGCTTTTCGCGCGGAGCAGGTTGAGATAGTGGGTTGACCGATTGAGGGCACTGCTTCCTCAAGTAAATGTTGAATCCTTCACGCTCAGAATGCATCGAATTAATTAAGGCGGGAAGGCTGCTGGCCGCGAGGCCGTCCGAAGCCGCATCCCGGGGAGCAAGAATGCCGGTCAAGGTCATCATTTTCGTGCAAAGGGAACAAACTCCCCTGAATGAGAACGACGTGCTCGACATCGTTCCTTCCATTGCCGGCGGTACGGCCCTCCGTTGTATCTGTAGTTAGCCTGGGCTCCCATCCCGAGGTCTCGGGATGGTGAATCCCGGGCGCACCCGTCACCCGCGACCCCAAGCAATACTGAATAGCGTGTTGTCATAGGCCGGCCTTGAAGCCGGGTTTCAGAGCACACAATTCACTATCGAGAGGATACTCAATGTCGAACATTTACCAGGATAACTCTTTCAGTATCGGAAGGACTCCGCTCATACGGCTTAACCGGGTGACCGACGGAGCCAAAGCAACCGTTTTGGCCAAGATCGAGGGCCGCGGCCCGGGCTATTCCGTGAAGGACCGGATCGGGGCGGCGATGATTTGGGACGCCGAGGAGAGAGGTGTCTTGACACCAGGCATGGAGATCATTGAGCCCACCAGCGGCAATACGGGAATCGCTCTGGCATTTGTTGCCGCCGCGCGAGGCTACAAGTTGACGCTTACCATGCCCGAGACCATGTCGCTCGAGCGTCGTCGAGTGATGGCAGCTCTGGGCGCCAGCTTGATCCTCACCCCGGGGCCGGAGGGCATGCCCGGTGCGATCAGGAGGGCGCAGGAGATTCATCAATCTGATGTCAACCATTATTTCCTGCCTCAGCAGTTTGAGAATCCTGCCAATCCCGCAATCCACGAAAAGACCACCGGGCCCGAAATCTGGGACGACACCGATGGGACAATTGACGTGTTAGTGTCTGGGGTGGGGACGGGCGGCACCATCACCGGCGTTTCCCGCTTTATCAAGAAAACCAAGCGCAAACATATCCTGTCGGTGGCGGTCGAGCCGACGGGGAGCCCCGTCTTGACTCAATTCACTTCTGGTCAGCCCTTGAAGCCCGGTCCGCACAAGATCCAGGGACTCGGAGGCGGCTTCGTTCCGAAGGTTCTCGACCTGTCGCTTGTGGACCGTATTGAGCAGGTCTCGAACGAAGAGGCGATTGAATTTGGCCGGCGGCTAACGAGGGAGGAAGGTGTCCTGAGTGGCATTTCCTGCGGCGCCGCGACGGCCGTGGCCGTGCGACTGGCGAAGCAGCCGGAGTTTGCCGGGAAGATCATCGTTACGGTCTTGCCGGATTCCGGTGAGCGATACTTATCCACCGTGCTCTTTGAGGGAATCGGCTAGTGTGCGGGGCGAGGAGTCGAGAAGTCGAGGAGTCAAGGAGTCGAGAACTCGATAAGTTGAGGAGTCAAGAACTCGAGAAGTTGGGTCGAAGGCCGAGGGTGGGAATCTCTTGACTCCTCGGCTCTTAGGGCGGACCTCGAAGGTGGAAACTTCTCGACCCCTCGACTCTCGACTCCTCGACTCATTAAAGGTTAACAAACCATGGATGATAAACGTTTAGAGAACCTAGCAAGCGAATTTAGGGTGGCGCTGGATGCGCAACTTTCAGGCGATTACGGGTGCGAGTTTCGGCTCCCCAGCCGAGAAGCCGCGGCGCAAATCTGCCGCCACTACCTCGAGCTGCTCTTCCCTGTATTTTATCAGGGCCAGGGCGCGGAACTGGACCGCGCGGCGACAGGAGCCAGGCATTACCTGGTCGAGATGGAAACGCTGTTGCGTGAGCAATTGTGCTCTGCCATACGCTTCGATCGGCGTTGCCAAGGGGATCAGTCTCCAGTCGACATTGAGGACCGTGCCCAGGAGCTGACCGAACATCTGTTCGGCCAGTTTCCGGAGCTGGCGAGGTTATTGGCCTCGGATATCGAAGCGGCTTTCCGGAATGATCCCGCCGCCGCCAGCCATGAGGAGATTCTACTCAGCTACCCTTGCATGGAGGCCATTACCGTGCAGCGCCTGGCGCACCGGCTCTACCTGATGGGAGTGCCTTTCCTTCCCCGTATGATGACCGAGGTGGCGCACAGCCACACCGGCATCGATATCAATCCCGGCGCTTCGATTGGCGAGTCGTTCTTCATCGATCATGGGACGGGCGTGGTGATCGGCGAAACCGCCACCATCGGCAGAAGGGTGACTCTTTACCACGGTGTTACGCTGGGCGCATTCAATCCGCTTCGAAAGGATGAACAAGGTCAACTTCGTCGAGGGCAGGAGAATAAGCGGCACCCCGACCTCGAGGATCATGTCACCATTTACCCCAACGCCACCATCCTGGGGGGCGATACACGCGTTGGCCATCACAGCATCATCGGGGGTTACGTGTGGCTCACGCACTCCGTGCAACCCCACAGCAAGGTGACGCTCAAAGACCCTGAACTGGTTATCCTGAACGGCGAGCCAAAAGGCTAAGGTCGTAACCTTGAGCCGCCCTCACGCTTGTGATGCTATTCTGTTAGTGGAGGTTCAAATGGCATTGAAGATCGGAGACGAGGCGCCCGATTTCAGGCTCAGCTCGACGATGGGCGCCACCCAAGACGAGTTTCAGCTTTCCGCCTATCGTGGCAAAAATGTGGTGGTCTGCTTTTACGCCCTTGACTTCACCCCGGTTTGACAGAACGAACTGTCGGCAATCCAAGCGGACCTCGCCAGGTTTGCCGGCCTGAACGCCCAGGTCATGGGCGTCTGCACCGACACGGTTTTCTGCCATATCGCCTTCCAAAAATCTCTTGGGGGTCTTCAGTTCCCCCTCGCTACGGACCGCTGGCCTTACGCCAAAACAGCGGCGGATTATGGCATCTTTCCTCCCACAAAGCACCAGATACCCTTCGTCAACGATCGCGCGGTCTTCATTGTGGACGAGCATGGCAAGATCGCTTGGATAAAAATCTACGAGCTCAGACAGCAACCCGAAAACGCCGAGATCCTGGATGCGCTGAAGAGACTCGCCTGACAAGAAACTCCGTGGCGGCCTTTTCGTTTCTTGCGAAGAATCTCCCGGCTCGGCGCTCGCCCGGGGTTGGCTGGAACTGGAGGTTTTCGATTCACGATGGCCGATTGACAGTGGAGGAAGTTGCTACACCACTTATTCAATCGTCAATCGGCAATCGCCAATCAGTAATCGGTTATGGACTTAGCGGAACTCGTCAGGAAATATACTGAGATCTCCGGAGGCTTTGGAGGGGCCGTACACCTCTCGCAATTCGGCCTTTCCAAAGCGCAGACGGAAAAGGTGATCTCCGCCTTCGATGACGACTATCAAATCAGTCGGTATATGGTGCTATCCCGCGAACGAGATGAAGAATTGGTTTCCTATGCGCCCGAGGCTCGCGTTTACTCCATTAACGGATTCGAGGTAAGTCATGTTTCCTTGAGTCCGGAGATACGGAAGGTTCTGTGAACGAGGGTGGGATTGGGCGCTTGCGGCCAAAGACCGCACGAAGATTTGCGATGCTCTCCGCCGCATTGCGCGGGTCGCCGGGGCGGTTACTTCTTGCTGTCGGATATTCGATCCTCGACGTAGACCAAATGGAAAACGGTAAGGCCTCCTTTCGCCTCAATCCCTACCACGTGTTGCTCCTCCTTGGTGCCCGCCTTCAGGACGAACCCTCCGCTCTCCGGTCGGTCATCCTCGCAGCCCAGTTCATTTGAGGAGTTGCCCTTCTCCTTTTCGCCCGTTGGTTTGGAAGAGTTAGCACAATCCAAGACTCTGCCGTACTTCGCAAGGGCTTTGCGGTAGAACGCCGCGACTTTCTCGGGTGCGTCGTTCGACTCCAGTTTCATCACGGCGAGCTTGAAACCAGAGGAGCCGCCCCAGAGGCCAAGTTGAACTGCGGAACTGCTGTCAGAATCATCCTTGTGTGGCCGCGCTCCCGGATATAAAGGCAAGCCTACGTCCTTCGCACTCGCCTCCTTGCTGGCGATAAATCCGACGCTGTTTCGGTGCTTGTCAGATTCGGTCGTGCCCGCGACCTTCTTGTCTTGTGCGGCCAAGGGCAGAGCCGCCACAAACAGCAACCCCAGCACCGCGACTCGACCCGCCTCGCGCGACTTGAAACGAGCATCTTGGCCACGCTCATGACCTGACCGCTGTGTATTCATCTCAACCTCCCCGCTGCCTCTATGTACGCGGCGCAAAGAAGCGAAGTTCCATGCTGTCGTCTAGCCGCCCGGTGGGTATTGCAGACACCCAGCGATCGTGATAAGGTTAGGGACATTAGGTCCATGCGGGCGGGGGTTGCTCTTGCTCGAAGGGTCTAAGGGCTTCGATCGAAGGCAGATCAGTCTATTAGAGAGGTGCATCCATGAAGCGTAGGGATTTCTTGACCAAGTCGGCGATGGGCGTAGCTGCGGCGTGGCTGGGGTCAAAAAGATGGGCCGCCGCGATTCCGCCCGTCACAGGGAAGTTCAGCGCTGCGGATATTGTCGCCCTGGGCCAAACCGGCATCAAGACCTCGCGGTTGGCCTGCGGCACGGGGACGATGGGCGGGGATCATCATTCCAATCAAACGGCTTTGGGCATTCAGGGCCTCGCCGATTTGCTTTTGCAAGGATACGACCAGGGCTTGCGTTTCTTTGACACGGCTGATTCCTACGGATCACACGCCCACGTGGCGGCGGCCCTGAAGAAACTGCCGAGAGAAAAAATCACCGTCATGTCCAAGTCATGGTCACGCGACGCGGCAGGAATGCGCGCCGACATTGACCGCTTCCGTAAAGAACTGGGGACGGACTACATCGACATTCTCATGATGCACTGCCTGACTGACGACGACTGGACCGGAAAGTGCCGGCCGGCCATGGACGTGATCTCGGAGGCGCAAGACAAGGGAATCGTCCGGGCTCATGGCTGCTCCTGCCATACGATCGGCGCACTCCGCGCCGCGGCGAAATCTCCCTGGGTCCAAGTCATGCTTTCGCGGGTGAACCCCATCGGGTCGCATATGGACGCAGACCCCGCCACCGTCGTCGACACGCTTTGGACGGGGCGCGCGGCGGGCAAGGCCATCATCGGCATGAAGATCCTCGGTCAGGGTGACATGAGATCGCGTGCGGATGAGGCGCTGAAATACGCGCTGTCGCTCGGCGTGCTGGATGCTTTCACTATCGGCGCCGAGAACCGCAACCAGCAACTCGACTTGATTAGGCGTATTGCTGCTGCCCATGCTTAATCGATCCATGAGAAACTCTTGCTTTGCTCTGAGCGGACCGGCTGTACCAGGGGCGGTTGCAAGAGGCAATGAACCAACTTCTAAAAGCTCGTAGCGCCCGCTTCGCTGCCGCGCTGGTTTCCGGCGTACTGTTTTACTTCACGCTCGGACTCACGCCTTCGTGGCTGGCCGCTTGGCTGGCGCCCGTTCCCTTACTGCTTGCGGCCTTTCATGCCAGCCGGCGCGAGGCACGCCTGCTTGCTTGGCTGGCGGCGGCCATCGGCCTCAGCTCGAATTTCACCTACTACCTGAAGGTCACGGGAACGGTGGCGACGGTGGTGCTGCTGCTCCTGCAGGTTCTTGTCTGGGGCTTTTTCGCGATCCGGACGCGCGCCGCGGTGCTGGCCTCGCGAAACTGGCTGATAGTTTTCGTGTATCCCGTGCTGCTGGCCGCAATCGACACGCTGGTCTCCTTCTTCTCGCCGCATGGCACCTGGGGCACCTTCGTTTACACGCAGATGGACGCACTACCCGTCATCCAGATCGCTTCCGTGCTGGGTGCGCCCGCCGTCGTCTTCCTCGTCGGATTGTTCGCCTCCACGGTTGCGGTGGCGCTTTATCGCGGACTGCGGATCGAGCGCCCCTTGCTTGCCTACGGAGTTCCCCTGGTGTTAATCGCCGCTGGGCTCGGCTGCGGAGCGGTTCGCCTTCGCCAAGCCAAAACGGCGCCCACGGTGAGAATCGGAATCGTGGCGATCGACGACTTCATCGGCGGGAACACGCCGCCCGAACGCGCCGAGGCCGTGTGGCGCGGATATGAGGACACAGTGGCGAGACTCGCCAGGGAGGGCGCCCGCATCGTCGTGCTGCCGGAGAAGATTACCGCACTCGCGCCCGAGGAGGCCGCGAAGCGTCAACACGAACTGGCGTCGCTGGCACAGCGAACTGGGGTGTATTTGCTGGCGGGCGTGCAATTGAACCGCGCCGAGCGCAAGGACAACGCGTCGTGGCTGTTCAGTCCCACGGGAGAGCTGGTTGCCGAGTATCACAAGCAGCATCTTGTCCCGCACCTGGAGAGCGATCTTGCGCCGGGGAAAGAAGAGATTGTGCGCACCATCAGCGGCGCGCCTTTTGGGCTGGCGATCTGCCGCGACCTGATCTTCACCGATTTCGGGCGGCGTTACGGGCGGCTCGGCGTCTCCGCCATGCTCGTGCCGGCCTGGGACTTCTACCGCGACGCTTGGATGGCCTCGAGTGTGGCCGCTCTGCGCGGAGTCGAAAGCGGGTACTCGGTCGTCCGGGCGGGCCGCGAGAGCTATCTGAACGTCAGCGACCGCTACGGCCACACCATTGCGCGCCAGCGAAGCGATTATCTGCCCGGCAGCAGCGTGCTTGCCGACCTGCCTCTCGGTCCGGCCACTCCGACCCTCTACGCGCGCTACGGCAATGTCTTCGGCTGGCTCTCGGTGGCGGCATCAGCAATGATGATCGTTCTTGCGGGGCGGGCAGGAAATCAGCCCAAGCCCGCGACAGCAAACGCCTGACTCGAATTTCTCACCACGGGCAAAGGGCGGTCCTGCAGGGCGTGAGCGCCGCTACTTTCAACTTTCGACTAGCGACTTCGCCAGGCGTGGAACGTGCATCACCATTTTGGTGTATAATGGTGTCATGCCTGCTTCTAACAAACTTGTTCGCCAGACCGTGGGCCTTCCGGCAGACACGGCGCGGCATGTGCGCAGCCTGGCGAAGCGACGACGCCTCAGCGCCAACCGGATCATTGTTGAGCTCGTGGAAGAGGGGATCGAGGCCCAGAAGCGCAAACAGAAAGAGTTCTTTGATCTCGCCCAGCGTTTCCGCGCGGCAACCGATCCTAAAGACGTTGCTCGCCTCGGGGATGATTTGGGCCGCATGGTTTTTGGCGAGTGATGCCGCACCTCGAGACCTGGGATAAGCTCCCGCCCGCAATCCGCCAGCACCTGATGGACAGGATGCGGGATCGACGCATCAGCATCGCTGACCTTAATAAGCTTCGGATTTGGGTTGAATCTCACCCGTTCGTTCCGGAGGGTGAGTGGCAAAAGGATTTCGGATCTTTCAAAATCTGCGGTGAGGGACCGCATCCGAAGACATTCCTGCTTCCTGGTCAGCCGGCCAAGGGCGAAAGCCTGTGAGCGCAGGGTGGCTAGGAGGGTGACCGGCGGCGGCGCGCATCGCAGAGCTACGCTCTGCGCCAGCCCGCGCGAATTCCGCAACCTCAAAGTCAAGCTTCTGCCTTAGCGCGCGTAGCCGGTTGATAGAGATGATAACATGAGCGGCACACTTTCACTTTCAAAGTATTCGATCGGAGTTGGGGACAGGTTTGCTCACCAAGCCAAGCCTCAACTGCGGGCCTGTAGGATGGCAGCCGAGCAGGGAGTGGAAGTCATCCCGGTGTGGAACAAATCGAACCGGGAACATACCATCATCGGTTCCAGTCCTGCCAGCACGCGAGCGGCGGCCGATGAAGCCGTGAGAACGCTGGGCTGGACCAAGCCGTACCACGTGGACGCAGACCACATCAATCTCAAGACAGTGGACAACTTCATGGAGGCTTGCGATTTCTTTACCATCGACGTTGCGGATATGATTGGCCGACCCTCCCAAGCCGCCCCCTTGCGGGCGTTTGTGGAAGGTCATCCGGAATTGCTGGGAGAGCTGCTCATTCGCGGCGTTGCTCATCCCTTTCACATCGACCGCGACTTCATGGTCCAGGTTGCGAACAAGTACCTTGCGGCCGTGCAGGAGGCGGGCCTGATCTACCGCCGCGTGGAGGAGAAAAAGGGCAAGGGGCAATTCATTACCGAAGTGTCGATGGACGAGACAGACTCACCTCAGACTCCGGCGGAACTGCTCATCGTCCTTGCTGCCGTGGCGGAGGAAGGGATTCCGATTCAGACCATCGCGCCGAAATTTAGCGGCCGCTTCGACAAGGGCGTGGATTACGTGGGCGACTTGGCGGAATTCACCGAAGAATTTTCAAATGACATAGCCGCCATCGCATTTGCTGTCCGGCATTACGGGATGTCCAGCAACCTGAAACTCAGCGTGCATTCCGGGAGCGACAAGTTCTCGCTCTACGGGCCAATCCACCGGACACTTAAGAAATTGGATGCGGGTGTACATTTGAAGACTGCTGGCACGACCTGGTTGGAGGAGCTGATCGGTCTGGCGGAAGCTGGCGGCGAGGGGCTGGACTTGGCCAAAGAGATTTATGTCGAGGCCTACTCCCGCCGCGAGGAGCTGTGCGCGCCCTATGCCGCCGTGATCAACATCGATCCCGCCCAGTTGCCCGCTCCGGAGTTGGTGGGGAGGTGGTCGTCGGAACAGTTTGTGTCCGCCCTACGTCACGACCCAAAATCTTCGGCCTACAACTCCAGCCTTCGCCAACTTCTCCACGTGGGCTTCAAGGTGGCCGCGAGAATGGGAACCCGTTACCTGGATCTCCTGTCCGTTATGGAGACCACCATAGCCAAGAATGTGACCGCGAACCTTTTCGACCGCCACCTCAAGCCGTTGTTCATTGGGGAGTGATGGAATTTTAGATTTTGGATTTTAGATTTTGGATTGAGTCTGCCTACTGCCTGCTGCTTACCGCCTAAGGGGGGCTAGGGCGATTTTAGATTTTGGATTTTGGGCTGGCCCTGCCTTCTGCTTACTGCCTACTGCAAGAAGGGGGGCCAGTGACTAGGGGCTGGGGAAGAACGGAATGCCGCCTCAAGAGATTGGCAGCTTCGGGCATCAACCACACTCTAAGGTCGCGAGTGAGATACAACCCTGCTGTCCCAAACACGCTCACAATCTTACAGAGGTGCAAAGTGGAACCCATTATCGCGGTGTCATTCCGAGCGCAGCGAGGAATCTCGCTCGGGGTAACCCGGAAAGAAGGACAGGGCGAGATTCCTCGCTGCGCTCGGAATGACAGCCCTGCATTGGTGAACACTTCCAATAGGTTTTTGTCGACCCGCTTACTGACTTTCCTGGTGGCCGGTGCAGTGACATGCTTGACTTTGTTTCAGGCTGAAGCCGCGGCAAAGCCAGGATACCAATCTCTTCCGGAGGGGTACGCGCTTTACCTTCGCCTTGAGGCGCCCGTAGGCACCACCGTGTCGCACCTTCACGGCGTCGTCAAGGCCCGCATCATCCGCGAGGTGGATAGCGGCAACAGAGTTCTGATCCCGCTGGGGGCCGAGGTCCAGGGCCGGATTGAGAAGTTGATACCCAGCTCAAGTGCTACCGACCGCGCGCGTTTGCTCATCCGCTTCGACAAATTGATAATCCCGGGTAACCCGGCTGTAACTTTTGCCGGCCATATCTCCGAGGTTGAGAACGCGCGGGAGAATGTATTGCAGGATGGAACCATACAGGGTGTGTTGGCCAGCGATTTGCCCGTGAGCCACCTTGAGGACGCGATGGGCAAGTTGGCAGGACAAGATAGTGAGCTTTCCAAATATGAACAGAAAGCTTTCGGAAAATCTGACACCTCGATCAATTACGGGGCTGGGACGGACCTGACGCTGGTGCTCGACAAGCCCCTGAGTCTGGCTGAAATGCCTCCCTCCGGCTCCTTCAATCAACTCCCCTCCGGGGTGCCTTACGCCGTCGCGCGAATGCTGCAAGGCGCTCCGCAGCGAGCTTCAGGAAAGGACGGTAGGCCGGGCGATCCCCTGAACCTTGTCGTGGTCGGGAACATCTCAGAAATTCGCGATGTGTTCAAACAGGCGGGCTGGGGCGAGGCGGAGAGGAAGACGGGTAAGGCCGTATGGGATACGGTCCGCGCCGTGGCTGGCGATCAGGGGTTTGGCGGCGCTCCTGTTTCAGACCTCTATCTGTTTGGCCACCGTGAGGATCTGGCGTTCGAGAAAGGGCTGAATACTTTTTTGAAGCGGCACCACCTGCGCCTGTGGCGGACGGCTGCCACGACTCCCGGTGGCCGCGAAATCTGGCTTGGAGCAGCGACCCACGACACGGGCCTGGACGTTCATCCCGGAGTCGTGTCCCATGAGATTGACCCTGACCTTGACGCCGAGCGAACGAAGGTTGGCGCGGATCTCAGGGTCACCGGGCGTGTGGCCGCCGAAGGATTGGTGACGTGCCCTGACCCGCTCAGCCAGGGACTCACTGCCACCGGGGGTACGTGGAAGACGGATGGCCGGCTCCTGGTCATCGATCTCGCGACGCAATGAGAAGATCGGGAGATCGGGTCATCGGGAGATCGGGTGAACGACAGGATCGGGTGATCGGGCGAACAGAAAGCCAATTCGCGAGACGTTCGTTGTTTACTCGATGACCCGATCACCCGATGGCCCGATCTCCCGATTCGCGCTACACTAGGTTGAGCGAGGCATACAATGACAAGTACTCCAGCGGTCTCCTCTGGTGTTTCCCAGTTCGTACGCGGGAAAATCATTGAAGCGCAAGTCAAAGTCTCCGTGGATGCAACCCGGCCCTTGCCCTTGGTGTGCGCTCTCTACGCGGTGGAATCTTCGGATGGAGTTTGGCTGTGCGCGTATTATGGCGCAAACCGCAGCGTCTTTGACTTTCTCCCCCAGAAGGGCGCGGACGTGGAGGAGACGAAACTGGGCATCGCTTTTCGGACCAAACAGTTTATCCCCAAGGACCAGTTCCGGCCTGAGCAATGGGAAGAGTTCAAGAAAGAGCATTTCATGGCTTACGGCGGACACGGGGAATGAAGCGGATCGGGAGATCGGGAGAACAGATGATCGGGTGAACAGGAAGCAGATTTGCGATGTGCTGTTCTTTGTTCACCCGATCACCCGATCTCCCGATCACCCGATCAATAGCTGATGAGAGGAGGCAAGTCATGAGTCGATTCAAGATGGGAACGATGGTCATTGCTTTGGCATTGGGCTTTGCCACTGTTGGGTGGACCCAGGGCATGAGGGGTGGCATGGGTCGCCAGATGCCCCGGATGCTGGGGGCATTCAAACCGGTGGTCGGGGAAGGAGCACAGTACCAGATGACCGCAAAGAACGGCACCATGAGTTTTACTTATGCCATCGTGGGCAAAGAGGACGTGGAGGGGAGCACAGGCTACTGGATGGAAATGCGCATGGAAAGCCCTGGCATGCCTGGAGAGACGGTGATGAAACATCTCATGGTCCTGGGCGGCGACAGGCCCCAGATCAAGCGGATGATCATGCAGTCGCCCGGCAGTCCGCCAATGGAAATGCCGATGGGCATGATGCTGGGTATGGGACAGCGCGGGCAGGCGCCCGGACAAGGCGACACTAGTCCAGGAGAGAGAGTTGGGTCGGAAACAATCACAGTTCCTGCGGGCACTTTTGAGTGTGAACATTACCGCAAGGTGGAGCCGCATGGGACCGTGGACGTCTGGATATCCAGCAAAGTCTCTCCTTACGGGACGGTGAAGATGTCCAGCGGGGAGATGACCATGGTGCTGGAGAAAGTCCTCAGCAACGAAACTTCGCACATCAAAGGCGAGCCCCAGAAGATGGATATGTCATTTCCGCGCCAATAACAGATCGGGAGATCGGATGATCGGGAGATCGGGTGAACAGGGAGGAGATTCCGGATACGTTCGTTGTTCGCCCGATCTCCCGCTCTCTCCATCCCTGGTTGTTCTTCATTTGATTTTCCTATCCCTACGTTGTTTTTTGTTCGCCCGATCACGCGATCACCCGATCAACCGATTCTGTCGTTCGCCCGACGTCCGGACCACTTGCGCCGCGCGAGGGGTTACTTCGTTAATTTGATCCCTCCTCAACGTGCAACCAACCCCTCACCCGTCCCGCACCGGCTGGTGAAAGCGCCGGTCGCGGGACACCCTCTCCCCAAGGGAGAGGGCAGTTCTGATAAATCCCACGCACGCCAGAGAGGACAGCCCTCTCCTAGGGCAGAGGGCAGTTTTGATAGCTCCCGCGCACACCAGAGAGGACAGCCCTCTCCTCGGGGAGAGGGTGGCGATCCCGCAGGCGCGGGAGAGCCAGGTGAGGGGTGCCTTGCCATCCCGGCGGACTTAGCCGGGACCCCGCACCAAGTCTTTGCGCCTCTTGTCCAGCGTGACAGGTTTTGGTATATTTATAAGTTGTCTGCATAAACTTACATGGACAATCTCTACCGGCGCACTCAAATCCTGAACCTCCTCCGTACTGATCCGGCGGCGACCCAAGACGAGCTGCGCCGAAAGCTGGCGCGGCGTGGCATCCGGGTGACGCAGGCAACGGTGTCGCGGGATATTGAGGAATTGGGTCTGGCCAAGACGCGTTCGGGTTACCGCCTGCCGGATGCCGTCGAGCCTCCTGCCTCTGTCCAGCCCACCTTGCAGGTTATCCTCAAGGAGTTTCTTCGAGAAGCGGGTCAGGCGTCGAACCTGGTGGTCCTCAAGACGTACCCGGGCAACGCCCATTCGGTCGCCGCCGTGCTGGATGCGCAGGATTGGCCGGGGGTTGTGGGGACGGTTGCCGGCGATGACACGGTCTTTGTAGCTACTCCCAGCGCCCGCGAGGCGACGCAATTCAGAAAGAAAATCCTGGCGCTCGTGGGTGCATGAGAAAGATCGGGAGATCGGCTGATCGGGAGATCGGGCGAACAGGAAGCAGGTTCGGGATAGGTTGTTTTCATTCACCCGATCACCCGATCTCCAGATCTCCCGATCACAAAGGGAGTTCGAATAAAGATGACTTCTGCTCCTAATTCCAACCAGCCCGTTAAACGGGCTGTTCTTGCTTACTCCGGGGGGCTGGACACCTCCGTCATCATCCCCTGGCTGCGTGAGAATTATGGCTGCGAAGTTATCGCCATGGTCGGGGATGTAGGCCAAGGCGACGACTACGCAGCGCTTCGCCGCAAGGCCCTGCGAAGCGGAGCCTCGAAGGTCTTCGTCGAGGATCTCCGGGAGGAATTTATCACCGGCTACGTTTGGAAGGCGGTTCGAGCGGGGGCCATTTACGAGAGCAAGTATCTGCTGGGGACCTCCCTGGCAAGACCCGTGCTCGCCAAGCGGCAGGTTGAGATTGCGCTCCAATGCGGAGCGGACGCGCTGGCCCATGGATGCACCGGCAAGGGAAATGACCAGGTGCGTTTCGAGCTGTCGTACCAAGCCCTGGCGCCCCATCTGCGCGTCATTGCGCCGTGGCGGGAATGGTCCATCAAGTCTCGTGAAGATGCGCTGGAGTATGCGCGTCGCCACAAGGTGCCGGTGCCGGTGAGCAAGGATGACCTTTACAGCCGCGATCAGAACTTGTGGCACCTAAGCCACGAAGGCGGACCACTCGAAACCAAGCTCGGGGAGCCCCCCGACGAGGCCTGGAAACTCACCCGCAAACCGCAGGACGCCCCGGCGCGGGAGGCGGAAGTGGTGTTGGGTTTTGAAGCGGGAGTCCCGGTCTCGGTTAATGGGAAACGCCTGGCCCCCGTGCGCCTGGTCGAGACCTTGAACGCCCTCGGCGGCCTGCATGGTGTGGGGCGCACGGACCTGGTGGAAAACCGCTTGGTGGGAATGAAGTCGCACGGCGCTTACGAGACTCCGGCTGGAACGCTCATCATGCTGGCGCACCAGGAACTCGAATCCCTCTGCCTGGATCGCGAGACTTACCACTACAAGCAACACGTGGCGTTGCGCTATGCGGAATTGCTCTATTATGGGCTGTGGTTTACGCCCCTGCGCGAAGCCCTCGATAGCTTTGTCGAGACGACCCAACGGAATGTTTCGGGGAGGGTCAAGATGGGGCTCTGCAAAGGGAATCTGCGCATCCTTGACCGCCATTCGCCGAATTCCCTTTACGACACCAGCATCGGCAGCTTTGTTATGAATCCGGATTATAACCAGAAAGATGCCGAGGGGTTCATCAACATCCTTGGCTTGCCGCTGCGCCTTGCCGCCGCGAAGAATGCGGCGCGGAAGGCGAAGCTCGCTGCACGGAGAGCGGGATGAAGCTTTGGGGAGGACGCTTCACCGGCCGCCGCGACCTGCTCTTCGAGAAATTCTCCGAATCTTTTTCTCTGGACCAGCGCTTCATTCTCTACGACCTGCGCGTCAACCTTGCCTGGGTGAAGGAGCTGGGGCGGCTGGGCGTGTTCAAGCCCGCTGAAACGCGCCGGCTGGCGCGGGGCCTCGAGGCAATCCGGCGAAGCGTCGAGCGCAATCCCCATTGGGCCCAGGGACAATCGAGCGAGGACGTCCACACCTGGGTGGAAGCGCAGCTCGAGCGGCGTATCGGCCCCCTGGCCGGCAAACTCCGCACGGGCCGCAGCCGCAACGACCTCGTGGCGACGGAAGCTCGCCTGTACGTCAAGGATGCGATCGGAGACCTCGAGCGGGCTCTTGCGGATATGCTCGAAGCCTTGCTCGGACAGGCTCGCCGCCAGGCTCGAGTTGTGATGCCGGGCTACACGCATCTTCAGCCTGCCCAGCCGATTCTTTTTGCTCATTACGCGCTGGCCTATTTCCAAATGTTCTGGCGCGATACGGGCCGGCTTAAAGACTGCCGGGAGCGGGCCGACGAGTTGCCGATGGGGGCCGGAGCGCTGGCCGGGACTGGCTACCGGCTGGACCGGGAGCGGCTGGCGCGCGCGCTTGGATTCGCGCGGGCCGCTTCGAACAGCCTGGACGTTACGTCAGACCGGGACTTCGTCGCGGAGCTTCTCTTCGCTTGCTCCCTCATGATGGTTCACCTTAGCCGCTGGGCTGAGGACCTGATCATTTACTCCTCTCCGGGATTCGGCTTTGTGGAGCTGGCGGATGCCTACGCGACGGGCAGCAGCTTGATGCCCCAGAAGAAGAACCCGGATGCGTTGGAATTGATCCGGGGAAAAGCCGCGACGGTCCTCGGCCGACTTACGGGAATGCTGGCCCTGGTTAAGGGACTTCCTCTCGCCTATGACCGCGACTTGCAGGAGGATAAGGGCGCCTTGTTTTCCAGTGTAGATACCACCCGCGAAGCGCTCACCATTGCATCCCGCGTTGCCGCGACGCTGCGCATTCACCCTGAGAGAATGAAAGCTGCAACCGCTCAGGGTTTTCTAACGGCGACGGATTTAGCCGACGACCTCGTGCGTCGTGGGGTGCCGTTCGCGAAGGCGCATGAACAGGTGGGAAAGCTCGTGCGCTTCTGCGCCAGCCACGAGCGGACGTTTGGCGATTTGGGCGCTGCCGAAGCACAACGCTTCATACCCTCTTGGGACGCGAAGCTGCGCCGTGTCGCGGTTTCCGCTGAGGGCGCGGTGAATCGCAGAAATGTTCTCGGCGGCACCGCTCCCCAGCAAGTTGCCCGGCAAATCGCCGCCGCCCAAGGTGCTTTAGGAGAACTGAAGAAGAGAATCGCGGGGCGGACCTGAAAGGGAGTAGAGAGTCGACAGAAAACGAAGGTTTCCGGCTATGGCCACTAAGCTCGTTTTCCGCGTCCATGCGCTCCAACGAATGTTCGAAAGGCAACTCGGCATCGAAGATGTCGAGGCGGTCGTCGAAAGCGGGGAGACGATCGAAGACTACCCGAATGACAGACCCTATCCTAGCCGGCTTGTTCTGGGTTGGAGAGGCGCGCGTCCTGTGCATGTTGTCGTGGCGCACAATTTGAGCGAGAATGAACTTATCGTGATTACCGTGTACGAACCGGACCCCGAACTCTGGGAGGCAGATTTCAGGAGGAGGAAGACATGAAGTGCGTCATCTGCAAGGGCGGGGAGACGCGGCCCGGGCACACCGCCGTCACGCTCGAACGGGAAACCACGACGCTGGTCTTCAAGGCCGTCCCAGCAGAAGTGTGCGCCAATTGTGGCGAGGCCTACGTCGCGGAAGAAGTCAGCCGGCAGATCCTCGCGGCCGCCGAGCAGGCCGCCCGCTCGGGCGTTCAGGTTGATGTCCGGGAATTCGTTGGCGCCGCGACATAGAGAAACCCACCTCGCCGGCGGCACCGCCGCCAACGCATGTCATTCTGAGTCCCGACTTGTCGGGACGAAGAATCTCCGAGTCGTCTTTTGCGCTCGGCGAGCCTGGGCTATTTATGTAGCGTACTATTGAGCGGTCGAACCGCCAAGTGTGTCAAAATGCCACACTCGACGCTCGCCGGCATCCCCCTCGGTAATTTTCTAACCCATTGAAAACACAGGAGAACTTGATGCCGCTCGCGCAGAACACCTCAAAAAAGAGAGACGGGTGGGAAAGATGGGAATCCCGTCCAAATCGGACCCGCTTCACGCATAAATTCCGCGCAGTTTGAGACTGAAGGCGACGCGGTCGATGGCCAACATGTAAGCGGCGATGCGGTTGTTGACGTGGTGCTTTTCTCCGTAATGCACCACATCGTTGAATGCTGCAACCATGATGGTTTTCAGGCGTTCATTCACCACGGTTTCTTGCCAAAAGTATCCTTGCCGGTCCTGCACCCACTCGAAATAGGAGACCGTCACGCCACCGGCGTTCGCCAAAATATCGGGGATGACGAAGACGCCGCGCTCAAACAGAATATCGTCCGCAGGTGGGGTAGTCGGACTGTTAGCGCCTTCCACCAAGATGCGCGCCTTGATCCTATGAGCGTTCTTACTTGTAATGACGCTCTCAGTCGCGGCGGGCAGCAGCATTTCGCAATCCTGTTCCAGGATTTCCTGCGCCCCAATGTTTTCGCTCCCAGGGAAGCCTTTCACGGTTTTGTTCTCGCTAACGTACTCGAGCAGGGCAGGGATATCCAGCCCGTGGGCATTGAAAACTCCGCCGCCAATGTCAGCCACGCCGATGATCTTATAACCTTCCTCGTGCATCAAGCGCGCAGCCTGCGAGCCGACGTTGCCGAATCCCTGGACGATCACCTGAGTGGATTCCCGTTTCCGCCCAAAGTGCTTTAGAGCCTCGTCCGCAACGATCATGCAGCCACGGCCTGTGGCTTCGCGCCGCCCCTGCGAGCCGCCCAAATCGAGCGGCTTGCCCGTGACGCTCGCCGTCACCGTATGGCGGACGTGCATCGAGTAGGTGTCCATGATCCAGGCCATCGTTTGCTCATTGGTGTTCATGTCCGGCGCGGGCACGTCGCGCTCCGGGCCGATGTAATCCAGGATTTCCGCCGTGTAGCGCCGTGTAATGCGCTCCAGTTCCCCGATCGAGAGCTGGGAGGGATCGCAGACAACACCGCCCTTGGCTCCTCCAAAGGGGATGTTGACGACCGCGCACTTCCAGGTCATTTCGGCGGCCAAGCCTCGAATTTCGTCCAGCGACACATCCGGCGAGTAGCGAACGCCACCCTTGCAAGGCCCGCGCGCAATACTGTGCTGCACGCGGTAGCCGTCAAAAACTCTGAGCTGTCCATTGTCCATCGCCACAGGAATGTGCACGATGATTTCCCGATTTGGGCTACGCAGGTACTTCTTCAGACCCTCGTCCAATTGTAGCTTGCCGGCGGCCACGTCGAATCGCGCCGCCATGGATTCATAAACGCTAAGTTCCTTTTCCGTTTCACCAACCTTCATATCACCCCCATGAACTTCATCTGCCCACACAAGAAAAACCGGGAGCTGCCATCCAGCTCCCGGCTCCAGATCAAAGGACTCTTGCCTTATGGATAGAGGCCACGCAGTTTGGTGGCCTCGGCAACGCGGCTGATGCCCAGCATATTGGCGGCGGTTCGCATTCCCACTTTGCGAACCAAGTGAATTTTCAGCACGTCGTTGAAGCTGGTCTTCATGACGCGTTCCAGGCGGTTGTAAACGTCCTGGGCTTCCCAGAACAGGTGCTGCTCGTCCTGGACCCATTCAAAGTAGGAGACGGTTACGCCGCCGGCGTTGCAGAGGATGTCTGGAATGATGAAAACGCCCTTGGCCTCCAAGATTCTGTCCGCCTCGGGGGTCAACGGACCGTTGGCCGCCTCCGCGATAATCTTCGCATGGATGCTTGGGGCGTTCTCGCCGTGCACGACGTTTTCCAGCGCGGCGGGAACCAGGATGTCGCACTCCAAGGACAGCAATTGCTCCGGAGTTATGGACTCAGAAGCCGGGAACCCGACAACTGAGCCGGTCTTCTCCTTGTGCAACATCAATTTCGGAATGTCAATGCCATCCCGGTTATAAATGCAACCCTTCGAATCGCTGACCCCGATCACGTAAGCCTGATTGCTGTCCAGCAAGTGCGCTGCGATTGAACCTGCATTGCCGAACCCTTGGACAACCACTTTCGCGCCTTTCATCGGGATTCCCAGGTGTTCACACGCTGACTCAAGCGTGTTGAAGACGCCGCGCCCGGTGGCCTCGTTGCGGCCCAGCGAGCCTCCCAGGGCGATCGGTTTGCCCGTGACCACGCCCGGGATCGGATACCCCTTGGTCATGCTGTAGGTATCCATGATCCAAGCCATGACCTGAGAGTTGGTATAGACGTCCGGCGCGGGAATGTCCTGGGCTGGCCCGATAAGGGGAAGAATCGCACTGGTGTATCGGCGAGTGAGTCGCTCGATCTCAATTTGCGACATCTCCTTCGGATTACAAGTCACGCCGCCCTTCCCGCCCCCAAACGGGATGTTTACCACGGCGCACTTCCACGTCATCCAGGTTGCGAGGGCCTTCACTTCATACACCGTGACATTGGGATGATAGCGGATTCCCCCTTTGGCAGGGCCGCGCGCTGTGCTGTGTTGAACGCGGAACCCTTCAAAACAGTGAATCTTCCCGTTGTCCATCCGTACGGGCAGGACGACGGTTAGTACCCTTTCGGGATACTTGATCATACTTCGCACATCATCGTCGAGTTCCAGCGCATCTGCCGCGAGGTCAAAGTTCTCCATCGCTGCGTCATATGCGTTCTTCTCGACTACAGCCGTAATTGGCATATAGTACGCCTCCTCTTCTTCACTTCATTTGAGTTGATTGCCTTAAGGTCTAACACTTATCCCCCACCAAGGAAGATACTCCTGGCACTGCATATGCGCAAGGGACAACGTGTCAGGATGACATCCCGGTAACTAAATCTGAACTCTCTCTGAATTTTGGCAGGTAACCGTACCGAACCACAGGAAAGCAAGAACCGTCATCCCCGCGAGGCCAACCGGTTCCGGCCGCGATAGGATGGTTTCGAGCCAGCCGCGGGCGACTTCATGATGGGCGGAGGAAGAGTCGTAGGCGTAGAGCAGAATGTTGGCATCGATAACGATCACCGATGGGAGCTCCCTTCGATCTGCTCAAGGAGTTCTGAGGTATTGTCATAGCTGAAACCCGGGCGCAGGCCCAGGGCTCGCGCCCTGACTACGAACGGCCGGGCGGGCCTCAATTGCGATCGAGAAGTCAGGCCCAGGCGCAGAAGATGGTTCACCACTTGGTTGAACGGTTGGCCCGAGCGCCGGGCTTCCGCTCGGAGCTTTGCGGCCACATCGTCATCGAGAGTCAGTGTTGTTCTCACATCTTGATGCTATATCGGGAGCATCGGGATGTCAGCGCTTCGACCTTTCGCCCTCCTCGCCGGTTACGTCCCAGCCCGGCGGCTGACAAAGGTTGATGCCTCGGTGGCGCTGCGGCACGAATGAATTCTGATTGTGAATGGTGAATTATAAAGCAGGGAATGCAAGTCCCTTTTTGGACCTACAATTTACTATTTACTATTCACTATTTACCATTGTCATTAATTCACGAGACCCACTTGTGGCCAACACTGGGGCAGGCTGGGGGATGGCTTTCGCAGCTACTTCAGGGCTCGAGACAAGCTTCCAGGAGTCCTTCTCGCGCAATAGGCGGGACACTAGTTGGGCGTGCATGGCGTGACCGGCGCGTTCCGCAACCACGTGGCCGATCAGAGGGTGGCCGAGCAGGGAAAAGTCCCCAATCAGGTCGAGAAGTTTGTGCCGACAAAACTCGTCAGGGAAGCGTAACCCCTCAGGATTAATCACGCCTTTGCGGTCGAGCACCACGGCATTCTCCAGGGAGCCGCCACGGATCAGACTGTTCTTGCGAAGCATCTCGAGTTCTTCCAAGAAGCCGAAGGTCCGAGCGGGGGCGATTTCAGTGGCGTAATTGGACGAGCCTGACGCGAACTCGATGGATTGTACCCCGATCAAGGGGTGAGGGAAAGCTATGCGATAGGTGACGCGGAAAACATCCGCCGGGTAGACGGCGATGCGTCTCATTCCATCAACCACTTCCACGGGTTTCAAGATTCTGACAAAGCTTCTCCTCGCCCGCTGGCGGCGAATCCCGGCTTTGGTGATAAGCTCAACGAAGGGCCGCGCGCTGCCGTCCAGTATGGGCAGCTCCAGGTTGTCAATCTCCACCAGGGCGTTATCCACGTCCCGTCCCGCAAGGGCTGAGAGAAGATGTTCAGTGGTGGAGATCAATACGCCCTTCTTCATCAAGCTAGTGGCGTAGCTCACCCTGGCCACATTCCGGGACTGGGCCTCAATTGTGAATCCTTCGAGATCGGTGCGCCGGAACACGATGCCCGTGTTGGCAGGGGCAGGGCAAAGACGCAGGTTAACCTTGACGCCCGTGTGGAGTCCGATCCCGGAGACGGAAGCGGGCGCTGCAATAGTGTGTTGGTTGGTCAAATTCTCCCCCAGGAGAACTTTCACTAGCACTTGCTTAGCCAATTGCACGCTTTTAATGTACACCTTTTATTATCAACACGTTAAAACGTGTGGGTTCGCCGCTTTCAAACTTCAGGCGTGTCAATTTTGCAACACATGGTTACGTTTATGTGCCTTCCGCGAACCTGTCCCGAATCAGGCAAGGCTTCGCGTCGGACCTACGAGCGCGTTCTCACCGCGAAGCGGTGGACCGTGAGTAGCCGTGGGCGCGAGCCCACGGTCGGTGTTCGCCTGAAAGGCGCCCAACCCCGTTAGGGGTTGTCCAACGCGGTTCGGCACTTTCAGGGCCGCACGTCGCTTGACGCGTTCCTATCCGTGGGTTTCACCCTCTTCTACTAAGGGCGCTCCCCTTCGGGTGGGGTAAAGGCGGGAACGGAAAACTTGACTCATTTGCACTGGGTTTGACGAGCTGTCGGCGCGCGCCATATAATCCATAGCCGATTCTGATGCGGGGGTGCTAATATGGCGACTTTCTCAAAGGATGCCGCAAGGAAAGTAGTCAGCGCTCATACAACTTCCTGTCCGTACGGGTTGAAGGGTGCCTTGACGATCGTGACTTTTGACGACGGCCTCGTTAGGTGGCACTGCACGACGTCCATGATTGTGGGCAGCACACCACCCAAGACAGGGATCCCGGAGGAGCTTAAAAGCTGTCTCTCATTCTGTCCTGGGCAAGACATGGTTCGGATCGAAGATCAATAACAGCCCACCAACCCCGCGAGCAGCGCAGACATCGCGGCGTGATCTCTGCGAGCGCTCAGAAGCTCGTGGGTAGCCCTGCATGCCCGCGCAACACCGGTGCCGTTGACGGTCGCCCGCAGACACACCATCTTGCCGAATGTGTGTGCCACCCGTGAAACGACCTGCGTGGCCCGTTCAAGGCTAATGTAATGGGTGCCCAGTGGCTTGGGTCGGGGTCCACTAAAGGTCGCGCTGCAATTCTGACAACGGTATCTCGGAATGCGCCGCTTGTCGTAGCTTCCGAATTTCTTGACTGTCGCGTGCTGGCATCTGAGGCAGGTCGTGGGCTTCTCCTTGATTTCCTCGCGGAGAAGCCTCACAATACGGTTGAGGTTCGAGTGCGGGTCAACCCCGCGCTTGGATTTAAGCCCGGCCCTGGTTAATGCCAGAGCCGGGCTGTCTTACCTATTTATATTGGTGGTGATCTCGGCATCATTTCCAGTTATCTCCTTTCTTGCCGCCTGGCGTCTTGCCACGCCGGGCGGTTTGCTTTTACAGCAAACCATTTAATCCTTCTTTTTCGGCAACCCACCCAACCCCAGCAGATTGTTCGGCGTTTTGGCGATGCTTCTGGAAGCACCGTAAGCTCCCACAAAGGCTCTGTGTCGGGCGGTCCTCAGCCTAGGAAATCGCCGTATCCACTGGTAAGCTACATCGCCGTCATCCGTGGTGGTTTTAACAGCTTCTCTGTTCTCAACCAATCGCTTCAAGACGGCGTGAATTGCTGCGAGCGGATTACCGGTTTTGAACTTGTAACCAAGACTTTCAAGCTGTGCTTTCACTTGAAGAGGCGTAAGACCCTTCCGCGATCCTCGAAGGACCTCTCGGCAATTATCTGTGATACCAACCTCCTCGATAGACTGCAACCAGGAGGTAAAGAACTCCTGCTCTCCAGCCAACGGAGCAAGGGCTACTATACTTCTCTTCAATTGCAGGATTTTATGTTCAATTTGGTCCCGTTGCTCAGTGAGTTTTTCCAATTCATCACATGCCAAGTCCAGCGCTTTTTTGAATTCTTCTTTTACCATAATTGGAGATTAAATCATGAAGACTGAAAAGTCAAGAACTATTTTGTCTAAAAAAGACAAATCCTATGTTGGCTTGGAAGAGGCTATTTCCGAGGCGAAGCGACGTGTTGAGACACTTGAAGCAGAGGCGGCTCAACTTAGGATTTCGGTCCGGACGTTCGAGGACAATGAAAAGGGTGGAGTCCCTTTCCCTGGTTCATAAATATCAGCAACATGAAATTCGCCCACTACCCGCAGTTCGAGGATATCGCTCGCGTGTACGAGGATAGGGTAGAATGGCCAATTAAGTCCAACGCGGGAGGAAAAACTTGGCCGAATCCCAGCAGGGCAAGAAGCTGGTTTTGATTGATGCCATGTCGCTGGTCTTCCGAGCGTTCCATGCGCCCATGCAGATGGAGCTCCGCTCGCCCGGCGGCATGCCTACCAAGGCGATTTACATATTCGTTCGAACCCTACGGAAGATCCTCAAAGACCAGCGGCCCGATTACGTGGGGGTAGCCTTTGACCTTGCCGCTCCAACCTTTCGGGACAAGCTGTTTGAAGAATACAAGGCAAACCGTCCGGCTTTCCCTGAGGAGCTCGCGCTCCAGCTTCCCTATGTGCGCCGGTTCTGCCGGGCGCTTGGGCTTGCGTTGGTTGAGAAGGAAGGGTACGAAGCCGACGATGTGATGGGGACGCTGGCGGAGGGCGCCTCGGTTCAAGGGACGGATGTCTTTATCGTGTCCGGCGACGAAGACCTTTTCCAACTAGTGAAGGATCGCGTCAGGGTTCTCAAGCCCTCGCGCGGGGCGAACGACAGCGAAACGATTTGCGATGCTGAGAAGGTCAAGGAGATCTTGGGCGTCGAACCTTCCAAGGTAGTGGATTGGCTGGCGTTGACGGGGGATCCCAGCGACAACATCCCGGGCGCGCGACCCTTTCCAGGCCAAGAGCCTCCTGCCACGCCGGGCGGCAAGAAGCGAAGCTACATCGGGCCGAAGGGCGCCACAGAACTAATCCGGAAATTCGGAACGCTCGACAAGGCGCTGGAGAATTACGCGCAAGAGGAAAAGCAGAGCTACCGCGAGGCCCTGCGCGATTTCCGCAATGAGGCGTTGCTCAGCCGCGAGTTGGCAACCATCCGCAGGGACGTTTCATTGGAGGTCGGCCCTGCTGACCTCAAGCCTGTCCCGCTCGACCTTCCCGAACTGCGGGCGTTGTGCCAGGAGCTTGGGTTCACTTCGCTGCTGCGCGAGTTCTTGGAAGAAGCGCCGGCTCCGGTGCACGCAGCGGCAGAGGTTGAGGAACTGCGGACGCCGGAATCGCTCAGCCAATGGCTGAGCAGCCTGGAAGAGCGTGCTCCCGTGGCGATTGGGCTCGCGGTGGAAGGCGAGGAGAGTTTCTCAGGCCGGCTTGAAAGTCTTGGTCTTTCCGACGGCAGGCGGCTGGCCAGTGTTTCCGCGACGCCCAGCCTTATCGATGCTCTGAAGTTTTTTCTCTCTGCTGCATCGCATCCCAAGGCGGTTCACAACTCGAAGCTCCTACGATTGCTGCTCGGGAAGAGTGGCGTAGAGCTGGCGGGTGTCTCGGACGATACCATGCTTTACTCCTACTTGCTTGACCCGCTGGCCACGAGCCAGGCGCTCGAGGACGTAGTGCTCCGCCGGCAGGGCCGCAAGCTCTCCAATTCCGTTGCAGAATGGGCAGACGCCACGCGCCAGCTTGCGGCGCTGTTGGTACCCGAGATTGCGCGGGAGGAATTGAAACCACTCTACGAGGAGATCGAGTTGCCGCTATCGGGAGTGCTGGCGGATGTGGAGGCGTTTGGTGTCCGGCTGGACGCAAAGGTTCTGGCGCGCATGTCGGGCGAATTCGATAAGGAGCTCACCGACCTCACGCTCGAGATCTACGACCTCGCCGGCCAGCCATTTGACATTGACTCGCCGAAACAGCTTGGCGAGATTCTGTTTGAAAAGCTGAAGCTGCCGGGTGGCAAGAGACTGAAGAAAAGCGGGCAATATTCGACCGAAGCGTCGGTTCTGGAATCTCTTGCTGAGAAGCACGAATTGCCGCGGAAAATCATGGATTACCGGACCCGGACAAAGCTGAAATCCACCTACCTTGACGCGCTGCCTAAGTTCATTAACCCTGAAACGGGCCGTCTCCATACGACCTTCAACCAAACTGTGGCGCGCACCGGACGCCTTTCCTCGTCCAACCCGAACCTGCAAAACATTCCCATCGGGGACGAATTCGGGCTGCGTATCCGCTCGGCCTTCGTTGCTGACCCCGGCTGTCGCTTGATCTCTGCCGACTATTCGCAAGTGGAGCTCAGGGTGCTTGCCCATCTGGCCGACGATCCGGTGCTCATTGAGGCTTTCACGCGTGGCGAGGACATTCACGCGCGCACGGCATGGGAAATCTTTGGAGTGGTTCCCGCCCTCCAGAGCCACGAGCATCGCAGAATGGCGAAGGCCATCAACTACGGTGTGGTTTACGGACTCAGCTCCTTCGGCTTGGCTGACCGCACCGGCACCAGCAAAACCGAGGCGCAGCAATACATTGACGCGTATTTCCGCCGCTACAGTAAGGTGAAGGAGTTGCTTGACCACTTGGTCGAGGAAGCACGAACCACCGGCCGCGTACGGACCCTTTTCGGCCGCCTGCGTCCAATCCCCGAGATCAATAGCCAGGATGCGCCCTCCCGTAACCGCGCCGAGCGCGAAGCCATGAACACGCCGGTGCAGGGAACCGCTGCAGACCTGATGAAGCTGGCCATGATCAAAGTCCATGCCCGCCTCCAGGGAGAGAAGATGCGGACGCGGATGCTTCTGACCGTCCATGACGAGCTGGTCTTCGAGTCGCCGGAGGCGGAACTTGAGCAAGCCCGCAAGATGGTTGAGGCCGAAATGGAAAGCGCCTATCCGCTTAAGGTTCCCTTGCGGGTAGATATCGGCGTAGGCCAAAACTGGAAGGAAGCAAAGTAGAAGGCAGAAAGCAGAAGGCAGAACGCAGACGGCAATGAATCTACTGCTTTTCCCTCTCCCCCCTGGGGGAGAGGGTGGTCCGCTGTCCCGATGCACTTCATCGGGAAACGGACCGGGTGAGGGGGTTGCGCAAGAACGCCTATTACGTGACCATGCCTAGGTTTCCCTATTTCTCCTTCGTTCACTGCCTACTGTCTACTGCCCACTTCTTACTGCCTGCTTCGTGGGAGGTGATCAATGAACGATCGCACGGGTAGGCAAGCGCAGCGCATTATCAACTGCGTGGCCCCCATTCGCATTTGCGACAACGGCGGCTGGACGGACACCTGGTTTGCCAAGACCGGAAAGATCTTCAATATCGGTGTCTATCCCTACGTTGAAGTCCAAGTGGAAGTATTTCAGAACGACACTCCGACTCAGCAAATTGCGGTCTTCGCGGAGAACTATGGGCAACGTTTTGCGGTCACAGACGCGCAATCCGGTTGGGACCAACATCCCCTGCTTCAGGCGGCCATTGCTCGGATGAAGGTTCCTTCCAACGTGGCTTTGAAGGTCACGATTTTTTCCGAGGCCCCGAGTGGCGCCTCCACCGGCACTTCGGCGGCGGTGGCTGTGGCGTTGGTGGGAGCGCTTGACCGCCTCACCCAGGGACACCTGACGGCTCACGAGGTGGCGTACACGGCACAGGCAGTCGAGACCGAAATGCTCCATCTTCAATGTGGCATCCAGGACCAGTTGTGTTCGGCTTACGGCGGCATCAATTACATTGAAATGTTCGATTATCCGCGCGCCACCGTTTACCAGGTTCAAATCCCCAACTCGATTTGGTGGGAGCTTGAGCGGCGCTTGGTGTTGATCTACTTTGGGAAATCTCACAGCTCATCGGCGGTTCATGAAAAGGTCATCCGGGAACTCGAGGGCTCGGGGCCGGACTGCCGTAAGCTTCAGGACTTGCGCATGACGGCCGAAAAAAGCCGGGATGCCGTGCACGCAGGAGATTTTGTGGCGCTGGGAAGGGCCATGATCGAGAACACCGAAGCCCAGGAGCGGCTTCATCCCGACCTGGTGAGTCGCGACGCGCGGCGAGTGGTCGAGATCGCGAAAGGCCATGGCGCCCTGGGGTGGAAGGTGAATGGCGCAGGGGGTGATGGAGGCTCTCTCACCATCCTCACGGGCACACTGTCCCATGTGAAACGGGCGATGATCCGCGATATTGAAACAGAGAATCCCACGTTCAAGAATATCCCGGTTTATCTCAGTCGCTACGGACTTCGGACTTGGGAAAGGCAAGCGGACGGGAGTAGGCAGTAGGCAGCAGGCAGAAAGCAGTAGGCAGGGCAGGTGGCTCATGGCTACCCTTTTCACCGGAAGGGCGGAGCTTAGGCATAAGTTGCCTCGAACGTTGTCAGCAACGGCCGACCGACTTTGGGGAGGGGAAACTCTTCCAGGTAGAGCTCCGTGGCTTCTTTAAGATTGGCGAGAGCATTCTCGATCGTCGTGCCCTGACTCACAGTTCCCAGCTCAGGGCAGGTGGCGACGTACAAGTCGTCTTCCCGATGAATGACCGCCGTGAAGGTCTGCACTTTCATTGACGTGTCCTCCTGACCCCGCAGGGTCGTGCCCGGGAATTGCCGATCTGGCACCGCCGCACCAGAGATTATACCTCTATCCGTCCCTAACGGTGCCCCATGGCGCGGGCTGCCGACTGCTTACTGCCTACTTCTCAAGGCAGGCTGACGAGGGTGACATCGCTCAGGTCATTGCCCGCGTGATCGAAAGAGATGACGCCGGAGGCGCCGGCGTAAGGGGAGAGTTCGGCCAGAGCGTCTCGCAGGCGGGCGCGATTGGGGCCGGAGCGGCGCAGGGCGGCAGCAAGAATCCGCACGGCGTCGTAGGCTTGAGCGGCAGCCGGAGTGGGAAGGGTTCCGGCACGCTCGCGGAAGCGTTTCTCGAAGTTCTCACGCAGCGGGCTTTCCGCAAGACGCGGGGTGACGATCCAAATATTCTCTTGGTCTCTGTCCGAAAAACTTGTAAGTCCTAGCGAACTGCTCGTTCCCGTGTTTCCAGCAGAGGCCGAGACAATTCCGTCATAACCACTCGCGGCTTCGTCGGACATCTTCGAAGCCCGCTCCTGGCATTTACAGTGCTTGGGCGCTGATTCTTCGAACCTTCCCTGAGCTGCTTCTTGGCAGAGATAAACCGGCGCGGTCGGGAATTTGCTGTGAAATCTCGGCACCAACTTTGTCACCGTTTCGTGCCCCGTCCAAAAAACCGCAGCGTCGGGTTTCTGCGCCGCGATTTGTTTGGCAACTGAGTCCGGGTTCCAATCGGCCGGATCAATCGCCAATTCGATAGCAGGGGGGGCATTCAATTCGCGCGCCGCCTTTTCAAATTGCTCCCCACCCACTCGCCCGTCATGGCCATTTTCCGTGATAAGGACGACCTGCTTCAGTTTGCGTGCAACGTAGATGTCCCGCGCAAAGGCGCGCGCCTGTTGGGCGTCCGTGGGGCCCAGCCGGAAAATCCAGGGCAGGTTAATCTGCGTCGTGGTCGGATCGCTGGAGAGCGTGACCACCGGGATTCCGACCTTGTTTCCAACCTGTTCAGCAAGATGAGCTGATCCGCCATCGAGAGAGGTGACAATCGCCACCGCCTGATCTTCGTAAACGAGATGCACGACTTCATTCGAGGCGCGTCCCCAGGGCCCGCTCTGGTCGCGCGGGACAATCGAGAGCCGACGCCCCTCGGGCAACGGACTCGCAGCTTCGTCTTCAATCGCCAACTGCGCAGCCTGGAGCAGCGCTTTACCTTCGTCCGGATGAGGCCCGGTCAGCGGCGCGAGGAACCCGATCTTGATTTCGGAGCCCTGCAGATCATGGTTGGCATCTCGCCCAGGTCCCGAATAATTCACTGCGTCTCGTGGAATGACCGCGTAAGGCTCGGGAGGAGCCTGTGCGAAACCATGCAGGGTTGAGACGAGGAGAGCTGCGAGAAGCAGGCCGGCAAGGCGGAACCGGCAACCGGCAAGGCGCAACCAGCAATTTGAGATTTGAAATTTGAAATTTGAAATTGGAATTTGCAAAGCGCTACTGCCCGCCACGACCGCCTGAAGTGCTATTAGCGCCTTCGTGGCCACCCTGGCGCGGGGCCAGCCAGTATTCAAACTTGCCCTCCTTCACGCGCGCCATAGTTACCGGCGAAATGTTATTCAGTGTGTGATCGAACAAGGCTTTTCCGGTCACTCCTTCATATGTCTTCATCTGGTAATCGCGCAGAGCGGCCATGATCCTCCCGCGGTTGAGCCCTGCTTTTTCAATGGCCGAGGTGAGGATATTCATTCCGTCATACGCGTAGGCGGCGTAGTCGATGGGCTCCTCGTTGAAGCGTTTCCGGTAAGCTTCACGGAAGGCCAGCCATTTGGGGTCCTGGCGGGTAGGATCGAGCGTGGTGGTCATGACCATTCCCTCGGCGGCGGGGCCGGCGATTTCAAGCAATTGGGGGTAGGCCAGGCGGCTCCCGCCGAAGACCGGCTGCTTCATTCCCAGGGCGCGCATCTGTTTCAGGATCAACCCTGCTTCGGCGGCCTCACCCCAGATGACGACTCCTTCAATCTTTGCGTTTTTGAGCATGTTCAGTTGTTTGGTGAAGTCCTTATCGCCGCGCTCGAACTTCACCTCCAGGATCGGCTGGCGGCCCATGCGCCGTGCCTCATCGTCGAATTTCTGCACGCCGAGCCGGGCATAGCGGGTCTGGGTGCGGATTATCCCGATGCGCTTCAGCTTGAGGTTCTTGAAGACGTAGTCCGCCAAGGTGTAACCCTGCTGCCGGTCGTCAAGAAAATCGTGCATCAACCACTGGATGCGAGTCTCCGTCACTGTGGGGTCAGTGGTGCCGACGTTCACGATAGGGACTTCGAGTTTAAGACTTACGCGCAGCGCGATGTGGCAGTTCTGACCATCGACGCAGCCCAGCATGGCCCAGCAGTTTTCGTTGAAGAGCATCTTCACGAGTTCGGTCGAGGAGGCGCCCCAGAGAGCTGACTCGTTGTGCACCTTAAGTGAATAGGGTTTGCCGTGGTACCCGCCGCGCGCGTTGGCCTCTTCAATCGCGAGTTGCGCGCCGTGCAGCATGGGAAGGCCGAAGATGGATTCGGGATTGTTCTCAATGGGGGCCATGAAGCCGATAGCAATTTCACTCAGCTTGGACGCGTCACCATCGGGCCGCTTCTCCGCTGCGCCATTATAGGCAAGCGTATCGGTTTGGACGAACCAGTCATAATAGGGTTTGGTAAAGCGCCGGTAGGGCACTGCCTCATCCGGCATGTTAGCGTAGCGTTGCGCAGGCTTGTCGTCGTCCGGCTCTTTGTACCCGCCGGACTGCGCCCAAGCCGGGCTGGCCAGCATCAAGAGCGCGAATGCGAAGATGATTCTTCGAATCATGGTTTCTCCGTGGAGGAGCAGGATTCAGGATTCAGGAGTCAGGATTCAGGAGCTAGAATCAGGGCCGTCGGATACCAAGTGACAGGCGTCCGCGGGCAACAGCTTTGACGAAGCGTATCAACCGACCACTGCCGACTGCCTACTGTGTACTGCCTACTGCCTACTGCCTACTGCCTACCTTCCGCCTCCAGTACCCTGATTGTTGACTCCTGACTTCTGACTCCTTCGCTTTTTCAGCCGACATGCGCATGTTCCCGAACATGGACGCCATGCGCGCAAGCAAACTCGACAATCCTCGCGAGAGTCGTGGCGTCGATGGCCTGCAAGCCGTCGCACTTGGGCTCGCCCAATGAGAAGTCCGCGACTTCGATGAGCAGCCCATGGCTTCCCATTTCCAGCGCGGCCCGGCTCGCCGGCTCGACCATTGCCGACACGCCTGTGGCGTGGCTTGGGTCCACGATGATGGGCAGGAAAGTAAGCATCTTTGCCGCTGGGATAACGTTGAGGTCCAGCACGTATCGTGAGTATTCGCCGGAAGGGAATCCCCGGATGCCACGCTCGCACAGCACGATATCCAGGTTGCCTTGCTTGGCGATGTACTCCGCAGCGCCCAGCCATTCACAAAGACTTGCGGACATGCCTCGTTTCAGCAAAATGGGTTTGCGGGCCCGACCCACCTCGGCCAGCAGTGAATAGTTGTGCATGTTACGCGAACCCACCTGGAGCATGTCCGCCACCTGGGCTACTTCTCCCACCAGGCGCGGGTCCATCACCTCCGTCACAATCGGCAGGCCGGTCTGCTCACGGGCGATGCTCAGAATGCATAGTCCCTCGAGTCCGGAGCCCTGAAAATCATGCGGTGAGGTGCGGGGCTTGTAGGCTCCGCCGCGCAGCATGTCCGCGCCGGCGCGCTTCACCGCGCGCGCCATTCCCACCGTCTGTTCGTGGCTCTCTACCGCGCACGGCCCGGCGATCACCACGGGTCGCTCTCCGCCAAACCGCACGCCCGCCACTTCCACTACCCGGGTCCCTTTCTCGCCGTACTGGGGGTTCGCCACCCGGCTCACGAGTGGGTAAATATGCGGGATGTCATCAATGCTGATTTGTCCAGCGATTTTCATTGTTATCCTTCCTCATGCTGACTCGACCCATACACTCATGACCCTGATGTTAAGATTCGCCCGAGCGAGCGGTGAGCCTTCGCAGCGCCGCAAGACCGGGCCACAAAAACCTCAATCCGCAACCGGCCCATCAGATTACAAACGCCTGCTATTGGCCGTTGTTGCCGGCGCTACGATCCGACTCGAAGATCGCAATCGCCTCGATTTCGACGAGCAAATCCGGCCGGCACAGAATGGCCTGGATGCCCGTGGATGCAGGCAGAGGATTCAGTTTCTGCTCCTTGAAGAACTGGGTGCGAATCTCGTTGAAAGCCTCGTAGTCCCGCTCGATGTCGCGCAGATAGCACGTGGTGCGCACAATGTCCTTCCACGTCGCCCCTTCTGCCTCCAGCAGTCCGGTGATGTTCTGGTAGGTCCTCCAGCATTGGGCACGGAAGTCGCCCGCGTGGACCGTGTTGCCGTTTTCATCCACGCTGGCCGTGCCCGAGATGAGCAAGATTGTGACACCCTTGATGTCCAGCCGCAGCGCGCGGGAGAAGGACGAGGGCTTAGGATAGTCGTAGGCTTCGTTCAGTGTGCTGGGCGCACTAACGGCCTTTTTGGGGATGGGCTTGAGCGACTCCTCCGCCGCTACGTTGGGTTTTGATAGACGCATAGAGTTGAGCCTCCTTTTGAGGTTCGCGAATTCCGTGGCTTAGCCCTTGGGCTGTAGCCACCCAAATGTCCTCGCCCTGGAAATCCATATTCAGGATGTAATTGTGGGCAAGGGTGGTTGATGTCTCGAGCTTGGTCTTCTTCATGTCGGGCCAGGTGATCTCGATCTCTCCGTTGCCGGTTTGCTTTGCGGGACGATAGCTGACCCAGGTGTTGGTTTTGTAGTCGAGGTAGCTCAGGCCCTTATCGGTGCAGGCCCAGACTTCGTTCCGGCGGGATTTCGGGGCATTGATGAAGTCCGAGGCGAGGCCGCTATCCTTCGTGAGGTAATTGTGCCAGTTGCGGCCGTCGTAACCGCTGAGGCCGAAATAGGTCGAGGCCCAGACCATCTTGGTGTCGGGGTTGTAGGCGACGTTTGAAACGATGATATGGATGAGGCCCTGATTGCGGAACAGGACGATTTCCATTTCCTCGTCGGGATCGGTGTAGGGCTTCCAATAGTTGCCCGCTACGTCGTACTCAAGCAGGCCCCCGCCCCAGATGGCGAAGTACATTTTGTTGCCCGCCGGAGCGATCCCATAAGTCCAGGGCTCATGGAAGGGTGCATTCTTCTCGCTCCAGTTCGTCCATTCACCGGTGTAGGTGTTCAGGCGGCTGACGCCTGCCGTCGTCGCTACCCAGACGTACTGATCGACGACGGCGATGCCATAGCAAACGTCATTCAGAAGGCCGCTGGTGAGGTTAGTGAAGTTTTGAAACTGGCCGCCGGAAAAATGACTGACTCCGCCAAAGGTGGCAATCCACAGGTCGCCCGTTTTCTTGTCCACGGCAACGCCCATCACCGCGCGATGTACCAGGCCGTCTTCCGTCTTATAAACTCTCTGCACTTTCCCATTCTCGACCAGCGCCAGGCCGTCCTCGGTCCCAGCCCAGACACGGGTGCCATCGACGGCGAGGCTGAAGACCTTGGCGTCAGGCATCCCGTTGGCCGTCGTGAAATTCTCCCAGCGCGTGATCAAGCGGGGCTTTTGCGCCAGCGCAAGTGATGACGCGGCCAGCAGAACTGCCGCGCTCAGGAGTATCCGCTTCATGGTGTTCTCCCTCACCCCCCCAAAATTTCAAATTTCAAATTTCAAATCTCAAATCTCAAATTTCAAATCTAAAGTCCTTACAGCGTTTTCAGAAACTCAATCAAATCGTTCAATTGTTCTTTGGCCATATCCGAGGTCATGCCGTGCGTGTCGTTGTTATTGAATACGGTCCAGATTTCTTCGAGCGTCAATGCCTCCCCATTGTGCAGGTAGGGGCCATCTTCGTAGACGCGATCCAGTTGAGGAGTATCAAAGGACTTAATCGTGTCGTACTTGGTCGCCGACCCGACGTCGAAGCTTGTCCGGCTGGTATAGTGAGAGTCTGCCGGATGACACGTGGCGCACTGGTTATAGACCGGAATCGGCGAGCCGTCGTTCTTTTGTGTCCGGTAGAAGATGGCCTTGCCGCGCTCCTGCGCCTCCGTGAGCTGACCGTCCGCCGCAAGATGCCGATTGGGGGGCAGAGGAATCTGATTTACGTAAGTGATCAGGTCTTCAAGTTCCTGCGTGTTGAAGCCTTCGGAACGGAACAGGTACTTGGCGATGCGGGGGCCGCACTGGGTGGCCAAGTCCGGGTTCTTCCCATTCCACTTATACGGTGCGGTGTCTTTAATCCCGCGCAGGGTGCGATTTGCCACGCGGTCGCGCCCCAGTTGTGGAGTCTCAAGATTCCAAGCAACACCATCCAAATGGCGGTTGGGGTGGCAGGTGGCGCAGGCAAACTGGCCCTGAAAGCAATATTTCGCAGCATTGAAAACCCGTTCGCCCCTGCGCAGAGCGGTCAGTTCTTTTGGTCCACCGAGATCAAGCGTCGAGGCAATTTGAAGCTTCGCTAGATCGACAACGGTCAGGGTATCTTCCAGCCGGTTGGCTATGTACGCCAGCCGGCCGTCCGGCGAAACCACCACGGCCTCCGGGTTGTATCCCGTTTTGAGACGCCGCACGACGAAGGCCCGCGCCGAGTCTAGACGATTGGGAAGTTCATCACTTGGAACTTCGTGAAGGCGCCGCGCCAACCTCGCGGTGTCGATAATGGTGAGCGTGTTGGCTTCCGACGCGGTCACCAGTGCGTAGTGGCCGTCCGGCGTGAAGGCGGCGCCATTCTCCCCGGCGTAAAAGTAGTCAACGTCGTCGAGCAACACCTGGGTAACCTGTAGGGGCGGTTCGCGAACCGCCCCTACATCGGGTCGAACTACTGCCATCCCATGGGTCATTACCCAGCCTTGTGCCACACCGATAAGGGGACCGAGGTTCTTGGGCCGCATCTCCGGAACCAGAAGGTAACCGCCCAGCGGTTTCGGCGCCTCCGCAATGTGCCGCAGTTCAATGGCTCCGGGAAGGAGAATGCGTTCTTCGACGATTTGCTTCACCGCGTCGATAACCAGCAATTCGGAGACGGGTGGCTTATCGTAAGGACCGAAGTGCGGCAGGATGTTTGCCACGTAAACGCGGCGTCCGTCCCGGGAGAGGAGAATCTGTTCGGGATACCGTTGGGTCATGAAGCGCTTGATCTCTGCGCCCGTAGTGAGGTCAAAAAGCGAAACGTCGTTGCCGACGCTGTTAGCGACGTACAGGAACTTTCCACTCCGGTCGGTGGTGAGCCCAACCGGTCCCCAGCCGGGTTTAAGTGTGCGGCGGACCTGGAGCGATCCGGCGTCAATTTCGCTGACCGTGTCGCTCCAGGAATTCGATACGTAAAGCGTCTTTCCATCCGGAGAAACCGCGAGTCCTCTCGGTTTGCTGCCAACCTTCACCTGCGCCACCACTCGTTGTGTGCGCGCGTCAATTGCCAGCACTGAGCCGTTACCCTCACACACGACGTAAATCCGCTGACCGTCCGGTGAAAACTTGAGCTCCACAGGCGTCAGGTATTCCGGCTCGGCAGTCTTCACTTGCGCCGGGGCAGGGGTCGCTGCATAGGGGTAGGGACGATGACTGAAAACAAACAGCGCCAACAGGGCGAAGGCCCCAAACACGACGAGCCGGCGAAGTGCGGTCTCCATCATGAGGCGTGAGGTAAAGCCTCTAGCAGGATGCTGAAAAACCTTTATGAACGTTGTCATTCCGAGCGAAGCGAGGAATCTCGCTCTGGAAACCCCGATCTGATCGGGGCGAGATTCCTCGTCGCCTGCGGCTCCTCGGAATGACAGGCGAGGCGGGTTTTTCAGCATCCTGCTGGCAGGTTCCTTTCCGCACGCAGAATGGCCGCGGTGTTGGCCCCTCGCGTGGTTTGAGCGAGCGCCGTTCATCGCGCCTTTCCTCCCGCATGTCCGGACGTTTCGGAAGGTTCTTTGACGGTCAGGAACTGATCCGCCTTGACGTGGTCAATTTCCTGGTCGATTCCGCTCGGCCAGTGGATGATGAGCTTGTCCACTTCGGTGTGTTTGCCCAGGCCAAAATGCGGGCGCGGGTCACCCTGGGAGAGATACCCGTTCTCTGAGGTGGCCTCGATGTACTGGTGAAGGTCTCCGGCGATGGCCTCCAGGCGGGCCCCGAAACCATCGCGGTTGCTCTTTGTCCCGATCAGTTTGAGTGTCAGCCAATGATTGCGCATTCCCACGGGCGGGGGATTGTTGTGGAGCAGGATTCCTTTGCCGCCCAAAACCATGATGAAGGCATCGATGTAACCATCGTTGTCGTAATCAGCGAAACAGGCGCCGCGCCCGACTTTCTTAACCTTGAAGTAGTTGCCCAACTGGGAGGAGACATCGGTGAATGTCGAATCCCCGTTGTTGCGCAGAACAGAGTCTTCCATGGGAATCAGCCAATGCAGGCCGCCGTTCACGATAAAAAGGTCCTTCCAGCCGTCATTGTCGAAATCGAAGAAGCCGTCTCCCCAGGCAACGTACTGGCCGGAAACCTGGGCCACACCGGTTTCAACGGTGGTGTCAAGCCAGAAACCCTTCGCGCCCGGGTTGTGGAAAAGGCGGTGGTAACGCATGTCGGAAACGAAGATGTCCTGCCAACCATCATTGTCGTAATCGCCGAAGATGGGGTTCATGGCGGAGGTAGCCTCGCCGTTGGCGCCAAATGCCACGTTCACATCCTGAGCGACGTTCGTAAACGTTCCGTCGTGGTTGTTGTGGTAGAGGTAGCTGTCCATGGTGTCGTTGGCGATGTAGATGTCCGGCCAGCCGTCGTTGTCGAAGTCACCCGCCGTCAAACCCATGGCCCGTCCCAACGGGTTATCGATGCCCGCCTTGTGGGACACGTCGGTAAAAGTCCCGTCACCGTTGTTGTGGAAGAGACGGTCAGCGTCACCTTCGTAGTCGAGCGGGCCGGGGAAAGCGTCGGCGCTGAAATACTCCCTCTTGGCATTGGGATCGAACTTCAGGTAATTCCCCACGTAGAGATCCAGCTTGCCGTCGCGGTCGTAATCGAACCAGGTTGTGCCAGTTCCAAAGTGGGGATTCTCGACCCCCGCTTTCGCCGTTACGTCAGTAAACGTTCCATTCCCGTTGTTGTGGTAGAGGATGGACGAATTCCAGTTGGTGACGTAGATGTCTTCGTATCCGTCGTTGTCATAGTCGCCCACCGTCACGCCCATGCCGAAGCCTTTGCCGCCCACGCCCGCCTGCGCCGTGACGTCTGTAAAAGTGCCGTCGCCGTTATTGCGGTAAAGATGGTTCGTAGCATCCACGCCGTCGGGTTTTGAGAATTTGGTGGCGCCGTCAACGTAGCGCCCACTCACCACGTAAAGGTCCAAGAGGCCGTCATTGTTGTAGTCGATCCAGGCGCAACCGGAACCGGTGGCCTCCATGATGGAACTCAGCTTCTGTTCCCCGAAGGAGTGCCGGAAATTGATGCCGGATTTTTCGGTGACATCTTCAAAGGTGGGCAGGGCGGATGGAGTGGTGGTCTGCCGGGCGGGATCCCGCGCTGAATTCGCGGCTGCAGCAGTGGGCTGCGGATTCGACATGCGTGTCTCGGTGGTTCGCGCAGGGTCCTGAGCCGTGACTCTCAACCCCACGGCCACCATGGTCGCCGCGGCAAGCATGATCGCGATTTGTCGAGCTGGAACTTTCATTCTCGATTCCTCATTTCGGGTCGCAAGGTGATTTGAAACCCGCCCCGGCGACTCAGTGCGCTGCTTCGAGCGGGGCCTGAACACCCAGTAAGGTGGGCGTGTCGAAGCGCCGCAGAGCGAGTGGCCAGCGGTTCTCAGGAGCCACGGCACGGTCTTCGTGGCAGCCCACGCAGCCATGTTCCTCACCTGGGCGGGCCCAAACCCAACTTCGCTGCGCGCGGATCACCTTGCCCTCGGCATTCAGCAGTTCGAACCGCACCGGGCGGTCCGGCGGCACCGCGATATAGAAGGATCCGTCGCGCTCGACAGACGCTTCGCCCAGGAGGCTTTCCTTTTGCGTCGCCAAGTCAAGGGCTATCACGCGAACCCTGGAGGGCGGGACCGAAATGCGGCCCTTGGGCGCGTTGTCACTCAGCGAGGCGTCCAGACAGATAAAATAGCCCGCCTTTGCCTCAAAGCTTAGCGTGCTCCAATACCAGCGTGGAACTGGATGTGCGGCGACCGGAACGGCCTCAATACTGGAAAATTCCGAATCCTTGTAGATCAGGGCTTGGAACATCCCATGGATGAAATCAAAGGAATAGAGGTCGAATTTCCCCGCGGCTCGGGGCGCCAACACTCGGCGTGCCACGATCAATCTGGCGGCTTCGAGCTGTCTGGGTGAGCAGATCAATACGCTCCTGGGGGCCAGAACTGAATTGTGCATGGCGCCACGTCTAATCGCAGCCAAGTCGCCCCCCGCTTCGGAGCCAAGCACCTGGTTCTTGACGAAAACCACGGACCCGTCGTCAAGCTCTTCGGCTTGGCTGCGAATTGCCGGTGGCTGGTGGTCGCACCGGAACGCCGCCAGGCCGCTGCCGTCTGGCCGAAGCGTATAGAGGTTGCGCGAACTCTCGGATTTCCCTCTCACTTGCAGGGGTGAACGTGCGGAAGCCAGGATTAACCCATTCTGGAGTACCGTTTCGAGCTCGTAGTCGCCCGGGCCAAAGGTGATGGGGTGCGCGTCACTCCCGTCAAGCTTGCCGACATAGATTTGATAAACCCGGCTTCCGCCGGCATCCTGGACTTCGCCGGAAAAAGCGATTTCATCGCGCGGCAGATAGGCTGGGGCAAGGCAATTCCCATCGCAGTGTGTCACTTGGCGCTGCCCCGTTCCATCCGTGTTCATTTCCCAGACCTGCCAGGCTGCTGCGTCATCTTTCTTGCCGGCGAAGAGCACCTTTGAGCCATCGAAGGAGATGCGTGGATCTGCCGCCCCAAAGAAGTTCGGCGTGAGATTCGCGGGCCTAGTGCTTCCCATGTTAAGGCGAACAATCCTGCTGCCTTGGGGGAATCTCTCTGATAACCTGCCCCCCTTTACGGACGCCGCTTGCACGAAGAGGATTTCAGGGTGATTCGCGTCCGCTGATGGGGAAGGCAGTACGGCTTGAGGGAGAGCGGCAAGCGTCGAGATGAGAACCGCGGCACAGAGGAGTGCCATGTTCCTTGGGTGAAGCATCGCTTTTTGAGACCGAATGGACAGACCGATTGCGACGAGTTGAGTTGTTCGCGTTCCAATTAACCGGCCTGACGCAAGACCGAAACGGGTTCCAGGGAATTCCATCGAGAGATTCCTGGACCCAAGACCCGCAGTGTACGATGAGCAACCTAGCAGCCGTTGTGGCCCCGTGTCGAGTGCAAGAGTCATAATTCTACATGACACAGGTCAATCGGTGTCCAGTAGTTTTTTTATTCCTATCTCCTAATGCCTCTCGCCGGAGTATTGATGCAATTCCTTTAGGGTCGAGCACTTAGCGAGATATTGAAGGAGGTAAGCTGGCTTTAGAACATCGAGCCGCTGGTGGGTTTTATGGCCCTATCAATATGGACAGAATGTCGCATCAGGGCATGGGCTCAGCGGCGAGCCGCTGATTGCAGGCCCTCAAGACTCTGGATCATCAGGTGCCGCCCACGTGCGACAATCAACTCTTCTCGTCGGAATGCCGTCAGTGTGCGGCTTACTGTTTCTGGTGACAGCTCGAGGACTTCGCTGATCTCTTGCCTTGAGAGAGGTAGGGTAAGCGTCGCACGTCCGTTGTGGGGGGTGGGGTCAGAGGCAACCAGCGATAGGAGGAAGGTTGCCACCTTCATTCTGGCATCCTTGAAGCTCATGTCCGTGACTTGGGTGCGGACACGCCCCACCTCGGCGACCAAGAACCGCACCATACCAATTGCGATTTCCGGGTTGGATTGCAGGAAGATGATTACCTCTTCCCGTGCTGCGGCGCAGATCTCGCTGTCGCGCAATGTCACGGCCGTAAGCGGGTAGGTGGGCTGCGAAAGGGTTTCCAGGCCGAACAATTCACCTGGGAACAGGACGCTGGTTATACGGTCTTTCCCGTTCTCGAGCGGCTTGACCAGTTTGACAAGACCGGCATGGAGAGCGAACAAATGCAGAGCCGCACCCCCTTCGAAGAAGAGGATTTGGTTCTTCCGGTAACGTGCCGGCCGGAACACACACCCCAGTCGTGAGACTTGCTCACTCGATAGACTACTGAATAGAGAAGTCTTCAGAACAGGACAATTACTGCATCTGGGGCCCATGGGAATCTCCTCTTTTTGGGGGGGCGCGTAAGAAGCCCGACGAATTTGCAGGACGCTTGCGCCCCCATGTGGCACCCTCGATTCAAGCAGCCTGTCGTGTTTGTCCGACAGTCGCCTTGATCCAGTCCGTGCTCACGGATTTCGGACGGGTGATGGGCGTACCGAGCGCGCGGTTGATAATCAATTGTGCGCACATTCCCAGCGCCCGTGAGACACCAAAGAGCACGGTGTAGTAGTCGAATTCGGTCAGCCCGAAGTGGTAGAGCAAGGCTCCTGAAATAGCATCCACGTTGGGCCAGGGGTCCTTGGCCTTTCCCTGCTCTCTAAGAATTTCTGGCACAATCGCGAAAACCCTGTCCACGATCCTGAACATTTCATCCTGAGCACAAACCTGCTCCCCGAACTGGTGGAAGGCCGTAAACCTGGGGTCGGTGATACGCAGCACGGCATGCCCATAACCCGGGATGACGTGACCCTCTTTGAGGGTGTTCCAAGCGAACTCTCGTAGTTGCTCGTCGGTGGGCACGCCGTCGAACCTCTTGCGCACTCCGAGAACGAATTGCAGACATTCCTGATTGGCTAGCCCATGAAGTGGCCCAGCCAAGCCGTTCAATCCAGCCGAGACCGCGTAGTAAGGGTCGGAGAGGGCGGAGCCCACCGTGTGGCAGGTGAAGGCGCTCACGTTTCCGCCCTCGTGGTCACAGTGCAAGGTAAGGTAGAGGCGAATGAGTCGGGCGAGGTTCCCTTCCGGATCTGGCAAGCCCAACATGTGGGCGTAATCGGCCCCCCAGTCCAGGCCGGGATCGGATGCGAGAGGTGAGCCCTTGTGTGCGTGCATGCGGTAGATACCGGCGGCAATGGCAGGAAGCTTGGCAAGCATTTGCAGGGAATCTTCCAGTGCGGCTTCCCAGAACTCCTCTTTGCGCATTCCCTCGGCATAGCGGCGACGGAAGACGGAATCGCGCTCCATCACCAGGATGGCGGTGTTAAACATCGTCATGGGATGCGAATCTATCGGCATGGCCTGAAGCACATCCCATACATAGGCGGGAATCTGGGCGCGCTTTCGCAAGTCCTGCTGGAGGCTGGCAAGAGCTTCGCTATCGGGAAGTTCGCCGGCGCAAAGCAAGTAGAAAATCTCCTCGGGCAAGCAGTGGGCCAACTCGCCAATGGGTATGCCGCGAACGTATAAACCCTTGTCTGGGTCCACCACAGATGTATCGCAGACGAGGCCCTTGATCCCTCGCATTCCGCCAAAAACCTGAGCTACTGTCGCCTCGGAAATGACTGCGTCGCCATGGCGTTTAGTGAGCTGGTGTACTTCTTCTCTTAACCCCGGGATTTGCTGCGCCAGTCTTTCCTTTAAAGCAAGCATGAATTCCTCCTCATGTCACACCAACACCCTTCAACCATAGTGTAACTCATTCAGGGTCAGGGGGGTCGCGCATAAGTTTGATGGGACGCACTACCCCCGCTATTCACGCGCATCCCCTTTGGGTGCAGGCGCTTCGTCAGCGCCTGAGCCGAGTTTGCGCCGCCTCCGAATACTTCAGCGTAATAGCGAAAGGGAGCGCCAAGCCTCACCGCCGCTCCGCAGGGCCGCGGCTAAGCCGCCCCAGCAGGGCATGCTCTATATGGGCGATTCGGCCGGACTGGTCAAGCCGCCGTGGTGGCCCAGACTTCCGAAAACCGGCTAATGCGCGGTCTGGCTAACTTTGCGAAGTCGGAGTACTTCATTCGGATGCAATCCTCGTGGGTGCCTGCGCAGAATACAACTTCCTCCGAATCGCTTATGGTTCGATCCACCCATACCTCCATCCCATAGAGACGGCCGAGAGGTGGAATCGCGCCCCGCTCACAGTCTGGGAAGAGCTTGATCAGTGCATTTTCCGCTAACATCTCCAAGCGCGTGACTTCCATTGCTGCCCGAAGATCTTGGAGATTCAGTCGGTTGGAGGCCGGCAAAACTGCCATTGCCAGCCTTCCGTCCCCATCCAGCACTACGGTCTTGGCGCACCTCTTGCCCGATAGATGGAGCGTGTGTGCGACCTCTTGTCCTGTATAGGCCGGCTGGTGACGGAGTTCCTCATAGGAAATATTCTCGGAATCCAGGAAATCGCGGATGCGTGAGGGTATGGCCATTTGCTCCTCCTGAACCACGAAATTCAACTGTTCCTCACCTCCCTCACGCAATCTACCTGCCAGAAATCCTCGGGCTTACCAAACGTTTTGTCGAGGTAAGCAAATTGCCGAAATTGACACATTGTCAAAGTAACTCATTGATTTGCATTATCCTCTGATTTGTGGCGCGGCCCGTTTTTGAAGTCAGCCCGCAGAGTGAATGTGCCAATGAGAGATTCAACCCATGACAGGCGCGTCTTTTTTCTCTGTTCCCTGTCAAAAGAGAGGTAGGTCACGAACGGGCGATACGGTGACCTCTCACCCAAAACGCGCCCTGTTCTGCACAACCTGTCTCCTGCGCTTCTGTCTCCTGTATCCTGACTCCTGAATCCTGGCTGAGCCCCTGCCACCTGACACCTGAAACCTCCTCTTCTGCCCCACAACTCATCGATTTTTGGCCGTATTTTTTGCTTTGATTGGCGCTTTTCGCACTCAGAATTGGGTTCGTTTTCGAGCCTCCAAAGATGTTAACCCTTGTGTTTTCAATAAATTCTTAGGTTCGTTCCGTCTATTTAGTATCTTTTTTGCGTTTTCCGCCCATCTTCCGCAGCCGTGGGGCTGATTTAGAACCCCTTGCAAGCGGTGTGGTGGCGCGTCTGGCATACGTCCACAACAGTAGGCTACTACATTTCCAGCCGCGTGTCAAGGGCCAAGATTCAGGAGTCGGGAGTCAGGCAGCACAAGGCTCGCTCTCCAGCCCGCCAATCTTAATGGTGGGCGGTTCTTCCACCGCCCCGTGGTTTTGGCGGCGCGGCGCGTAGCAATTCGGATTACCTTGTTTGCGGCGCGGCAAGAACCCGCACCGGTGGAAAAGCCGCAGGGCCGGACCGCGGGCCCTGCGCTACCACGCGGGTACAAATCTTGTTTCCCTGGACCCCGATGTCCGCAAGGCCTTTCGCAGTACGGGGACGGCTTGCCGTCCCCTCCGCGTACATTGCCGCTGAACCAGTAAGGGCAGGGCAAGCCCTACCCCCACCTAGTGGTCGAGTTGCGCAAGGTGAGAAGCTACAAGCGCAGGGATTACGGTTCTAACGGCGCCTGAGGTCCTGTGACCCAGTTTGAGTTCCGCATCCTCAACTCGCTTTAGCAATTGGCAAGGACTTTGGTGAGGTCAGCGCCTGGTAGCAGGAACAGTCCCTACAACGAAAAACCGCAGACCTGCAGAACCAGGTCTGCCCTCTACTTGCTATGTAGTGTGAGAGTCAGGGGACCGGGGAGAGTTTGGAAATCGTCGTAAACCAACTTGGTGTCGTCGTATATTTTCAGCCGGATTGTGTCACCGTCCGTGCCGCTTACTTGAAAATTGAACCTCCCGAGCTCATCCACTTTGCCCTCCCCTGACTGGCCATCCACCATGATGCGCAGCCTGGCCCAGTCCTTGGGCGGCGGAATGATTGCTCCGGTCAGGCGGGTGAGAGGTTGCGGTGCGCGTTGCAGCGTCAGATCGAGCACGGTACCTCTCACTTCCAGGTGGTGCCATTCCTGTTTGTAGCCGTCCACCTGCGGCAGCACTCCCACAATTGCGCCCCTGAACTTTGCAGGAACGCCCTTGAAGTCGGCTTCGCCGCTTGAGCTAACGGCTTTGGAACGACGGTCGTTATCGAGATCGATGGTGATTTGACCGGAAGTGATGATTGGCTCGCTGCCATCGGCACTGTGGGCGCGCACGGTCAGGTCAAATGTCTCCGGCGAAGGCGGTACCAGTTTGAACCCTCCTACGATCACGAGGCAGAAAAGGACCACTGGGCCGCCGAGCTCAAGGAAATTCCCCAAGCGCCTGTGGGTGAAGCGCGCGTAGCTGCGCATCGCTCCGAAAAGAAACGCCGCGCACGCAAGGGCCCATGGAATTAGTAGAAGGTAAAAGACATGATTCTGAACGCCGCTCTCAATCAGCTTGGGAACCCGATAAACATAGAACAGCAGCAGGCCCACCCCGATGGCGAGCCCGACCAGCGCAATGATGGCGTAAGCCTTTGCAGAGAGAGGCTGGACAGGTTGGACAGGGTTGACCGCGGTCACGCTCGTTACCTTCAATTCTGTTTTGGTTTGTCGCTCCCGGGCTCCCGACTCGTCTTGGCGCGAATCCTCGCGGCTTGATCCTCGTAGACCTTCGCTTCGCTGTCGCGGCCAAGCTTTCGAAGGAGGAGCGCCAGGTTCTCAGCCGTCGTAGCCACCTTCGGGTGCTCCGGCCCGAATGCGTTTTCGTCGATCGCCAACGCTCGCTTCAAGAGTGGCTCCGCCTCAGCGTGCTTGCCTTGGCGGTAGTAGAGCGCCGCCAAGTTGTTGAGGCCTCTCGCCACGTCCGGGTGCTCCGGCCCAAGCGCCTTTTCGTCAATCGCCAAGGCCCGCTTCAAGAGTGGCTCCGCCCCGGCGTAATTGCCTTGGTTGTAGTAGAGCGCCGCCAAGTTGTTGAGGTCTCTTGCGACCTCCGGGTGCTCCGGGCCCAGCGCCTTTTCGTCAATCGCCAGGGCCTGCTTGTAGAGTGGCTCCGCCTCGGAGTATTTGCCTTCGTTGTAGTAGAGCGCCGCCAAGTTGTTGAGCTGTGTCGCCACGTCCGGGTGCTCCGGACCCAGCGCCTTTTCGTCAATCGCCAGGGCCCGCTTGTAGAGTGGCTCCGCCTCGGCGTACCTGCCTTGGTCGTAGTAGAGGAGCCCCAAGTTGGTGAGGTCTGTCGCCACCTGCGGGTGCTCCGGGCTCAGCGCCTTCTCGTCAATCGCCAGGGCCCGCTTGTAGAGTGGTTCCGCCTCGGCGTATTTGCCTTGATGGTCGTAGAGCACCCCCAGGCCGTTGAGGCGTGCCGCCACATCCGGGTGCTCCGGCCCCAGCGCCTTTTCGTCAATCGCCAAGGCCCGCCTGTAGAGTGGCTCCGCTTCAGCGTACTGGCCTTGGTTGTAGTAGAGCAGCCCCAGGTTGCTGAGGTCTGTCGCCACCTGCGCGTGCTCCGGGCTCAGCGCCTTCTCGTCGATCGCCAAGGCCCTCTCCAAGAGTGGCCCCGCCTCGGCGTACTTGCCTCGGCGGTCGTAGATCTGCTCTAAGTTGTTGAGGTCTCTCGCCACCTCCGGGTGCTCCGGCCCCAACGCCTTTTCGTTAATCGCCAGGGCCCGCTTCAAGAGTGGCTCCGCCCCGGCGTACTTGCCTTGATGGAGGTAGAGCGCCGCCAAGTTGTTGAGGTCTCTCGCCAAGTCCGGGTGGTCCGGCCCCAGCGCCTTTTCGTCAATCGCCAAGGCCTGCTTCAGGAGTGGCTCCGCCTCGACGTACTTGCCTTGATGGACGTAGAGCGCCGCCAAGTTGTTGAGCTGTGTCGCAACATCAGGGTGCTCCGGCCCGAGAGCCTTTTCCTCAATTGCCAGGGCTCGCTTGCATAGCGGCTCCGCCTCGGCGTACTTGCCTTGACTGACGTAGAGCGCCGCCAAGCCGTTGAGCCGTATCGCCACGTCCGGGTGCTCCGGACCCAGCGCCTTTTCGTCAATCGCCAAGGCTCGCTTGTAGAGTGGCTCTGCCTCGGCGTACTTGCCTTGCGCGTCGTAGAGCGCCGCCAAGTTGTTGACGGGCGTCGCCACATACGGGTGCTCCGGCCCCAGCGCCTTTTCCTCAATTGCCAGGGCTCGCTTGCATAGCGGCTCCGCCTCGGCGTATCTGCCCTGGTGGTCGTAGAGCAGCGCCAAGTTGTTCACGGCTATCGCCACGCCCAGGCACTCCGGCCCCAGCGCCTTTTCCTCAATTGCCAGGGCTCGCTCGTAGAGTGGCTCCGCCTCGGCGTATCTGCCTTGGCGGTCGTAGAGCAGCGCCAAGTTGTTGAGCCGTGTCGCCGCATCCGCGTGCCCCGCCCCCAGCGCCTTTTCGTCAATCGCCAGGGCTCGGTTGTAAAGTGGCCCCGCCTGGGCGTACCTGCCTTGATGGACGTAGAGCAGCGCCAACGTGTTGAGGTCTCTCGCCACATCCGGGTACTCCGCCCCCAGCGCCTTTTCGTCAATCGCCAAGGCCCGCTTCAGGAATGGTTCTGCCTCGCTATACTTAGCTTCAGTGTCGAGGACCACTCCGAGAATCCATAGCACCAGCGGGTCATTGCTGTGAAGGATGCCCGCCTTTCGCATGGTAGACTCAGCCGCCGGATAGTAACCCTGTCCATACTCCGCTGCGGCCAACGAGTTGTATTTACCGACCAAGTCGTTTTCGGAGGAACCGATCGATTCACGAATGTACGCACTCGCCTCCGAATACTGCCGCGCATACAAGGCCGATAATCCTTCCTGGTAGGGCTCCTGAACGTTCTTGCTCCACGCGGTGATGGCTGATTTGAGCTGTTCAACGGTGAAGCCCAGCTCTATGGCCCGGTCAGCCAGAAAATGATCGGACTCCGGCGGTGAGCTCGAGCTCGGACGGATCTGAGACGTAACGCCCTGAACGATTTGCTGGATGAGTTGCTGGTTAGATAGCAGGCTTCGGTCACCCCTCGGAGCCACAACAATCTTCATCGGCTCGACACTGCTTTTGGGAATGTACGTTCTGCCGCTTTCTCCTACAAATGGGTCGACGACGACCCAATCCTTGACCCGAAGGATGATGGGATCTCCCGGTTCGGACTGGGATGACAGGGGGATCGTGAACTCGCCGGAGTCCGAGGACACCGTCCCGCCGACGTTGACCACACGCACCTCGATGTGGGGGACTGGTTTGCCATCCGTGGTCTCAACCGATCCCTTGATGTAACGGGTGCTGGCTATCGCGGTTGTGGGCACGAACGCCAGTAGGGCCCAAATACCCACTGCAGGCCAAGCTGGTCGAGGAAGCATAGAGCTAATCCTTGTCCTGGGGCTTGTTATTCACATCCCCGAATGCAAGCTCCCGGAAGCGCTCTGGGGCCTGTGTTACCTCCCCCAAGATTATATCCCGGGCGACCGGCAACATACACCCCACCTTCTCCCCGTGCAATGCTTCAACCTAGCGAGTAGCGCGGACCTGTTTTGTAGGTCCGCGGCCTTTGGGCGCGGTCGGTGAGAAAAGCCGCAGACCTTGAAAAACAGGTCTGCGCTACTTCCCGAGCTGTTAATACAGGGCGACGGCGTCCAGCAGGTTACTCTCGCCGTTCATCCACAGCGCATACTTGAGCCGATACGGGGACCTCATGGAAGCCGCTCCGATTTCGCCGCGATTGTTGATGGCGATCACACAACAGTCTCCATCTCTATTCCTGGGGTCCGTCCTCACCATGTGGCGCAACAACTCGAGGCAGGCGTCCTGGGGGGACATGCCGCTTGCCATGTAGTGGACAATCGAAATGCTGGTGCAGTAGTTGGTCATCAGGTCTCCGTCGCCGGTGGCGGCTCCCACGTTGTCGTCGGCATAGACACCGCAACCAACCAGGGGAGAATCTCCCACGCGGCCGGGGATTTTCCACGCCAGCCCTGAAGTCGAACACCCCGAGACCACGTGGCCTTTTCCGTCAGTCGCGCACCACGCGCGAGTTCAAGGAGGCGTTGGCTTCACTGCCCAACGACGTGCGCCGGCAGGCAGAACGCGCCTACCGGCTGTTCCGCACTGACCCACGCCATCCCAGTCTGCGCTTCAAGAAAGTGGATGAGGAGAGCGACGTGTATTCGGCGCGGATTGGACTGGGTTACACACGAACGCCGAGAGCGTTGCAGCTAAAAGGCATTCAGCAACGCTCGCAATCCGTTGTTGTGCGACTGGTGCCGAAGCTTGCGCAGTGCCTTTGCCTCAATCTGCCGGATCCGTTCCCGAGTCAGCGCGAAACTCTGGCCGACCTCCTCGAGAGTGTGGGCGTTGCCGTCATCGAGTCCGAACCGCATCTTGATGATCTTTTCCTCGCGAAAGCTCAGGGTCTTCAAGAACGCTGCCGTGCACAGCTTCAGGTTGTTGGCGATAGCGACCTCAGCCGGTGAAATAACGCCGCGGTCTTCGACAAAATCACCTAGATGGGCATCCTGTTCTGCGCCGATGGGTGTATCGAGCGAAATGGGCACCTGCGCAACCTCCAGGACCTTTTGGACCTCGCCTGACGGGATTTCCATGTGCTTGGCGATGTCTTCCGTGCTCGGCCGCCGGCCGAGGTCGTGCACCAGTTGGCCCACCACACGCCTGAGGTTGTTGATCCTCTCTATCATATGAACGGGGACCCGGATGGTTCGGGCCTGGTCCGCGATGGCTCGCATGCAGGACTGTCGAATCCACCAGGTCGCATAAGTAGAAAACTTGTAGCCGCGATGGTAGTCGAACTTGTCCACCGCTCGCATCAGGCCGAGATTTCCTTCCTGGATCAAGTCTACGAATTCGAGCCCGCGATTGACAAATTTCTTGCCGATCGCAACCACCAAGCGAAGGTTCGCCTCCACGAGCTCACGCTTCGCGACCCGGGTTGCCTGCACGCTGGCGAGGATATCCTTATGCGTTCGCTTGAGTTCGACGGCGGAGGACGCCGCCCGTCCCTCGATCCGGCCCCGCCGACCGCGGCATCCCCGCAGTTCGGTCCTCAGGTATTTGTTGGTAGGCCGGGCTTGCAGCCGCGCTTCGAGCCTCTTCACCTCGAGATCGAGGGAATCTAATTCTGCAACCGTCTCACGGACCTTCTCGATAAGCCGCAGGCGCTCAGCTTGGGTGAAGCCAATGGACCAAATCAGTCGAGAAATCCGGACCCGCTGGCGCGCGATGGCCCAGCTACGGGCGCGACATCCGGTTGAATCCGCCCCCTTCTTCGCCTTCACTCCGGTCAACTGCCGGTTGAGACGCTCAATCTCACCGAGAACGGCTGCGACTTCACACTTGCGTCTCGCCACTCCCTCGTCCGTCCATTCGTGTTCGTCAAGAATCACAATCTCTTGAATGGACCTTTCCCCTGCGGCCAATTCTTGGCGCAAAACGGACATCTCGTGGATAACCATCGCCGAGCGCGACAGTGCCTTCAGCGTGTTGAGTTGCCCGCGCTCAATGCGCTTGGCAACCTCAACTTCACCGCGGCGCGTCAGCAGGGGTATGCGCCCCGCCTCGCGCATGTACGTGCGAACGACGTCGGGGCCGTCTTCAACCTTGCCTGGCGTTAAATCGAGATCATGATCTTTCAGGAGGTCTTGCAGATCGGGCTCCTCTCCCGGTGGTTCCGGGTCAGCGCTGGTTGAACGGCAGCTTGTTGGCGAGCAGAGTCTGGAGGTTCCAGGCCAGTCCGACTGCCCGAAGTAAACGGATGAACGCGTACGCAGGATCGATTTCCCAGAACCTCATCCCATAGCGAGCTCAGGTGGGAAAAGCGTGGTTGTTGTGCCAGCCGCCACCGTAGGCCAGCAGCGCTACCCACCGAGAGTTCGTCGACACGTTTTCGAGAAGGAAATTCCTGCACCCAAACCGATGACTGGCAGAGTTCACAAGCCAGGTCGTGTGCTGGCAGAACACCAACCGAACATAGATGCCCCCTATCATGAAAGGTGAGCCTCCTGCCAGGAAGAGCAGAACCGCCAACAGAACAGACGGGAAGACATAGGGACGGCCCAAAAACCAGTCGAGCCGCAACCTTCCCCTCTTGGGATCTTGAGGACCCTGCAGCAATGAGATGCGTGCTAACCAAACGCGTGATCGTTGAGATTATACCATAGCGGCCAGCACTTCGTCGGCCACAGCGTTGCGAACGTTGTGGTGTAGTCGGACGTTAGCTCAGTCTCGGCGGATGACCAGGAGAGTGCGGTCGTCGTGGAAGGGAAGCTCGTTGCGGAAGGCATCACAGGCCTTTTCGATGAGGTCAATGACGATGTGTGGCGCGGCGCCATGCGCGGGGCGCACGGCCTCCCGGAGCCGCTCCGCACCAAATTCCTCATTCTGCTCGTTCGAGAGCTCCGTCCAGCCGTCTGTATAAGCAACCAGCAGATCGCCGGAGCGCAGCTCGCAGATGCCCATGCGGTACTCGCTCGCCGGGTCAAGGCCGAGAAAAAGCCCGCCATCAGCCAGTTCTTCAAGGCCATCGGACCGGACCACGATCGGCGATGGATGTGAGCAGTTGACGTAGAGCAAGCGGCCCTGATCGTCAAACTCCCCGTAGAACAGGGAAATCAGGTTGCGCTGTTTGCCCTGCTCAGCTAGGCTGCGGTTGATCAGTCGCACTTTGTGCGCCACTTCGAATGGTGTGGCGTTGACCACATGAAGCGTGGCATGCAGTGCAGTCACCAGCACTGCCGCCTCGAATCCCTTGCCCTTGGCGTCGGCGACCGCCGCGGCAAAACTGCCCGGCCCCAACGGGATGATCTGGTGATAGTCGCCGCCTACTTCCTGCGCCGGAACGGACCGTTGAGCAGCTTGATAACCGGGCAAGGAGGGCAGTTCCGTCGACAATAAGCTCATTTGCTGTTCCCGCGCGAGCGTCAAGATTTCCTGAAGCCTCTCATGCTGATGCTGGCGATCAGCAAAGAACCGGATCAGCCGTCCCAGTACCTGGAAGTCAGCTTCGCGCTGCTGGCCCTCCTTACCAGCCATGGAGGGAGTGATCAGGCCAAGCACCTGACGCAACTCGCGGTCCACCGGAATGAAAATCAGGTCGTACCAGTCTTCGCGACCCTCGGCCTGTCGGCGCAACCCCCGCTGGATCCACCAAGACTGGCCTAACAGACGGCGTTGCACTTTGCGATAAGACAATCCACGGTCCAACAGATCCCAAAGGGGCTCGCCTTGTGACCATGTGACTTCATAGCGGCTGTCCTCCCGGCGGAACTCAGCAGTCGCCAGCAGGTGGAGGGAGTTTCCGAACTCGCGCAGCATGCTCTCCAGCAACGCTCGCACGAACCCTCCCGCCTCCCGCTCGCTCTGAGAGACGCCTTCAATTAGATCGAAAAGTCTGCGTTCCAGCATGGCGTAATCAACGGGTTCTAGATCGAACCCTTTGCAGATGGTTGGTTCTTGCTTCACCGAGACGTGTGGTTAGGACTCCGAACGTCGCGTGGGGTTCCGAAAGGGGCTCCTCGTACCGCAGCTAGGCATTTCTCCCATTCCCTCTGTCCAAGTTACCATAGATGCCCAATTAGGGCCTGAGGATGCCACCCGCGAGAAAGTGCAATACATTCACCTCAACCCAGGGAGGGCCGGCCTCGTCAAACGCGCCGAGGAGTGGCAGTGGTCGGGTGTGCACGATTACACGGGGGGCCTGAGCGCAACCTTTAGGCCGAATCGCACTCTGATCAACGGTCGTGTACTGCTGCGGGCCGATGAACGGGGACAAATTTGAAGGAAAAGCCGCAGACTCTCTGAAAAACGAGACTCTGCGCTTGTATCTACCTGCTCCGTAGCGCAAGGAGGGAGAGCGTGACCTTTACGCTACGACTCCGTCCGAACGACCGTGCTAGAATCGGTGTAAGCTTATGTGACCAGCGCAAGAGGTGGCAAACATGGTGAAAGGTCGCGAGGAGGTATTGAAGACTCTGGAAGCGAACTGCGAAGCGCTTCGGCGCCTGGGTGTGAAACGGCTGGGCCTATTCGGTTCGGCTGCGAGGGGGGAGGCCGGAGCGGCAAGCGATCTTGACTTCGTGGTGGATTTCGAGCACAAGTCCTTCGACGCTTACATGGACGCCAAAATACTCCTGGAAAGCCTGTTCGCCTGCCGGGTTGACCTGGTCCTCGCGGACTCGATCAAACCAAGACTGCGCCCCATCATTCTAAAGGAAGCTACCTATGCCCCGGGATTTTAGGCTCTCAGAATGACAGCATGGCAGGCGAGTGCACGGATATCGCGCTGAGCAGCATAATCGGGCGTTGAAAGCGAGTAGATTCTCTCTTTAATTTCAA
>DLMI01000098.1 GCA_002478145.1 Acidobacteria bacterium UBA7540
TCACCTGCGCCCAGGCAACCGGCCTCTGTTCAAATTCCTACGTTTTTAAATGCGCGCCGACAATCAGGCTCTCTTGCTCTAACTCCTACCAGTTGAATCACTTGGCGCGACCCCGTGTGCCATCTGTGTGCCGCGTGTTACCAAGGTGTTTTAATGGCACGTAGATCATCGCCCGCGGCCCGTGGTTGGTGCGGGAATATGTGAGGCGTGACGCCGTGACCAAGAAATGGAAGTACCCGACAAGACAGTTCAAGGTAGGTTTCGCAATGCGCAAGCGCACCTCAGCAGGATGCTCAGTGAGCGCGATCTCCGGCGGAAGATCGAATCCTCGAAGCAGACGCTGGACCAGTACCTCGACTGTTCGTTCAGAGATCTTCGCAACGTATCACTGGACGATGGGCCGCGAGCGCATGCACTCCCGCGACGGGTCGTTGAAAAATCCACACGGATGCGGGTTATTTCGTTGCGACGCAATCAAGGCTCTATCTCCCGGTTGATTTTAGTCAGAACTGGTTGCCTTCGCAAACCCCCACACCGAGCCTGCAGTGCCCTGCCCTGAAACCGGCGTCTTTCGCGTTCTTTACCGGTTTCTAGCCTTGCATTAGGCCCGATCCTCAGGAGGAGGCGGAATTAGAGGGCGACAAGCTGAAAAATCGCTTTTCATAAGACTTATTGAGTAACGTAGAATTGCGGAACCAGAGTACAGGGAAAGGAAGACTATGGCGAAAGCGACTAAGGATACTAGCAGTGGGATTTGGGAGAGGCGTCTGGAATTGCTGGACTCCGCAGTCAGATACCAGTTTCTACTCAGTGAATTTGGGGCCGCCCTCGGGGCGGCGAAAGGTCGCATTGAGGCCGCATCGGGGGAGTCGCGCGATGCGGTGGTTGATGCGGTGTTCGATTATCAATGGGAAGTGATCGAGGGCATGCCTCCGGTGGTTGATTATGAATGGGAAGCGATCGAGGGCATGTTGGGGATGTCTTTCGTCGCTTGCCAGTTAGATATCACCAGCGTTGTGTCGCGGTGCGAGATGTTCCACATAGGACCCGAATTGGGCCCCAAACCCAGTAAGCAGGACTTGATGGAGCTATGCCGCGAGACGGTCACCGGGTCGGCATTCTCAAAAGTAAGAGCCATCAATGCGTTCGCGAATTATTTTAAACACGAGGACGAGTGGCCCGCGGATTGGCGCAAGATCAAGCCCAAAAGCTTGGCCGCCGAGACCGTGAGAATTGTTCTTGCCCTCGGCGTGGTGCCGGGGAGTCCTGGGAATATGAGGACTGGATTTGAGAGGATTCTTGGACACACAGAGTATGAGCGCGTTGGAGAGCTCGGGGATCTGATCCGCAAATGGGAGAGAGAGGTGAAAGGGGAGTACAAGGAAAAGCTCAAGAAAAAGAAGCTGTTGATGGACGTATAACGGTCTCCAAGACCCTGCCTTAAAACCGGCGTTGTTCGCGTTCTTTACCGGTTGCTAGCCCTGCACTGGGCCCGGCCCTAGCCAAATACAGGTGAACTGAGAGAAACCGCTTCTCGGGGAATCTCGCGGGGTATTCGAGGTTTTGTCGATTTTCTCCAGATAGCCTTCCATGTGGGCTGTTGCTTGCCACTGTCGATTTATCGATAAACCCGCATTATAAAAGGGCGCCCCTTTTGCGGTAGGTTTTGAGGGTTGACCTCATCCCCCGACAGAAAGGAGCACCGTCAATGGATAGCACGAAGTATGTAGGCATGGACGTCCGCAAAGATATGATCTCGATTGCGGTGATGAATTCCGCTGGCAAGGTCGTGATGGAGTCGATCCTGGAAACGAAGGCTGTCACGATTCTGCAGTTCATCCAGGGGCTACGCGGAAACCTGCTGATCACCTTTGAAGAAGGAACCTGGGCTACCTGGTTATACGATTTGCTCAAGCCCCACGTCACGAAGGTCACGGTGTGCAATCCCCGCAAGAACGCTTTGCTGAAATCCGGCAACAAAAGCGACCGGATTGACGCCCAAAAGCTGGCAGAACTGCTGCGCAATGGATCGCTCTCAGCGGTCTACCACGGAGAAAACGGCCTACGAACATTGAAGGAGTTGTCGCGCAGTTATCTGACCATCAGCAAGGATCTGACGCGAGTGATGAATCGGCTCAAGGCGCTATACCATAGTTGGGGCATTGCTGGCGCCGGCACGCAAGTCTACGCACCCTGTCACCGGTTGGAATGGTTGAGCAAGATAACGGAAGTGGGGGTGCGCGGTCGAGCCGAGTTCACCTACCAACAACTCGACGGGCTGCAGGCGTTACGCCAAGGAGTGCGGCGGGATCTTTTGGCCGAGAGCCGGAAGCATCAGGCGACCAAACTGCTGCGCCAGATTCCGGGTATCGGCCCGATCCGGGCTGCTCTTTTGGTCGCGCTCCTTCAGACGCCGGACCGGTTCCGCACCAAGCGGCAGCTTTGGGCCTACAGCGGCTTGGCGATAGAGACGCACGGCAGTGGGGAATATCGCTACCTGGAAGGTCAGGTCCGACGTTCCAAGAAACCCGTAGCGCTTCGCGGACTTCTATATCGCTACAGCCCGATACAGGTTCAAGGCTGCGACGCCAGCCGTATGGTAATCTCACCTCTGCTAGGAGAAGAAAGGTGGTCATATCATGTTCCTTCCAGTTTCGTACACGGTTGCACTGCTCATGATGTTGTTAGGGATGTTTTGCTGGGGTTCGTGGGCTAATTCGATTAAGCTGGCTAAGTGGCGTTTTGAGCTTTTCTACTGGGACTATGCGCTCGCGCTTTTTCTGACCTCTATTTCAGTTGGTTTGACGCTGGGAAGTTTTTTCGGACCTGAGACCTATATTCAAAACCTGGTTACAGCCGATCGGTCAGCGTGGTTGTATGCCCTGCTGGCTGGAGTAGTCTGGAACCTTGGAAATGTTCTTCTAACTGCCGGCGTTGGGCTGGTGGGTATCGCCGTGGCCTTCCCTGTTTCGGTTGGGATGTCACTGGTTTTGGGCGTTATTGGCAGCTACATTCTTGCCCCGCGTGGAAACCCGATTTTGCTTTTTGCGGGGGTCTCACTGGTTTTCATCGCGGTGGGAGTCAATTCTCTTGCTTACCGGAGCGCGGCATCTTCGCGCCCGAAGGTATCCAAGGGAGGGCTTTTGATTTGTATTGCCTCCGGGTTTCTGTTCAGCGGGTTCGGACCTCTGCTCACCAAGGCTTTCTCCTCTATTCATCCGCTGGGTCCTTACGGGGTGATTTCGCTGTTCACTCTGGGAGCTCTGGCGAGCACTATCCCCATCATGATTTACATGATGCGACACCCGCTCGAGGGGACTCCCGTCGGCTGGACTGACTATTCTAAGGGTTCGACAAGTCAACACGGCGCGGGCTTGCTAGGTGGATTAGTCTGGACTCTCGGGATGACCTTCCTTTTCGTTCCCCAGAAGATGGTGGGAACCGCACTGGCGTATGCCATCGGAATGTCCTGCCCGTTGATCGCTGCCCTGTGGGGAGTATTCATCTGGCGGGAATTTCGCGGGGCGCCGCGGCGGAGTCAGGCTCTGTTAGCGCTGATGTTCGCGCTCTATTGTGCGGGCTTGGTGTTTCAGACCCTGAGCTTCGGAAGCGGCGCTCGTTAGCGCTGATCCGATGTGTTGCAAAGATTAAAGAGAGTACAAGGATCACGGTCGTGCTGCCCACCGGTAACGACAGGGCGCTGAAGATCCGCAAGGGAACGGCCCCGGACCCCGCGCCCAAGGAGATCTATACGACCCTGAAGCTTCCCACGGAAATTATGAAAGCAGTCCGGGCCCCAGGTTTATCAAGTCCTCAGGCCTTAATGAAATGCTGTCCAAGGGATTTTCATGGGAAGGTCGTAACAGATGGCATCAATAATTGCAGTGGCGAGAGGAAACGCCTGTGGGTCGAGGCGCCCTTTTTCGAACAGGCGATTAAGGGTAGGGTCGATGACGAAAGCCAATTCCGCTCCCTCAACGGTTTCGTTGGCCATATGTTTGGTTTTTGCCTCCTTATAACTCAAGCCGCTCCCGAGGAGATATCCCATTCGGCTGTTTCGTCCTGCCTGGCAAGTTACGTAGAAATCACCTGCACCGGCCAGACCGATCACGGACGTTTGTGTCCCGCCCATAAAACTCACCGCTTGGGTCATCTCCATCAGTGCCTGTGCGAATAACCCCGCAGCGAGATTGTGCATGAGCGCGCCGTTGCTGGCTTTTCCCTGTTTGGCCAAAAGGCCAGCAGGATACCCAACAGCGAGTGCGTAAAAGTTCTTCAAGGCTGCACACGCCTCGACGCCCACGATGTCCGTACTGGGACAAGCATGATAATAAGGGGTGGCCAAGAGGGGGAGGATCCGTTGCAAGAGCGGGGCGTCGGAGCATCCAATCACCACACGGGTATCACGTCGTGCTGCCAACTCACCCGCAATGCACGGTCCCGCGACGGCTCCGACGGGCACGTCTTTGATCCCATAGCCAGCCAGGCCCTCCCGCACGACATCAGGCAGGATCTGAAGAGTATCGTCTCGAGCTTGAAGCCCCTTGGTCAACATAAGAATTGGAATGGGGCCCTTCATAACAGACCCAAGCTGCTGCACTGCCCAGGGAATACCTGCTGAACTCACACCCAACACGATCAGGTCACTTGCTAGGCTAAGTGCCTCGCTAAGTTGATCGTGCGTATATGGAACCACCTGCTCCGGGAGCTTTATTCTGAGCTTGGGGTGAGCGCCCGTTTCGCGCACGCTCTTAATCCAGTCCAAGTCGAGGTGAGTCCCGACCAACCGCACGGTATGCCCGGCATCCGCAGCTGGAAAGCCAAAGGCGGTGCCCATCGCCCCCGCCCCAAGAATGAGGATTCCCGCCACCTCAAATTCCTCTCTCCCAAACAACCCCTCGAGAAATTTCATCTCAAGTCCGAGGGTTTCATCGGGATTCCGTTTCCGTGCCTTCCTGGAGGTCCGAATCTATCGTGAGCCTGCAACGTAGATGCGAAGCTCACGGAACACCCCTTATCTACACCCTCTCTTTGAAGAGCTCATTCCCCCCTTGTTATTCGACGGGATTCCTGGAAGTCCTGAATCTATGGGGATTATCTTCTGCTCGTGATAGTTTGCCAGACTGCCTTCCGTCACCTCGGTATCAGCACAGGTCATGACACCGCCAACAAAATTGAAACAAGCCGCAATGGTCATGGGTTTTCTCCCAAGCATGAACTTTGAGCTGGGAGGATATGGCGACCTGCCAAGAGTGTCAAGCCGATTAGTAAAGCCGATTGGTAAATAGCGGCCTTACTTCCCCTTGGTAGCTTCTTGTTGAACCACCCGGAAGGCGACTTGGTTCATGTGTTTGGGCCAAAGTGCGACCGCACATACTCAAATCGTCTTTGTACCCCCTTCCCCTGCTCATCACTCACTATGCGAGGCGGACCGATGCGAGCAGCAGCTAGGGCTAGGCCTTTGACCGCATGACAAGATTCTATAATATATTGATTCTGTTGGAAAATTGTGGCTAAAGAAGCGGCAGAGAGGTTTCGAGGAGTGGCAAGCCGAGCTATTTCGTTGTGCTTTCCTTTCTCCTTTCCTATTCAGTCCACTCGGCCAAGTTGCCTTCAGATGTCCTTTATGCGGTGCAGAGGGTGGGCGCACGTTCCCGTTGCGCGAGCCAACTGGCCAGCCGTTTCAGATTCTGGGCGGTCGCCGCCAAATAGAACTGTTCGGCCACGTTCCAGAGCCGACGTAAACGCACTTGCCGTAATCCTACCCGCTGCTTCAATTCGGAAAAGAGCGCTTCGACCTTATTCCGTTCACGTCTCGACTGCTTGTAGGCGGGAGTCTGAGCCAGCTCACCGCGATCTTGCGAACCGCTCCGCGGGTGCATCGTTTCTTCACGGGGCACTCCCGGCATTGCGACTCTGTCGTCCGATAAACGTAGCTCTGCGTCGGCACGGCCAGGCCACGATACCGCACCATCTGACCTTGCGGACAACGATAGGCATTCTCCTTAGGATCGTACTGAAACTGGTCTTGGGTGAAGTACCGGTGGGTCTGGTGGCGGCGATCGATGACCGGGATGTGGGGTTGAACCTTCTGCTCCAGCAGCCAAGCTAGAAACTCACCGCTTCCATAGGCCTTGTCCGCCCCCAAACTCTCGGGACAGATCCCCCACCGTCCTTTGGCCTGCTCCAGCATCCGGCGCGCGGCCAACATCTCCTGCCGGAAGCGGGCCGGCGTCGCTTCTGCTGATTCCGATGAAGGTG
>DLMI01000212.1:0-1801 GCA_002478145.1 Acidobacteria bacterium UBA7540
GTTTGGACCTGATGTAATCGGTCCCGGCGCGTGCTAGCGTGAGGCATGGACAAAAAACAGATTAACGATCCTAAGATGACGTTGAACTTCCTGATCTGGGTTGGCGGGGTTTTTATGTTGTCGTTATTTGCGCTCCTGGCGCACTTTGTCTGGCGGCTCTTCTAGGCGGCTTGGTGCGGCCACAAAAAGTGTGGCCCCATTTCTGGGGCCACGTTTCAAAGAGGCGAATGGTAGGTGATTTCAGGAAAGGCTATGCAAGTTGTCGTCCCGCCAGTTGGAACGGCACTTCGGGAAATGTTTCGAAGAGAAGAGAGTGAGGGTCATTGCTTTAGGTTGCGGCCTCTTTCGTTACAAGAGGAAGAAGCATTTGCTGAGCCAAAGCCATGGGCGCGGCCCGTTGAGGTGAAGGTCCGCGTAAGTCAAAGATTTAACAAGGTTTAGGAAGAGGTTAAGTCACGCGGCGCAGTACGGCAAGCTAGCGACGGGACGTTTCACGAGTGCAGAACCATGCACATTCAATGCACGTCGATACCGCCTAGCAAGACCAATCGGGCCGCCGGCGCGAACCGGCGGCCCGAAGAGATTCAAACTAACTATTTCCAGCCACAGTACGCAGTTTCCCGGGCAAGAAGTGGTAAGGAGGCCATGGACCGCTGATGGCTACCTGACAGTTCTTTAACTGCTTGGCGGCCGTGTTGTAGCGGTTCTGATATTTCTCCACCGACTTGGAATCGATGAGATGAGCAATGTCGATCAGCATGCCCTGTGGAGCAACTTTCTTGCAACTGACTTCTTCTTCCAGCGGGTTGAACAGCTTATGCACCTGCACCGACAGGGCGCGGGCTTTGGTTTGACGCTCACGCTCGCGGGAAGCCTTGACCCGGAGCTTGGAAAGATAATCGCCGCCAACGGTGTCGGGCAGAACGACATCGATCATGGCCTCGCGGAGTGAGCCGTCACTGACCGTGAGCTTGATGTGCATTTCGGACTTGCCGCGGAGTTTGGCGACGCTCACACCGAAGGCGCGCCGGTTGACCCGGACAGCCTGGCGGAGGGCGTCATCGCTCTCGAAAATAGTTCCGAAGCGGAAGGGTAATACTGTGGAGTTACGGAAGCAGCCGCTGACGACGCGGGCATGGTCGATGGCCGCTTTCTGATCGAGCTCTGTAGCGTTGGGATCGTATTCGCTCACAATCACAGCAAACTCCCCGCTGGGATAGCTGAGGACAGGGGCTCCGTTCACGCCTTGAACATTCTCAATTACGAAAGGGCGTCGGGAACGGGTGCCGTTAGGAAGGGTCTGGTGCTCGGTAAGGCAGTATGCGTACCACGACATATTGAACTCTCCGAACCGGGACGGAGGCGGACGAACCACCTCGTTATGTTGTTTTGCACAACCTGAACTGCAAGTCTGGAAGTTAATTAGCGGTACAGGGTCGAACCGAGAAGCCTATTGTCGTCCCCGTAATTCATATTACTTCCGATTGAATGGAAAATGCAACTTTTTCGTTGCAAGAGGCATCGCTGAGGAAATTTGCCGTTAGGGTCCCTACTCGTAGCGCAGGCTCTCAACGGGGTCAAGTTGGGCGGCTCGGGCGGCTGGGACGGTGCCGAAGATCACTCCGACGACTGAGGAGACGACAATGGCGATAATGGCGGACAAACCAGAGATCGGAATCCGGTACTCGGTGAGAAATCGCACCGAATAAGGAATGGCCAGACCGATAACGATTCCAGCGAAGCCTCCAACGAGCGAGATCAGGACGGCCTCGGCGAGAAACTGAAAGCGGATTTCGCGGTT
>DLMI01000212.1:1850-3846 GCA_002478145.1 Acidobacteria bacterium UBA7540
GTGGCGCCGACGGCTTTGCGAATTCCGATTTCGCGGATGCGCGAGGTCACAGTGGCCAGCATGATATTCATGATGCCGATGCCGCTGACCAGCAGAGTCACCATGGAAATCAGCAGCAGCACCCAGGTCAGACCGTTAGCGACGCGGTCAGTCATGACAAGCAATGCGGTGAGATTGGCCACGTCGTAAACCGACTCCGAGCGGTGTCGCGACTGCAGGACGCGCTTGATCTGCGCCGTTGCCGAAATCACCATCGACGGATCTTCCATGGAGAAATACAGAAGTTTGACGCTGGGGGTCTCCATGAAATAGCGGCTGACGGAGTAAGGGATGAGCATCGTGTTATCGACGATCTCCGTCTGGCCGAAGGTTTCCACGCGCTCCTTGAAAGTTCCGATAATGTAGAAGGGCAGTCCGGTGAGTTTGATGACTTTGCCCACGGCCGCTTGCGACGAACCGTATACTTCCACAGCCATTTTCTCCGTGATTACTCCGACTTTATTGTGAGCCTGAGAATCCTCCTGGTCGAAGAATCTTCCCGAAGGGATCACCAGGTTGCGGACCCGCACGTACTCGGGACTGACGCCGAGAATGGTGACATCCTTCTCGCGGCCATTGCCGACGGGGACGCGATCCGAGAGTTGAGTCACGGGGGACGAAGCGACGATGCCGGGCACGACTTCCTGGACGGCGTGCAGGTCGTCGATAGTAAGGGGGTCCGGGTTGGAGTTGCTAATGTGTGGGGCCCCGCCGAGATATTCCGCCCAGATTTCGTTGGTGCCAATGGCCTGGATCTGATTGAGAACAAATTGACGGCCAGTCATCCCGATGGTGACGACGAGGATGAGAGATGCCGTGCCGATAACCATGCCCAGTGCGGTCAGGATGAAGCGCACCTTATTGCTGCAAAAAGTGTCGTAGGCGAATGCGATGATCTCGCCGAAGGCCATCTTGGGCCGAAGACGCTCGGGCATTAGGGCAGCGGCCATCTCAATTTAGATGCTACGTAGCCGAAACGGAAGTCGCAAGCGCGCGTCAGGGTCACCGAGGACTGCAGAGTTAAAGAGCAAGTAAAGAATTGTAAGAAAAACAGACTTCCGATGGTTGTTGTGGCAAAGTAGAGGCTCATCTCCGGGGATTTCGATCGATAGGGGCGAATGGCGCTTCCTCAAAAAACAGCATCTGAACTCAGTGTGCGAAAGCCGGAAACAGAAGGGAACGTAAGGAGTTCGCTCTTTTGGATAGTGCTGGTCGCCCTCGCGCTGCGGTTGGTGGTGATGTCTTTTTTGTATCCGGAGCGCGCCGACCCGACTCGTGACCACTGGCGCTGCGGCGGCGAGGCCGGCAGAATCGCGCGATCGATCGCGCAGGGCGAAGGCTTCAATAATCCGCTGTTCGGCAAGACTGGGCCAACTGCTTGGCTTGCCCCGGTATTTCCTTATCTGCTGGCGGGGATTTTCAAAGTACTTGGCGTCTACAGCAAGGCGTCGGCCATTGCGGTGCTAGCTCTGGATTGTCTGTTTTCTGCGCTGACCTGCATCCCCATTTTCTTTATTGCCAACAAACATTTTGGGGGAGAGACGGCCGTGTGGGCGGGATGGGCGTGGGCATTCTTCCCCTACGGAATTTATTTCTCAGCGGATTTCATCTGGGCCACGACGCTGACGACTCTTCTGATGTGCCTGGTCTTTCTGACCGCGCTGCATATCGAGAACTCCTCTTCAGTTTGGCATTGGATGGGTTTCGGTGCTCTCAGCGGCTTCGCAGGCTTAACCGATCCGGTGGTAATGTCGGTGGCGCCGTTTCTCGGAGCATGGGCGTGGTATCGCCTCCGCAAGAGCGGACGTCCGTGGCTGGCTCCGGGTCTGGGTGCGGTGTTGGCCGTTACGCTAGTGGTCTCGCCCTGGTTCATTCGAAATTACGAAACATTTCACAAAGTGATTCCGTTCCGCAGTTGCCTTGGCCTGGAAGTCTACTTTGGCAATAATCAGGACTC
>DLMI01000210.1 GCA_002478145.1 Acidobacteria bacterium UBA7540
TACCATCTTCTCCTGCGCGCCACCGCGGAGACCCTGCTCCAAATCGCTGCCGATCCCAGACACTTGGGCGCGCAGCTCGGCTTCCTCACCGTGCTTCACACCTGGGGACAGAACCTCCATCACCATCCCCATGCCCATTGTGTGGTTCCCGGGGGCGGTCTCTCCTCGCGGGGGCCGCGTTGGATCTCTTGCCGTAAGAACTTCTTTCTTCCGGTCCGAGTGCTGAGCCGCCTCTTCCGGGGCAAGTTCCTCGCTTTGCTCCAAGATGCTTACCGAAAGGGCCAACTCCGTTTTCACGGCGCCTTGGCTGGCTGGGCAGAGCCCTCCCAGTTCGCGCGCTTGTCCCAGCAACTGAAGAAGTCCGACTGGGTTGTTTACTCCAAGCCTCCCTTTGGGGGACCCCAACAGGTTCTAACCTATCTCTCACGATATACCCATCGCGTCGCCATCTCCAACTCGCGGCTGCTTTCCCTCCGAGACGGCCAGGTGAGCTTTCAGTGGCGGGACTACCGCGATGGCCAGACCAAGGTTATGACCCTCAGCGCCGTAGAGTTCCTGCGCCGCTTCCTCCAACATATTCTGCCCGCGGGCTTCGTTAAGATCCGGCACTTCGGCTTCCTGGCGAACCGTAGCCGACGCCACAAGCTAGCACAGTGCCGCGAGTTACTGAGTTGCATCCAGGACACCATATCCGTGAGGCCACCGTGCAAGGCCGACCATGTCTGCCCCGTTTGTGGCACCGGCATCCTACGGATTGTTGAATGGCTCGCCGCCGTTTCCGTGCTCCAGGCTGCTTGGCTCTCCCAGCCCGTCTCCATGGACAGCTCTTGATGAACTCAACCTGGCAGTGCTGCTTCCCTCCGGCCCTCGCTTGCGACTCATCGAGTCTCACCCCCGACGTGTGTCTCGGCCACCTGGATTTTCTCTTCCGAGCTAGCAAAACCCCGGTAGCCATGGCTTCATCCCAGCCCGATCTCAACCCTCTGCCCATCCCCAAGCCGGTCCACGCCCTTCTACCCACCTTTTCGCCAAGGACCCTCTACATTCAATCGCCATAGCCTCAGCGCAGCGGCTTAGTACAAACGCTTCTATCGGGAATGCTCGGGCGATCAGGATCCGTTTGCACCTCGGCTTTCTTGCCGCCCGAGCACTCCCGATAGAAACCTGTGGTTTCTCGTTCCAAATCCGGCGAAGTCCCCACTCAGCATAGTTTGCGAGTGCGGCGTGATGCAGGCGCGATCGGTCGAGGTGGCAGGGCGGACCACATCTACGGTTAACCGACTGTACGGCCAGAAGGGGTTCAGCGCGCGGCGGAGGGATGCCTAACGAGTCCGGGTGGCCACTTGTACAGGTGGCGCATCGGACGCAATCTCTCCTGGCCAGCGGCTCTCCTTTCACCCCGACTGCTCAGTCTTGTGGGTAGACTGGCGGGTTCGCTGGTGGGACCTACAGTTCGAAGGTCTACACTGGAAGTCCCGAGGTTAGAACGGCAGTCCGTTATGTCTCGAGGCCACCAAAAGTCAAAGGATGGGGTTTTCGCAAACCACGGCTAATTTTGCGGTCTCTGCTTCCCCTAAGGCGGGAAATTCATGCGGCGCAGGAGATCCTGGAAGCGCGGGTCGGAGCGCAGGAAGTCGAGCTCGGGTGCGCTCTTCTCATAGGCGGCGAGGTCCGTTCGTTCGTGGCAAGCTTGATTCAACCAATGCAGCGCTTTCTCCTTATCCTTGAGCAGCCCGTACTGGAAGGCGACGAATAAAGCGGAATAAGAGTCGAAGTAGTGGGAGAGCGGACCGCTCTTCTGCTCCTGCCGATTGGCTTCGTAGCCTCGCTCCTTGAGTTGCGCGGCCTTGAGCTGCGCACCGGGCAGGCCCGATTTTGCGTAAGCCGCGGCGGTCTCCTCCTGGTCGTGGAACAGTGCCGGATCGTGCGCTAGGGCCGCTGCTTTCCTCCCTTCGGCCAGGGCGTCCGGAACTCTCCCCTCGATCCAGTAGATGCGGGCGAGCTGCTCGTGGGGAGTGGCCGATTGCGGGTTGATTGCGGCTGCTGTTTCCAACTGCTCTACCGCCCGATCATATTCGTGCAGGCCGAGGAGCATGACGCCGCGCAGGTAATTGATTGGCAACGAGAAGGGGTCCAGTTGCCGCGCCCGGTCGTTCTCTGCCACCGCCTCCGCAGGACGGCCAAGGGTTAGCAGGTGGAGGGAATACCAGTGGTGGGCCATTGCATAGTTCGGATTCAACTCAATTGCCCGTTTCAGCTCTTTGTCCCCCTCGGCGAATTTCCTCTGATAGACACAAGCGATTCCAAGCGATGCGTGTGCTTCGGCGAGGTCGGGTTCGAGCGCCACGGCCTTGCGAGCGTATTTTTCGGCCAAAGGCGGGTCCGCCCACGGCCCCCAGCCCACCGTCAAGTAATCAGCCAGGCCGGAATAGGCCAGTGCGAACTGGGGATCTTCCCGCAGCGCCTGCTCGAAGTAGGCGCGGGCCCCCGCGGCTGCTTCCGGAGTTCTCTCGTTCCAAAGATAACGACCGTGTAGGTAGGCGTCGTAGGCGTGCGGGCTGACCGCTCGCTTGCTGGCCAAGCGCGTCTCTTCGGCGGTGGTCAGCCGCCCACTGACTTCGTGGGCAATCGCCAAGGCCACCTGCTTCTCCAGCCGCATGACGTCTCCGGCGTCGCGCTCATAGGTTTCCGCCCAAAGGTGGCGGTCGGTCCGCGCCTCGAGCAGTTGTGCGGTAATGCGCGCCCGGCCGCCGGAGCGTTGCACCGTCCCTTCCACGACAGCGTCCACGTCGAGTTCGCGCGCAATCTCCGGCAGGCGCTTTCTCGTCCCCTTGTAATGCATCACCGAGGTCCGCGAGATCACGCGCAGGGTCACGATTTGCCCCAGGTCGGTGATCAGGGCATCGGTCAGGCCGTCAGCGAAGTACTCCTGCTCGGGATCGCGCGACAGATTCTCGAGGGGTAGGACGGCGATGGATTGGATTTGTAGGGGCGGTTCGCGAACCGCCCCTACGGCCCGTAAAACGCGCTCGCGCAGGCTGCCGACGTTGAGGGCGAACAGAAGAGCCGCCATGGCCACCACGGCGCCAGAGCCCGCCCCGAGGATCCATCGGCCCTGTAGGGACGCCCGTCGTGGCGGCCCAGCCCCGGTAGGCCCCGCCCCGTCTGGTCCCAGGGCAGGTAGTCGCCACGGCGACCCCCCTGCCACTTCCACCGGCGCGATGAACCGATAGCCGCGACGCGGCACGGTCTCGATGTAACGAGGTGTTTGAGGGTCGTCGCCAAGCGTGTCCCGGATTTTCTTGATGGCGAAGTTGAGACCGTGTTCAAAATCTACAAAAGTGTCAGTGCCCCAGATTTGGTCCCGGATTTCTTCCCGCGTGACGAGTTCCGCCGGGCGGCTGGCGAGCAGGGTCAAAACTCTGAACGGCTGCGGGGGCAAGTGGAGGAGGACGCCCGACTTGCGCAACTCACCCGTTTCGAGGTCCAACTCGAAGACCCCGAAGCACGCTCGGGAGTGTGCCGTTGCCCGGCCAGCCATAAACTACCCGCAGGGGATAAATGATAAGTACATTATATGCCCCTGGCCAGACAAATCAAGGCCTGTTGGGAAGACCACTTGGTGTGTATCTCGCGCGCCAACCATGGCGCCCTCAGCAGGTTAGCCGCTTGCCCCAAACTTGCCAAAAACTTGCCCCTCCTGCATTGACGCCAGCAGTCGTCCGCGCGAAAGTGCGAACTGCCCGAAGGTGCAAGCAAAACGCGCAGGTCGGGTGGGGCCGGTTCGTCTCTCCGCGCTTCAGCAGGGCCCGCGGGCATGAGCCGGGCGAGCCCCACCCGACCGCAAACGGGCATGGATCGGCACGTCATGGGCTGCCAAGCAACTGGTATGCCTGCCGCGACCGGCCAGCTTTACAGTAAACGGAGGTTTTATGAAATTCGCGACTATTGTGCTTATGGGAATCATGCTGCTGGGATCTCCGGCTGCATTCAGCGCCGGCGACCCCGCCGGCGCTTCGGAAGTGGCCATCGGTTTCAACGGTGGGTCAACTTGGACATCAGGTTCGACGGGTATCTGCATTTGGTCCTTCCCGGTCCTTGGGGATCTCAACCTGGGGTCCTTGTACGCGACGGGCTCGTCCGGTGCCCCGGTCGTCGACAGGGCTCATTCTTACCTAATCTGGGTGTCAGACTTCAGCGTCGAAGCGCTACCCCCACCGGTGGGGCCAATCCGAACCTTTATCTCTTTCTGGCTCCCGCCGGAGAAGCCACCATCTATTTCAACCCCAACCCGGGAAGCCGTGACTTTACTAACCTCCTTGACCGGAGCACCTGGGGTGAACCCGTGGCCGTGTTTACCAGGGAGGCGTCACTTGTTCGAAGCAGCGATGGCCTGCTAACGGATACTTTCATATTCTCGGCGAAGCTGGTATCGAGCGAGACGGTCAGCTTGAATGGGAAACACTTCAACTTCAGGGACCTGATCCCACATGGAATGACCTGCTTCGAGACTGGGTATGAAGGTAGTTCGTGGGAGGCCGGCAGCTGCATCGCAATCGGCGGCGGGCTGCTCGGGCGTTAAGGGGCGAGCCGCTGCTGGGGCGCCCTCCGCAGGAAAGCGGTGACTGCCGACGGCTCTCAGGTGAACTGAGACCAATAGGCGTCAGTCACGCGAGCATGCCCCAAGTGGGTCAACAGGATCGGCAGCCGCCGCTCTACGTCTTGGCTGGAACGGTACGACTCCACTGAGGTCTCGACCGCGAAAGCGATGGTGAAAATCGTGCCAGCGCGCTTCGGAGCGGTCCGCTGGGCCTCTCAGTCCTGTCTGAGGGGAAAGATCCCGGAAAGTCCGCCGAACGGCCTCGCTTACCAGAGGTCGACCCTGTTCGGACACCGAGAAGGTGGGCGGGGTGTGCGGACCGAGAAACGCGTCCCGCCGACGAGCGTACTCGACGGGGACCTGGAGCGTAGAAGTGAGTACAGGCAGCAAGACTTACCAAACTTGCTGTGACGAATGGTGAGCAACCCTTCGGCGAGATCGGCATCTCCCGGGGCCAGCGCGATGGGCACTGGTCGGGTGAGGTTTCGCGCGCTTGGTCGCGGCAGGGTCTCTGCGGAGCCCACGGACGCATGGCGCATGGCTCTTCACTTGACCTTTACTCAGGAAGGCAGGTGTGACACTCAAGGTTAGCTATCGTACTGGCTTTGGCTGGCTCAGGGCTTTCGCTGGTTGCGTTTGCTCCCCTGGGAATAATCGCGCTACGTCCTGCTGGCTCGGTATTTTTGGCAAGAGCATCTGGCTGCACCCCCGTGGGCGGAGCCCTGATGACAAATATCGGTGTGATCGATGGCAAGACAAATCTGGGTCCGGTGTTCGGAGACTTGGCAGGCTCGGTGGCAGCAAGCGTAGCCCGGACCTGTTCTGAAGGTCCGCGGTTCGTCCCGTATTGAAAACAAAGAGCCGCAGAATCAACAAAACGGGTCCGCGCTACACTAGCTTCCGACCCAATCTCGGGATTGGGCCTGAGAAGTCTTAGTGCTGTTCTATAAAAG
>DLMI01000245.1 GCA_002478145.1 Acidobacteria bacterium UBA7540
AGGGCGTTTCACAGGCACAATCTCGCAGAGGTGGTCAGAAGGGCTGTGCTCCCTTGTAGCCGCGTATGCCAGTCGATTCGGCAACTCCGTATGTAAGGAACGGAATCGGATCGGGGGCGCATGTAAGAAATGGGGGAGCCAATGACGGAGAGCGACCTTGCGGCGGGAAATTCATGCGGCGCAGGAGGTCCTGGAAGCGAGGGCCGGAACGCGGAGATTATTTCAACTTTGCGTACTCCACCTTGGCTTCCTTCAGGATGGGGATGTCGGGGTCGGCGTCTTTCCAGCGCGTGAGGAAATCCTGATAGGTCGTCCCGGCTTTGGCGGTGTCGCCCTGCATGGCGTAAGCGCGTGCCAGTCCCAGGCGCTCGACTTACGATGGGACTCCCCCTATCCTTTAACATCGCTTTGCGGGTGATTGTTGCCAGCAGGGTCAGCGTGTGCTAACTTGCCAGGCATGAATCAGCAAACCAAATCCCCCACGGCCAAGCCTGGAGACCGTTACCCCTTCTGCAGCGAAGGGGCGCTCGTGCCCTCGCCATCGGGGCTGAATTTGCTATGCGGCACGTGCAGCAGAATCACCGTGCTGCCCCAGCCGTACAGGCCGGATGGCCGGACCGACGCCGCTAGGCATAGGCGGATTCCCGGCAGGCACAAAAAGCGCTTTTGAAACTGAAAAATCACCCCACCGCTGCGCCCCCGGACTTTGCGCACGAAGGCGATTCCAGCTTAGGTTTTAAGCTCCCGGTGTAGCAGGGTGTAGCAGGGTGGTTCCAGGCTGCTGCGTGTCAATGGACCAAGCTAGCGAGGCATTGCAAGCGCTGGTGTGACCCTGCGGCCCCGCCCAGAATCCCCATCACCCAAGACCGCACATCCTGCTTCACCCCCGACCACACGGCCTCGCCCGCCCAACCCGTGGCCCCGTCTACCGGAGCCTGCGCCGTGCCAGGGACTCAGCCACGGTCTTGGCCAGAAGCTCGCTTACTCTACGGATGCAATGCCGCATGTGTCGGTCCCATGACGTAGTGCCTGTGACCCGCGAGTCCAACGAATAGACATCCGAGCGAGCGTCGAGTTCATCGCTCCTCATGCCATAAGCCTGCTCGGAGGACATATAAGCGGGCGTCCCGAGTACCATGCCGGTCTGCGTGTGCATGGGGGATTCCCGCAGCTTGGCAATGCCGAAATCCACCACCTTGACGACCAGCTCGCCTTCGTCACTGTGCGTCAGGAAGAGATTGTCCGGCTTGAGGTCCCGGTGAATGATGCCCAGCCTGTGGGCGGCGCTCAGCCCCCTCGCCGCCTGCTGGAGGATTTCCATGACTTCGGTGACGGGAAGCGCCCCCCGCTGCTTGATGACCTCACGGAGCGATTCGCCCTCCAGGAACTCCATGGCGATGTAGGGCGTGCCGTCATCGGCCTGCCCGGATTCGTGAATGGTGACGACGTTCTGGTGGTGGATGCGGCCCGTGGAACCCGCCTCGTTCTGGAAGCGCAGCAGGAACTCCGGGTCGTCGAGGAGCTTGCGGTTCAGGACCTTGAGCGCCACGGGGCGGTTTCCCACGCCAAGCTGCTCGGCGAGGAAGACCGTGCCCATCGCCCCCGCGCCCAGGCGGCGGACAATGCGGAAACGGCCGGACAGGCCGGCGGCAAGCTGCGCCTCGGTTTCCGTGGCTTGGGCGGCAAGGCGAGCCCCGTCGCGAGGACAGAGGGAAAAATCGTCCGGATAAGTCTTCTGGCATGTGGGGCAGATTTTCATGAGCGCCAGCAAAACTCTCCTGCGGCACGGATTCTAGCAGAAGTTTTGCCGCAATGGGAAACCGGCGGTGAGGGAGGCGGGGGAAGGAAAAGTTTCGGAGGAATCGGGCGGAAAAACGGCAGCTTCGGGCCTTGGAATTCCGGGTGAGACGGAACTTACTCCTTCGGCGGTCGCTTGAGGCCAGCACTGAAAACTCGACTGAACCTTCCATTCAGGGGCGGTCGGGTGTATGTTGCCGGTTGGCCGGAAAATCATGGAAACTCCCGCTCACACCAAGGCGTGAGCAAGCGGGCCTGCTCTGGCAAGGGGGGGATATGCAAAGAGGGGTCACGACAATCTACTATTCATTCATTCGATACCTGAAAAGGAATCGGTCGAAGTTTGCCTTTCTTCAGGTCGCTGGCCGCATGGAGGATGTGCTGGTCAAGGAGTTCGCGTACCACATTTGGCGTGAATCGAAAGGGAGTCGGTATCCCATGACAAACGTTGGTAACGAACAGGAGCAGAAATTCGACATCGTCATTTTGCGAGGCAGACTAGGCGAAACAAAGGAGAAATCCGAATCGTCCTGTGAAATCTGCTCGCTTATCGAAGCGAAATACCTCCAGAGAAGGCATAGGGCGTGGGAGTTCAATGCCAACGACGAGACAAGACCTTCCTTGAAGGGGCTCCGGCGTCAGTTGGGGGAGTTCAGGTCAGGTAAGCACTATGGGTTTCGGGTCAAGCTTCAGGCGCGGAACAGAGACGTGTATGGACTGGTAATGGCTTCCTACGTTTCGCCTAGGCCCAATGGTGGGCCCAAACGTGAAAGCGAAAAGGAAGGTCTTTTCAAAGATGCCTTAAACTCTGCAAGTGGATTTCGATACCACGACCTTCCCACGCCGCGCTTTGATAGGGTCTACGATGACATTAAGGTCAGCCTTTTGGAGGGCAAGCGTTATTGCACTCTGAGGGCAGGTCTTTGGAAGCTCACCTAGCGAAATAGCCGTTGAGCTTAGTCGCCACTTTTCATACAGGAAGGGAGGGGACACCGCTTTCCGCTGAATCAAAAGGGACCCCGGCCAGCTTAAGGGCGCACATCGAAAACATAGGGCGGAAATCTCTCGTTGTCGCACCAATGAACCACGCTGACGGCGAGCGGCCCACACCGCTAGCGATGCGGGGCAATCATTTTGCTGCCCTTGGCGAGTTTATTGCTTCTTCCCAGCCTTGTTCCAAGTCGAAGGTCTGATTTCTTCTCCAGCGGCTGCTGGCCGAGACTTGAACGCTCGCTCTCTGGACGAGCAAACCAAAGATGCTTTTCGTGTCTCATGGCATAAGTCTACCACCCGAGGCAGCGGGAATAAACGCCGGACCGTGAGCCATGCCTTTGCTTGATATCATCGGCCTGCTTGGAATGCTCCAGGTGTGCCTCGGCCAGCGTTCGCCAGGCGAGTCGGACGACCGGGCAATCCGGGAGATTGAAGGGTGGATTCTGCACCGACACGACCCTGGTCATTCCGCCCATAATGACCCAACACCATCCTTTGTTGTCATCCTAAGGCAGATGAGCCTGCTGGCCGATTTTTTGTTGAAGCGCCGTGCGCAATGCGATAGCATCACGGGCAAATGGACAAGGCCGCAACGCTCGAACACATCCAAAAACGTCAGAGGCAATGGGCCGATGGCCGTGGGATTCAGTACAATCAGGCAAATGGCCCGGTGCTCAATCTTGCCGACAATCTTTTCTCGGCGCTGAACCCCGCGACTGCCTCTGAGTTCAAGGCGGCTGACGGCAGCGAGCTTGGAACGGCTGGCAGCGCCACGAAGATGTCATCGTTGCATTCGTCATCTGCGTTGGTTTGCAATGTGTTCGACTACTGGCGCGGTCGGGAATTGGCTCCGCTCCTTCGGGCGTGCGGAATCCAGGACAGCCTTGACGACCTGCGATTTGAACAGAGGTTCCCGACCGGGCTTCGCGGCAAGCCTCCTAACCTCGACCTGCTGCTGTCCCGCAACGGGAAGAGCCCAGCCACGGCAATTGAGGGCAAGTTTACTGAGCCATTTCAGCCCCGCGACCACGGGGGCTTTTCGTTCTCGTATTTCCGGAGCAAGGGACTGTGGGCGGGCCTTGAGCGGTGCCGGGCATTGGCTGAGGCCGTCAACGCTCAACCCGATTTCCACTACCTTGGCGTTGCCCAGCTATTGAAGCACGTCCTTGGATTGCATCGCAAATTCACCGCAGACGGATTCGAGCTTCTGTACTTGTGGTATGACGTTCCCGGCAGCGCCGCTGCCAACGAACACAGGTCAGAGGTTGAGAGGTTCTCGCAGGCAATCTCGCCTGAGGTCCGATTCAGGAGCATGACGTACCAGGCATTGTTTAAGTCTTTGGTTCCGTGCGTGCAAGGAACCAGCTACGCCGCCTACCTCCGCTCCCGCTACTTCCCCGAGGCCAGCCGGGCTTCATGAGGCTCAGGCCGCCGCGACACCCGCATCGCTGAAGGCTCGATTCTTGGCCGGGAGTCCTAGCGATGCCATTGCCGTTCACCGTTCCGCAGGCTTCCTAGGAGCTGCCTTCAACACCTCAGCTTGACTTGGGAGGTATATTGTCCGTGATGGACTCCCCACGCACCGACCCTGAACTCCGAGACTGGCTCCGCTGGGCATCCGAAAGCGGCAGCACGCCGATGTTTGTCCGCAGGGTTATAATCCGCACCGGCCAGCGGATGGGTCGTTCACGCCGGGAGAAGGAGCTTCCGTGGTTGACAATTCCGATTTGTGGCTAAAGCAGGCAGAGGCAATGCTTCAGAAGAAAGGAGGGGGCGTGCCTGGGGCGGGGTCCGAAGCCGTCCAGTTTACAATATCGATGATGACGGCACTCTACGGCCCGGAAAGCCCTCAGCTAAAACAATTTCGAGCCGGTTGCGAGGGAATTGCAAAGGCAGGGCACCACCCGACGAGCACGGACCGATTTTATTGGCAGCACGCTATTGGTGCAATTCGGAATACGATGACGGAACTCGAAGCTGGGCTAATTGTCAGGGTGAGAGTGGCTGTTGCGGGTGAAATCCTGGAGGAATTGGTCCGTCTAGCAAAGGAGGTCATGACTGACCGGACAGAAGAAGCCAAGAATGCGGGTGCCGTCTTGATTGCAGCGGCATTTGAAGGCCTCTTGCGAAGAATGGGCGAGGAGTTTGCGGGTGTTACGACTCGTCCGAATTTGGGGGAAGTAATCACTGCACTGAAGAGCGCCAGCATTCTCAAAGGCGGTCAAGTCGGTACTGCTCAGAGCTATCTGCAATTTCGGAACGATAGCTTGCACGCAGAGGTGGGGATCGAGGTGGCGCCGCCGTTAAATCCGCCGCCATAGATCCAGACCAGCACGGGGATGCGGTCGGAGGCGGACCGCGCTGGCGTCCAGACGTTCAGATAGAGGCAGTCCTCGCTCATCGCGGGTGTCTCGCCCCCGTTCGGCGGGGGGCCGAAGCCGCCCTGCGCGCATTGCGGCGCGAACTTGTCGGCGGTACGCACGCCCGCCCACTTCGCGGCCGGCTGCGGCGCGCGCCAGCGCAGATCGCCGATGGGCGGGGCGGCGAACGGGATGCCGCGGTAGACGGTGAGTCCATCTTCTTTGGTGCCTTGCAGGACACCCTGCTCAACCTTCGCGGTGGTGCTCGCGGACACGCTCATCCACGGCGCTGCCGCGACGACGACGGCCAGCCAAATCGCCTTCATCTTTGATACTCCTTCCTCTTTTGTAGGTATTTCACGGCGCCTGTATCGAAAGTGCCTTTCCGGTGTATTCAACGATTTTGTCGGGGTTGGCCACTGGCGTCACGCCGGAACCGTGCCCGACGGACACCCAGACAATTTTGATTTCTATGCTTCGAGGCATTTCGGGATAATTTCCTTCTCGGTCCCCAATTGTCAGAGTTCGTGTTGACTCCGACCAGTGAAGCTGAATGATCGAGTGCGCACCGTTTTCATAATCGTAACTATCGCCCGCGTCCTGATACAGTTCGAACTTGCCGTCGGCTCCCGGGTAAATCCGCAGTTCGATAGGTCCTGCGGGCTGCTCGTCGGCGTACTCAATCTCAGGGCCGAGGGGAAGAATTGAACCGGCGCGCACGTAGAGTGGAATGCAATCTAGACGGGCGTCTGCGTCAATTTCGCGGCCTCCCTTCTGTGATGCTCCAGTCCAAAAGTCGTACCACGCCGGGGAATCTGGCAGATACAGAGTTCTGCGAGTAGCGTCCGGCTGAAGCACTGGGCTAACAAGCACTGCGGGCCCAAACATGAACTGATCACCAACGTCGCGAGCTTTCCCATCGGTGCGCCAGTCCATCACGAGCGGCCGGTGCATCGTGTAGTCCTCGTTGGTGACGCGCCATGCGAGGGAATAGATGTAGGGCATAAGGCGATATCGAAGCTTGTCATAGTTGATCAGGATCGGTTCAACTTTATCAAACGCCCAGAGTTCATTGTGCGGCCGGTGCCCATGGGTGCGGAAAATCGGACAGAAGGTTCCGTACTCGAACCAGCGCGCGTAAAGCTCCTGATATTTCGGATCATCGAGAGGCTTGTCATGAGGTGGCCAATAACCGCCGATGTCGGTCGTCCAATACGGATATCCGGAAAGGGCGAAGTTCAGCCCGGCGGCCACCTGATGGCTCAAACCCCAATACGAGCCGAAGACGTCCCCCGACCACACCGTTGCTCCAACTCTCTGCTGGCCGAGGAAGGCCGATCGCGTGAGCAGGAAGACCCGCTTCCTTTCGCTGGCAGCTCTCCAGTGCTGCTGGACACCGAGGGTGTGCATGAACGGAAATATATTCGTGTACTGTGCGCCGTTGCCGATCGCAATCTGCTTGTTGCTCAGAATCGCGTCCCCCATGTGGGGCCAATATTCTTCGGGCTCGGCGCTGTCCAACCAAAATGCGTCCCAGCCTTGGGAGAAAAGCTTGTCGACCAACTGATTCCAATAAAAATCGCGCGCCTTGGGGTTGGTAGCGTCATACACATGAGCATTCGGCACGTCAAAGTGCTGGGCTATGAGTTCCCGGTAGTTTTCAGACTTCGTATCAAAGAGCCCCCAAACCGAGACCATGGCGTGGACGTGTTCATCGTGCAATTGATTGAGTTCGGCGGGGACGTCAGGGAAGTTGGAATTGAAGACCGGGTCGCCTTCCGTCTTCCACCAAAACCAGTCCTGCACGATTGCATCGAGGGGAATGTGTTCTTTACGGTAGCGGTGCGCGATGCTTAACACTTCATCCTGAGACATGTAACGGTCTTTCGATTGAAAGAACCCATAAGCCCACTTCGGAAGCATGGGCGTGTGTCCGGTGAGGTTTCGGTATTCATGGATGATCTGATCCATTTCCGGACCGTAAATGAAGTAGTAATCCACGGCATGGCCGGCGAGCGAACGCAAGTTCAGTTCCAGCGGGAAGCGATTATCGGCCAAGGTCAGGGAGGCCGTGTTCCACATCAGCGCGTAGCCCTTGCTCGACAACAGCAACGGAATCGCGACGTCGGTGTTGTTCTGCGCGAGCTCGACGGTCGCGCCGCGGTAATTGAACATGCCACTCTGGTGTTGTCCCAGCCCGTAGAAGCCCTCGTCAAACTCAGGCGAGAACCTGTCCTCAACGTGAAATGTCTTCTCGCCGTTTAACTCGGCCGATTCGTAGGTGCGCGGTATTGACATTCGCTCGCGCAGAAGGCTCTCGCCTCCTGCGGTGCTGAACTGCACGTTCCCCCACTTCAGAGAGAGCTCTATCTTTAGCGTGTCGGTGGTGAGGATAGCCCCTTGGGCTGTCTGTGACACCTGAAACTTCGCGCCTGGACACGACTCTTTCGAATCGAGCATCCAGGGCTGGTTCTGCTTAACTGTGTTAGGCGGCTCGGGCGTCGCGACAAAATGGATGACAGAGGAACGGCAAACGGAAATATGAAGACTTTCGCTCCCCACCGTAGCAGTCATGCCGTCCGGAGCTGGCGCGTGCTTGACGGGAGGCAGTGGAGGCACATCCCACAGTTGAGCTCTCGCCTTCATTGTACTCCAGAGGAAACAGCACATGCCGAGAAAGAGAGAAGTCCAGATTCTATGCCATGACCAAGCAAGCCATGCATGTTCGCGGGAAGTCAATGTTCGATACTCCTTCCGCTAGGGTGATCTTGATGCCAGGATGGGTGGGGCACAGGAGTCTGGCGTTCCGGCTCGCCAAAGGTGCGGAAGCCCTCCATACGTCTTCTTGCCCTCCAATTGACCAGCCTTCAGATCAACTCAGCTCAACAGTTCATTGGGCGGCTTCTTGAAAGAGTCTGGGCGCGAAGTCTTTCAGATCGCGACGCCACGTCTGCCATTCGTGGTCTGTACCTGGTGACTCGTAGAAGACGTGCTTGATGTTCGCCTCCTCGAGCGCCTTATGCAGTCCCACGAGTCCTGCCCGCATTCTCTCGGGTTCCGCTGTGCCGACGCCCACCCAGAGCAAGCGCACTCTTTTCGCGAAGGCAGCCGGATCAGCCATCGCCCCGTTGAAGGCTGTCTTCACATCGAATTTCTGATTGCCAAAAACCATAGCCCCGCCCGCTCCACTGAATCCGCCAATGTAGGAAAAGAGATCGAGATGATTGAGCGTGATCTGGAATGCCTGCATGCCTCCCATGGAAAGGCCGGCCATGGCGCGGTGATCGCGATCCGAAAGTGTCCTGAAGGTCGAATCAATATACGGAATCAGGACCTGAGTCACATCATCTTCGAACGCCGACGCCATGTCCTGCATGGCCTTAAGCATTTCGGGAGAACCAAAGGGTTTTCCGGTCAGATCGGGCGGAGCCTGGCCCGCGCGCCGGGCATAGCCATACGCCATCACCACGATCATTGGCTTGCAGCTTCCGGCCGCGATCAGATTGTCGAGGATGAAGTTGGCGTTACCTTGCCGAATCCATCCGGTCTCATCTTCGCCACCGCCGTGCTGCAAATAGAGCACCGGATAGCGGACTTTGGTCCGCGTATCGTAATTCGGCGGCAGATAAACCAGCGCGTGCCGCCAGGTCCCCGTCACTTTCGAGTAGTACCAAACCTCGCGAACCTGGCCGTGAGGCACATTCTGGGCCGAATAATAGGCGGAGCCTGGCTCTGGAACTTCCACTGCGCTTGCGGGCTTACTTCCACCAAAGTACGCATGAGTGTTGGGGTCGCTGACCTCCGCACCGTCAATGCTCAACGTGTAATAGTGAAAACCGGGAACGAGCGGTGGAGTAGTAATCGTCCAGAATCCGTCCGGTTGCTTCACCATATCCAGCTTCGGCCCGCTCCAGAAATTCAACTTTACCTTCGTAGCGTCGGGAGCTTTCACACGAATTTCAACCCTTCCGGCGTTATCGACACGGGGATAGTCTGCTCCCCACACATTGGTCGCAGATGGCTGAAAATTGCCCGACTCCTGTGCCCAACAAAGACCCGCCATTAAAAGCATCATTATTCCGAGCTGCTTCATGTTTTCTCTCCTATGCACGGACGTCAGCAATCCCTGGTAGCCTCCCGGCTGCCAGATCGGCACTGTCTCATGTCACTGCTGTACTGAGATCACGGTCACCGACTTGGGCTCCAGTGTTAGAGCCAGCTTTCCGTCTTGCGCCTTCACCGAAATGGGCTTCGGCCCGACCGTGTTGGGTGCGTCGAAGGCGTTCACGCTATCAATCTTAGGAGCAGTTAGGGTTTGGCCAGAGGCAGACTTGGCCGTGATTCCGGCAAGGTTCGCCTCAATCTCGACCGGCCGACCGGGATCGACATTGGTGATAGCGAGCCACAGCTTGCCTGTTTGGTCCTTCGCCCCAATTGCATCCACGCGCGGCAAGCTGATGTCGCCGTGCGTATAGGTGCCGGCGTCGAAAGTCACGGGCACAAACGTGGCGTCCTGAAACGGCACGTACATTTTGAAGACGTGATAGGTCGGGGTCAGAACCATCTTCTCTTTGTCTGTCATGATCATTGCCTGCAGCACATTGATCATCTGGGCGATGTTGGCCATGCGCACGCGGTCGGCATGGCGGGCAAAGATGTTCAGGTTCAGCGCAGCCAGAATCGCGTCACGCAAGCTGTTCTGCTGAACGAGGAAGCCTGGATTGCTGCCGGACAATGGCGCATACCACCCACCCCATTCATCCACCACGAGGGCAACCTTCTTCTGCGCATCGTACTTGTCCATGATCGCTGAGTGCTTGCTGATCAGATCTTCCATGTCCAGCGTCGACTTGAGAATCTGAGCGTACTCGCTCTCTCCGAACCCCACGGACTTAAAAGAAGGCGGCCACCGCACGACCGTGTAGGAGTGCATCGAAAGACCGTTGATATCCCAGCTCCACGTGTGATGCTGATAGGCCTTCATGATGGCCTCCGTCCAGTCAGTCCACCTGGGCTCACTGCCGCCCGGGCCCACGGCGATTTTCAACATCTGCTGATTGGCTTGCTGTGCCGGATTGAAGTTCCTTACGAAGCGGCTGTAAATCTTGAGCTGGCTCAAATAGTAGTCTGGTGTCATATTGCCGCCGCAATCCCAGCTTTCGTTTCCGATGCCCAGATAGCCGACTTCATAAGGAGCAGGATGACCGTTGGCGGCGCGCTCTTTGGCCAGCGTAGTCGGCTGCGCTGTGGTCATGTATTCCAGCCATTCGGCCGCCTCCTGGGGAGTGCCGGAGCCGACATTCACCGAGATGTACGCCTCAGCGCCAATCTGGTCGAGGAAGTCCATGAATTCGTGTGTCCCGAACGTGTTCGGCTCGATCACACCGCCCCAATTGGGATTGAGGGATACTACCCGCTGATCGGCTGGGCCGATGCCTTTACGCCAGTGATATTCGTCGGCAAAACAGCCGCCTGGCCAGCGAACGTTCGGCACCTTTATTGCTTTAAGCGCGGCAACAACATCGTTGCGAATGCCGCGTGTATTGGGGATCTTGGAATCTGGGCCGACCCAGACGCCCTCATAAACGCCGTGTCCAAGGTGCTCGGCGAACTGGCCGAAAATATTGCGGTCGATCTTCGCGCCGGCCTTGGACACATCTACGGACAATTCAACTTTCTGCGCGTCAGCAAAAGGCGCGGTCGCGCCTATCGCCATCAGAGTGAAACCGAAAAGAAGCGCGCGGATGACGGATGCGCCCGTGTGAGTCAGAACCATGAACGGCAGGACAAAATGATGACCGAGACTTGAGCTTCTTGTGGACGAGAAGAACATTCTTGTTCTCCATAACTGGCCGACGCCTGGCTTGAGCGGTAGAGCGAGGCTGCTGGGCCTCGTGGTCGCACTTATTTTACAGGAATCGTCTGCTGAATGGTGCCAGAATTGTTGCCGATTGTGTACATAATCCGCATTGATCCTCTCGGATATGTCGGCCGCGGCGTCAGGAGGAATCCACTCGCTCGACGCACTGCAAGGTGTGGCCGCTCAGATGGTTCTGGCACTTTTGGGGATTCGGCATGAAAAGTCGGCTTCACGGTCACTGATGCTGGACGCTGGCTTGGCACGAGAGCTTTGCAAGACCGCGGGCAAGTCCCGGTTCCTGCGCGCCACAACTTGCGGGATAACTTCCGGGCAGGTCGTGAGGCGACCTTGGTGAGCCCCACCACCCCCTTGCCCCCTCCTCAGATGAGGAGGGGAGCCTTGTTTGCGCCTGCCGGAGAACTGCTCCGGCAGGCGCTATCCGAAGTTCTCAACTTATGGAAAGCGGTAGAGCATTACCCGCAAAATCGTGTCCGGATGCAGCACCAGGATCTCTCCCTGCGCATCATCGTCGCCTTCGATCCAACGGGTAAGTTCCCACTTTCCGTCCACAAACCTGCCTTGCTGCACGACGCCGAGTCCGACATTGGACGGTCCGGGCGTGTTCGCTGAAAAGTCGACGCGCATGCCGCCTCCGCCGAAATAAAACTCGTCGGGGCCGGTGGCAATCACAACTGAAGCTGCTTCCAGCGGCGGCAGGGGTTCTGTCGGCTGTGTTCCAATCGGTTGCCTCGGAGGAGACGACACCACTCCCCCTTTGGCTTGCGGGGCAAGGCCCCTGATCCGGCCAGTATATGTAAACGTCAGGGTGTAATTGCCTAGTTTGACCTGCTTTGGCGGGTCTCCCTCGATCATCCGCACCGCGGTCATGGTGTCACTCCCCTGGTGCGCAAGAATCATGGGCAATAACTGGGAGAGCATTTGATATGTGGCTGCAAGCTCCGGGGGAATCGGTCTTCCCCCATCAATGCCAAACGGAGAAAAGCCGATCGCATTGTACTTGCCGACTGCCATGATTACGTTGGACTCATCAGTGCTCGTCTCTGGAATAAAGAGCGGGTTCCCGTTCCTGCTGAATCTTTCGCAAACTTCGTCGAAATACGGCAAATAGAGATCCGGCGCAAGGATATCGACGTCCGGAGCTCCGGCCCGCCAGACGTCATGCACCTGAGGCACTGGACCGCCGCTGGGATACGTTCCCGGCCAGGCATGATTCGGCTGCTGCAGCCACCCGTTCACGTACATGGGAATGTCATAGCTTGCCTTGCCCGCCTGGACCTCCTTCTCTAGGTAACGCGCGTAGTTCCAGGCCATGAATATCTCATCCGAAGGCCAGTGCAGTTCCCTCCAGCTCACTTCATGTTCATTCGCGCTCATCGGCGGGCTCGTCGTCTGAATCGGAATCTTCACATCAGCCGGCTTGCCGGGACCGAAGACCGCTTCCCAGGTTCCGGATTTCTTGTAGCCATTCGCCGCCCAGACCGCACGGAACTCGGGAATGAGCGTATCCTTGTGCGATTCCAGGTAATTCATCAGCTCCGCCGGCACCGGCCCGGCAAACGCGCGGTTCGCCGCTGGAGATCGATCTCGCGAATCCCGCAACACGCCCACTTCGTTCTCTATCTGCATCATCAATACAGTGTGTTGGGCGCCGTCGACTTCCTTGATATGCCGCATCAATGCCCCGAACGCGGCAGCGTCCGCATCCCTCGTGGCGTCACCAAATGTGCTGAGCAGTTCGACGGGACCCGAGATCGAAATGGTGCTGCCATCGTCGATCTGAATGCGCGGGAAGCGGGTGTAATCCTTCTTCACCCAGTACGGCGCAAAACTGGAAGTGCCATTCTTCCAGCTAGCGAACCAGAGAAAGACGATATGCAGGTTGTTCTCTCTGGCCTTGGCGATTACTCCATCCACCTGGGTGTAATTGAACTTCCCTTCTTCGGGCTCAAACTGCGCCCAGGAGATACCTACGAGCACGGTGTTCAGGTTGCCGGCGACAAGCTTTGGCCAGATAGGCTCCATCATAGGGAGACTGGTCGCTGCGTTGTTGGTGAGTTCTCCCGCGAGAGCCAGAAACGGCTTGCCATCCACGATCAGTTGGGTGGCAGTACCCTGTTTCTGCAAGTGTGGCGTACCGGCAGCGGTCTGTGCCTCGGTTGAAATCGACAGGGCAGCGGCACACACCATCAAACCTAACGCGGACATCGCAATCATTTTCATCTGCATAAATTGCTCCAGTTTGATTTTTCGACACAGAAAGCCGTCATGCCTGCCCCCTCCTATTCATCTTCATCCTGCCGATGTTGTCTGGGGTGCAGACTCTTGCGGTCGGCGAAGGGGAATAGAAACTCTCTCGACCGCTCTAATAGGTGGCAAGCGTGACGCGCAGCACCACGGGTTCCTCGCCAAACCTGAGGCCAAAGTCCGTCGCATCTCCATTCTGGGTGCGGAGGAGCTTGAAGACGCCGTTCTCGTAGGTTCCCTGTTCGACGCGCAGGAACTGCCGGTGCTGGCATTTACCGTCAATCAGGGCCGAGGGAGTCTGTCCGGTTCCCTCTACGATATGCTGGGACTTCCGTTGCTGCTCGGTGCCGGCCGGAAAGAAGTCGACGCGGCAAAAGTATCCGGCCACCAGAAACTGGCTGTCCCCAAGTTGGGCAACCAGAGCGCGCCCCTCCGGCGTCGGATTCCCCGTGTCGGGACCTCTGTGGGACGCTCCGTACGACACCACTGCGTTCCAGGATCCGAACGGCAGCGTCTGCGTGAGCTTGCCATGGTCTCCGCCCTTGAAGTACAGCGGCTCGGCCACGGCCTTGAGCTTCCCTTCGAAATTGAGACGCGCGATCTCCCGCTGCATCGGGCCGACTAACTCGAAATTCCTTGCCAAATAAGGCACGGGAGCATTCCCGGACTCCGAGTCTCCTATAGCCTGAAGACCGAGCATGGTGAAGAAATAGCGGGTAAAGTCTCCACTAGCGGGGTCACACTGGAAACAACCGCTCTCTGGCAGGAATAGGGCATTGTCGTCGCGGTGATAGAGTTCTAGATCCTTCACATACGCGGCGGG
>DLMI01000084.1:0-8113 GCA_002478145.1 Acidobacteria bacterium UBA7540
TATCCCGGCGCACGGATTTCCATCTTAGCACCCAGCTTACCGGTAATATACACCGACTCCTTGGCAGAACGCATCGAAACCGCTGAGCCGGGCCAGAGAAAGCAAAGCGGAAGATGTATTCATGCGCGGCGCGCTGGCTAGGCTCGAAGGGCGTCACCCCTGACCCAGGCGGGCATTGGCCTCCTCTCCAAATGTGCTTAGGTAGGCAACTCGTTGAATTTAGGGTAGCGATCTAGAGAGTGTCGATTTGCAATACGCTGTCGTTCGGGTCGGGAGCCGTGGAGGGGACGGCAATGATCAAGCGACCCTTCTCCTGCTTGAACTGAGCTTTCTGGCGAGTCCCAAGCACGGTGATTTGGGAGACGCGGCCCTTCGGCCCGGGCACCACCAATTCGGGTTTCGATGGCCAGTCGAACACGTGCAGGTAAATAGTCTTGCCCTTCGCGGTCGTCTTCCCAAACGGGAGGTTCTGCCACGGACCGTAAGTCGTCCCGTAGATGGAATCGCTATTAACCTTCATCCACTTTCCCATCGCCTGGAGCCGCTCAACGAACTCAGGCTGGATGGTGCCTTCTGGAGTTGGGCCAACATCCAAGAGGAAGTTCCCGCCCTTACTGGCTACATTTGCCAACTCCCGGAGGAGCTCTTTAACGGACTTGAAATTGCGATCATTCTTATTATAGGCCCAGGTATCATTGATTGTCTGGCACGTTTCCCAGAGCTGAAAATCGCCCGGCGCCGGCACGGAGGGCGGCGTTGACTCCGGGGTCTTCGTGGTGCCTTGCAGCTTGTTGGCGGCGCTTTTGGTGGGAATCCGGTCGGGGATGAATTGCTCGGGAGTGGCAAAATCGCCCGGCACACCGATCCGGTTGTTCACCAGCGTGGCGGGTTGCAGTTGGTGAATGAGGTTCACAACGTGCTCGCCTTTGTACTTCTCCTGATGACCGAGCCCGTCAAACCAGATCAGGGCCACCGGCCCGTACTTCGTGAGCAGCTCACGCAGTTGGCCCTCCATGTAATCGAGGTAGGTCGCCCACTCCGGCCTTGTCGGATCGCCGCGCCAGGTATCCTTAACGGGTTTGGAAGTGTTGCGAAAACCCGGGTGATGCATGTCCGGAGGTGAGTAGTACAGACCCAGCGGCATTCCGGCCTCGTGCGCTGCCTCCGCCAACATGGCCGTGACATCCTTGCCGTAGGGCGTGCTCGTGATCTTGTAGTCGGTCAGTGCCGAGTCAAACATGCAGAATCCGTCGTGATGCTTGGTCGTAAACACCATGTAACGCTGCCCGGCCTCTTTCGCCAATTCCACCCACGCCTTGGGATCATACTTTGTGGGGTTGAATCGCTTGAAGAGCGACACGTACTCAGGTTCGGTGATGTTCCATTGGGCCTCGGGTTCCATGATGGGCCACGAAGCCTCCACGCTGGCGACGGAATACGCGCCCCAATGGATGAACATCCCGAATTTTGCTGCCCTGTACCAGGCTGTCCTTTCGGCCTCCGATTTCTGCGCGCCCGGTGGCAGGGCTGCCTCTTCTGCCCCCTTCGCTGAGGATACCCCGATCAGCAAAGCACCTGCGGTCAGTCCGAAAAGAAAAATCAGCCTGCTCGCATAATCCTTCCGCATTGCGTCTCTCCCGGTGTCATCCGCCCTGGGACGACCCACCATGTGAATCACAGCTTGGGATTATTTCCCTTTCAGGAACTCCCGGATCTTTTCGAAGTCTTCGCGGAGAATCTTCTCTTCCCGGGCATTGCGAAGAACGTAGGCAGGGTGAACTGTGGCGAGTGCTTTCGAAGTGGCGAAATCGTAGAACTGGCCGTGTATTTTGGTGATGCCTTCCTTAATCCCCAAAACAGTCCTCACCGCGGGCGCCCCGAGGCAACAAATCAAACGGGGCTTCATGGCTTCAAGTTGACGGAAAAGGAACGGTGAGCACGTTTCGATTTCGTCCTTCTCCGGGGTGCGATTTCCGGGGGGACGGCACTTGACGACGTTGCAGATGTAGACCTCTTCGCGTTTCATGTCGATCATGTGGATCATGCGGTTCAGAAGTTGGCCGGCGCGCCCTACGAACGGCCGCCCCTGCTCGTCTTCGTCGGCTCCCGGACCTTCTCCAACAAACACCAATTCCGCGTGAGGATTCCCTTCCCCGAAAACTATGGTGTGGCGGCCGCCCGCCAGCTTGCAGCGGTGGCAATCCCCCAAGTCCGCGCGGATTTGCTCCAGCGTTTCGGGCCCACTTGGCTTTGGCGGCGGCGTTTCGAAAAGACCCAAGGAGGGTACGGGCGGCCTGATTGGCGCCCCAACGACTGCGGTTTGGGAAGCCCCGGCGCGGGGGAGCGGAAGAGGCGCGGTGGGACTGACGACAGGCTTGCTTTCAGTTAAAGCCGGCTTCGTCGCGGGCGCCGGGGGTGCTCCGCCCTGCACCATCCGGTCCGGTGCTCCGCCCTGCACCGTCCGGTGCGGAGGTCCGCCGCTCAATGCCGAATGGGTAATTCTGCCGCCGCTCGTAGTGGGTAAGAGCCCTCCCGACCCGGGCGCACGCCGATAGAATTCCTCAATGCCCAGTTCGCGATAGAACTCCAGCCAATCGGCAAGCTCCTGCCGTAAGCGCTCGTCCATAAGAAGTAGTCAGTTGTCAGTTGTCAGTTGTCAGTTCCCAGATCGGGTGATCGGGAGATCGGCTGATCGGGCGAACAAAGAACATGTTCTACCGATCGCCCGATCACCAGATCACCCGATTACTGACTTCTGACCCCTGACTCCTGACTCCTGAATCCTGAATCCTGTCTAATTGCGACGACCTCGTCGAGGATGCGATGAGCCAAATCCAATTTGCTCATCTTCTCGAGAGCTTTACTGCGGCCGTCGGGGAAGACCAGGGTCACAATATTCGTGTCCACATCAAAACCCGCGCCTTCCTGCAATACGTCATTGGCCACGATGAAGTCGAGGTGCTTCTCATGCAGTTTGGCGGTTGCATTAGCCGGCAAGTTCTCAGTCTCCGCCGCGAACCCAACCACTACTTGTCCAGGCCGCCGTCGCGGAGCGATCATCGCCAGGATATCAGTCGTCGGCTCAAGCCTTACGGTCGGGATCCCGTCTTGCTTCTTGATCTTCCCGGGATAAACTTCCGCAAACCGGAAGTCCGCCACCGCCGCGGCCATCAAGGTCACTGTCGCCTGCTCGAAATGACGCAGGACAGCCTGTGCCATCTGCTCGGTGGTGCGAACACGCTCCACCTTGGCTCCTGCTGGAGGATCGAGGTGCGTCGGCCCGCTCACCAGGACCACGTGAGCCCCGCGGCGGCGGCTGGCCTCAGCGAGCGCATAACCCATCTTCCCGGAAGACCTGTTGCTGAGGTAGCGCACGCCATCCAAAGGCTCTTCCGTTGGCCCGGCCGTCACCAGCACGCACTCACCGCTCAAATCGTCACTTACCCCGAGGGCCGCAAGGACCGCCTGGACGATACTCTGGACAGACGTGAGGCGGCCCGCGCCGGTCATTCCGCAGGCCAAGTAGCCCTCGTCAGGCTGCAAGAGCTTCACTCCGCGCTCCCGCAAAATCTCCAGATTCTTCTGCGTGGCAGGATGTTCCCACATATTCACATTCATGGCCGGCGCCACGATGAGGGGAGCCTTGGTGGCCAAGCAGAGGGTGGTCAGGAAGTCGTCGGCAATTCCATGGGCAATCTTCGCCAGCACGTTCGCCGTGGCGGGAACAATCACCAGGGCGTCAATCGACTGCGCCACGGCCATATGTTCGATGGCGCTTTCCACATTCGCCCCACCCTGCGGACCCTCAAACATTTCCGTGATGACTTTGCGGCCAGAGAGAGCCGCAAAGGTAAGGGGCGCGACGAACTCACGCGCATTCCGAGTCATCACCACCTGGACTTCCAGCCCGCGCTCTTGCAGCAGGCGTAGTAGCTCCGCTGCCTTGTAGGCCGCGATGCCGCCGGTGATCCCCAGTGCAACTCGCATGGTTAACCAGGATTCAGGAGTCAGGATCCAGGATTCAGGGACGAACCTGCCAGCGCAGACCTGTTCTGGAGGTCTGCGGTTCCTCCAAGGGTGCTCGGCAAAAGCCGTCCCGAGAGCTCCGGGCGCCGTTCTTTTCCCCACCTACCACATACCACCTACCACGTACGACCTGCTACCTACCCTTTTGTTTCTTGTTCTTGTCGTTCTCGCCTGTCGCAGGAGCAAACAACTCAAAAGGGACCAAGCCCGCCATTACTTCTTGCTGGGCTACTCTCGTCAGCCTCTTCGAAGTGCTCTGAATGAGCGGCCGGGCGCCGGCCTGAAGCTGCCGAGCCCTCTTGGCGGCGACAAGAATGTAGCGAAACTTGCTGTCGAGCTTCTGAGGTAATTCCATCCGATCTATCCTCCAAATGTCTTGCAAATTTCTTGAGCGCGCTCCGCCTGGTTCTGCCGTCGAAATCGCCCTGCCCGGACTACCGCTCGCAGAGCCTGTGTGGCTAGCGAAAGGCGGTCATTAACGACCAGGTAGTCATAATCGGGCCAATGGGAGATTTCCTGGCGGGCTGCCGCCAGCCGTCTTTCAATGACCTGGGGCGAATCCGAGTGCCGGTCCGCCAGCCGGCGTTTCAGTTCCCGGAAGGACGGCGGCAGGACGAAGACGCTGAGGGCTTCCGGCAAACGCTTCCTGACTTGTTGATGCCCCTGAACATCAATATCCAGCAAAATATCCCGTCCGGCCTTCAGAGCCCTGTCGATCTGTCCCTTCGAAGTACCATACAGGTGGCCGAAAATCTCGGCCCACTCAATGAAATCACCGGCAGCAATCATTCTTTCGAACCGCTTGCGCGTCACAAAAAAGTAGTCGCGCCCGTCTCTCTCGCCCTCACGCCGCGGCCGCGTGGTGTGCGAAACCGAAAAAGCCAAACCCGGCAGAGAAGCAATCAACCGTCTCACCAGGGTTGACTTCCCGGACCCCGACGGCGCTGAAATGACCAAAATGCTGGCACGCCCGCAGGACGGTTTAGATACCTTTTTCTCCATTACTCAATGTTCTGAGCCTGCTCGCGCAGCTTTTCGATTTCACTCTTCATTTCAATCGCCAAGCGCGCGACTTCCAGGCCAACCTCGGGCAAATCCGTGGTCTTTGACAGAAGTGTGTTCGCTTCCCGGTTCATCTCTTGCAGTAGGAAATCCAGCTTTTTCCCCACTTCCGGACTCTCCGCGAGCAGTTGCTTCACTTGGGCGACATGGCTTCGGAACCGTGTCAACTCTTCCGTGGTATCGGAACGGGAGGCCAGGTAAGCAACCTCCTCCGCCAGTCGCACCCCATCCAGTTCAGTGCTGCCCATCAACTCCCTGAGGCGGCCTTCAAGCCGACTTTGGTAGAACTTTGGCAGCCGTTCGGCGAGGCTTGCCACACTCTCAGTTAACGATTCAAGTCGGGCCAAGCGCGTCTTGAGATCACGCCCCAAATCTTCGCCTTCGCGGGCGCGCATCTCGTTCAGGCTCTCCAGGGCCTCCGTGGTCACACGTTCCAGGAGTTGGCGGACCCGCTCGAGGTCTTCCGGCGAAATCTCGCCGTTGCCCACCATGGCCAAGCCGGGGATTCGCAGCAGGGCCACCAGGTCCGGCTCGGACGCAGAACCAAACTCTTCTCGCAGCGTCCGATAGGCGGCAACGTAGCCAGCCACAAGCTTGCGGTCAAGTAGAAGTCCGGCATTGTCTGGTTGCTCGAAACTGACTGCCACCTCCACATGTCCTCGCTTGACGTGATCCTTGATGAGACGCCGCAGCATGGGATCCATGGATTCCAGCGCTGAGGGGAAGCGCACCTGAACATCCAGAAAGCGATGGTTCGTGCCACGAATACTGACCGAGAGAGAGTACCCCCCTTCCTCAGCTTGAGCCTTACTGTAACCCGTCATGCTTCGAATCATGGCATCTCGTCCACTTGCCAAGACCGGGAACTCGTCCTCTTCTGCTTCTGCTTCGCAATCCCGGCCGGCAAATCCCCTTCCGTAATCCTTCAGCCCGAACTCCCACCTATGGTTCCGCGTCCACGAATTGGAGATCGTGCAGCTTCTGGTACATACCCCCCCGGCTGATCAGGTCTTCGTGGCTCCCGACCTCACTGATGGTGCCGTGGTCGAGGACAATAATCCGTTCCGCGCGACGCACGGTGGAAAGGCGATGGGCAATCACCAGCACCGTGCGGCCCCTCATCAAGTTCGCCAGAGCCCTTTGAACCAGAAGTTCCGATTCCGTGTCGAGTTCCGAAGTAGCTTCGTCCAGGATGAGTATAGGTGGATTCTTGAGAAGCGCGCGCGCGATGGCAATTCGTTGCCGCTGCCCCCCGGAAAGACGCTGCCCACGCTCTCCGATCATCGTCTGGTAGCCCTCGGGCATCTCCAGGATGAAGTCTTCAGCCAGTGCGGCGCGCGCGGCCCTCCTGGCGGCCTCCTCGCCGGCAGGGTGGCTGCCGTAACAGATGTTATTGAAGACGGTATCGTTGAACAGGATTGTTTCCTGTGTGACGATACCGATCTGAGCGCGGAGTGAGTTGACCTTTACGCCCCTAACATCATGGCCGTCAATTAGGATTCGGCCTCGCGTCACATCAAAAAACCTGGGAATGAGACTGGCGAGGGTGGTCTTTCCTGCGCCACTTGAGCCCACAATGGCCACCACCTCGCCCTTGCGGATTCGCAGGTTGATATCGCGCAGCAACGGCAACGCCTCTTCGTAATCGAAATCCACGTTTTCGAACTCAATTTCACGCTCGAAGAGTGGCAACCGTGATGCCCCCGGCTCGTCGTGAATATCCGGATGAATATCGAGATAGTGGAAGACTTGCTCCGAGGCGCCCAGGGCCTGCTCGTAGGAGTTATGGACTCCCGTGAGCCGCTTAATGGGCTCGTAGGTCTTAATCAGGGCATACAGGAAAGCCACGAACCCTCCGGTGGTCTGCGCGTGGTGCATGATCTCCGTGCGGGCATAAAGGAGAAGACCGGCGACGGTGATTGCGCCCAGGACTTCCATGATCGGAGAGGTCGCTGCCTGGGCCCGCACCCATCGCAGACTGACGCGCAGCAGCCGCCGCGTGGCCGCCTTGAACTTCTCCACCTCGAACAATTCCATCCCAAAGGCCTTAACAATGCGGATTCCCGAGAACGTCTCCTGAAGGACGCTGTTCAACTCTGCCATCTTGTCTTGGCTGGAACGGCTCGAAATGCGAATGTAGCGCCCGATATTGTGGGATGGCAACACCACCAAGGGCACCAGGATCAGCGAGCCCAGTGCCAGCCGCCAGTCGACATAAAACAGAACACCGAGCAGCCCCGCCAGCGTAAAACTTTGCTTCAGGAAGTCTGCGGCAGTCTGCGAGACCGCATACTGAATTCTCTCAATATCACTGGTGACCGCTGACATCAGCCGCCCCGTGGAAGTCCTCGTAAAAAAAGCCATCGACTGCTGGATAATCCTCGAATAGAGAAGATTCCGAAGGTCCCTTACCACGGAATGGCCGATGAAGTTGATGAAGTAGGTTGCCAGAAACTCAGCAACCCCTTTGATCAGGGTCACCGAAACGATCGAAATCGCTACAATGGTCCATGCATTGTGGATCCAGGCCGGGAAAAAAGATTGGAGGTATATCGCCTGCCCTCCGAAGGGCCATTGGAACAAGACAATTTTGCCTGCGTCGGTGCCCGGAGCAAGAACACGGTCAAAGACCGGCTTGATGAGCAACGCCGTCAGAGCCTCACAAGCCCCCACCAAGGCCATCAAAATGAATGCGACCAGGAACCGGAAGGAGTAAGGCTTTAGAAAAGCGAGCAATCGTTGGACTTGGGTCATCACGCAAAGGCCCTCGGCTGACCAAGCCCGGAGGGTGCCCAGAATCGGTTAGTCTAGCCCCTACGGCTGAGCAAGTCAAGCAAAAGTCGTAGGCCACCCTGATTTGAGTTTGAATCGAGAGGGCGCAGGCGTATGCTGTCGGGTTCGCGTCTATTGGGGAGGAGGCACATCGATGCAACTTACTGAATTCAGGAATGAGCCGCTTTGCGACTTCAAGGGCAACCCGGAGCACGAGAGGCGGATGAAAGAGGCACTGGACGAAGTCCGGCAG
>DLMI01000084.1:8252-47073 GCA_002478145.1 Acidobacteria bacterium UBA7540
TACAATCCTGGGCAGAAAGATCAGGCGGTTGGCGTTTTTTCCAAAGCCGACGCGGAATTGGCGGACCGCGCCATCCGCGCGGCAGACGAGGCCCTCAAAACCTGGAGCCACACGCCGGCCGAACAGCGCGCTGAACTAGCGCTCGAGACCGCCAGGATCATACGGGAGCGCAAGTTCCATTTCGCGGCGTGGATGTGTTACGAAGTGGGCAAGACGTGGGCGGAGGCCGATGCGGACGTGGCGGAGGCCATCGACTTCGCGGAGTTTTACGGGCGCGAAATCCTCCGGCTTGACCCGCCGCAGCCCCTCACTTCAGTCTACGGTGAGAGGAATTCTCTGCGTTACCTCCCTCTTGGGGTGGGGGTTGTAATCCCGCCCTGGAACTTCCCGCTCGCGATCCTCACGGGGATGACCCTGGCATCCGTGGTGGCCGGTAACACCGTGGTCCTGAAGCCTTCCAGCGATTCCCCTGTGATCGGGCACAAACTGTTCGAAGCGTTGGAGGAGGTGGGAATGCCTCCAGGGGTCGTGAACTTTCTCCCCGGCCCGGGTGGTTCAGTCGGAGACGTCCTGGTGGGACATCCGCGAACACGTTTTGTGGCTTTCACGGGCTCGAAGGAGGTGGGGTTGCGTGTCAACCTGGTAGCGGCGAAGGCGGCGCCGGGGCAGATCTGGGTAAAGCGTGTCATTGCGGAAATGGGCGGCAAGAACTCCATCGTGGTGGATAGTGAGGCGGATTTGGAGGCGGCGGTGGAAGGCGTCACCGTCTCCGCCTTCGGCTACCAGGGCCAGAAATGTTCGGCGTGCTCGCGCGCCATCGTGGTGGAGTCGGTCTATGAAGCCTTTCTCGAAAAGCTACAGAGCCGGGTGGAGCAGATTAGGGTCGGTCCTGCGACGCACCCTAACAACTACATGGGTCCTGTGATTAACGCCCGGGCGAAGCAGTCCATCCTGGAATACATTGAGATCGGCAAGAAGGAGGGCCGCCTCATTACGGGCGGCGAGGAAGCTCCCGGCCCGGGACACTTCATCCAACCCACGGTGATTGCGGACGTCGCTCCCCGGGACCGCGTCGCACAGGAAGAGATCTTCGGCCCTGTGCTGGCGGTCCTCAAGGCCCGGAACTTTGATGAAGCACTGGAGATCGCCAACAACACGGAATACGGCCTGACGGGGGCCGTGTACACAAAGAACCGCTCGAAGATGGATAAGGCTGCTGAGGACTTCTTCGTGGGCAACCTCTATTTCAACCGGAAATGTACCGGCGCCCTGGTGGGTGGTCACCCCTTCGGCGGCTTCAACATGTCAGGCACAGACTCGAAAGCCGGCGGCCGCGACTACCTTTTGCTCTTCACACAGGCCAAAGTGGTCTCTGAGAAGCTGGCCCCGTAGGGTCGCCTTGCTGCGTACAGGTTTTCTTTGGCTTGCAGCCTCCCCCTGCGCATATGGATGACTCGGCTAAGATCAGGATGATGCCAAGAGAGTGTTTTCGGCGATCCGTTGCGTGCATAATGTGACCATGCCCGACGTAATGGTGCCGCTGCCACCCGATGTCCTGCGACGCATTCTTCGAATTCAGGCTTTCACGCTCATCTGGATGTTTCTGGAAGCGGCGGTGTCCCTGATTGCGGCCTGGCGGGCTCACAGTCCGGCCTTGCTCGCCTTTGGTGGCGATAGCGCAATCGAGCTGGTTTCTGCTCTGGTGGTTTACTGGCGGTTCCGCTTCTATTCCACGGCAATGAACGCCGAGGAGTCAGCCACTCGAATCGCCGGCGGCCTGCTCTTTGCCTTGGCGGCATACGTGCTCCTCGGTTCAGGGGCGGCACTACTCGGGAAGCGGGAAGTCCACCCCAGTCTTGCAGGAATAGCTCTCCTACTTGTTGCTGCTATGGTGATGCCCTGGCTGGCGGTTCAAAAGCGGAAGTTGTCAGCCACCGCTTCAAGCGCTGCGTTGAGAGCCGATGCGGCGGAATCTGCGGTCTGTGGTTACATGGCTTGGATTGCCCTGGCCGGACTGTCAGTCAACGCCGTCTGGGGAATAAAGTGGGCAGACCCCGTCGCAGCTTTATGCCTCACTCCTTTCATCTTGCACGAAGGGTGGGAAGCGGTAAGGGCGTAGCGCGGACCTCCGTTCTTGAGGTCCGCGGCTCTTGTCTGGTGATCTGGCGCTGGCCTTCCGTCGCGGGGTCGTAATATACCCCTTCTTATCGACCGCTTGGGTCTTTCTTGCCGATCACTGGCAGGTCATCTGCACGCCAAAGCTTCAGAGCCGCGGACCTCAAGAACGGAGGTCCGCGCTACCTGCCATTGAGACATCATTTCCCCACGCTCGCCACGTCAAAATCGTTTTGTAAAGCAGCTATTTTGGAGAGCCATGATTTGTATTGAGCGAGTGAGAAGGGCGGCATACCCTGCAAGTAGTGATTCACGTACCTCTTGCCGTTGGCCGTCCACTCCATCAGGAAGAGTCGCTTGCCGGAATGAAAGACTGGGATGGCGCCCACTTCCAGGTTCGCATTAGCCTTCGCCGCGTAGTCTCCTTCCAACAAAGTTTCTCCGGAGTCCGCGTCCCAGACGCGGTAATGGCCGCTGGCGTCTTCCCTCGAATCATTTCCGACCACCACCCTGACGCGCCACTCTTGGGGCTCATCCACCATGACGCAGACGGGTTGCTGCACCCTGCGAATATAGTAATAGGCAAGCTTCTTGTTGAAATAATAGTCCACGATGGCATCCGAGAATTGCGGCCAGCCGTCCATGACGTTCCACCAGATCAGGCCGGTGCTCTGCCACTTTTTCAAGCGTGTCATCTCGACGAAGAACTTTTTCGCTTCGGCCTGGGAGACCTGGGAAGCCAGAATAAAGTCCTCGATGTTGTCCGGCAGCGCGCCGAACAATTCCTTCACCTGGTTGGCCATCAGGTTGATGCGGTACGGATTTCCCGTCATGTCGGTGGAGTGAAAAACCCATTGGGGATTGTCCTGCCAGGGCCACACGTGGTGCTCGTCGATGAAGCGTTTCATCGAGGAGAGACCCGGGCAACCGTGGTAACCGATCTCGCTCACAAAATGCGCCGTGCGTTCTGTGTAATAAGGGCTCTTGAAGTAATCTCTCGGGCCCCACAAATGGTCTTCAGGCATGAGCTTCCTTTGTCCCGTGGCAATGACTTCCGGGGACATGTAGGGAGAGCTGGGAAGATAAGGTCGATAAGGATCGCACTGGAAAACCACTTGCGGCAGCACCTCCCGCGTGATTTTGTTGTGCGCAGGATCCAGCCCGGAGAAAAAGTAGGATTCATCCACTTCGTTGTCACCTGACCAGAGAGCGATGGAGGGGTGGTTCCGCAGCTTTCGCACCACCGATATGGCCTCCTGCCTCATGACTTCTAGAAACTCCGGCGTCTGTGGGTAAATCGCGCAAGCCATGGCAAAGTCCTGCCACACCATGATCCCGTTCCGGTCGCAGATATCAAAGAAGGTGTCGTCTTCGTAAACGTTCCCTCCCCAGCTTCGCAAAAAGTTGCATCCCAGGTCGACGAACAACGCGAGAATCTTCTCATAGCGCCCGGCGTCGCGGCTATGAAATGCATCCGCAGGCACCCAATTGGAGCCCTTGACCAATATTGGTACTCCGTTAACCTTGAAAAGGAATTGGCCGGGCTTCTCGATACTTGTCGTCTCCGTCCGAATCAACTCCAGCTTGCGGATTCCCACCAAGTCCTGGCGCGACGCCATCACTTTGTCGTTCTGCAAGAGCTGGGTCGTCACCTTGTAGAGATTGGGATTGCCGTAGCCGCTGGGCCACCACAACAGGGGGTTCGGCACCTCGATGAGGAACCGTCCCGCGGTGAATTCCACTTTGTGGACATAGGTGAAGGTGGATTCGCCGCAGCGGCCCTGCACCCGCAGCCGGAGCTGGGGAAGCAGCGCGAGATCCGTGGTGAGTTCGTACGAAACTGCCAGCGTGGCATGGCCCGGCTCAGCAGAGAGAGTCGCGAAATACATGTCCGTGATTTCGTGCTTGGAGTGGACGATGAGTTCCACTGGACGCCAGAGGCCAGCCGAAACCGCGCGCGGCATGATGTCCCACCCGTACGAGTGCGCAGCCTTCCTTATCCAGATCGCCTCTTGATTCGTGCGCCCGGCGTTGATGGTGTAGGCTGGGTCATACTGCTTGCTGGCTGCTTCAATCACTGGCGACTTTAACCTGACCGTCAGAATGTTTGGCCCAGCCAAGTTCAACTTCCCCGTCACGTCGAAGTACTGCTCAACTAGTGCATCCGACGAGGTCCCCAATTCCTTCCCGTTTAGCCAATAGGTGGCGAGACAATCTACACCCCGGAAGCGAAGTTCCACCCGCCCTCCGGCAATCCGCGCCGGCGTTGGAAATTCCCGCTGATACCACCATTCGTACAGCTCGTAGGGCTTCAACTTCGCGAGGTTATCGGCGAAGAACAGGTCTGCTGGTAACTCGCCCTTCCCTGACAAATCGAGCTCAACGTTGCCGGGCACGGAAGCTTCGATCCATGTCAGCCTTTGCGTCCTAAGTTGGTCGGGGTGGGTTATTTGATATTCTCCTTGAGGAAAATAAAAGAGCTTCCATTTGCCTTCGAGGCTCAAGCGGGTCGTTTCTGAGGCTGGCTTGGCGCTTGCAGCCTTCACCTGTGCCCGCGCCTGAAGCCACGATGCCGCTACAACAAAACACAACAATAAAGAAAATGGCCGAGCTCGTTTCATACTGGTAATCCTCCTGGCGTGGTGCTCGAAACCTGCCTGCTTTGCCCCGTTGCGCGTTCGTGGATTGAAATGAAGTGAAAACTCGGGCGTGCCCGCATTGACGGTAAACGACTCGGCGCTCTAATTTCGGAACTTGGGTTAGTCCTCGACGGATCAGAGACACCTCTCTACAGGCCCGCTGAACAAAGGATACCCTGGTGGGAACCTTTCAGCAACTTAATCTCCGATAAATCGCTGTCGGTGTGCGGTCGGCCACTTTTTCTTTCTGGCTTCCTAGGGATGGAAGTGATAGATTAGGAGCACCTGGGGCATTTTGAAAGGATACGGTCTGACGCGAGGTTCCTCCGTGGAGGCTGCGTTTTTGTGCGAACGTAAGGGCCTGCCCCGGTGGAGTGCCCCTTGGAGAAACGTGAAAGCGGGCACGAGGCGCGGCGCTCATGAGAGTTGCGTGGCCTATTTGACATCCACGCTGATGGAGCTCTGCCGCGCATTACGTGAGGCACGCGGGTTCCCAGCGGGGAGGAGAATGTCATGAATGTCCTGATGGTCTATCCCGAATTCCCTGACACCTTCTGGAGCTTCAAGCACGCTCTCCCTTTCCAGGGAAAGCGCTCGGCTTATCCGCCCCTCGGCCTATTGACCATCTCATCCCTTCTTCCCCAGCGCTGGCAGAAACGTCTCGTTGACCTGAATGTCAGGCGGCTGAGAGATTCCGACCTCGACTGGGCAGACTTGGTTTTCTTGAGCGGCATGTTGGTTCAGGGCCCCTCGATGAAGGCGCAGATTGCGCGTTGCAAAGCCCGCGGCTTGCGCACCGTGGTGGGTGGCCCCATCGCCAGTGCGAAGGATAGCGCTATCGCCCAGGCGGATCATGTCGTGGAAGGAGAATCAGAAGAAATCATCCACGAGCTGGCTGCCGAGCTCGAGCGCGGCACGGCGCGGTCTCATTACATCAAGCCGCAACTTCCCGACGTCACTCGCGTCCCGCTACCTGATTTGCAGCTAGCCGAATTGGGCCGCTACAGCTCGATGGCGGTGCAATATTCGCGCGGTTGCCCTTTCACCTGCGAGTTTTGCGACATCATCGAGATCTATGGCCGCCGCCCGCGCACAAAGACACCCGAGCAGATGTGCGCCGAACTCGAGCAGCTCTACCGCGCGGGCTGGCGGGGACCGGTATTCATGGTGGACGACAATTTCATCGGCAACAAGAAGAACGTGAAGATTCTGCTCCCGCACCTGGTCAAGTGGATGCGTGACCATAAATTCCCTTTTTCACTCTACACCGAGGCTTCTTTGAACCTGGCCGAGGAAGAGGATCTGCTGGGGCTGATGCGCCAGGCTCATTTCACGCGTGTATTCCTGGGCATCGAAACACCGGTTGTCGAGAGTCTTAAGGAGACAACAAAATTCCAAAACCTGCGCATGGATCTGCTGGAAAGTGTAAAACTCATCCAATCTCATGGCATTGAGGTAATGGCAGGTTTTATCGTGGGCTTCGACAACGATCCGCCCAATGTTTTTGAGCGGCAGATTCAATTTATTCGCGAAGCGGCCATCCCGCTTTCCATGGTCGGCCTTCTCACCGCCCTGCCGAATACGCAATTGTGGCGCCGGTTGAAAACCGAAGGCCGGCTCCTAAAAGAGAGCCTCGGGAACAACACTCTCGTCGATCTGAACTTTATTCCCAAGATGGATAAACAGCAGCTCCTCGATGGCTACAAGCGAATCCTGCAAACGATTTACAGCCCCAAGGAGTATTTCGAGCGGGCTTCCGCCTTTCTCTCCCAACTGGGGGAGGCGGCCCGTACGCCGGTGGTGTTCTCCGACGTCATGGCACTGGGCAGATCGCTCTGGCGCCAGGGATTGGTCTGCAACTACCGCAAGGAGTACTGGAAGTTTCTTGCTCAGACAGTGCGCCGCCATCGTCACCATTTTAGCAAGGCCATCACCCTTGCCATTATGGGCCACCACTTCTTCGAGCTGATTTCGACGGAGGGGAGTGTTAGTTGCGACAGCAGTGCGGCCCTGGGGTGAAATGAGGCCAAAATCCTGGGTTGGGAATTGCCGATTTTCGATTGCCGACTGCTGATTGACAGGAGAGGAAGTTGCCACACCACTTTTTCAATCAACAATCGGCAATCAGCAATCGGCAATCACAAGATCGGGTTGTCAACAATTAAGCGTGACAGGGCCCTAGCCTTTCTTCAGTTCACTTAAGACCATGCGCCCGCATGTCTTGAGGGTTTCAAACACACCCACCCCCTTGTAAGCGATCGCTTCAAAAACGGGCTCGTCCTTCCTCATGAGCTCCTTTTTCAGTGTCTCGACCGGGAGTGCATTGGGCAGGTCGCGTTTGTTGAGCTGGAGCACGTAGGGGATTTTCATGAAGTCGTGCTTCTGCTCCTTGAGGTTGTCCATCAAGTTCTCCAGCGCTTCCAGGTTTGCGTCCAGTCGCTCTGCCTCGGAGTCAGCAACGAGAATCACACCATCCACGCCGCGCAGGATCAATTTTCGGCTGGCATCGTAGAAGATTTGGCCGGGAACGGTGTAAAGATGAAACCTGGTTTTGAACCCTCGTATCGAGCCCAGGTCGAGGGGAAGGAAATCAAAGAAGAGTGTGCGGTCGGTCTCGGTGGCGAGCGAGATCATCTTTCCCCCCGCCTTCCCCAACGTCTGGTCAAAGATCCAGCGCAGGTTGGTCGTCTTGCCGCCCAAGCCTGCGCCGTAATAGACAATCTTGCAGTTTATTTCCCGTGCAGCAAAGTTGATGAAACTCACGCGGTCTGCTTCCCTTCTTCGAGGCCACCGCCCCGCCCGCCAAAGTCCCAGCCAGTTCGGGTGAAGCCTTCTAGTTTGCTGATCCCCAGCGCCCAAGCCCTCCGGTGTTCACGGTTTCTTCTGTTAATCCACCCAGGACTTCACGCAGATTCAATAGGGCAAGGGTCCACGCCGTTTCTGCCTCATTTTCAGTCGCGCCGTAGGCGTGAATGAAAAGTGTTAGATAGTATCCCCAGTTTTCCTCCGCATGAAACAAGCAGCGTCTCACCGCAATGTCCATCTGAGCCTGCAACCGCGTCTCCTTCATGCCGCGCGCAATCTCTTCCGCCAATCGCAAGTGTGGCGCCAGGTTCGCGTTCAAGTCTGGTGAATCGAATAGCAGGTCGAGGTAACTGGCAACCTTCACGGGAAAATCGAAGTCCCAGCGCTCCTCCTCGGCCAGTTCATGTGTAATCCAGACGTGGCATTTTGCGCTGCGCAGGAGAGAATCCGGACGGTTGATCGCACGCAGCAGGCTCCCCAACACAGGGCGGCTCCTGCACTCATCAAGTTCTTCCGCATGGTCGGGAAATGTCTTCAGATCAACATAGGCCAGCGTTGGATCGTCGGCGCTGGCCCAAGGGATTTCCAGCCTGGCGTCGTCAGGGCCGAGTTCCTGAAGGATTTCAACGCGCATCACACCCTTAGAATATCATTCTGTAACCATCGGCTTCTACTCTGGCGTGAAGCGGTACCAATTCGCAGGCAAGTTTCCTATGATGGTTCTTTGGAGGTGTTCGTGAATCATTTGAGGTCACTTGCCTGTGCTTTCCTTCTGGCAGGGACCTGCTTTGCCATTCCCTCGGCGCCCGACGCGGCCGATCAAGCGGCTATCAATGAGGCGGTGAACTGGATTCGGGCAACGCCCCGCATTCGCGCAGAATACGACTACATCATGACCTGCCGCCTCAGGCTCCTGTTCTTTTGGGTGGGTCGGGATGACTTGGGAGGCGGATACATCAAGGCCGGCCAGGCGCTTGACGACCCAAGTCTCCGGATGATCCAGTTGCTTTTTGGTTCTGATCCTGCCAAGGCCCCGCGCGCCATCAACCGTTGGGGTGCAGGAACTGAAGTTCTAAGATCAGATGGCAGTAAAACTCCGGAGTCGAGCGCTTTTGTAGGCTTCATGAAGTCTTCAAAAGGTGAATCTGTATCAGCCATGCGGCGGGAACTCTCCCACGAGAAAAGCACCGGAAAGCATCTGTTTGAAGCCATTATCAGCCGGGTAGACGGCGCGCAAGCCATCTCCACGACGGTTCCCTTTTACAGCGACAAGGACTATGACATGCACCAGCTCGCGGACGCCCAGAAGCTGGCCCTGGGTCAATTGGGCGACGGCCAAGCGCGAAAGTTCCGTCGTTTGGACGGCCCGGCGCGTGGCGAGTGCAGCAGGCCCGGGGGGTTTCTATCTACAACTGAGGAGCTGCTCGAACGATCCCTGACCGGGGAGAAAACCCCTGTCTCTTTATGTTATATTTACAACGCCCGCCCTTATACACTGACTTTACAGCGTGTGATTCCCATTACCACAAAGGACGTCCGCATTACGCTGAAGGAGAAGGGCCGGAAAATCGACCAGTCATACCGCGACCTCAAAGAATCACAGTTCCAGATCTACAACCAGGAGTCCGGCGCCAAAACTGACTTCAGTGTTTTGCTTGGAACTACCGGTGAGCTGCGGGGGGTTCCGGTCCAGATCAACTACCAGCCCAATTGGTGGTTCCAGATAGTCCTGAACCTCAAAACCCAACCCCGGGGCGGGGCGGGCCGGGCCGGTGATTTGGGCCGCTTCGAGGGAAGAACCACGGCTTTGGGAACAGGAGATCCACCGGAACATTCTACAGCAGCCAGCCCCTGCAAACGACGCGCTGCTGCTACGCGAGGCACTTAGCAGGCCCTCGGTCACAAGCGGCGAAAATAGTCAATGGTCCGGCCCAGACCTTCTTCCAGGCTGACGTGCGGCTCCCAACTCAAAAGGTCTCGAGCTCGCGAGATATCCGGGCGGCGGCATTTAGGATCATCCACTGGCAAGGGGTGGTGGGCCATTCGACTCGAACTCTGTGTGAGCCGGATGATCAGCGCGGCGGTGTCAGCGACGCTAATTTCTGCTGGGTTTCCCAGGTTGATGGGCTGGTGAATGGCATCGGAGGGTCCTGGCGAGGGTTCCTCGCTTTCGGCGTTGTGAATGAGCAAGCGGGTAATCCCTTCCACGAGGTCCGAGACGTAGCAAAAGCTGCGGGTCTGAGTCCCGCCTCCATAGATAGTGAGGTCCTTGCCCTGCAAAGCCTGGACGATGAAATTGGAGATGACCCGGCCGTCGTAAGGTCGCATCCGAGGGCCGTAGGTATTGAAGATGCGAGCGATGCGTGTATCCAGGCGGTGAGTGCGATAATACGCCAGGGTTAAGGCCTCAGCGAACCGTTTTGCTTCGTCGTAGACCCCACGAGGCCCCACCGGGTTTACACGACCCCAGTAGTCCTCCGCTTGCGGGCTCACCTCTGGATCGCCGTAGACTTCTGAGGTGCTGGCCAGCAGGAACCTGGCGCCCCTGGCTTTCGCAAGCCCCAGAGCGTTATGGGTGCCGAGCGATCCCACCTTTAATGTCTGGATGGGCAGCCTGAGGTAATCAACGGGGCTGGCGGGAGAAGCAAAGTGCATCACCGCATCGACGGCCCCTTCCACTTCTATCGGCTTGGTGACATCGTGGCGGAGGAAGTTGAATCCCGGGTGGCTTTCAAAGGCGGCAATGTTCTCCAGGCGTCCGGTAATAAGGCTATCCACGCAGCAAACCTGGTGCCCCAGGGCAAGTAATTGCTCGCAGAGATGACTTCCCAGGAAACCCGCCCCCCCTGTAATGACAACCCTCATCAAAGTCCCTCGTTATCCAGTCAAACAGTTTTCGGATCGGGGAGGCGCTCACGAGCCGGCGATCCGCTGCCGATGTCCACGTATTCAAAACCATGTCCGGCCATCGTGGCACGGGAAAACATGTTGCGACCATCGAGAATCAGTGGCCGCGCCATGATTTGGCGAACCTTCGCCCAATCAAGGCGCAGGAATTCTTCCCACTCGGTGAGAACCAAGACAGCTTCCGCGCCTTCGGCCGCTGCGTAAGCATCTGCACAATACTCAATCTCGGGGAGCTCCGCTTTAGCCTTTTCCATCGCCTGTGGATCGTGCGCACGCACAAGAGCGCCTTCCGCAAGCAATCTCCGGATTACCGCCAGCGATGGGGAAGATCGAACGTCATCCGTGCGGGGTTTGAAGGCGAGTCCCCAAACTCCGATCCGTTTTCCGCGTACCACCCAAAGCTCCTCCTTGACCTTCTTAACGAACAAATCGATGCGGCTCTGGTTGATTCTTTCCACTTCGCGCAGAAGCGTGAAGTCGCATCCGGCATTCTGGCCTACCCGGACGAAGGCTTGGAGGTCCTTGGGAAAGCAGGAACCACCAAATCCCACGCCCGGTCTGAGAAAGCTGCCGCCGATCCTTTTATCCATGCCCACTGCCTCCGCCACTTTTCCGGCGTCCGCTCCCACGGCTTCGCACAGGTCGGCGATCATGTTAATGAAGGAGATTTTCATGGCCAGGAAGGAATTCGAAGCATGCTTGATCAGCTCGGCACTGTTGATGTCCGTGACGACGAAAGGCACGCGCGGGCTGTTGTGGCAATTCTCGTGAACGGGACAGGCAAAGCTCTGCTCCAGCACCGGCCGGTAAATTTCCTCCAGGAGTCCAGCCGCTCTTTCCGAGTCAACGCCTACAACAATACGGTCGGGATGAAAAAAATCCTCCACGCCCGATCCTTCACGCAAGAACTCGGGGTTGGAGGCCACGTCACACTGGAACTGGGAGTTGCTCCTGTATATGCAGAAGTGCTTCTGAAGCCGGCGGCCGGTCTGTACGGGGACAGTGCTTTTTTCAATTACCAGGCGGTAGCCACGGGCATGTTCGGAAATTCTTCGCGCCACCAACTCCACGGAGGAAAGGTCCGCTTCACCACTCTCGAGGGGTGGAGTCCCCACGCAGATAAAGATGACCTGGCACTTGGCCACGGCGTCTTCTATTTGAGAATTGAACTCGAGCCGCTTCGCCTGCTGGTTTCGCTTGACCAGGTCTCCCAGGATCGGTTCGTAGAACGGCATTCCTCCCCGGTTTAAGAGCTCGATCTTCCGCGCGTCGTCGTCAACACCGATAACCCGATGGCCAATTTCGGCCAAGCCCGCGGCGGTGATAAGCCCCACATACCCGGTTCCAATGACCGCGATATTCATAAGAATACAATCCTCCTCGAGAATGGCTTTGAACTCCGCCCACTGGAGAGAGTACCACAAGAATATCCTTGCAGTGTCACTCGTAGTTGCTTGAAAATCTCAGAGAGATATGAGTAAGGGAAAGAGCCAGGGCGCAAGAGTAAGAAGGCGCAATTCAGGGAGCCAAGACGGAGTGGGGAGGAGGCTTCATGATCGTTGGAGTTCCAAAGGAGAGCTTTCCAGGGGAGCGGCGCGTAGCGCTGGTGCCCGCGGTAATTCCGAGTTTGCTCAAAGCGGGTTTTGAGGTGGTTGTGGAGTCGGGCGCCGGAGCCGGCGCCGGCTACCCGGATGCAGAATACGTCGGGAAGGGCGGCAAGATTCTCCTCAAGCGAGCCGAGGTGTTCAAAGCTGCCGATGTCGTGCTCCAAGTGCTCTGCTACGGATCGAACGACGTAACTGGCAAGGCCGACATGCCTCTGCTTCGACCCGGCCAACTGCTTATCGGATTTCTGCGCCCTCTGGGGTCTGTGGAAACTGTTCAGGAAATTGCCTCCACGGGAGTTGCGGCATTCTCCATCGAGCTCATGCCGCGCACCACGCGCGCGCAGAGTATGGACGCTCTCTCTTCCATGGCGACGATCTGCGGCTACAAGGCGGTGCTGCTGGCTGCGGACAGGCTTCCGCGGCTCTTCCCCATGCTCACCACCGCAGCAGGCACCATTACCCCGGCGCGTGTACTCATCATCGGGGCAGGTGTGGCAGGTCTTCAGGCCATCGCGACGGCGCGGAGGTTGGGCGCCGTCACCTCTGCCTATGATATGCGGCCTGCGGCAAAGGAGCAGGTGCAGAGCCTGGGAGGGCGCTTTGTGGAACTACCCGTCGAGGCGAAGGATGCCCAGGATTCCCGTGGCTACGCGCGGGCACAAGACGAGTCGTTTTATCTGCGCCAGCGGGAGTTACTCAGCCGCGTGGTGGCCGAGAGCGATGTCGTGATTACAGCGGCGGTCATCCCCGGCAAGAAGGCGCCGGTGCTGGTGACGCGCGACATGGTGGAGAAGATGGCGCCCGGGTCGGTCATCGTGGACGTGGCCGGCGAGAGGGGTGGGAATTGCGAACTGACCCGGGCAAACCAAGTCGTCGTCGAGCACGATGTTACCATCATCGGTTACATCAATCTGGCGAGCACCGTTCCTTATCATGCCAGCCAGATGTATGCTCGAAACGTGGCGGCGTTTCTTCTTCACCTGACTAAAGACAAGAGGATTGAGATCAAGACAGATGACGAGATTACCCGCGAAACCCTCGTGACAGAGGGGGGCGAGGTGGTCAACGCGCGGGTGCGGGAATTCTTCTCGCTCCCGGCGAAGATCGCTTAGCAGGATGCTGAAAACCTTTTTCAATGCTGCCGGAGGAGGAAAACGTGACGTCAAACCTGATCACCAGCCTCTACGTGTTCATGCTGGCAGGCTTTCTCGGTTTCCAGGTGATTCGACGAGTCTCTCCACTTCTTCACACACCGCTCATGTCCCTGACGAACGCCCTGGATGCCATCGCTGTGGTGGGCGCCATCGTGCTTGTCGGCGAGCATAAGAGCACGTTTGCGACAGTCCTTGGGACAGTGGCGGTAGTGGCCGCAATGAGCAACGTGGTCGGCGGTTTCCTGATTACGGACCGCATGCTAAGAATGTTCAAAACCAGTAAACCGAAAAAGCCATGACGCCACTCATTAACGAGACTTTTATCCAGATCACTTACCTTGTCGCCACCGCCCTGTTCATCCTTGCACTCAAGTGGCTGAGCGCGCCAAGCACTGCACGACGTGGTGTTTGGGCCGGTGAACTTGGGATGGTCCTGGCGATTGGCGGGACGCTGTTCTATCAGGGGATTGTTGACTACAAGTGGATCGTGATTGCCCTCGTCCTGGGGTCGATCATCGGCGTCCCCCTTGGCCTTGTCCACATGACGGCGGTCCCGCAGCGGACGGCTCTCAGCCACGCTTGTGGCGCCCTGTGCGTAGCGCTCGTCGGTACGGCAGAATACTATCTGCGCGCGCCCAACGTCCCGCCCTTCGTGATGGCGGTGCTCTCGATGGAAGTTATTCTCGGCTCGCTGACCTTCACCGGCAGTTTGATGGCCACAGGGAAGCTGCAAGAAATCCTGCCGCAACGCCCCATCACCTATAAAGGGCAGAACATGGTGAATCTATCGCTGCTGGCGGTAGCGGTGATAGCCGCAGTCATCCTGGTGCTTCACCCTGGGCAGAAGCACCTCTTCCCGCTGCTCATAGGTATTCCGCTGGTCTTTGGCGTCCTGATGATCGTTCCCATCGGCGGCGCAGACATGCCCACCGTGATCTCGCTGCTGAATTCTTACGCCGGCCTTTCTGCGGCGGCGATGGGGTTCGTCCTGGACAGCAAGCTGCTGATCATCGCGGGCGCGCTGGACGGCTCTTCGGGGTTCATCCTTTCGGTGATCATGTCCAAAGCGATGAACCGCTCCTTCACGAATGTTCTGTTCGGCGCGTTCGGGCAGGTGCAGGCTTCTGCCGTGGCAGGTGAGGAAGCGCGAACCGTGCGCAGCGCTACAGCCGAGGAGGCTGCCTCGATTCTTGCGGCTGCTAACTCCGTTGTGATCGTTCCAGGGTATGGGATGGCGGTGGCGCAGGCGCAGCACAAGGTCAGGGAACTTTATGATGCCCTCAGCAAACGCGGCGTGGATGTGAAGTTCGGCATTCACCCCGTGGCGGGACGCATGCCCGGTCACATGAATGTTCTGCTGGCCGAGGCCGACATCCCTTACGACAAGTTGATGGATATGGATGCCATCAATCCGGAGTTCCCCCAGACCGACGTGGCCTTGGTGATCGGGGCGAACGACGTGACCAATCCTGCCGCGAGGACCGATCAGGGCAGCCCCATCTACGGCATGCCCATCCTCGACGTGGATAAGGCCCGAACCGTCATGGTGATTAAAAGGAGCATGAGCCCCGGCTTCGCGGGCATCGACAACCCTCTCTATTACTTGGATAAGACCTTGATGCTCTTTGGGGATGCCAAATCATTTGTCGGCGACATCGTGCGCGAGTTGGCGGGAAGCGGGCACGCGTAGCAAGGGCAGGATTCAGGATTCAGGATTCGGGATTCAGGGAAGACGAAAACAGCAGGACTTTGCCGCAAGAGAATGAAACCCTCTGCGTCCTCCGTGCCTCTCAAGCTTTAAGGCAGAGTGCACGGAGAGGCTCAGTGACCTCCGTGTTGAAGCCTTCCTGCTCACGGAGCACACGGAGAAATTTCCGCGGCTTGAGAAGGAAGTGAGAACTAGTGCTGGAGATAGCGGGATTCGGGTTTGGAACACCGCGCTTGTGGTTCTTCCTTGAATCCTGACTCCTGAATCCTGAATCCTATTTCTTCTTCAGCGAGCGGACGTAGGCGATCACAGCCGAGATCTCTCCGTCCTTAAGCTGTCCGCCAAAGGCCGGCATCGCCGTCCCTTTCTTGCCATTCTTGATGACTTCCCTCATTCCCTTCTCATTAGTGGAAGACTGCCACTTGGGGTCGGTGAAGTTCGGGGTTTTGAGGGCGGGAAATCCCTTTCCGTCAGTGCCGTGGCACACCGCGCAATTCTTCGTGAAAATCGCCGCGCCGTTGACCCCCGGAACTGCAGCTTGAAAAGTGAGAGACGAAACAAGCACGCCCGCTCCAATCAGTAAGCATTTTGAGCCCAAGCCTGTGTCAAGTTTCATAAACCTCCTGAATGCTGGGACGCCTATTCGGCAGAAGCCAGCTAAAGCAAACTCCACATTCGAAGTGGGCCTGCTCCCTGAGAATCGAGTGCGGCGGTATTCAAGGCTGGCACCGTAACCTTGTTGAGAGAAGCCTATTCTATCGTTGAGGTGGAACGTATCCAGGAGGAGGAGCGGACGCTTCGCCGAAGAAAAACTGTTCCATCTGTTGGGCGATAAACTCCTGAGCTTCCTTGCTAGCGGGAGCCAGGCGATACTCGTTGATGAGCATCCTCAAATAGTCTAGCCAGCGATTCCAGGCTTCTTGCGAGACATGGTCGTATATCCGCTGGCCCAGTTCACCGCTCCAGGGGGGCTCCTCGAGACCCGGAAGTTCTCTGCCAAGCTTCACACATTTCACCATTCGCTGTGACATTGTTTATTCCTTCCGGTAGATTTCCAAATTTACCACTTCGCCTTCGAAAAGCGAAAGCTGTCCGTGGGGTTCAAGGAGCCCTTTGTGAAAGGTAGCGGAGGCGCGCAACGGCTTGGCGACCTTCGACCCAGAGCCGGGCGATACGTCTTGGACAAGGCCTCCCTGCCCTTCTGCCCGATCCCTTTTCCATGCTCGCTCCGCCGCCTCCAGGGCCTGGTTTGCAAGCTGATCGGCTTCGTGATTCTGTTCGCGCGGCACATGCTGAATCGAGAACGATTCCAGGCGCGCGATCATTTGCCGCGCCTGCTGTTGCAGGGGTTTCAATCCCGGACTCTTTACCTTGTAGACGCCCTCGATTTGGCGCGCCAACAACTCTGAATCCGTTTGCACGTGAACCCGCAGGTAATGGTTGCTGAGAGCGTATTCGAGGGCCGCGAGAAGAGCCTGGTATTCGGCAAAGTTATTAGTGGCTCTGCCGAGATATCCTGAAAATCCAGCAAGTTTGGAGCCGTCGGAAGATTCCACGACCACGGCATAAGCTGCCGGGCCGGGATTACCACGGGAGGCGCCGTCGATATGCGCTATAACCTCAGAGGATTTGGCCATGCTGAAAAATCGAAACTCGAAATCCGAAAAGCGAAATCCGAAACCCGAGATTCGAAATCGAAGGAATCGAAATTCAAAAATAGCGGATCGAAATTCGAGACTTAGAGCGATTGGCGATCGTCGAATTTCGAGTTTCGAATTTCGAGTTTCGAATTTCGATTTTCGAGTTTCGGATTTCGAGTTCCCTCAAGCCGTTGCCTCTGCGCCTTGGCCGTTGGACTCGCCCGTCTGGGCTGGGGCGGGCTCCACGTAATGAATGATGCGACCGCAGTTTTCGCAGGTCAAAAGGACCTCGTTGGTCCGCACGTCGTTATAGACTTGGGGGCGCAGCAGGACATTGCAGGCCATGCAGAGGCCTTCGCGGACTTCCGCCACCGCAAGGCCGCGTCTCGCCTGGCGGATGCGCTGGTAGAGATTCCGCGTGGATTCGCTCAAGCCATCCTGGATTCGGTTGCGCAGGGCCTGCAACCGAACGCGCTCGTCGTCGTCGGCCTTCCGCTCTGATTCCAATCGCGCGATCTCCGCCGCCACGCGCGCTTCTTCACCCTGCAACCGCGCTGCGGCCTCCTGAATGTGTTGCTGAATCTCCTCCGCTTCCAGCATCTCCTCCAGAATCTCGTCCTCGATGACCCGAACTTTGGCTTCTTCACCCTCGATCTCTTTCGTCATCGCACGGAATTGCTCGTTCGTTTTGACCTGGTAAAGCTGGTCCTTGTGCCGGGCGATTTTCTCCTGAATGACCTTGATTTCGCCATCCAGCCCCTTCCGCTCGTGCTGATTTGCAGCCAGACGCTTCTTGCGCTCCTCCTGGGCATGAATGAACTCATCAAGCCGGGACTGGAGGGATTGAATCTGCGCAGGCAATGACTCGATCTGCTTTGTCAGTTCGGCAACCTTCAGATCTGCCTGCTGAAGCTCGATGACATTCTTGAGATCCGGATGCACTTCCTCTCCTAATCTGAAGCGTGCGACCCTGATGGAAATCTCAATGCTCGGTAGTTCCGCCGCCGCGCCCTTCGGCCCATTTTCATTCTTGCACATTCCGGGCCAGCGCGGCAAGAAATCAGTCGCCAGTTGTCCCGCCGCGGCGGGTCAGTTGTCAGTGGTCAGTAGTCAGTTGTCAGTAGGCAATTCATAATTCAGAATTGGCCTGGCAGTTGTCACTTGGCATCAAAAAGCTTGCCTACTTGCGCACGATCCTTTGGATGGATGCAGCGCGGCCGGTTAGGGGGTCGGCTTCAATCAGCACGGCATTCAGGCGGACGTCGCCTTTGGCGACTTCAAAGCGAACGGGGAGTTGGCTGAGGAACTTCTGAATCACCGATTGCTTTTCAATTCCGATTACAGAATCGTAAGGACCTGTCATCCCGAGGTCAGTAATATAGGCGGCGCCGCGTGGAAGGATCGTCTCATCCGCGGTTGGGATATGGGTGTGCGTGCCCACCACCGCCGTCACGCGGCCATCGAGGTACCAGCCCATGGATACCTTTTCGGAAGTGGCCTCCGCATGCATGTCCACGATTCGGATCTTGACTTCAGCAGGAATCTTGGCAAGCTGTTCGTCCGCCGTCCGAAACGGGCAATCGATGGGGCTCATAAAGACCCGCCCTTGAAGATTCAAGACAGCGTAGCCGAATCCGGATCGAGTCTTGCCCAAGTACAGCCCGTGGCCGGGAGCGCTGTGAGGATAATTGGCGGGCCGCAGCAGGCGGCCGTCGGAATGCTCATTCAAATAAGCATAGATCTCTTTCTTGTCCCAGATGTGATTTCCCGAAGTCAAAACGGCAATCCCCATATCGAGTAACTCTTCAACAATGGGAGGCGTGATGCCAAAACCGCCGGCAGCATTTTCGCCGTTGGCCAGCACCAGGTCAGGGTCGTACTCCCCAACCAGCGTGGGGAGCATTTCCTTTACAATGCGCCGACCGGGTTGGCCGAAAACATCACCGATGAAGAGTATTCTCATGCCTTGATTCAAACCGCTTCCTTCAGGAACCGGTCGAGTATCCGGGAGCACTCCTCCACCTTCTCGTCGACGCGTTGGGTTGTTTCCTCGTACTTCGCCTTCACCTGGTGGTACTCGTCAGCGACATTGAGCGCCGCCAGCACCGCGACGCGCAGCGAATCCACCGTCCGCGTGCGACCGGCGATAGCACGCATCTTGACATCCAGATATTTCGCTAGCTTTTGGATGTATTCTTCGTTGAGGTCGCCCCGCACGAAGTATTCCTGATCGTATATAACCACCCGGATCCCTTCGGCATCCTTGGCCACGTTGGCGACCTGCCTCCTGCGCTGGGTCTGAGCCTCGACCCCCGCACTATTGGAAAAGGAGATTCCGCCTCCATTATCCGCTGGATTCCCGGGTTGTCAACGCATCGATCCGCTGGAGAAGCTTCTCGACGCGAATTCGCACCTCTTCCCGTTCCCGCCGAAGTGCGACGAGCTGCTGTTCGTGTGCGTCAATCACTTTGACTCGTTCCCTGGATTCCGCCCCGAGCTTTTCGAGATCCTGTCGCAAGGCGAGCCTCTCCGCCTGGGCTTGCTTGAAAAGCTCGATGGCCTTCAGGACTCTCTCTTCAAGTTTTTGCAGTTGATCTTCAGTGTCGCCCAAGAAGCTTCCTCATTCCAGAATTGCGGCCGATGGTTTTGTAGGGGGACGGCTTGCCGTCCCCTGACTGTTATGCGCTTCGTTCATTGACAGCGTAGCAAGACCTACCCCTGCAGCCAATCTCCTCATTGACAGGGTAGGGCAAGCCCTACCCCTACGTCATCCATCGCCTCGCAAACACACGCCCAACGGTTCGAGCGCAGCCATGACCCTTTGACCGGCGGCTGAGATTTCCTCACTCGTCATTGTATGCGCCTGGCTTTGAAAAGTAACACGCAAAAGAAGGCTGTAATGACCCGCCGGTATTGAGCCACCCCGGAAAAGGTCTACAGGGCGGAGACTTTGAATTTCCTTCAAAGTCAAGCGTTGGAGAGCGGCTTCGAGACGCGCAAACGTCACTGCCTCAGGAACCACCAGCGAGAAATCGCGTTCCACCGCAGGAAACTTCGAAAAAGGGCGGAAGGCGCGGGAGCGAAGGGGAAAAGCCAAAAGGCGTTCGAAGTCCACTTCTGCGAGCCATGCCGGCTGGCGCAATTTGTAATCGTGTTCGATCTCGCGGCTGAGCCGTCCGAACATCACGAGCGTCTCGCCTTGCGATGTGAATCGGCCACTCTGGCTGACTTCGTAGTGCCCGCATCCCGCCGTTCCAAATTCGATTCCTGCGATCTCAAAAAGTCCCAACAAGGCTTCGAGATCACCTTTAAGGTCGAAGAGGTCGAGGGCCCTTTCGCTATCGTGGACGGAGGCCGGGCGCCGGTGCCCGGTAAGACCCAGGGTCAGAACACGCCGCTCCTCCGGCGTCCCACTCCCCGACAACGCATACGTCTTCCCCAGCTCGAACAGACGCACGTCGTTTTGATCCCGATCGAGATTCCAGCGCAGGGCGTGGACCATGCTCGGACCCGCTGACGAGCGCAAGGCGGAGGCATCCTGGCTAAGCGGATTGGCCAGGACAACCGGAGGCTGATCAGTGAAGCGGGAGTTCTCCTCCGGATCCACCATCGAAAACTGGATCGTCTCACAGTATCCAAGGCTGCAGAGAAGATTCGAAACCGCTAATTCTTTTTCCCGGGTGGCGTCGCGCTCCACCCGCGGGAGGGCAGGACGCAGTCGCGCCGGGAGGCGGTCGTAGCCGAAATGGCGTGCGACTTCTTCAATCAGGTCGACCTCGCGTGTGACGTCCAGGCGAAATGAAGGTGGGGTCACCCGCCAGCCTTCCGTTCCTCGCCGCTCGGTCATGAACCCCAGAGATCGAAGGGTTCGCTCGACCTCTTCCCACAAGATTTCCGCGCCCAGAATGCGCTGTATTTCGCTGCGCCGCAGAACGAGGTCTTCGCGAAGCCTCGGCCTCGGGTAAACGTCCACGAGGCCACGAAGGATTTCGCCGCCGGCCAAGTCAGCAATCAGCCTGGCGGCAGCATCGATGGCCATAGGGGCCATTTCGATGTCCGCTCCGCGCTCGAAGCGATGCGAAGCCTCCGTGTGCATTCCATGCGCCTTCGCGGTACGCCGGATCGAAAGCGGGTCAAACCAGGCGCTCTCCAGCAATACGGAATACGTGGAGGAAGAAATCTGTGAATCTTCGCCACCCATGACGCCGGCCAGCGCCATAGGGCGCTGGGCATCGGCGATGACCAGATTCTCGGAGGTGAGCAGGCGGTCCGTACCCTCCAGGGTGCGCAGCAGCTCGCCGGGAAGCGCCCTACGCACGATAATCTTCCGCTCTCTTATGCGCGCCAAGTCAAAGGCGTGCAGAGGATGTCCGAGCTCCATGAGCACGTAATTCGTGATGTCCGCAACGTTGTTGATGGGCCGCTGGCCCACTGCCTCCAGGCGCTTGACCAGCCAATCCGGTGAGGGCTTCACTTGAACATGGTGAATCACTCGCCCGCAGTAACGCGCGCAAAGGTCAGCATCGGCAATCTGGATGGAAACTTCCTCGGAAGTTCGAGCGCCGGATTCCTTGACGGAAATTTCCAACCGCTTCAACGGCTTTCGATAGAGAGTAGCCACTTCCCGCGCCACTCCGTAGTGGCTGAGGCAGTCCGGTCGGTTGGTGGTGATTTCCACCTCCAGCACCCAATCGTCGCCCGCCGCCGCCACGGACTCCACGTTCAGACCGACCATCGTCAGGTCAGCCTTGAGCTGGCGGGGCTGGGTGGGAATTTCGACGAATTCTTTAAGCCAATTGAAGGAAACTTTCATTGAATGAAGTTCACAGTCAACAGTTCACAGTCGACAGTCTCTCCCCGGCTGTCATTCCGATCCCGCCCTGCGGGAGAGGAATCTCGCCCTGATTCCTTCTGGCCAGTGGGCACAGAGCGAGATTCCTCGCTGCGCTCGGAATGACAGGCAGCATCCCAGGATCGAGGAAATGCCCCCATAACGTGGCGAGGGCGCCCTGAATCCCGAATCCTGAATCCTTCTCTCAGAATTGCTCCAAGAACCGCACGTCTCCCTGGAAAAAGAGTTGAATATCATTGATGTCGTACTTCACCATGGCGAACCGATCTACGCCGAGTCCGAAGGCCCATCCGCTATACTTGTCCGGGTCGATGCCTCCGTTGCGCAGCACCTGCGGGTGAACCATGCCGCAGCCCATCAGCTCGATCCACCCACTCTCCTTGCAAACCCGGCAGCCCTGCCCGTCGCAAACGAAGCAACTGACCGCCACTTCGCCGCTCGGCTCGGTGAACGGGAAGAAACTCGGCTGGAAGCGGGTGCGGACTTTCTCACCGAAGAGCTTCTTGGCGAAGAAATCCAGCGTGCCCTTCAAGTCCGCAAACGTAATGTCTTCGTCAATGGCCAGCCCTTCAATCTGGTGAAACATGGGGGAGTGGGTGGAATCAGGGTTATCGTGCCGGTAGCACTTGCCCGGGATGATGATATAAAGCGGCGCCCCATACTTCTCCATGGCGCGGATTTGCACCGGCGAGGTGTGAGTCCTCAAGACCGTCTTCGAATCGATATAGAGCGTGTCCCAATCGTCCCGCGAAGGATGACTCTCCGGTATGTTGAGTGCGTCGAAGTTATAGTAGGTACTCTCAATCTCCGGGCCGCTCTCAATCCAAAAACCAAGGCGTAGGAAGATATCCTCGATTTCGCGCTGCATCCGGGTTACTGGGTGGATGGATCCGAGTGGACGGCGGTTGCCGGGGAGGGTGAGATCGCTGGGCGCTTCCGGCTCCCGGCTTCCCCCTTGTTTGGCTTTGACTCTTTGGTGAAACGAGGCGACGTACCCCTTGATTCGCTCGCGCCTCTTGGGCAAATCCTGGTCAAACCACCGGTCTGCGCGGCCTTTGAAATTGTTGAACTCCCAACCCACGAAGGGCCTTAGCCCGACGGTTGCACCATTCAGCCAGTTCTCTCTGACGTGGCGTTCGAGACCATTCCTGCGGGCGCGCCAGCGGTCGCGCAGCGCGGTCGCCCTCGTCGAAAATTCAAGATCGCTCTCGAGGCCCAGAATCCCTTGGCACTCGGCGTCCAAGGCGCTTTGAAGCTCCTCGAACAACTGGGTCACCCCTCGTTGTTCCGTGACGCCAAGCTCGGCGAGGGTCCTCACGACTTTTTCATCGATGGTCATTGGAGTTTTGTAGAGGCGCATGGCCATACGCCTCTATATCATTTCCGGGTTGCGGGGCGACTCGGCGAGTCGCCCCTACAGCCGGAAACGATTATGCCGCGACGGCACCTTTGACTTTTGCCGCCAGGGCGGCAAAACCGGCCTGATCGTTCACGGCCAATTCGGCAAGCATCTTGCGATCAAGCTCAACACTCAGCTTCTTCAACCCGTGGATGAACTGGCTGTAAGTCAGGTCATGGGTGCGGGCCGCGGCCCCGATGCGAATGATCCAAAGCCGGCGGAAATCGCGCTTCCGCTGCCGCCGCCCGCGGTAGGCGTAGCGGCCTGCCTTGTCGGCAGCTTCCTTCATGAACTTGTAAAGCTTGCTCTTGTTGAGAAAATAGCCCTTGGTGAGCTTGGCGAGTTTCTTCCGATTGGCGCGGCGAACCGTGCCGCGCTTGACTCGAGGCATGGGGTTTGCTCCTTTCGATATAATTCAGGGCGGCTTAGTCCCGCTTCGCGGGATGAAGGCACCCAGCCGTTGGCCTTCCCGCACCTGTGAATCAGAGGGAACAGGGAATAGGGGCAGAGGCCAGAAGCTGTTCCCTGTCACCTATTACCTGTTCCCTATTCCCTATTCCCTCACTGTCCGTAGGGCAACATGGCCCGAATAGCAGGAGCATTCGCAGGGGAAACGATGACGGATTGGCCCAATCTCCGCTTGCGCCTGCTAGCCTTAGAAGTCAGGATGTGGCGTGCAAATGCGTGCCGGCGCTCCACCTTGCCGGTGGCGGTCAGTTTGAAGCGCTTTTGTGCGCCCTTGTGGGTCTTCAACTTCAGCTTGATCTTCTTGGGCTTTGGCAACTCTATCCTCCAGATTCTCCCCGTGACGGTTCGGGAACGTGTGGTGCAGGGGCGGCAGCTACAGGCACCGAAGCCGGCTTAGGCTGAGGGGTCCTGCTTTTTGCCGGGGATGTCCCGGCCGCTGGCCGTGAAGCCCGGGGAGGCACACCCTTTCCCGCCACTTTCTTGGCGGCAATAATCGTCGAGAGATTCGGCCCTTCAATCTTCGGCCGAGTCTCCACCATGCCCACCTCGCTCACTTCTCCCGCCAACCGTTCCATCATTTTGAACCCCAGGTCCCGGTGAGCCATTTCTCGGCCACGGAACATGATCGTGACCTTCACCTTGGCCCCCTCTCGCAGGAACTCGATAACCTTGTTCCGCTTGGTCTCAAAATCATGCGTGGAAGTCCTGGGCCGCATCTTCACTTCCTTAAGCTCAATAGACTTCTGATGCTTGCGAGCCTCGTGCTGCCGCTTGCTGAGTTGGTAAAGGTACTTGCCATAATTGATGATGCGGCAAACCGGCGGGTTCGCAGTGGGGGCAACTTCCACGAGGTCAAGACCCTGCCCACGCGCGATCCTCAGAGCTTCGTAGGGCGGCATGATTCCGAGCTGTCCGCCCTCTTCATTGATCACCCGAATTTCCCGGGCCCGAATCCTTTCGTTTATTCGAACAAATCGGTCGGCGATAGGCATTCCCTCCTGGCCCCTTGGGGCCTCCCGCTCTCCCTATGTCTTCCTGGTTGGACAAAAGACCTTTTCAGGTCCGGGGGCAAGAACAGAGCTTACCATTTCGTAGCCTTGGTGTCGATAAGCTGCCGAATCCAACCGATAAAATCGCCCAGCGTTTGAAAGCCGGCATCCCCTGTGTCCCGGCGCCGGACGGCTACGCCGCGCCTCTGGGCTTCGCGGTCGCCAACGACCAGCATGAAAGGCACCTTCTGAAGCTGCGCGTCCCGGATGCGCGCGTTCAATTTCTCATTGCGGTCGTCCAGGCTGGCGCGCAAGTTGGCGCGGCGCAATTCCTCGCAAACCTCGCGAGCGTAAGCCAAGTGCTTGTCGCTAATGGGGAGCACCACGGCCTGCACCGGAGCCAGCCACACCGGGAAAGCTCCCGCATAATGCTCAATCAACACACCAAAGAAGCGCTCCAGCGCCCCCAGCAGGGCCCGATGCACCATAATCGGCTGGTGAGTGCGCCCGTCGGCGCCGGTATATTCCAGGCCGAAGCGCTGGGGCAAGAAGAAATCGAACTGCACGGTGGTGAGCTGCCAGGGCCGGTTCAGCGCGTCGTGGAGTTTGATGTCGATCTTCGGCCCATAAAAAGCCGCCTCGCCCGGCATGCGATGGAAGGGTATGTCGCGCTTGCGCAGCGCCGACTCCAGCGACTTCTCCGCCAGTTCCCACTGCGCGGGCTCGCCGGAGTACTTCTCGCGGTTCTCCGGGTCCCAGGTGGAGAGGTCCACCTCGTACTTGTCGAATCCGAAGGTCTTCATGAGCATCAGTGCGAAGTCCACGCACGCGCCCGCCTCGGATTCCACCGTCTCAGGAGTGGCGAAGATGTGAGCATCGTCCTGCGTGAAGCCGCGAACCCGTAGCAGACCGTGCATCACACCGGACCGCTCGTAACGGTAAACCGTCCCGAACTCCGCCAAGCGCATGGGCAACTCGCGGTAGCTCCGCCTCTGGTCCTTGTAAATGAGGATATGGAACGGGCAGTTCATCGGCCTCAACTGGTATTCCGCATCCTCCAGGGGCATGGGCGTGAACATGTTCTCACGGTAGAAATTCCAGTGACCGCTGGTCTTCCACAAATCCACTCGCGCCACGTGCGGCGTGAACACCAGGTCGTAGCCCTGCCGGAGGAGTTCCTCCCGCATGAAGTCTTCGATTTCCTTGCGGATGAGGCCACCCTTGGGATGCCAGAAAATGAGCCCCGGACCGGCCTCGTCCTGAATGCTGAAGAGATCGAGTTCTTTTCCCAGCCGCCGGTGGTCGCGCCGCTTCGCTTCTTCGAGCTGCGCCAGGAAATCGTCCAGCCCCTTCTGGCTGAAGAAGGCAGTCCCATAAATACGCTGCATGGGATGCGAGTGCTCATCGCCTTTCCAGTGCGCGCCGGCTACGCTCAGCAGCTTGACGGCCTTGATGCGCCCCGTGGAGGGGATGTGCGGCCCACGGCAAAAGTCCAGGAACTTGCCGGTGCGATAGGCGGAGAATACGGGCTCGGCCTTTTCTTCGATGAGCTCGCACTTCAGGAACTCGCCCATTTGCGCGAAGAGCTTCTTTCCTTCTTCCTTGGGAAAGTGAACGCGCTCATTCGGGTAATTCGCCTTGATGATCTCGCGCATCCTTTCTTCAATTGTTTTGAGATCATCTTCCGTGAAGGGCTTCTCGCGATAGAAGTCGTAATAGAAGCCAGTCTCAGTGGCAGGGCCCACTCCGGGATGCGCGTCCGGGAAAAGTTCCGTGACTGCGGCAGCCAGAACGTGAGCCGTCGAATGGCGGTAAATCTCCAGGCCCTCGGGCGAGGATGGTGTAATGAACTGGATCGGCGCGTCCTGCTCGATCGGTGTCGACAGATCCACTAGGCGCCCGTCCAGCTTGGCCGCCAGCGCGTCCGCCGCCAGCCGTGGCCCGATCGACTTCGCCACCTCCAGGGCAGTTATCCCTTTCGGGAATTCCTTCAAACTCTTGTCAGGGAATTCGATTTGAACGTTTGCCATTCCTCACTTACTTTCGAATCTCACAAATGTCTTACGCCAATATAGCAATTCTGACGGCATATGGTCAAACACCTACGACGCTTGACACACGCTGGAAAATGGAAAATGGAAAATGGCGCTGCCATTTTCTGATTTCTACTTTCTGCTTTATCGGATGGGACCAGGAACTAGAAGCGGGAAAACCGGGCTGCCAGTTTCCATTTTCTAGTTTCCAGTTTCCACTTTCCAGTTTCCAGTTTCCAGTTTCTTCTTCTACTCAATGCCTCACAAATCGTCGATTAATGGCCATCTTCTTGGCTTTGATCGGGGTTTGTTGTAGTGAAAATTGGGTTCGTTTTGAGCCCCTGAAAACGCTAACTCCTTTGCTTTCAATAGTTCTTTAGGTTCGTTCCCTCTATTTAGTATCTTTTTTGCATTTGGTGCCGATTTCCCGCCGCCGGCGGGCCGGTTTAGAACCCCCTGGGAGCGATCTGCTGACGCCCTTTATCATAGACCAACCTACATAGCCTATCACGCTCCTAGCCTCCTGTCAAGCGCAAAATGCAGGACTGGGGATTCGGAAGAGCAGGATTGAGCGTTCAGGTTCAGAATACTTAGGACCTGCATCCTGTCCCCTCCAAAGGGATTCGTGTTTCCTCGCACTATCCCCTTCAGGATTCGGATTGAGTTGTGATATAGATGCTTCGCAGGCGTGCCAAAAAGAAGCACGTCGTTGATTTTCAAAAGGGCAGCCAGAAATGACTGCCCTTTTTGTTTTAAGATCACTTTCAGACAATTATTCTTTTGCTCCGATTTCAAATTAGGACGGTACCGAAAGCCCCGTTTTCTTGTGCTTGAGGCGGGACGGATGGTAGCATGGAAGCCGGTTTCAGACGGGCGGCAAGACTCCGCCAATTATCGGCAGGGACAAAGAGCTTCACCACTGAGCACAGGGAGACAAAAGAGAAAGGAAAATGAAACTGGGAACTAGAAAACAGGAACTTGAAAACAAGGCTGCCAGTTTCCAGTTTCCAATTTCTGATTTCCAATTTCCATAACATGCAACCTTCAGATTTTGTCGCCACATTCCGAAAAGGCAAAGCCGGCCAGGCTTATTTCCTTCGCGGCCCTGACCGGTTTCTCCAGGAAGAATGCCGCAAAGCGGTGGTGAACTCGATTCCCGAAGAAGCGCGGCAATGGTGCCTGGCGGAAATCGAGTTTCAGCCGGACCGGCTCCGGCAAGACCTGGAGGCAGCCCTACAGATGCCGATGTTGGGTGGACACAACTTCCTGCTCTTTTCTGACCCCGAGGATTTCAAACAGGCGGCCGAGGAAGACGCCGAGGCGCTGCGCGAATACCTGGAGCGCCCCTCTCCTTTTTCCACCGTGGTATTTACTGCGGCGGAGCCGGACCGGCGGCGGAAGTTCATCCAGTTGCTGGAGAAAAAGGCGGAGTTGGTGGAGATGCGGGCGCTCAATCGTCGCCAAGCCGCGCTGTGGGCCAGCGACTTCCTCCATCAGGCGGGAGTGGAGATCGAGGCCGGATTGGCAGAGGAAATTGCGAGCAAGTTTGAGATCAGTAACGATTGGCGGGCCGAGGCGAAGACCTCCGGCGTCAACCTGCTCTGGATGCGCACCGAAATCGAGAAACTGCTTACCGCCATGCCAGGCAAGAAGCGCTGGGAAGCGGCTGACCTGGACTTGATCGTAGCCTTCCGCGAGGAGCGGGAAATCGGAAAGCTTCTGCGCGCCATCGCCGAACGGAAATGTGGCCAAGCGCTGGAATTCCTCCGTGAACTTTTGGCCAGCAAGGTCGCCGAGACATTGATTGTCTGGTGCGTGGGCGACCTCTTTCGCCAGACGCTGAGGGGCGGAGGGGCGCCTTACGGCGGTGGCCGGGGAGGCTGGTCGCGGCCCGCAAATCCCTATTCAACATGGGAAATCGTCCCGCTCGTTCTGCGGAATTATCCGCGCGAGGAATTACAGCAGGCGCTTCGGGCCGTCCGCCGCACCGATCTGGGAATCAAATCGTCGTGGAAGGATTCAAAAATCCTTTTGGAGTTTCTGGTTTGGCAGGTGGTGATCGGCAAGGAAACCTCCGGCGTGCCCACGATTGGCGAAGAACTCCCCGCTCCGGCCGGCGAAGGGTGACCTCCTCAGCTTACTCGAAGCAGAAGGTTACGGTGAGTGCTCCCGGCTGCCCCATGGGCCTGCAGCCCACCCAGGGAGATGAAAACCTCCTGTGTTGTCACCCCCGCGTAAGCGGGGGTCCAGGTCAGTCCACATAGGGCTGGATTCCCGCTTTCGCGGGAATGACCGGAATCGGGTGATTTTCGAGAGAGCAGACACCGCGAGGCGAGCCGGGAGAACCCTAATGGTCCTCCCTTCGAAAACAGAATTTACGTGAGAGCGTGGAAGGCGAGGGTCAAGCGCGACTTGTAGCCCGCTGCGGTGTTAGGATGCAGGGCGCCCTTGTGGATCGAGTGATCGATGAGAGCCAGGGTTGGCTTCAGGAGCGCTTCCGCAGCGGCCTTATCCTTGGCTTTGAGCGCGGCGCGGAACTTCCGGATCTGATGCCGCAACTTCGTGGTGTGCGCGCGGTTCAATTCGGTACGCTTTCGGGTTTGCTTGATGCTCTTTAATGCGGATTTGTGACTTGCCACAGAATCTCCTTTTATACAAGATGCCAGCACTCAATTTAACAGATGCTCCCAAAGAGCGTCAACGGTGAATGCCCATGGGTAATGCTCCCTCTGAATTGAGCCTCGAAGTGCTTCTGGATTCGAGCCAGATTGCAGCGCGAATTCGCGAGCTTGGCGAGGAGATTTCCAGCGACTATCACGGCCGCACACCGCACCTGGTTGGGGTGCTCAAGGGCGCCTGGATATTCATGGCCGACCTCGTCCGCAACCTCTCCATCGAGGCCACCGTGGATTTCCTGGGAATTCAGAGCTACGTCGCCGGCACGACGTCATGGGGCGAAGTGAAAATCACCAAAGACCTTGACGTCAGTATCGCGGGACGCGAGGTTCTGGTTGTCGAAGACATCCTCGACACCGGGCGAACGTATCACTACCTCCAAGGCCTGCTCGCCGCTCACCAGCCCAAGAGCTTGAAGCTCGTCACTTTACTCGATAAGACCGCTCGCCGCGCCGTTGCCGTCAAGGCCGACTACGTTGGTTTCCAGATTCCCGACGTTTTCGTGGTCGGTTACGGCTTGGATTACAACCAACAATTTCGCCGCCTCCGCGAGGTGCGGTACCTCCGCCACGCGGCCTGCCTTTGAGAGGGCTACGACTTCTTTCGCGTGAAATGAATCGTATGGATCTGGTCCTTGCCATTCTCGCGCCACGTCCATTGTTCCGTGAAGTGATCCTGATCGGCGATTTGGATCACCAAGTGGTGCATATGCCCGGCGTTGGGATTCATCAGATTGGTGATACCCGTGAAGGAAAAATCGAACTCCTTCTGGTCGCCGGTGATGGCAAGTGTTTCCATGCGCGGCTGATTGCCCGCCGCGCAGTAATGGGTCATCGCCAGGCGATTTCCATCCGCCGTGTAGAGGCTCACCATCTGGTCGTCTTCCTTGCTCTGAAATATCTCTTCCAGCGCGGTCCCATTCGAGACCAGCCGAATCGTGTTGGTCAGGGTTCCGCCTTGCGGAACGGCGGCTTCCCATGTGCCTACCAGGGTCTTTAGGCGATCGAATCCCGACCCGGGCTTCTCTTGCGACCCCGCGCGGGCGGCAAGCACTCCGATCGCAATGGCCCCCAGAGCAAACCAGCAAAGTGTTTTTCGCATTTTCTCCTCCCAAAGTATTCTGAATTTAGGCCTGCAGCTGCCGCTCCAAAACGTCGAAGCAGCAATTCCAACCCCTCCGCATTCGCTCGCGCAGTTCCCGTGTCGGAAGCAATTCGTGTGTCAGGACAACCTCCGTCGAACCCCAAAGATCACGGAATTCGACCGTCACCAGACTCTCGTGCGGCCCGCCGTCGCTCTTGCCTTCGGCATCGAGACGCTCCCAATTCCAGGCGAGAGCCAACTTCTCCGGAGGCCTTAGCTCACGATACCCGATCCACTGCTTGTATACGGTCCCATCCGGCATTCGGTTCTCGAGGTGGAACCCGCCTCCCTCGCGAATATCGAAATCCCAGTACCGGGTCGTACTTTGTGAAGGATCCCGGCACATCCACTTTTCTAGTTTTTCGGGTTTTGTCCAAGCTTCGAAGACTGTCGCACGCGGCGCCGTGAATATCCTCCGGATTTGAACCCGCGTTTGGGGGCCCTGTTGTGGCGTTGACATGTTTCCTTTCCCTTCCTTTGGGGTTGTGCGAGAAAACGCGCAAGTGCATCGAACTGCTGTTCCCAGAATTGCCGGTAATGCTCGATCCATTCGGCCGCGTCCTTCATGGGTTCGGCGACCAGGCGGCAGCGATTCACTCGTCCGTCTTTCCGCCGCGCCATAAGCTTTGCCCGCTCGAGCACCCGCAGGTGCTTGGATACGCCGGGGAGCGATATTTCGTAGGGCGCGGCCAATTCGCTGACGGAGGCTTCGCCCTGCGCCAGCCGCGCCAGGATGCCGCGCCGGGTGGCGTCGGAAAGCGCCGCAAACGTGGCGTCGAGCTCAGGCCCGAAATACTTAACCATATGGTTTAGTATTCTCTCAGGCGCATCCTTTGTCAAGAAAAATCGTAGGGGGAATGCAGGCCGGCTGGAATGGGGCAGGGCTTGGCCACCTTAGCGGGGACTTAATTCCGCCGGGTACGGCCGGAGTTGCACTCTTTCGGTCCGCGCCTGTATACCAAAGGCCGCACGCCACCCGACACACTTTTGGCACCAGCGATGCGAGGGGGGCTCCCCTCAATTGGCGGGCTTCTGGCCAGAATCGTCGCCCTTTAACCTTTGGCACCTTTGACCTTTGGCACTAGGAAACGCGCAAGCCCTGTGCTAAGATCACTTGGACTTTAAGTTATGCTTGAGCGTCGCCAGGGCAAACGTTATCCGCTAATCCTACCGGCGCAAGTCCGGTGGAAAGCCCGGGGGCGGAGTGTTGGCAAAGCGCGAGGGAGAACTGGAAATATGAGTTCCAGTGGGTTACTCATAGTGATGCCCAGCCCCCTACCTCTCGGCACAACAATTAACGTCACGATCAATTTGCCCATCGAGTTAACGAAGGTTCCCGTTGAGCTTTCTTGTCAGGGGCGTGTGGTTCGCAAGAGCCGCATGGGCAAGAATCAGGGGATCGGCGCGATCATTGAAGATTTCGAGCTCCGAGCCTCGCGGCTAAAAGCTGCGAAAACCTTACCATCCAGTACAGCGCCTGCGGGCACATGGGGTATTTTGCTCCCTTCGGCCAATGAAAAAAGCGCACAAGCCAAAGAGAATCCGGATTCTGTTAGCAGACCGGGAAGAGGTTTTTCGCCTCGGAGTAAGGCAACTCTTCTCCCTTGAGGACGACCTGCGTGTGGTAGCCCAAGCTGCAACCAGTGAACAGGTTATCACCTTGGCAGGACGGTTTAGACCGCACCTGTTAATGGTTCAGGGGGAGATTGCAGCAGAACCTCCCGGCAACCTTATGGAACAAATACGGCGCGTCTCGCCCCGCAGCAAGCTCGTTATCACCACTCCGGCCCTCAAGGGCGATATGGCCTCCCGTTACATGGAGGCCGGGGCCGCAGGGGTGATCGCGAGATCAGCAGCGCTATCCCAGTTCTTGAGCTCCATCAGGAAGGCGATGAAGCACAACAAGACGGGAATGGTTAGGGCGACGGGGGCCGAGATGGTTAAGACAGCACAGGCTCCCCAGAAGCCTTCCGTGCGACCTGCCGACACACTCACGCGACGCGAGAAGGCTATTATCGCCTGCCTGATGCAAGGGTTCCCCAATCGCGAAATTGCCCGCTGCCTGTCGATGGCGGAGCAGACGGTGAAGAACCACCTGCGTGCTATCTTCGATAAGGTCGGGGTTTCGGACCGCTTGGAACTGGTGTTGTATGCCATCCACCAAAAGCTCGATATACCACTGATTGAAGCCGGACAGGAGCAGGCCTTAGGACCAGTTTCTAGCGGATAGTGTCAAGTGGGGTTGAGGTCACTCACGCGGACGTGCCGGTCGGATTTGATAATCGTCGATGATCGCGCCTATGCCGACGGACGTGCCGGTCGGATTTGATAATCGTCGATGATCGCGCCAATGCCGAAGGGATAGGTTGTGACCTCCTTCTGGCCTACCACACGGGCCTGGCAGAAGAGCTTGAGCGGAATTCTTGTAATCTCGGTGGGGAGACTCACCGTTAAGGTAATTCTCGTGTTCGGGCGAAGCTGAGAGGGCAGCCGCATGAACACTCCGTTCCCGCTCATTGTTATAATCTCACCTTGCATCCGATGTACCTTTCCTGGCCGGTCTTTCCATTGTACCTTTACGGGAAATTCCACCGGAAACCGGATCCCCAAACGAAGACAGTTCAAAGTGACCTCCAACTCAAATAATGAGTTCCAAGCAATGCTGAACGTCGCAGACCAATGAGCTCCTGGGTGTCGCAGTGGAACCGGCCGGCGACATAAGTCTGGCCTCCTCTGGCGCTACCTCGAGTTCCTGAAGAAACTCGAATACAACACTCTATTCGTAGCGCTGTTCTCAGGCCAACTCAAGACTACTAAAGTACCATTCCTCCTTTAATTCATTGGGGGCGAGTGCAAAGGCAGTAGGCAGTGGCAGTAGGCAGTGAAGGCAGTGCCATTGGAGGGCGGAAAGCTGACTCGCCGTGGCGGGGCCACTGACCTGCCTTGGCGGGACTGCAGAGCAATATTGAAACGTTGCCCCTCAGTAAAGCTATAATGGTTCGAGAAGTTGAATGCGCCCATGAGTGAATTTTCCACCCCTTTGATGCGGCAGTACAGTGCCATCAAGGAGCGCCATCCTAACGCGCTTCTGCTGTTTCGCCTGGGAGACTTCTACGAGCTCTTCTTCGAGGACGCGGTGGTGGCCTCGAAAGAACTGCAAATCACGCTGACCTCCCGCAACAAGGAAAAAGGCGTGGCCATCCCGATGTGTGGTGTTCCGTACCATGCTGCCGAGGGTTACATCGCCAAGCTCATCCGGCGCGGCTATCGTGTTGCCATCTGTGACCAGATGGAAGACCCGCGTTTGGCAAAGAAACTGGTGAAGCGCGAAGTCACCAGGGTAGTGACGCCCGGAACGGCGATTGACTCGCAGATCCTCGAGCCGCGCGACAACAATTACCTGGCGGCGGTGGCGGAGAGGGACGGCAATGCCGGCGTAGCCTTCGTGGACCTCTCGACCGGCGACTTTCGCGCTACGGAGTTTTCAGGCCCGGAAGCTTCGGCGCGCCTGCAAGAGGAACTGGACCGCATGCGGCCCAGCGAGCTTCTTGTCGCGTCGCGTCCGACCAGCCCGGCGGACTCGCGCTCCAATCCCCTTGCTCCCCTCACCCAAACGCCTCTGGACGACTGGGTATTCGCCGAGGAATATGGCGCCCGCCTGTTGCGCGATCATTTCCGGGTGGCGACGCTGGCGGGCTACGGCCTGGAGGGTCATGCGCTGGCCGTGGCGGCCGCCGGGGCCGTTCTTCACTACGTGCGTGAGACGCAGCGAGGGTCGCTTTCGCATCTGGACGGAATCCGCTTCTACCAGCAACAGGACTCTCTCATCCTCGATCCCGCCACGCTGCGCAACCTGGAGCTGCTCGAACCTGCCTTCGGGGAATCACGCGCTGCCACTCTATTGGGAATACTGGACGAGTGTGTGACCTCGCTGGGCGCGCGCAAGTTGAAGGCGTGGATGCTCCGCCCCTCTCTTGACCGCCTCGAGCTCGAGGCGCGGCTGGAGGTGGTCGAGGAGTTCCTGAAATCCACCATCGAGCGGGAAGAGCTTCGTCGGGCGATGGGCGGCGTGCAGGACCTCGAGCGCCTGCTGAGCAAGGTGACGCTCGAAACCGCTCATGCCCGCGACCTGCTGGCATTGAAGCAGTCGTTCCAAGCGCTCCCGCTCCTCCACACTTACCTCAGCCATTTTCAGGCGGCTCGCCTCAAGGACCTTGGGGAACATTTGGACGAGCTGGGGGATGTGCGAGAGTTGCTCGAGAAAGCGATTCATCCCGAGCCGCCTGTACTCCTGAGCGAGGGCGGGTTGATCCGGCCGGGCTACAGCGCCGAACTCGACGAGCTGCGCAGCCTGAGCCAGAACAGTAAACGGCTGGTGGCCCTGATCGAATCTCGCGAGCGAGAGCGCACCGGCATTGCCTCACTGAAGGTCCGGTTCAACAGTATTTTCGGCTATTACATCGAAGTCTCGAAAGCCAATCTCCATCTCGCTCCTGCGGATTACGAACGCAAGCAGACGTTGGTGAATGCCGAACGGTTCACAACCCCCGAGTTGAAAGAATTGGAAGCGAAAATCCTGGATGCCGAGGAAAGAAGCCAAACGCTCGAGCGAGACCTTTTTGTGGCCATCCGGCGCCAGGTGGCCGCCGAAGCGCGCCGCATCCGCCAGACGGCGGCGGTGCTGGCGGAGTTGGATGTTCTGGCGTGCTTCGCACACCTCGCCGCCGAGCGCCAATACCGCAGGCCGGAGTTTTCCGACAACAGCGAACTGGTCATCCAGCGCGGACGCCATCCCGTGATCGAGCGCCTCAGCGAAGAAGGCCAGTCCGGCAAGTTCGTTCCCAACGATCTCTACATGAACGACAGTAGCGACCTGATCCTGATCGTCACGGGGCCGAACATGGGGGGCAAGTCAACCTACCTGCGCCAAGCCGCACTGATCGCCTTGATGGCCCAGATGGGGAGCTTCGTGCCTGCGGGGCGCGCCCAGCTTCCCATTTTTGACCGCATCTTCACCCGCATCGGCGCCTCGGATAACCTGGCGCGGGGGCGCTCGACGTTTATGGTGGAGATGACCGAGGCGGCGAGCATTCTGAACACCGCCACCCCGCGCAGCCTCGTTTTGCTTGACGAGGTAGGGCGGGGCACGGCCACCTTTGACGGCCTCGCCATTGCCTGGGCCGTCGTCGAGCACCTGCAGAGCCGCACGCGGCCCAAGACCCTCTTCGCCACACACTACCACGAGCTCACCGAGCTCGCCGAACTTCTTCCCGGCGTGCGCAATTACCACGTCTCGGTGCGTGAATCCGGATCCAACATTGTCTTCTTGCGAAAGGTGGAACAGGGAAGCGCCGACAAGAGCTACGGCATCGAAGTTGCTCGCCTGGCCGGCCTGCCCAACAAAGTCATTGCGCGCGCACGGGAAATCCTTGCGCGCCACGAGCAGACCGAGCACACCCTGAGCGAGCGCCTGGCGGCCAAGCCAGACGCGCCGGAAACGGGACCTGTCCAACTTACGATTTTTACTCCCTTGAATGTTGAGGTGGTGAAAGCCATCGAAAGCGCCGACCTCGATAACCTGAAGCCGATTGAGGCTTTGAACTTGTTGGCGGAACTGAAAAAGCAAATCCAGTCATGACGACAACATGGGGGCGTAAGGGTGTCATTCCGATCCCGCAGCCGCGGGAGAGGAATCTCGCCCTGCTTCTGGCGGATCGCGGAAGAAAGAACTCAGAGCAAGATTCCTCTCCCGCGGCTGCGGGATCGGAATGACACGGTTGAGTGAAGTTTCCGGAGAACGAGGATAGGCGAAGAACACTACCCGTGATATCAGAAATGCAGTGCATCGCAAAGGCGGCTTGCCCTCTCCCCAGGGGAGTCCGATTCGTGGACCCCGATGGGGTCCATCGGACCCCAGAAATCGGGGAGGGTGGCCCGCGACGGCGCTTTCACCAGCCGTCGCGGGCCGGGTGAGGGGTCACTTGCACGAAAATGATCTCGGCCAACTGTTAATCCTAAAAGTGAATGGACTGCGCTGGGATTCTTCACTTGAGTACATCTTTCGCCGGTTGCGCCCGGGAGGCGTAGTTATAGACGGGTCGCTAACCGGCGGGGCCGAAGGCGTCTGCGAGTTTCTGTTCGAGCTGGCGCGCGCGGCGCCCGCCGTTCCCTTCCTGGCCATTGAGGAAGAAGGCGGCGCCATGGATCCGCTTAGGGCATTCCTGCCTCCTCTGCCCTCGCCTCGAGCTGCCGCCGGGAAGGGGCTCGCTGCCGTGACTCGACTGGGCGAGCTTGTGGGCGCCGCCTTGCAGCTTCTGGGTTTCAACACCGATCTGGCCCCGGGGCTTGACCTCGCCTCGCGTTCCTCGGGAAAGACCTCAGAGACGCGTGCCTTCAGCCCTGATCCCCCACAGGTGGCGGAGTGTGGGGCAGCGTTCCTGCGCGGGCTCGAGCGCCACAACCTGCTCGCCTGCGGAAGACATTTCCCCGGTCTCGGAACGGCGCAGTACTCGAGCCCAACGGAGCCGCCCGTGGTGTCCAAGTCCATGGCCGAGTTATGGCGCGAGGATCTGGTGCCCTACCGGGCGCTCTTGCCCCGGCTTCCCCTCGTTTTGGTGAGCCCTGCCGCCTACAAAGCCTACGACTTTAATTTGCTGCAATCCGCCGGGCTTTCCCCCAGGGTTGTAGAGGGATTACTCCGCGTCAAGCTGGGCTACAATGGTGTCGCGATCGCCTGCGGACTCGAATCGGAAGCTGTTCGTGGAACTCTTCAGTTGGGCGAAGCGGCGGTTCACGCCCTGCGCGCGGGGTGCGACGCGCTGCTTTTGGAAAAGGCCGAAGCCGCTGAAGTTGTGCACGAGGCGTTGAGAGAAGCTTTCGAGTCGGGGAGACTTGCGAACCCTCGAGTCGAGCAAGCACTGAAGCGCATTCAGCTTGCAAAGAAAGGTCTGAAGCCGCCCAGTGGACGGCTGTCGAGAGGATCGCTGGATCGTGTCGTCAGAGAGTTCACAGACTTCGCGACCGACTTCACAGGCTGCGGAAAAACCCCTTGAGGCTGTCATCCTGAGCGAGGATAGCCGAAGACCGCTATCCGTGATGTCAGAAGCGGGGTGCAGCAGGGTAAGCGGGCGGGTTTTTCATGCCCTGCAAGGGCACAAGATAGTAGCCGGGGGCAACGCCCCCGGAATTCGTGACGTTCGTTCCCCGACCCTGAAGGGGTCGTATTACCCTGCGCCGGGGACGCAAGACCGGCCTGACGCCATCCGGATTCGACCCTTTCAGGGTCGGTCCTTTTCGGAGGCGCATTTTCTCCGGGGGCGTTGCCCCCGGCTACTATATTGATCCCCTGCGGGGATCAAGGACGATAGTGTCATGCCTCACCGCAAACACGACTCGCGCCTAGCCGTGGGACTGATGGCCGGCACATCACTGGATGGAATTGATGCGGCCCTCGTGCGCTTGGCCGGCCCTGCGGAACAACCTCGGGTGCGCTTGCGGGCGTTCGTCACACTTCCCTACCCTCCCAAGGTCAAGCAATGGATCATGCGCGTTGCCGCGGGGGTGCAGACGAAAGTGGAGGGAGTCAGCCAACTTAACTTTCTGCTCGGTGAACTCTTCGCCAGAGCTGCCCTGCATGTATGCCGCGTAGCACACGTCTCGCCCCAACGTGTTTCCGTCATCGGTTCACATGGCCAGACCATTTATCACCAGGGAAGTGCGGAGCTGATTCAAGGCCACGTGGAGCCAGTGGACCCGAACACCCTCCAAATCGCCGAGCCTGCCGTGATCGCAGAACGAACGGGAGCGCCGGTGGTGGCGGATTTCCGCACCGCTGACGTGGCGGCTGGCGGCCAAGGGGCGCCGCTTGTACCCATGGTGGACTATCTCTTGCTGCGGGACAGGCGGAAAGGAACCGTGGCCCTAAACATCGGCGGCATCGCCAATGTCACGGTGATCCCGGCGAAGGCAAAACCACTCGACATTGTTGGCTTCGATACCGGGCCTGGAAACATGGTGAGCGATGCTCTGGTACAACACTTCACCGGCGATCGAGAGTATTACGACGCCGGCGGGCGTGTGGCGGCGCTGGGAAAAGTGAATGAACCGCTGCTCGCCGACGCGCTGTGCCACCCCTTCTTCCTGCGACCTCCGCCCAAAAGTGCAGGACGCGAACAGTTCGGCCAAGACTTCGTGGCCCGCTATTTCTTCTCACGCCGGCGTACCCGTTTTGAAGACTTGCTTCGAACCGCCGCCGAGCTGACCGCACGCACCATCGCCGGCGCGCTGGCTCGCTTTGTATTTCCTGGTGAGAAGATTGACCGCCTGATTGTCTCGGGCGGCGGCGCGCACAATCGTTTGCTCGTGAAGCGCTTGGTCGAATTGCTGCCGCATCTGACGGTTGAACTCTCCGACCGTTACGGCCTGCCGGTGGACGCCAAAGAAGCCATCGCCTTCGCTGTCCTTGCGGACCGCACCCTGCACGGCTTGCCAGGAAATCTTCCCAGCGTCACCGGCGCGCGCCGAGCCGTCGTGCTGGGCAAAATCGTCAAACCCTGATCGGTCCTCTTGCAGCACCGGATTTCTCGCCACGCTCTTCCGTTCTGACCCATAGGGCCGGAAGGGCGGGGCTTTAGCCCCGCCGCCGGAGCGGCTTCCCCCTTTCCGTCTCGCGGCCCGCACAGTCCGT
>DLMI01000084.1:47159-50173 GCA_002478145.1 Acidobacteria bacterium UBA7540
ACGGACTGTGCGGGCCGCGAGACATGGGAATAATTGTGAGGGCCTGGAAGCGGCGGGGCTAAAGCCCCGCCCTTCCGGCCCTGGTGAGAAATCCCGGCTGGTGGTGCGCGTTACGTTCCCCTTGTCATTCTGAGCATTCATAGCCGAAAAGCAGCTATCCGTGATGTCAGAAACGGGCGCCGCAGGGTAAGATCGAAGGGCAGGTTTTTGGTGCCCTGCAAGGGCACAAGATAGTAGCCGGGGGCAACGCCCCCGGAATGCGCGACGTTCGTTGCCCGACCCTGAAAGGGTCGAATCCCGGTGGTGTCACACGGGCCTTGCGTCCCGGAGATCAGGCTAATACGACCCTTTCAGGGTCGGACCTTGTGGGGGGCACGTATTCCGGGGGCGTTGCCCCCGGCTACCGTATTGATCCCCTGCGGGGATCAAGGATGGACAGTGCCGAGGATGTTCTGGGGGCGCGAAAAGCAGGAAAAAGGCCTTCTGATCCGTTCGGCCCAAGCTGCTCAATGGAAACGAGTAATGCGTCGAGTTCCTGGAGAGTCCCGACCTGTCGGGACGAAGAATCCCTGCAGTTTTCAATCCTGGCCTAATTGCGAGTCAGTAAACGCTGGGGGAAAACTCGTTAGTGATTCGGCGAAGTGTCCCCTCACCATAGGTTCCGAATCACCCGCGATCCAAGGACGACCCCCAGATGGGGCAGCACGGGCATATCTACGGTTTGCCAACTTACCGTCAAGTGGCAGCACCCTATGCTTGTCTCCGGGAAACCCGGTCATTTGCTACGAGCTGCGTCGAGAATTAAGGTTCAAGCGGATGCTCCTCGAAGCAAACGTCGAGCCAGAGCTCGAGGGTAAGGTCATGCCGGCCTTCATTTGTGAGGTACGGACGCAGTTCCTTTTTGTAGCGTTCGCGCAGCACCTCGGGACTGAGATGGAGGCTTTCTGCCAGAAAAGCCACGTCATCACGGTCCTTCTGGCTATTTCTCTCTAGCTTGGACAAAATCAAGTCGTATGGGTCGGGGGCGTAAAGACGCAGGTTTTTGAACCGACCGGGGTACATCTCCGAGAGCCGCGTTTCGTAGTCCTCCGGCAGAGAAATAGCCGGAAAATGGTGCAAATGAAGCTTGTGCTTCTTCGCAAGCATCGAGTCCGGCCCCGCCAATGCCTGGAGGTCGTCCACACAGCCATAGGGTAGTACAGCAAAATAGTCAACATCCGCCGTTGGTCGCGGTAGTCCGTAAAAGAGGCTGACCACGAATCCACCGATGCAATGCACGTGAACTTGCTCACGGAGAAGTCCGTCAAGCTCTTCCAGAAACCGGTCCCAAGGTGAAGGGAGTTTTGCCTCGTTTCTAGGCCACATATTGTAAGTGCTCGGGTCGCAGGTCTGACAACAAATTCCAGTGTCGCGCGGCATCCGGCCGGTTCTCGAACAGCCATTGCCGCTCTCGGTCGTTGCGGGGAGCCCGGTAGAAATAGTCTTCACGCGCCAGCCGGCTTGACTCCAGCAAGGATTCCAAACTCGCGAGAGCCTGTGTGCGCTCCGCTTCCACGCCCCGTTCGGAAAGCTGGCGGGCAAGGTTGACCACAAATCCCAGACGATTTTGGAGGTCAAACTTCTTCGCCTCCACCACCAGCCAGGTCAGATCCATGTGCCAATATCGCAGGAGCAGCCAAGGCAGCGCTTCCGCCGCGCGTCCCTCCAGATTCTCTTGCGCCAGGGCGGTAAGTAGAACCTCTCCGGGGTTCTTGCTTCTCACCCGCGTGCGAACATAAGCAAATCCCGGGTAGTCGAGTTTCGCGAGATCCTCCACCAACCGCTGCCCCTCAACGTTTTCGGTCGGAGTGAATGTTGCGGGCACAGGCAGTTCCGTAGGCGGAAGTCCATAGGCCGTAACCACCTTGCGCGCCAAAGCGGGCGTGAGTTGACGCTTTCCGTTCTCCAGCATGGCCAGATAAGGTTGGGACACACCCAGGCGCTCGGCCGCTTCCACTTGGCCCCAGCCGTGCCTTCGCCGCTCGGCTTTCAAATCCCGCGTTCTCATGGCGAGTCCAGTATATAACAAACTTGTAATAAGTCAAGACCTTTTTGTGTCCCTACCGGACTTCAGGTACCTGACATCCGTACTCCCGATAGCCGACACGGGCCTCCTGGCACCTGAAACCTGGCACCTGACACCTGCTGTCAGACCGGCTGCCGCGAACCTCGGCCGTGCGGGTTCGCAACGCGACAGACTGGGACGCCCCGGTGCATCGGGGCGCCATCCGCGTGATGTCAGAAACGGGCGCCGCAGGGTAAGATCGAAGGGCAGGTTTTTGGTGCCCTGCAAGGGCACAAGATAGTAGCCGGGGGCAACGCCCCCGGAATGCGCGACGTTCGTCCCCCGACCCTGAAAGGGTCGTATTACCCTGAGCTGCAGGTCGCAAGACCGGTGTCACGCGGCCCGGATTCGACCCTTTCAGGGTCGGACCTTGTATGGGGCACGTATTCCGGGGGCGTTGCCCCCGGCTACTGTATTGATCCCCTGCGGGGATCAAGGATGGACAGTGCCGAGGAAATTCCGGGGGCGCAAAGAGGAGGGAAAAGGCCCTCTGATCCGCTCAGCCTAAATTGCTTAACTGAAACGAGTAATCCATCGAGTTTCCGGAGAGTCGAGCTCCGGAATTACGCCCCGCTGTCATTCTGAGTCCCGACCTGTCGGGACGAAGAATCCCTGCAGTTTTCATCCTGCCCTGATCGCGAATCTGCCCCTCCCGAGGCCGGCAGGCCAGCGGTGGTACGCGCCACGTTCCCCTTGTCATTCTGAGTCCCGACCTGTCGGGACGAAGAATCCCTGCAGTTTCCAATCCCGGCCCGACCGCCAATCAGTAAACGCCGGGGGAAAGCCCGTTAGTGATTCGGCGAAGCGCCCCCTCACATAGGTTCCGAGTCACCCGCGGTCCAAGCACAACCCCCCAGATGTGAACGCACGGGCACATCTACGGTTTCGCGACATAACCGGCCAATCTCTG
>DLMI01000119.1:0-8276 GCA_002478145.1 Acidobacteria bacterium UBA7540
AACTGGTATCCCTACCGCGACCGCTCACTCCTGCGACAAGAAATCGAGCAGTTTGCGGAATGCTTTACCTCGGTGCGAGACAGCGAATTTCTCTTCCGGTTTCAGCTCAGCAAAAGTCTTGCCCAGCGGAGCGTAGAAGAAGTAGGGGTCGTAGCCGAAGCCTCCTGTCCCGCGCGGTTCATCAAGGATAACGCCGTGCGCTCTTCCCTCGGTGAGACAAAGAATCCGGCCACACTGCGCCAGCGCGATGACGCAGACATAGTGGGCGGCGCGGCGGGAGGGCTGGTTTTCGATGCAGGGCGGAATTCCGCGCTCCTCGAGGGCCGCGCGAGGACTCGCCGGGCTTGAACCCGCCGCCGTCTCGAGGCGGCGCAACTCTTGCAGCAACTTGCGGTTGTTTTCGTCATCCGTTGCGTCGGGTCGTGCGAAGCGGGCGGAAAAGATCCCCGGCGCGCCTTGAAGCGCATCAACACTGATCCCAGAATCGTCTGCGAATACCGGGCCGGAGACATACGCACTGTAATGCAGAGCTTTCTTGCGCGCGTTCTCTTCAAAAGTCCTGCCATCTTCGGTGCAAGCTGGAAGGCTTTCAATTTCAGGTAAAGGGTTCACATAGATGCCGCGCGCTGAGGCCGCCTCACGGAACTCCCGGAGTTTACCAGGATTGGAGGAGGCCAGGTAGAGCGGTGAGTGAAGAGTGATGAGTGGCATGCTCGAAGTCGAAAGTCGAAAAGTCGAAAAGCGAAAGTCGAGAAGTCGAAAGTCGAAAGTCCAGCGAGCACAGGTTTTGTTGATTTCTGCAAGATACAGTGGCAACCATTCTTCCTAGCGCCGCCGTCCCGGCGGCATTCTGCGGGGCCGGCACGATCCCGGCGCTACCGCTGACGTGTCACTGTATTATGCAAGCCTCTATAGCTATCAGGTTTCAGGTGCCAGGAGGGAGCGCGCCGCAAGTTCCCAACAACTGACCACTGACCCGCCGCGGCGGGACTACTGACGGCTTCCCTTGTCCGCTACGCAAGGGCCGGGGAGAGTTCAAATTTCAGGATCGAACGCTGGATGGCAAGGAGTTGCTGGATGCCCGGCCGCGCCACTTCGATCAGCCTGTTCAGATCGCCGACGCTGAAGGGTTTGCCTTCCGCGGTGGCTTGCACTTCGACCAGTTGGCCAGAGCCGGTCATCACCACATTCATGTCCACCTCGGCGTTCGAGTCCTCGGCGTAAACCAGATCGAGTAGGGTCTCCCCGCCCACGATGCCCACGCTGACCGCCGCCACGTAGTCCTTCAAGGGAATTCGGCGCAGGGCCTTGAGCTCCACCAGCTTCTGGAACGCCATGCCCAGCGCCACGAGCGAACCGGTGATGGAAGCGGTGCGCGTCCCTCCATCGGCGCGGATCACATCGCAGTCGATCCAAACCGTGCGCTCACCGAGAGCCTCCATATCGGTCACGGCGCGCAACGATCTGCCGATCAAACGCTGGATCTCCATGGTGCGGCCGACCTGCCGGCCCCGAGTCACCTCCCTCGGGGTGCGGCTTTCGGTGGCGCGGGGAATCATGGCGTATTCACTGGTGATCCACCCTCGGCCCGTGCCTTTCTGGAAAGGAGGAACACCATCTTCGACCGAGGCCGTGCAAATCACCTGAGTCTCACCCAGGCGAATCAGCGCCGAACCCTCCGCGGAATTAATGAATTGCGGAACGATTTCAACGGGCCTGAGGTGGGTAGCGGGACGCCGGTCTGGACGAACCAGCTTGCCGCCGGAATAGAGAAGACCCGTCAAGGGTCTTGGCATAGTGGACATGCAATCTCCTGAGCGATGAGGGCGTGCAAAACCATCGCTTTCTCGCGGGATGAACCCGCAGTGACGTTTCAAGGGCCGGATTTGATGAGGGTTGGATCGGGAACGATGGCTTCCGTCAAGTCAGCGTGCCCTTCCAGGGTTTCAACTTCCTGGCCCTGAATTAGGATTTTAACCCGTTTTACCGAAGGAATGTTGGCGGTGATTGAATCCACCATGGAATAAACGGAAAGGGACTCGGTTTCAATTCCCGGACTTATACTGCTGAGGAGATCGTTCGAGAGGTCCACATAAGCAGTTCCTTCCAAGGTCAGGAAAACGGCGCGAACGTCGGTTGAGGCAGCCAGGGGGTGACCAAAGCCCTGATGTGATCCTGCCGCCAGCCCCAACAGGACCTGCCGAACTCGATCATCCGCTGACGGCGCCCATTTGACCGGCCGACTTTCGGCAACCAGCTTGCGGTCATTGAGGGAAGGGAAGTAAAGGACGGCAATCTCATTGGGCCCGGTGCCCGACTGTAAAGCTGCCTCGCTCAAGCGCACCTTGGCAGATTCGTCACTGTGCAAAGGCAGTTCAAAGAAGATACGCTTGGCCAGAGAGCGCAGATAGAAGAGCCCCCCAGCAAAGACCACCAAGAGGGCGACCCAAAGAAGTTTGGCGCGGAGGCTCATGTCTCAGGTACCTCCACCTTGCAAAGCGGCAAGAACTTCCGCCACGGCGGCAGAAAGGTGCTGTTGAAATGCGGGGTCGGTCAGAGGGCCGGCGTCGTTATCGGGTGTTAAGCTGCCGATCTCGATCGCCACGGCGGGCGCGTTCACACTGCGTAGTGTGCGCACCGGGGCCGCCGTGGGCATATCCGCTGTTAGTCCGGCAATTAGAGCGAACCGTTGCTCGAGGGCCTGGGCGAGTTGGCGGCTTTGGTCCAGGTAGGCTTCCTGGACTTGATTCCAGGGCACGAAGAGCGACCTTGCCTCGCCGCCCGGCGAAGGGGGCGGCGGACTGGGAGGTTGGTAGGTGTAAACTGCAATCCGTGGCGAGCTGCCGCCCAAATCGCCGGCATGAAAAGTGAGGAAATAAGCGGCCCCCCCCACATTCGCCGCCACTGCACGTTGCTCGAAAGTGGCATTGACATCACCGGTGCGCGTCAAGACAATCCGGTATTTCCCCCCCGAAAGCAATGCCAGGCGGACACGTGCCACCAGTTGCGCGACCAGATCTTTTTCGGTGACACCGTCACGACTGCGCCCGCCCGCGTCGTCACCGCCATGCCCGGCATCCAGGGCCACGACCGGCAAAGGCGGGCCAGGCTGCGTGGCCGGCCCCTCTTCCGTGACGCCGGGTGAAGGCGCTGGTGTCGCCGACGCACGGGCGGTTGTGCGAGTCGGCTGGGAAGGCGGAGGCGTCTGGGCAAGGGGCGGGGGCGGCTTCAACACGTCGGCCAGGAGAACCTTGCCTCCCTCCGCCACTGCGGGGTAGAAGTTTAGCCCCCCCGCCGAAGGCGTGATGACGAGCTTGGGCAGCCCATCCTGGTCGTCGAAGTGGACGTCGGTTACATAGAAATTCTGGAAGTGGAAGGATTGTTCAAGGGGGTCGATGGGGTGGTCTCCCAGAAACATCACCCACTTGCCATTCATTGATGCCGTCCGAATGGTTACCTTGTCCGTGAACTGGAAGGTGAGCCTCGCGCCATTGCTCACTTGCTCCAACCGTAGGGTAAAGGATCCCCGCTTGACATCTCCAAGGAAAATGCGGTTTGTCCCCACATGGTACTCCACGACTTGGCCAGTAAGCTTGGGCAGGACGGTGGTGAGGAAGTCGGTGGGTACCATCCATTTTCCATGGGAAACACGGATGGGAGCCGAGAGACGCGTCGTCTTCTTGGCGATGCGAATCTTCGGATCGTCCGCGCGAAGTTCGATCTGAGTGTTCCCAAACCCCACCTTAAGCGTGTTGCGCTTCTCCTGTAAGCCGTTAAGCTTTCCGACCAGGTTGAGGACCTGAAGGAGAGGCAGATACTTGGTGTTCTCGATTATTTCCAAAGGAATTACGTGCCGCGAATTAGGGAAGTAAAAAACGAAATTATCACTTCGCAGGGTTCGCGGGGGCCAGAAAAACAGTGCCGCCCCGAATAAGAGGGTCATGGAAAGCAGAACCCTACGCCAGGAAAATCGAAGGGATTTCGTCAGGGGCAGCAAGGGCTTTTCGCTTTCTGGGTACGTGTGGTTCCCAGCCGATGTCAAGGTGTCATTCTATAGCAATCACGGCCAACGGTCCAATCAAGCTGGGCCGGTGGCGCCCGCAAGCCGTCTTTTCGAAATGCATGAATTCACCTCCAAGCAGAGGACATGGTTCTCACCACAGGGACCATGGAGGATACGGAGGTCTTCCTACTCTGTGGTCCTCTGTGTGCTCTGTGGTGAGTGTTTTTGTAGGGAATCTCACCACAGAGAACACGGAGATAGCGCGAGACCTGAAGGATGAGCCCAGCCTCTCGCATCTGCTGACCGAGTGAGCAATTTTGAACAGATTTTATATCCCGAACATGGTAAAGTGTAAAGCGTGTTTTCTCGGTAGCTCTCGTCCTGAGTGCCGCACTCAGTGAGATTCGTGGAGCGCCCACGTTGTTCACGCAAAGGCAGGTGTTTCCGTGAAGGATCTGAGCCTTACAATTGTCGAGTTGCCCGCCACGGTCGATGGCCGCCTGGACGGCCGGATCGCGAAAGACGTCTACTCGCTGTTCCGGTATCCCGCGCGCGGCGTGCCCCTGCTCGAAGCAGTCTGCCGCCGCGCGGGTTATGATGACATCGTCACGCTCGACCCACAGTATAACCGCCCACCGGGGCGCCTGGACGTGGACGATTGGAAGCGCCTTGCCAGCACCGACGTTTTGGGACTCTCGGTCATCACGCGCACCGCGAATCAGTCGTTTGAATTGGCGCGGCGGGTTCGCGCCATCAATCCCCGCGTCAAAATACTCTTTGGGGGCCCGCATCCCACCGCGCTGCCTGAAGAGTCTCTGGAGTTTGGTGATGTCGTGGTCACGCACGAGGGGGACCACACGCTGCCGCGGCTACTCGAGCGGCTGCAAGACAACCTCGGGGACCCGCAGCTCACCGATTTGCCGGGAGTGAATTATCTTGGCCGGGATGGCGAAATCCTCCGCAATCCAGACCGTCCCTACCTGACCAGCGAAGAACTCTCGGCGCTTCCCTTTCCCGTCTATTCCGACCGCGTCAACCGGGGGATCACCCACAACGTTGTAAACACTTCGCGCGGCTGCCCCTATGAGTGCGAGTTCTGTTCGGTGATTGAGAACTTCGGGCGGGGATTTCGCTTCCTGAACGATGATGCGGCGGTGGCCCTGATCCGCCACACCATCCAGTTGAACGGCAAGCCGATCTTTTTCGGTGACGACATCTTCGCGGCCAATCGCGCCCGGACTACACGGCTGCTCGAGCGGCTGCTTTCCGAGGGAGTCAAGATGCCGCGCTGGTTCGCCCAAGTGCGGGTCGAAACTGCGCAAGACCGTGAACTGCTGCGACTGATGAAGCGCGCCAACTGTGCCATGGTGTTCATCGGCCTCGAGTCCGTAAACGATGAAACCCTTCGACTGTTCAACAAGCACTCCACCCTCGAGAAGAACCGCAGCGCAATCGCCGCCTTCAACGAAGCGGGCATCCGTGTGCATGGCATGTTCGTGCTGGGTTCCGACGCCGATACGCCTGAAACCCTGTGCGAGACCCTGAAGTTTGCCCGAGAGTCACGGCTCACCACAACCCAATTTTTTGCGCTCACCGCCATTCCCGGACCTCCCCTGACCCGGCGCTTGGCGGAGGAGAAACGGATCTTTGCTTGGGGTGACTGGCAGCTCTTCGACGCTCAGCACGCGGTGGTTTGTTCCACGCGCATCAGCCCTTCGGAGCTTCAAGCTGGAATCTTTCGCATATCCCGGCAGTTCTATTCGGTCAGTGAAGCGCTCAGGCACCTGGTCCACGGGCGCTGGTTTGATTTCGCCATCCGGCTCCAGGGCGGTTATCTTACGCGGCGGATTGAGCGCGACAGCGCACCCTATGCCCACGCGCTCGATAAGTTCGACAAAGTTCGCGCCGATCTTGGCGCTGAGCTCGATAAACTTGCTGAGAAGGCGCGGGCAAAACTGCGTGAATACGGCGTGGGGCTCGAGGACGGTCAGGCTCGTGCCAAGGCCTATTTCAGTGACTTGTATCAGCAGTTTGAGTCCGCTTGCGACCGCCTGAACCTCGAGCTGGTCCCTTATGGGCATGCCTTGCGGGAGATGGCGAGTAAGAAGTTCGAGAAGCATCTCCAGGCCCTTGCCACAGACCCGCTCAAGCAGGCACACGCGCAATAGAACGTCTTCCGTTGCTTGCCGGCCAAGACAATATGAAGCGGGGGAACGACCTCGGGCTTATCCCTTCTTCAGTTCCGCCAGGACCCTGCAGCCTGCTTCCTTAGCATTGAAACTAACTGACCCCATTTGGCAAGCTACGGGCTGGAGGCTCTGCTTCACCGGTTGACGGATCGATTTGCTTCCCGAGGTCCAATGCCTGCCCTGCAAGATCGCTCATCCCGGCTAATCAGGGCCAACGACAGTGCTGGACCAAGACCGTCACCTCCCCACGTGGATCCTGGAGAGGGAATGCAAAACTCCAAAAATATTTAGGAGCCACAAAACCACGAGAATGACCACGACAGCATTTAAGATCGACTTAATGGAGCCCGCCATCGGTATGAAGGTATTGACGAGCCAGAGGAGAACACCCACCACGATCAGAACCACAAAGACTTGAACTAAAGGCATGATCCAATGCACCTCCTGCTTTGTATTCGGAGACGGACGTCTGAACGTCCCGGTCCGACATCTGTGGCATGTTTGCCTTCCTTGTTTGGTTGAGCAGGGCTCCGCACTCCTTATTCTCAGCCTCTTCCCTCTGGTAGCTTCGCCGCGAGGACGCAAAAGATTGCGGCGAACTCAACTACTGCGGCTGCTTCTCGGGCTCGGGTTGCTCTTTCTTTTCGCGATCTCCGCGATCACTCTCGGGACTGACAGCTTTCTTGACTCCCTTTCCGAATTTCTTGCCTCCACGGCCCACTCCTTTACCCATTTCCTTGCCTGCCGCAACCGGCTCACCTTTCTTCATCTCGTGGCCAACCTCCTTGCCACCCTTTCCAACCTCTTGGCCCGCACCTTTAAAACTGCCGCCTGTCGATTCCGGTCCCACTCCGAGTTTGCCCGCAGTCTCGGCATCAAGGCGTCCTGTGACCGGTAGACTCTCAGACTGCTGATATTGGCGAATACCTGCGCGGGTTTGAGGACCTAAGACGCCATCGACCGACCCCGTGTAGTAACCTTTGTCGCGCAGAGCTTCTTGCACTTTCTTAATATCGCCACGATTCAAACCCGCTTGATTCTCTTCGCCGGGGTTGACTGCGAAGGCGAGCGAGGTCAGGCTCAGACCCAACATCCCAGCCGCCAGAAAAGTGAGGACAACCCAGGTCCATAACGTTTTGCTTTTTGGAAACATTTTGTTCCTCCATTTCAAGTGTGCTTGCGGCAGGCCGTTCATAAGCCCGCCGGATGGCGCAGCATGACGTTTTCTGCCATGTCTGCGACGTGCAGAAGTAAAATCGGCCGCACCGCGTCCATAAGTGCTCCCCATACCTCATGCCTTGCGGGGCAAACCTCACTCCGGGTGCGCCGGCGGCTGGGATTGCCCCAGTCCCCCTCTTTGGCCACTTGCGTCTTGGGGGACGTGCGAGAGATTCCGGCAACTCAACGACGTTTCTCGAGGGAGAATCCCTGCCTCCCGTAACACAATGAGCAAGATCCCAACCGGTGTTGCAATTTTCATATGGGGCTACCTCGCTTGAGCGCCTTTCGTGCCAGATGGACCGTTACACTCACTCGAACAACTCATCGGGAATACGCTTGTCGGGAGCTCCCATGATCTCGTTGAGAACGTTGGTTGCCTTTTGCAGTTGGCTCTCGCTTGCGAATGCCGGCGCACAGAAGGCTAGAAACAGAAAAACCAAAGTAACCCTTTTCATTTGAAGCTCCTTTTTTGTACTTACACCGATCCCGAAGCTGCGCTGGATAGACCGTTACCTTATGACGACGCTGATTGCAATGCGAAAGCCGGGATGCACCGGGTTGTACAGGTAATAGCCGCCATCAATGTAGTCAACGTAAACTTCGTCGGTGTAGTACCAGTCTGCTGGCCACGGGTCAATGAATCCGAACCAATAGCCGCCGTACTGGAAGCGCGGATACCCGGCGACAATCGTAGGACGGTTGATGCGGAACCTGTGTTCACGACCAAAATGGGCACGGAAACGGTCGTCAGGAATGCGACCACCGCGGTTGCCAGTGAAGCCCTGTGCCTGCTCTGCGTGTTCCTGCCGCTGTGCATGTTGTGCAGACTTGGCTTGCTGCGCTTCTTGCTTCTGCTCAGCGTG
>DLMI01000119.1:8449-9618 GCA_002478145.1 Acidobacteria bacterium UBA7540
TTGCTTCTGCTCAGCGTGTTGTGGAGACTTGGCCTGCTGTGCTTCTTGCTTCTGCTCAGCGTGTTGTGAAGACTTGGCCTGCTGTGCTTCTTGCTTCTGCTGTGCGTGTTGTGAAGACTTGGCCTGCTGTGCTTCTTGCTTCTGCTGCGCATGTTGTGCGGGCTTGGCCTGCTGTGCTTCTTGCTTCTGCTGTGCATGTTGTGCGGGCTTGGCCTCCTGGGCCTGTTCCTCATGCTGCGCGTAGGCAGGAGCAGTGGTTCCAAGAAGCAAAAATAGAACTGCTGTGCTGATTGCTCCAACTAGTTTCATGGTTGGAACCTCCATTTCAACTCATCTGACATCCGCCTCTTACCAGATCCTGGCTGGCACCTTGAGGCACTCCTCTTATACCCTTTATATCCTGGGGGTAATTCGGCGTCAGTTCAGTTCCGCTCACACGTTAGGTCAAAATTGCTCAGTCACGTTTGCGACGGGAGAAACACATGCTGGGACTCGTAGAGTTCAGTAAGGCTTCGAACTTGGAAATGATCTGATCGTTCGCCCCGTGCGCCTTGACTGAACTTGCCATTTCACGATGACAGCCTCCAGCATTATTGGCCGCTTGGGTAGCTCTCAAGCCAAAAGACTCATACGGGTTTCCCCCCTCGGGGCGACCCACCCGGCCCGTGCCGATTGAATCCTCCCCCGAAGGTGTGCTGGATGAATCGTCAGAATATGTTGAGGGTAAGGCGGAAGCCGGGATGCCTCAGGTTGAACATATAATAGACGCCATCAATGTATTCGACATAAAAGTCGTCGTTGTAGTCCCAGCCTACTGGCCATCCTTCATTGAACCCGAACCAATAGCCGCCGTACTGGAAGCGGTTATACCCTTCGATCATCTGGGGACGCCCCATGTGGAACGAGTGGCCCCGACCGAAATGGGCACTGTAATTGGCGTTAGAAATGCGGCCATAATGGCTGGCGCCACTCTTGGAAGCAACGGCCTGTCCCTGCTGCCCTCCGGACTGCTTCGCTTTCTGTGCGCGCTGCTGTGGCTGGGCTTTCTGTGCGCGCTGCTGTGGCTGGGCTCCCTGTGCGCGCTGCTCCGGCTGGGCTTTCTGCGCGCGCTGCTGCGGTTGCGCTTTCTGCGCGCGCTGCTGCGGCTGGGCTTTCTGCGCACGCTGCTG
>DLMI01000119.1:9722-10250 GCA_002478145.1 Acidobacteria bacterium UBA7540
TGCGCTTTCTCTGCGCGTTGCGGCTGCGCCTGCTGGGCTTTTTCTCCGCCACCGGGCTTTTCCTCCTCGCCTTTTTGTGCGAATGCAGGAATGGCAGCTCCGAGAAGTAAAAACAGAACTGCTATGCTGATAACTCGATTTTGTTTCATAGGTGTTGCCTCCGACTCATGTCACATCTGCCTCTCGCTGGATTCTCAAGGCACACTTCTTATACCGTTTGTGCGCATGGGTGTCAGTTCATTAAGGCTCACCTATTAGGTCAAAAATGCTCACCCCAGTTAATGGGGGGGAACTACAGTGTGGAGCCGGTGGGAATTTGCCGAGGATTTGAAATGAACGGGGGCTTCGTTCCGCAACAAGGTGGACAATGCCGCGGCTCGCTTCCTGAGCCTGAGCCAAGGCTATCCTTTGGAAAGCACTTCATCCAAACCGAATGCTTTCCTCCGCACTAGACCGCCCAGCCCAGCAGGCTCATCGAGCCGTTATCACCTATTTCAGTTACATAAGGCTAGTCGTGCAGGACCACGC
>DLMI01000022.1 GCA_002478145.1 Acidobacteria bacterium UBA7540
TGAATGTCATACGTCGCGACGGGTGACAGGATGTCCACTGGAAATGCGACTTTGAGCAACACATGTCGATCCGCCCAATGTAGTTTCGTCTCAAAATCGATATGCCTAGATCCGCGGTAGAGGTAGACGCGCTGGACCATTTCGCTATTGAGCAGACGACGGCGGATTTCCAACCCGGCACGCAAAGGACCATGCTCGATGGGCGTCAGGCTGGCGGCTTGAGCAAGATTCCACTGCTTTTCCTCGTAGTAGATTTCAATGTTCATGGCATCCCGGTTTATAGGACGATCTTGAAAAGCTTGGAGCAGGTTGGCCCGCTGCCCTGCTGGTATCACTTCACGACTGACGCCCTTGTCAAACAGCCGAGTCATGGCTCCAAAGTCGTCGAATTCAATACGAAGCAAGTCGTTCTCCAAAACGGCAACACCTCGGTTTAGCAGCGATGATTTCAACGCTTCTGGCAAGAGTTGTGCCCTTCCTTGCTTCAGGGCCAACGCGACCAGCCCATAGGGTTCCATGTCCGGCACTGCGACGAGTGTTCCATTCTCGACTGTTTGAACCACCAAAGGCTCGTCGGAGCTCAGAGGGGCGAGCGTTTGGCCCTCGCCAAGTCGCTCCCGCAACAAGCCAATATGCTGTCCTCCAAATGAGGTGGGGTTGACAGCCACAAAAGAGGCTGCTTTGGGAATTCGGCGAGACAGTGCCTCCAGTGCGGTATCTCGCACTCGTTCTCCGATGCTGCGAATGACCGCATAATCGAGGAGAGTGTCTGCGTTCACCTGAGCAGTACAGCCGCCGGCAATGATGTCGTGAAACTGGTTCAAGCAGAGCAGTTTCCAAGCACGAGTCAATTCAGCTTGAGGATAAGGGTATCCGATTGCCAGGAAGGCCCATGTAGCCAGGAACTCCGCATCGTGCAATAGAAACTCGCACTTGCGATTGGCCCTCTTGAGTTGAGCTTGGCTGGTGTAAACACCACGGTGATACTCCAGGTAGAGTTCACCATTCCAAACAGGGAAACGCTCAGCATGGGCTTCAAGACGCTCGAAGAATTCGATGGCCTTGCCTAACCTCACCCTTGGAACTCCAGGATGTCGTGCCAGTCGGCGGCTGTTCTCCAATAGTTCACGAGTCGGTCCGCCGCCTCCATCACCCCATCCATAGTAGACGAGCAGTTCTGAATGCAGTTCCTTTTCTTGATAGTTTCTCCAAGCCCCCAGGATGGCTCGAGCGCTCTGGTCGCTGATGGTGTTACAAGCTCTCCCGTCCGCATCTGGAATGGTGTTGAGATGCGTTAAGATTTGAGTACCATCCAATCCTTGCCACCGGAATGTGTCGTAAGGAAGCCGGTTGTACTGACTGCATCCGATCTTCGAGGTCGTAAAAAACTTTAGTCCGGCCTGAAGGGCTAACTGAGGCAGTGAGGCGGGCAAGCCGAATGCGTCGAGCAGGTAAATTACAGGGGAATCGGCACCGGGTCCGAACTTCTCCCGGAAGTACGCACGGCCCAGAAGAAACTGCCGCGCAAGAGCTTCGGCCCCGCTTAGATTGCAATCAGGTTCTATCCACATACCGCTGATGGGTTCCCAACGTCCCTCGGCAACTTTCTGCTTGATAGCGTCAAAAATCTCCGGGTAGTCTTGCTCCATATATTCATAAAGCAGAGGTTGAGTCTGCGAGAAATGGTATTCGGGGAATTGTTCCATCAATCTCAAAACGTTGATGAAGGTTCGAGCAGCCTTTACCCTGGTCCGGTGGGCTCGCCAAAGCCAAGCAACGTCGATGTGCGCCTGCCCCATTGCGACAACGTCCACGTCGAGCGGCGGACCAGCCGCAGCTAACCCCTGATCTAGAAATTGTTGAGCACCCTTTATGCTGTTGTAAAAGTCTTCACCCATAGGCTCGTGAAGATCCAATAAACGGAACGCTTCATCCAAGGTATTCGATAGACCAACCCGGATGGGATCGTGTTCTTCCAGTTCCTGGATCACGTCCAAAACCACCCGGGCAGATGTGGCAAAATCGCGAGTGGACTGGCTTATCTGCACAATTTCTGGCTGCCCCATCAAAGCAGGTCCTTGCTCGAGGTGACCTTGCAACGCCAGACTGTGTTGGTGCCCATCGCACCAGCATCCTGGTAAGAGAATCTCTCGATGATAAGCATCCATGGCCTGGTAAGCGTGGCCGTCGATATAAGCCATCACCTCCACATGATTGGGAACCAGTGGAAGAAAAGCCAAGAGATCATCCTCTGCCATGCCAAGGACACAATTGCAATCCGACTTGAACGCTTTCACGTCACGACGATCATTTCCGATGGGTAATAACAGAACGACAGGTGCCCTCCAATCTTTGGGCACGGTGAAGTGGGTTCTCAGCGTAAACTCCTGTCGAGCCCCCCCCCATGAACTATCGGGCGTGATCACCGGCCAGTGACTATCGTCCACGTCTGAAGCGACAAAAGCGTCGTTTCCTGCCTGAAACCGAAAGGGCGGCAGTGGCTGGCGCACTTGGTAGACCATCAGATTGAGCAATTCCAGGTAACGCGTGATTTTTCGCTCAGTCAGGTAAATATGGTGCATAATCCCTCCAGGCACTAAGTTTCAACGTACAGACCTGATCTGCCCGCGTCGGCAGCTCGAGGCAAACCGGCGCCGCCACCGCCACCCGCTTGCGTTTTCGCCACCTCACCGCCAGCCCTCCGGCTCGGTACAGACGATACACCCGCTTGTGATTCACCGCCCAACCTTCCCGGGGCAGCAACACCGTCGGCCGCCGATAAGCAAAGCGCCGCGCTTCCGCCGCCACACTTCACGGTCGCTCGCGCAGCCCCACCTCCTTGCGTTTCTGGGTCACGTAGCGGTAGCTCGATCGCCCCATCCCCACCAGTCGGCAGGCCCGCCGCTTACCGAGCTCGAACCCGGCTTCCATCACGCCCACGGCCTCCTTGCGTGCCGTGGCCGTTAGAACTTCTTTCCCAGCACCGCCTGCAACGCCTGAGGATCCAACGCCTGCTCCGCCACGACCTACTTGAGGCGGCGATTCTCCTCTTCCAGTTGCTTCAACCGCCGCGCCTCGCTCACTTCTAAACCGCCGGACTTCGCCTTCCAGCGGCAGTAGGTCTGATCGCAGATCCCGTGGTTCCGGCAGATCTCCTTCACCGCCAGCCCCGCTTCCCCTTCTTTCAACACCCCAATAATCTGCTCCTCCGTAAACCGGCTCTGCCTCATCTGGGCTCTCCTTTCGGCTCTTATACCCCGGGAGAACTCACATTTTCATTGGCGCAGTTTTCGGGACGCAGGTCACCCCAGACCGCGCGGCCCGATGAGTGGGACTGCCTCAAAGGCAGTTGGCCAATTAGTCTAGGCGTTGCCCTAAAGCCCGCCTTGCTTGATGATTTCACGAGCGCCCGCCGTTACCATTCGCATCCTCTTGTTCGCGGATGTAGGGCCGGACTTGCTGCAGTTTAAACCCGACCGTGGAGACGGCATAGCCTCGAGCCCAAAAATGCTCAGCCGTGATATTTCGCTCCTTGCCGCACAACTGTCGGGCAACCGCAAACGCACTCCCCCCTTCAGAAGCCCGATCACCCCAGCCACCGGGTACTTGGGGGGAATCTCGATGCACATATGGACGTGGTCCGGCATCACCTGTTCCTCGTTGATTTGGCACCCTTCTGCGGGGTCAGGGCGTAGATAATCTCTCCCAGCTGGTGCCGCTCCCCCCCGAATAGTACTTCGCGCCGTCGCCTGGGAATAAAGGCCACAGGGTATTTGCAGTTCCACCTCGAATGGGATAGGCTCTGGTAAAGGTCAGACATCACATCCTCCTTTTGGTAGTTCTCATCAAACCACCAGAGGGGGATGTCATGCCTGAACGGCCAAACCTCTTCGAGTCTCACCGGTCGAACCAGTGGCTTACCTTAAAGCGAGTTACTACTCTGACTTCCTTCATCAAACTCCTCTAGAAATCGACTAATCGACATGATTGCTATTCCTCGATCTAGGCCGACCGTCCTTTGGTGTGTTTCGTCTGTTCCACGCTGAGCAAGGCTCCGCCATTGGCCGCTGACTTATAAGCTGCATCCAAAAAGTTCACAGTCCTTTGTCCCAGCTCACCTGGAGAGAGATTCTCACTAATGCCGAGAATCAATCCCACAAAATGGTCTGCTGGAGCAAAACGCGGATAGCGCTCTTCCGCCTTTAGAGGCGGTGGACATTCGACTGTACCATCGCGTTTCCGTATCATCAGGGTTCCGGCAATCATATCCAGGATCAGATAACCGCGGGTGCAATACACCCACAAAGTGTGCTGGTCCGGATCGCCTATGCGAAGACTTGCGGTGCTGGCTAACACTCCCACTGCACCGTTGTCCAACCGCAAGTTGACAGAATCCGCCACATCGACTTTAAAATCGAAATGAGGCATGTGGGCGCTCACCTCCTGAGCACTCAAACCAGTGACCCAGAAGGCGAGTGCAGCCGAATGGCTTACCTGGCAGTAGCCTTGCCCTCCCCCTCGATCTGGATCGGAGTTCTCGTCTGCTTCTGATCGGAATAGAGGGGCTTGTATCACTCCTGAGTAAGCATCCAAATTGCCTCGATACATCTCGTATCCGCTCCCAGCAAACAGACTCGATACCAACTGAACTTCTCCCAACTCCCCAGATAGAATCACCTCGCGTCCCCGACGGACGTGAGAAGTGTAATTCCAGGGCAAACTCATCACGATCTGGAGCCCGTTACGATTCGCCAACTCAACCAGTTCGCTTGCTTCGCTTGTCTTAAGCACCATGGGCTTTTCCAATAAGACGTGCCACTTATTCTCTAAAGCAGCTTTGGCGACCTCGTAATGGGCAACATGCGATGTGGCGACCACTACCCCATCCATGGCCTCACTCTCGAACATTTTTCGCCAGTCCGTATAAAATCTGGGTACCTTATAAACTTCCGCAGCTCTGCGAACCTTTTCTAATGATCGATCGCAGAGGGCCACGAGTTCAACTTCCGATCTCGCCAACAGGGCGGGAATGTGCGTATAAGTCGCCCACCAACCCGTCCCCACCACGCCTATTTTAACTCTTCGCTTTATAACTGACATGTCGTCCCCCCTAGGCAATAATGCCGTTCGGAAAGCGAACGTAAAGCCGATTATCGTGTGTTGGAATCACTATGTCTGCTTCTTTGCGAACGCGATCGAGAGCATCATAGAACTCAAAGAGGTTCTCCAACACTCCGATCGGAACACTCTGCTCGAAGTTCTCGTATCGAAAGATGGAATCCGAAAGCACGACCCTACCTTTTGCCGTTTGAATGGACACAGCCATGGAACCTCGATGGTGGCATCCTACCCAAAACATCTTGATTCCTTCTAAGACCTCCTCTTCGTTTCCTACCAGGTGAAGCCGTTCCCAAGCTTCAGTGATCAGATAGGTCAGTGTGGAGGGGGTAAAAACACCACCGCGGGCCACAAGCGAGGGTCTTTTGGGGGCCAAGAAATCAACCCAGCCCGTTCGGGAGAGGTAAATCTGTGCGTTCCGAAACAACTCAATATTGCCAGTCGCGTAGGCGCCCATCGAAATGATCAGAACCGTATCCACGTCCTCTGGTTTGACACCTACTTCTGCCAAAACTTTTTGCGGTGGCCAAATCTGATCCGCGGGGAGTTCATTCTTGGGATGGAAAGCCAAAGAGGCAGAATTTAGATTGTCGAGGTCCTCAGGCTTTTGGGGTAGCCCTGTATTGATCAGAATGGTGCGCTCTCCGCCCTGAACCAGCCAGGTGAAATGCGGACCGTCATCCATAGTGTCCCAGTGGCTCATGTAGTAGTTAAGAGGCCCTGGGCACAAACCCTCAGCAATCTTGAATGCACGTAGCCGATAATTCATGAGAATCTCCTTTCGGACGGAAGATCAGATATCGTTCCAGTCGAACCGCCGGAAGCGGGGACACCCTGGCCTCGAGTTCTTTCGCGAAGCTCAGCCAAAAGTCTCTGGATGGCAGCCATAAGATGATCTGCATCTGATTTGAGCGTTATACATCGAAAACCCTGATTTGCCTTTTCTTCGGCCTCGTCCATGGAATAACAGTTACAGCAGGTGGTTCTGTTCAAATACCCCGCAAGGTTCCCGCGCAGTAACCGGTATCTACTATCGTGCGTTCGGGCCCACTGCCGCCCTAAACCCCAATCATGGCCATCAATTCCTTGGACTCATTAAGAAACCAATGGGGCCAACCTTTGGGTACAAACGCGGTGCCACAATCGCCTAAGCGATAACGCTTGCCGGCTACTTCACATACGGCTTCCCCGCGAATGATCATAATTCTCCCTTTCATTCCGGAGCAACATGTTCCGACGCCAGCCAGGGCACGGTGGCGAGTGGCGGCCATGGCACGAATATCTTCCCAAAATCTACGGGCTCCGTATAGTCCCGCCCGTGGTGAAAATTATCGATATTCTCAATTAACTTCGCCGTTTGTTCTGTCCCATCAATCATAAAGACGTTGATCCAATACAACACTCCCAGGTCCGAAGGGTGATCCACCATCTCCGACCATTTCTCCGCCATCGTAACTGCCTTTGACCGGGCATCCTCGAATTCTTTCAGGCTCTTGTCCAGTCGGGTCAGAAACTCATTCCGGTCGGCTCCCGGCCGGTAGGCGACAAACGCACTATCCAAGTCGATAAATGCCTGGTCCCAGGTGATCACCGTTTGCAAGTGCAGTATGTAAGCCTCCGTCCGGTTAATCAGGAAAGCCAAATACGCCTGCGAGCGCGGCTCGACCTCGGAACGAGCGCTCTCGAAGCTGTCAAGCGCCTCCTGAAGCATCTTTATGCTTCCCGTAAAGTCGGCGATCCGGTCGTGAAGACTGCTGATGAAAGGTCGCCATCCACTGGATCTTGGACCATCGTAGAAGTTCGGCTGCTTTGAATACTCGTAAGCGACGTTCAACTCGGCAGGCGTACCACCAGGAAAGTTCCCCCGACCATTCCAACCCATGTATTCCTCGTTTTTCTCGAGCGTATCGAAGGCTTTCAACATGCGTGGCAAGGCGCGCTCGCCGAAGATCCGCTTTGCATAATTGCCGTAGAACTCCTGCGGCGTGAGGTGCGGATTCCACTCTCCTTCGGCCATGAACTTAGTATTCGTCTCGGTCCCCCGCGGCCGGTTCACCTGCGAGGCGAATCCCGCCAAGCCATATTTCAAGCCCCCCTCCAACACTTGGTCCTTGTAATAGAGGTTGACGTTAAACTGCATCCCGAGCATGGAGCTGTCGTCGTCCATCCGATTCTGAAGTATGCGTTCTCTATCCCCCATTCCCCCGAACTTCTCCATCGGAACGCCTGTCGGTGTCCAGATAGCACGCGACTCCATGGTGCTAAACGGCACGCTGGTTGGAAACATCTTGTTCAAATAAGGCAACACATAAAGGTGCCCGAACGCTCCTATACCCAGCTTTGCCTTGGGCGCGATCCGATCCCGCGCTTCCATGAGCTTTTGTATAAAGTAGACAGTCCCACTATTTGAATCGAGTACGGTGTCGTTGTCTAGAGCAATATCGCCTGTATACGCAGCCCGCGCCTCGACTATACCCGGGTACTGGGACCGCAAGTTCAGATAGAACTGTCGATCCTTCTCATTCTGATTGCAGACCGGATAAGCCTCCGACAGGTGCAAGAAATACCCCTCAGCCTCTGGGTAAGTCTGCACAAGCTTTCTCAGCCGATTCTCGTTCAGTTCCAGCGACACCGGATTGTCCGGGCATATGAAAGTGCCAAATCCAGGATGGAAGGGCAAATCCAGCGTTCGCGTCGTGTAGCGCGCCAGGTTCGGCGCCACGCACCCTACATCCAGCTCGATCCATACCTTGATCTTCCGGCTCGCCGCATAAGCGATCAGTTCGTGTGTGTATTTCTCCGCTGCCTCGAAGGCCTGTTCATTGTTCTCAATATGCTGGAACTCTGGCGCCGCAAACCGGGGATAGATACCCGCTCTCTTGAAATTTTCCTGGCCTACCTTCAACTCGTTCGCGTTGGAGGATCCGTAGCCGTGCGCGCAAAGTAGATAGCCGGTATCTTTCCTCGCCACGTCATCCATCCGCATCGTCTCTCCGCGGTATTCATATTTCAACCAAGGCATGAACGCGTTCCAGTAGAGGTGCAGAAAGTTCATCTTCATTTTTGCCATCGCGCCCAAGAACTTCCGCCAGTCCTCCATCGACATGATCGACTGATTGGGGTAGAAGAAGCCAAAAAACAAGCCTCGGCGCCGGAAGGCCGGATCGCTGCGCACGTCGAAATCTCGCAACTCTAGCTCCGGTTTCTTCTCCGGCAGGATCTCCCCGGTGAGCAGAAACACCGCTCCGTAACGTTCCAGCAAGTCATACGCCGCGTACATGGTTGCCGCTTCCTCATTCCCCCCCGCCACCAACACCCGACGACCCTCCAGCCGTAGCGTGCGCAGAATGAACCCGTCGGCCTTCAATCCCTCGAAGTTCACCAGTTTCCTCGACGCCGCCTCTCGCACCAGTTCGTTGGCTTGAGGCCCACCCACCAGAATCCACCCCCAATCCTTCGGTCTCTTGCGCGCTTCCTCCGGGGTGACAATCTCCAGCTTTACGCCGCTGAAAGCCTCGAAATACCGCTGCACTTCCTGCCCCACAAATCGGTAAAACTCACCCTGCCCGGCCACGATCGCGGCCCGCGCTTGGCCTTGCGAAACAAGAAACCCCATCGATCCGCCAGCGGTGGTGGAAAGGCCAAGGGATAAGACGAACAACGCTACAAGAGCCAAAATCCTCACCATGCTCTCCCCAGTCACTGCCCTTTCAGAGTGATTCTTTCCCTTCTGTCTGGATTGTCCTTCCATCGTTGCACCTCTTTTCGCCCTAGGGCGAAGATATGGGCACATTGCGCCCCTGATTTCAAGATTAGGAATTGCGTTGCTCTCACTCAGTAAAAAAGAGCTGCTAAGGAAAACACTTAAATTGCGCCGGCATTTACCGTAGCGCCGGTCCGTCACCGGCGATGCTCGCGGCTCACGGAGCAGCGCTCCAGAAATTGACCGTCACGATGTAACTGCTCGCATTAACGCATTCGAGCGGGGAGCCAGCTCATCGATCGGGCGTTTGTCCCCGCTGTCTGTTTCATCAAATAGCATCCCACCCGACGTAACAGAGTAATCCTAGGACGCGCGGCTTACTTCAACCAGTGTCACGGACAGAGGTTCCAAGCGAAACCGCTGTCTCGAAGGAAGCTTTATACGCTCTCCTAAGCTCGCCCGCTTCCCATCCGTCACGCTTTCCACATCATAGGCATGCTCCTCTTGGGAGTAAGAAGATAACTCCACCTCGAATTCCACCGCCTCCTGAGAAATATTCGCGAAGAAATACCCTATCTTCCCTTCCCGCGACCGCCACGCCGAGTGTTGTACCGCGTAGTCCTTAACTACATGCCGGTTAGCGGGATCTAGGCCACCAACAAGGCGCCACGGGACGTCGGACACGGCAATCACAGGCACATCGATCTTTGGAGGGCGGAGCATCTCTCCAAACATCAGGTACTTCCAACCCTGCGCGGCGGCGCGCACCACCTTCTTATAGAAATCGATGGTGACCGGATTCAGCTCCTTGGGTTCCGAGTAAACCCAACCGCCCGCCGGCGCTACCCCTTGGGCAAGACACTTTCCCAAGCTGCGGGTCCAATAGAGGATTTCGGGACGGTTAGATTCGTTAAAGTATGCGCTGAACGCCCCGATATATCCGCCGTAGACGTACTTGAAGAAGGGGATGGCCTCACCACCCATGGGATCCCCAACCCGGTAGTGCACTTCATCCTCCATGCTTCCGCCGTGGTGATTGTACATGTCAACATGGGGCATAAAGTTTTCAGAAACTCCTTCCGTCGCGACAGCGCTACTGGGATCCCTGTCCCTCGCCTGCTTGCGCACCTCAGCTATAATCTGGTTCCAGGCGTCCGAGTACCACGGACCATAGCCGAGCGGGTGGCCGTGCTTGGCATCGTAACAGGCCTCCGGCGAGGCGATCGGAACGCTGTCAAATTCCACCATGCTAATCCCACGCTCCAGGTACTCCTGACCCATCGATAGCATCGTTTTCTCCGTGAACTTCGTCCCGGGGCACAAACGAGCGATGTCAATAGGAGGACCTGCTGGCCCGCAGCACGGCGGCATGTCCGCTTCCCCCTTGTCATTCATGATGGCGTTGGGCCTTACTTCCGCTTCAAATTGGGGCCTGGTGTTATACGGTGGTGAAAGGCGGACGGCGACATACCATTTGGCCGGGATGCAGACCATCCCATAGTTACCGGCGGCACGCAACTGCTTCAGGGCCTCCTTGAAAGCCGCGTCGCCTTCCCGGAGTGGAAAGATTCCCGGCGGGCCAGTCCACGGCCCGCCTCCTTCATAGTCGCTGATTATCGCCACAATCGGCACTCCAGCATCTTTGGAGAGGCGATTCACCAGAGCGGCGATCTCCGACATGGGGTGTTGCAGCTTAACGACGGGCATATCGTAGTTCGCCATTTCGAAAAAACCTACCCCGTGGCGCAGCCAGTCCGGAATATCCCGCTCCCAAAGTTTCTTGGCGCACCACCATTGCCGCGTCCCCCATGCCTTGTAAATGTCCGCACCGTCATACCAATCGCCGTGGAAAACACCCACCATGGTGTCGTAGTCAAACGCTGCATCCCCCCCCATGGCTTCGCTAGGAAAATGCGAGATGGACATAACCGGGTTGGGCTCCCAGTCCGCCATTTTGCCAATATCGAAGCCCTTCACGTTCTGCTTGCTGTCGTGGCAAGCCATATACAAGCCGGCCAAGTCGTTGTAATAGAGCATGAACTGCATGGGAAATTCTCCCGGAGACTTGCCGTGAATCTCCCCCATGCCCACCTGCGGCGTGTCCAGGCCGACCCCCGCCATGAGCGGCAAATGATCCACCACCGGGTAGGGATTCCTGAAAACGCATCCCTCGTCTACCCGGGGAACCGCCAACGCCTCTCCCGGCACGCTCTCGCCGGCTTTCATTACCCCACTCAAAATCGGGCAGGTGAGCTGATAGACAGCTTCCTCCTCTAACCCCGCCACGCTCATGTGCCATGTGCTCAGATTGGAATTGCCACTCAGCGTCACTTCCACCTTGACCGTGAATCTGCGGTCGGGGAAGGAGCCTGCCTCCAAGACAAGCGTTGTGCCGCCCGCTTGCTCCCTCTTCGTTACATGGAAACTGCGCGCCTCACGGCTGTCAAACCATTCCACTTGGCGGTCCTTCTGACGTCTGAGGGCCAGGCGAAATAGCGAGCGGGACGCCTGTTGATGGCGCACAAATTGGTAGCCTGTCGCCTTATCAATAAGACTACACAACCCTCCCTTCGACTTGACATCAAACCCCAGCTCAATAAGATCGTTACCGATCCTGGGCATACTGCCTGTCTCATCTGCATACACCTGATCTTTTGCGGTTGCCGGCCATGAGGAAAGCACCGACAAGTTCGTAGCCATTCCCGCGCCCGCCAGGGCTGCGGATTTCAAGAAGTGACGACGCTTCATCATTGAGCCTCCTTATTCTCCTTTTGTCTCTGCCAAATCAAATCTTAGTTAGCAGGATGCTAAAAAGGCTTGAACCTGTCATCCTGAGCGTTCATAGCCGAAATCGACTATCCGTGATACCAGCACCTCGTTCTTGGCCTTCAGCTTCTCTGTGAATCCCGCGCGCGGCTGGGCCGGCCTCTACGAGATGACGCCTGATCACCACGCGATCCTCGGGCCGGTTCCCCAGGTGCCCGGCCTTTTCCTCGCCAATGGCTTTAGCGGCCACGGCGTAATGCACTCGCCGGCGACCGGAAAGATCCTGGCGGACCTGATTCTGAACGGGACGTCGAGCCTCGTGGATACGCGCGCCCTTAGTGTCGAGCGTTTTGCCGAAGGGCGGTTGATCGAGGGATCGGTGGTGCTTTAGGCTCCAGTGACAAATGACGAGCAGGAGTCAGCAGTTAGATGCAAGCGCCCGCCTCCCGACGCGTCGCAAGGCCTGCAGCGCTTCAAAACGCAGGAGGCCGTGGGGACAAAACAATTCATAAGTAACCGGTTAGGAATTCAGGTCAAAGTACATCAGATAAGGCTCACCCTCGCTCAGCTCGTAGAACGGCGCGTAAGTGCCCGCCGACCTCACGATAGCGTGAAACTCCAGAGGTCTCTTCGCCTCCGCGAACAATTCGGCCAAGTTCTGCCGGGAAGGGATCTCAATCTTCTCCTGTCGCCGGACGAGGACAATCGGGCCGCGCATTACTGCAACGCGATCAGGATGCTGTTTGTCAATTGAAACCACATTGAAAGGCATGGAGATCTGGACTGCCAGCCTGTCCCCTGGATTCCACGCTCGCTCGATAGTTCCCCAGCCGTTTCGCACACTCACTTCCACGGGGGACCCATTGACCTTGGCGTTTATCCCTTCCGACCATTGCGGAACTCGGACTTGCACGCCAAATGATGCGTTCCTCTGGGGACGAAGTGTTAAAAACGTTGTATCAGTCTCAGGATAGCTGGTTTCTTGCTCCACCTTGATCTCATGCCCGTCCATGTTCCAGGTCACATCGGAAGGCACGAACAAGTTCACATACAGACTCTTGGCGTCCTTGAAGTAAATGACGTTGTGATAGTCAGCCACCGCTTCGATGAAAGTCCCGGAACAGCACGGAAAAGCAGCGCTGTAGTATACCTTGCGGCCGCCACCTAACCGATAGTCCGAGTAGTAAAAGGTCATCCCGCTAGGACCCATGGGCAAAGCTGGCCCGATGCCGTTGTAAGCCAGTTTCTCAATCCAGTCCCCGTATCGGGCTTCACCCGTAAAGCGCATCAGGTAACGGCTGAGTTTGAATCCCGCCCACGAACCACACGGAGTCTCAAATGTGTCGCCGTTATCTTCTAATGACTTCCCGAGGGAACCGTCGGGAGCCTGCAATCTCTCACCGGGTCCAAACCCGCCGGTGGCATAACACTGCGTGCGCTGGAACCAGTCATAGGCATTGATAATGGTGTCGAGATACGTCTTCTCGCCCGTGACAGCGTAAGTCATGGCGGCGCTGCTCAGCGTATTGCAGTGACTGTAAGCATGGAGCCCATAGGGAGTCGGCCCGCTGCCGTTGGTGAACATCCCCCAGTAAGCCGGGTAGCGCCAGAGGTCGCCAAACGTCTTATACTTGGGATTGCCAGTTAGCTCGTAAGCACGGTAGAGATTCTCACAGAGGGTGTACCACTCACAGCCGCCGACGCCCGAAGCAAATGCCGGTTTCGGACTTTCCCGCTTGCGATCCAGATTCTTGACTGCCCAATCAGTGATCCTCTCGAGGTTCGGGATTGCGTCTTTCACCCCGCCGAACTCGCACAGATCTACCAGACCTCCAACTGTCTTCTCATAGGTGTAGTGAGGAGCAATAGGGTTGCGTGAATAGTAGAAGAAGCCGTCGGGCTCAATCGTTTTTGCCCATTCACGCATCAGGAAGGTGGCCTTGTCCAACATCGCTTGGTCACCGGTGGCGCGAGACATGCGCGCCATTCCTGCCAGCCATTGGCCAAAGGCGTTGAACATGTCTCCGCGGCTGAAGAGGAAGCGCGGCCACTCCTCGGGGTAGTCTTTGGGCGGCCGGGGATCGCCGCTGTACCATCCGCCAAGCGAATTACCCGGCGCAGGCATCCCGGCTCTTTCCCGAAAGCCTTTCAGAACGTCGTCATTGGAGAGCTTGAAGTAGTAATCCCGGGTCGCGTCGTATTGCTTTTTGAAGATCCCGCTGGTCAGGCGCACACCCTCGTAGTTGAACGGCTCCAAAAAGCTGCGAGGCTCACCAGATGTTCCGGCGAAAGCTTGCCCCGGCTTGGCAGACCCCATTAGCGCTGGTACAAACGTCGCGCTCACACACGTCTTCATGAAATCTCTCCGGCCGCGTTTCTCCATCATTCCTCCCTCCAATTGGGTGGGACTGCCTCCCCTTGGACAGTTCCAGGGATTTCCTGTAAAGACCTTCCCCTGAAATCTCCGAAAGTGCGAGTTTGACCACTGGCAAGAAGCCAGACCCGCAGAGCGGGACCTGCATCTGGGGGAAGAAGCCGCAGACCTGCGAAGGAGGATTGCACCACTTGCTTGCTCCTAAATTCAAAGGGACTTATATAGATGACTCCCTTAGATAGCAACAAAATTCCTGCGGCTCTGACCGGAGCTTTCAGGCCGACACTAAGGCGGGGACCAATTCCTTTCGCTTTTCATCCCGCCTCTTTCTTCGCAACCTCCGCTTGGCCGCTTTTGTTTTCGGCTTCGGGCGGTAGGCTAGAACGACGTCTGTTATATAGTCTAATTCCGGTGGAACATTTTTCATGCAGTCAGCTCCTTGTAGGTGATTCGCTTTCCGGCTACCGCGTCCACCAAGCTGTTGAGCCGTTCAAGCGTGTGGCGCTTCACGTTGCCAGCATTGAGCCGAAAGGCGAATTCGTCCACGTAGCGGCCAAGGTGCTTCACGCTTGCATGATGATAAACGCCATGCAGTCCGCGCTTCAAGACTGCCCAAACACTCTCAACGCTGTTCGTTCCGGCGATTCCGCGAACGTATTCCCCAGCCGAGTGGTTGACCCTTTCCTGTTTGAAAAACAAGCCGTCCATATCGTTATACGCTGCGTGTTCGTCAGTCAGCAGCGTGGAGCCGACTTCGACTCTCGCATGAATCGCGCTTTGAATTTCTTCCATGCTGCTATTTTCAATCGGCATTGCCAGTGTTTCTCCGCCCCGTTCGCGCATCCCAAGGACGGGGCACTTACCGACAGCGCCGCGTCCAGCTTTGGGTTTATCGCGTTCATGCTTGTTGCTTTCCTTGCCGCCGATGAAAGTCTCGTCGATTTCAACAAGCCCGCTCAGCTTGCTGTTCTCGTCATTGCACGCTTCACGAAGGCGATGAAGAACGAACCATGCCGACTTCTGAGTGATGCCAATTTCCTTAGCAAGCGGCATGGAAGATATACCCTTCCGTGCTGTTACCAACAGATACATAGCATACAGCCACTTGTGAAGTGGAACATGCGAACGCTCGAACATCGTCCCTGTCCTCACAGTGAAGTCGAGCTTGCAGCTATTGCAGCGGTAGAGGCCGCCCTTGCGGATGGTGATGCGGTCGCTGCTTTTGCAGCTAGGGCACTTGACGCCATGCGCCCACAAACGGCCCTCAAGATAGGTCCGGGCCGTTTGTTCGTCCGGGAAAACCTCGAAGAGTTGGAACGTGTTGATTGTGCTTTTGCTCATTACCCCTCCGGGTTCCGCTCAGTTGGCGATTCCCCACACGCCGTCGCGGAACTCCGCGCCGGCATCGTCGCGCAGGCGGCTGAGCTAAGGCGTTGGTGTAGAAAAACTTTTAGTCTGCACCACCAACGCCTTTGTGTGCCCGCATTTCAGAAGATAAGCTTTATGGCCATCTGAGCGACGCGCGGGGCATGTTGTATGGTCGTATACACACCCAAAGCCGCTTCGTTCGATATAGAACTACCTGGAAAGGGACCCAATTGAGTATGGTTCCAAAGGTTGAAGAACTCAGCCCGAAACTGAACGTTGAATCTTTCCGACACGAACGTGTTCTTGAAGAGCGAGAAGTCGAAATTGTTAATTCCTTTCCCGTTCATGGTGTCATTACCCAAATCCCCGAAATATCCCACTGCGGGCTGCGCAAAAGCTGAGCGGTTGAAGGCACGAGTAGGGTCTATTCGGTCTGGCGCATGAGGGTTGCCGACCAGGTCGGCACGGAAACTGTTGTAGGTTCCTTCGGTCTCTGATTCATCGACGGCACTGATTGGGTACCAGAAGCCGCTCTGAATTTGGTAGATGCCGTTCGCTTGCCAGCCACGAGTTAGTTTGTCCGCCACGCCACTTAAGCCCGACCCAAAATGGTTGCCCCTGCCAAAGGGGAGTTCATAGGTTGCGCTGATAACGAGCCTTTGCCGGACATCGAAATTGGTATTTCCGTAGTCAGCGTTTCGGTCCCACATGTATTGGGGCTCATCGATCGTCTCGGAGTCAATGGACAGATTATGGCTCCAAGAGTAGGCAGTCTGCATGTAAAAGCCTCTACTGAAGTGCTTCTCCACACGCAGGTTCAATGCCTCATAGTTCCCTTTGTTTGCGCTTTCGTCTAGAAAGCAACACGCGATGTTGTAGTAAGGGAACACAATCGAAGAGACGTCTCCCGGGGTGGCAAGGACGCCCTGATACTGAGGAAGACGGGCGTTCAGACGCTTAGAGCTGTTTCCAAGGTAGCCTACGTCGAGTACCCAGTCCGACCCCACGAGCCGCTGCACATCAAAGCTCCACTGCTCCGTATAGGGAAGGCGCGTATTCCTATCCATACCGAAGGTGCCACTAATAGGAGGATAGGGCGCAGGAGTGACGGGCGCAGGAAAGAGGGCATCAAGGTCAGGAGGATTTTGGGGCGTGTAATCCCGACTGAAAGCAGTCGTGTAGGGGACCGAATCAATACCAGTGTTTTCGTCGCTCTGATAATTGCCATAGAAAATCCCAAAACCGCCTCGCAACACGGTGTTGTTGCTCGCGAAGGGGCGGTAGGCAAAGCCGACACGCGGACCGTAATCCCTATAATCAGGGTTCATTATGCCACGAGGGCAATCCGAGACTAGGTAGGGGTCGTTGAGCAGCGCCACCTCCTGGGGATTTGGCGTACATATTCGGCCGCCGGGATACGTCAAATCTACGCCGCTGACTCTGTTCATTGCCTCCGTATAGGGTTCCCGATATTCCCATCGAAGGCCCAAATTGAGCGTCAACCGCGCAGAAACCTTCCAGTCATCCTGAATAAATAGGTTCGGGCTAATGGAGTGAAGGTAAGCTTGATTCCCACCGTTTGCATCTCGGGCGAAATCTGTTAAGCCGAGCAGAAAATCTGCCATCCCGTTTCCACTGGGATTCAGGGGTCCCTGTGTGAAAAGTCCACTAAAATAAAAGTTGCCTCGCTGAACATCCGAATTTACATCATTATACAGCCAATGGTAGAATTCAATGCCCATTCTTATGCTGTGTCTACCGCGGGTGTATGTCAGCGTGTCGGCGAAGCTATAGGAATTTGTGAGGAACGCATACGGCGCGAACGATCTGCTGCCGTATGTGCCGTAGCCAGTGATGATAAGGGTGGGTGTTCCGAGCTCATTCGGGGCTGTGTTCATACCGGTAAAGATATCCTGCGCTGCTCCCTTAAAGCCGGATTGAAGTGACTGAGACGAGAAGGGTCGCACGAAACCCACCCGTAACTCGTTAATAACGCGGGGTGAAAACAAGTGGTTAAAGCCGAGGGCGACACTCCTCCCGTTCTGAATCCAAACTCCGCCGGATAAAGGATACACACTGGGGGAGACGATATTCTCGTTCTGGATTGTGGCCCTGGCGAAGAGTGAGTCCCGGTCAGAGATCTTACCGTCCACCCGCACGGTCTCAATGTTTATCGTGTCAGGTGTCACGAGATATGCCACCTCATTGATGTCTCCAGGCAGAGAGGTGTTCGGTGGGGCAAACATTCCCTCGGCAATTATCTTTGCAATCTTCGGGTCGATCAGGTTGGATATATTATTTCCGGGGTACTGCACCCCGGTCACGTAATTGTAGATGGGCGCATCGGCCGAAAAGTCTCCCGATAGCTCGGCTGTGGTAGGCATGGTGCCCTCTTGGAGGTTGAAAGTGTGGTTCCGAGTGCCTTCGTAGTCGCCGAAGAAGAACCACTTGTCACGCTTAATGGGTCCTCCGAGACTGCCTCCGAACTGGTTGTAGCGCAACTGGCCCTTTGACCTGTTCGTTACGGGATTGGTATAATCAAAGAAGCCCCGAGCGTCCAAGACGTCATTGCGAAAGAAATCGTACCCCGTGCCGTGAAACTTGTTGCTTCCCGATTTAATCGCGATCTGAACCTGACCCAGGCCACGGCCAAACTCGGCGGTGTAATCCTGGTTCATGATCTTGAACTCTTCAATCGCATCAATAGGCGGGGTAACTGCAATGGTTTGGAACCCGGGGTCATTGTTCTCCAGCCCATCAATGTAATAGGAGTTCGCGTCATCCCGCCCGCCCGCTACCCACAGTCCCCCTCCTGCGAGTCCCGTGCGGAAAGTTCCCGTCGTCTCGGCGGGGATAATTGCTGTATTTTCACCTGATGTGGTAGCTGGCTCGTTTATGGCCCCACCGGAAAGCGCTGCCAAGGCTATAAAGTTGCGGCTCACCAAGGGCAGGTCCACGATCTCCTTGTTCTCGACAACCTTTCCGATGGTGCTGGTGTCGGTCTCGATGAGTTGCCCCGCGGTAGCGGTGACCTCCATCCTGGTCGTAACTGCGCCGGGTTGAAGCACGGCGTCTACACGAAGCTGCTGATCGACGTGGAGGGTGAGCGCGGTCGCAACAAACGACTTAAAGCCCACAGTCTCCACCGTCACTTGATATGCGCCGGGGAATAAATTAGGGACACTGTATTCACCCGCCGCGCCGGTTGCGACTTTACTCGCCACTCCTGTGCCCACGTTGGTGACCGTAACGTTAGCATTAGGCACTACTGCGCCCGATGAATCAGTGACGGAACCGACAATGGTCCCGTACGCCTCTTGCGCTTGGAGCGATTGCGGAACAATCCCAAGCGTAAGCACGAACAAAAAAATGGCAATCCCTTTCATTTTTCCTCCTTATTTGCCTGACCGAATTTCTGAAATTCACATTACGCCCCCTATCGTGTACGGGGAGCTGAGATTTGTCAATGCTTCTGGTATTCGCTCTTCGAACAAAATCGGATATTATGGGGCAGGCGGTTTTTAAACCTTTTCTTGTACATCTGGTGAAAGAGCGGATGAAAACCTGTTACGCCATGCGGCAAGGGCGAATAGGCCATTTATGAAACTACTTGCGCACTCGGATATTCTCCCTACTCAGCCGCCGAACGTCGCCCCTCTGATTGGGTAGCCTAAATCGTTCTGCGTGCGCAACGGAGCTGCTGGAAACGCTGCTTGACGTGAACCCCTGGAAACTTTGCAAGCCGCTAAGTGGGAACAGGGCCAACGCAACACCGGGGCACGTCCGCTGCGGGATGCACACTGTACGCACACTTACCGCGAATAAAGACGCGGGGGAGTTTGAGTTCTCACAATCACCGAAGATCTCCGCGACCGAGAGTTCGGCGTCTGGCTGAAGGGGAATACACTGAGCGGGCTGGGTCTGCTCATCAGGGATTGGGTGGCGGGAAAAACCCAACATGATGACCTGCCGACCGAGGCGGCGAGTCCAGTTCACGGCGACAGCGTGACTGCTGAATGAGCTGTGTGGAGGCCAAGCAGGAGCCGAAACTGCGCAGAGTGATGGTACACTGGCTGCGCTCTGAAATGTTCGCAATTGATGAAGCGAGTCACATCTCATTGGCGGATCAATGAGCGGGGTTTTTGTCGGGTGGGGCAGCGGCCGTGATCATGGTGGAATTAAGCGGAAACGGATATCCAAAGGGCAGGTGCGAGAAAAGTGGAACTGCTCGCGCTATTGGTGCGGCAAATAATTCTACCCGGTGTATTGACTAATACAACAACGTCAGGTTATTGTCCCCCTCCCGCATGGGAGGTGCTACCCTCCTGTACATGACCGAGAGCGAAATCGAGAAATGTCGAAACCGTTTGGAACAATTCTTGGCCGACCTGCTGGAACCGCTGGGGCGCCGCGAGCGACGCTATTGGAGCTCGGTGTACGTGCGCGGCCTGTTGCTGGACGGCGAACGCAAATCCATCGAGCCGATGGCGGGGCGTCTGCCGGAGGGAAACGTGCAGGCGATGCAGCAGTTGATCGGACAGAGTCCCTGGCCTTGGGCTCCGGTTTGGGAACGGCTGGCCCGTCGCATGAGCGCGGAATTGTCTCCCGACCCGGTGTGGGTCATCGACGACACGGGGTTCCCCAAACAAGGTCACCACTCCGTGGGAGTGGCGCGCCAATATTCGGGCACGCTGGGCAAGACGGCGAATTGCCAAGTGGCGGTGAGCCTGCATCAGGCGGGAGCGGAAGAAAGTACGATCCTGGACTGGCGACTCTACTTGCCGGAAAGTTGGGTTCAAGATCCCCAGCGGCGAGCCGAAGCGGGTATCCCCGAGGCAGTGAAGTTCCGGACGAAATGGCAACTGGCTCTGGAATTGATCGACGAGGCGCTGGTTTGGGGCCTGCGCGGTGGGGTGGTGTTGGCGGACGCCGCTTACGGTGAGGTGACGGAGTTCCGCGACGGACTGGAGGCTCGCCAACGTCCTTATGTGGTCGGTATCCCTTCGTCCTTGGGGGTGTGGGCCCAGCCACCTCGGATGCACAAACTGCAAGCGCGGGGTCGAGGGCGTCCCCCGAGTGTTTATCACTATGGCGACACGCGCCCCCCTCGGTTCGAGAGGTGGCGGAGAAGGCCCGGGGATGGAAGCAAGTCCGCTGGCGAGAAGGTACGAAAGGCTGGCTGGAGTCGCGCTTCCACGCCTGCCGCGTCCGACCCTCGCACAGTTTCAACGAAGGCCAGCCACCCCATAAGGAGGTCTGGTTGCTGGTGGAATGGCCGCGCGGCGAGAGGGAGCCCACGAAATACTTTCTCTGCGACCTGCCACCACACTACACGCTGCGGCGACTGGTGCGCATCGCCAAAAGTCGGTGGAAGATCGAACGGGACTATCAACAACTCAAGGAGGAGCTGGGGCTGGATCACTACGAAGGCCGCAATTGGACGGGCTGGTATCATCATGTGACGCAGGTGATGTTGGCGCACGCCTTCCTGACCTTGGAGATGTTGCGCATTAAAAAAAACTTCTGGGTGGACCCTGCCACAAACGCGCCGTGAGATCCAACGGCTGTTGTTCACTTGGACCGGGCGTTGCGCGTATTGTGGCAGCAAGATTCGCAAAAGCAACCGACCACCTTAACTTAACGTAGTAGTACCTGAATCCGGCGTGAAAGAGCCCATTTTAGCTCAGGTGATGGCCCGAAGCTTCGCAATCTTGGTGAGGATGTGGTGGGCCAAGTTTTCAATCTGGGGTGTTTTGTGAAGCCGAAGGACCGGTCGATTGTGGGGCCGAACGAGTGCGCCCGGAAGCAGAAAGAGCTTGTGACGAAGCGTCCGGAGGGTGAAGCTTTGCCAATCATCGGGCAGGCATGCACGCTGAAACGCCGTGACGAGGTTATAGGCAAAGCGGATGACCTCAAGATAGAGGTTGTTGGCCGCGAAAGCACGCGTGGGGATGTTGGCGAACGCGAAATCCTCGCGCAGTTCGCGGATGCGTACTTCGATGGCGGCTCGACCGTCGTAGAAATGCCAGACACCCTGCGGGGTGAGGTCCATGTTGGTGACCCAGCCTCGATAGTAGTAGCGTCCGAGTTGGAACAGCGTCAGATGATGTTCCGCCGTCTCGACCAATCGGCGGGCAACCACATGGCGTCTGGGTTCCAACCAAACGTGGGCTTGGTATTCGCACTCCGCCATCTCCCAGTCGGCGTTGACCCGCTGGTAGTTCAATCCCGGGAGAAGGTGGCGCAGGGGCTTCCGGATCTGGGCCACGACAGCGTAGCGAGTATCGTGATCCTCCAGTTCGGTTAAGAAGGCGTCATCCCAGAAGGCCGCGTCGGCACGGACCCGAACGTCACGAACGCCGGAGGGCAAGTTGCCCCAACAGTCGCGGAAAAGCTCGACCGTGCCGCTGTGCGGATCGGTCTTGCCTGGGCGCAGGGATGCACCCAGCAAGTGGGCCGAGCCGGCTTCGACGCAGAGCAGCGGTTGATAGGATCGCTTACCACGATAACGAGGGTTGTAGCCGACCGATGCACCCACTTGATGTCCGAAGGTGGTCACGACGGTGCTGTCCAGGTCCAAGATCAAGCGAGAACGGTGAGTGGGGAAATGGATCACGAATTGTAGCAGTCGGTCGTTGGCGCGGCGAAGTTGGAGCGCGAACGATTCGGGAGCGCCGAGTAAGAAACGCCGAAGAGTCTGCGGGTCGGGGAAGCGCGGCAGGCCCGTCAAAAATTGGAACGTGCCGTTGGAACGCAGCAACGACGCGGTTTCGATGCGATCCAAGCCTAGGATGAGGGGCCAGGCAAGGGCCAGTACCATCTGGGACAGACTGTAGTCGGAGTTTCGACGCTCCCACTTGAGATGGTGTGCCAAGAAGTTGCGGATTTGGAGCACTCGTAAGAATTCATGAAGGAAGAAAGCGCCGCCATAGTGCGTCAAACCCGCATGACCAAAGGCGATTGTGACGTTTCGTGGCGATCGGCGCATTTCGGCTTATCCTAACCTAAGGTTAAGCTAAGCCGAAAAAGCAAAAAGTGCCTTCTGCGCCCTTACCACGAGGCCCCGGTGCACTTCTAAATGCGTTGAATGCGCCGGATTCAGGTAGTACTAACAGCAGTTGGAAAAACAAAGTCCGATGACCTAAATCGGGAATGGATATATTGTAATATTGCTGGAGTGGAGATGGTGGGTGAGATGGGCCGCGATAGGCTGTCCCTCTAGGAACGGAAGGACGCATGAAGAAGAGGAGGATAAAATGAACGACAGTATCGAATCGCGGTATTTCGTCGAGGCGGCGGCCAAGACGCTCGACGTTCTGGAGGCCTTTGACAGCTTCGAACAGCAACTGAACGTCACAGAAATTGCTCAACGGACTGGCATGACTTACTCCTCGGCATTCCGTTTAATGTATACGCTGGAGAAGCGCGGTTACGTGATGCGGCGGGGGAATGCGAAGAGGTTTTCGCTGGTACCGCCGAGGAAACGATGCAGAATCGGTTACGCTGCGATGGACGAATCGATGAGGTTTTGCAGTGAAGTGACGCGAGGCATGGTCCTGGCCGCGCGGCGCCAAGGTGTGGATCTGATCCTCCGAGATAACGAGCAGAGCCCTCCAAGAATTCTTGCCAATGTAGATGAACTTCTCGAGCAAGGAATTCAGTTGCTGGTTGAACACCAATCAAATGAGGAGGTGACCCATTTGATCTCTGCGAAGTGCCACGAAGCACGTATACCCATCATCGCCGTCAATTATTCCATCCCGGGAGCCTATTATTTCGGCGGCAACAATTACTTAGCAGGAAAGATGGCCGCCCAGTTCCTGTGCAGATTTGCCAATGGAAACCTCCGGAACATCGAAAGAGTGCTAATTCTCCCGGCCAAAGGTGTGGGTTCAACCCAGGAGGCACGAGTGGCCGGAGCCTACGATGGCCTGAGCGAAGGTTTTCCTCGTTTGCGCAAGACCGATATCGAGATAGCCTCGCCCGGCGGGTCGGTTCATGATGGGTACCGCGCCACGAAGGAATTGCTTCATAAGAGCAAAGGCAAGAAGAAAATCTTGATTGCCGCCATGGGTGACCCTGTGGCGCTAGGGAGTTGCCGGGCCGTACTAAAGATGAACTTAGGCGCAAACACATGTATTGTGGGACAGGGGGGTGGTCGCGATAGCCGGCGATATATTCAGCTCGGGTCACCACTCAGGGCGTCGGTGGCTTATTTCCCCCAGACTTACGGCGAGCGCATCATGTCTCTCGCGTTGAGAATTCTAAGAGGAGAAAAGGTGCAATTGGCTACTTACACTGAACACGTCGTTTTGACGAAAGCGAAGATTGAAAGGTATTATCCCGAGACGGGTGTTTTGTAACAAACGTGACTTACTTAAAGAAAACTTTCGATTGTGTCACACGAAGGAGCCGAGCTCCCGCTGACGTCCGAAGTGCGAACGATGCGGGAGTCGTTGAAACCCACGGAATCGCCGCCCCGAGGGCATCCCGAGACCGTGGAAGCATTGAGTGACCTGCTGGGCTCGCATCACATCCCGGGTGTCGGTACGGGTGAATTGTTCCACCACCTTGCGAAGGCGACCGGCGCACGGGTCCAGTTGAAAGAATCGCCGAGGGTACCTACAATTGCCCTCGAACGGGGTATCCTACGTGCTCGTGGCACCGGACACCCGATTGCTGAAACCCTTTCCATTGCGGAGTGGAGACCATGACCTCACGTGAAAGAGTTCTTGCTGCTTGCAACCACCGCCAGCCCGACCGTGTGCCGGTTGATCTTTCAGGCCACGGTTCCTCAGGGATCGCCGCCATTGCTTACGCCAGACTGCGCCATTATCTCGGACTGCCCAAGAAGACAATTCGCGTCTATCACCCTCTTCAGCAATTGGCCATCGTGGATGAAGACGTCCTGGAGCAATTCGGGGTCGATACCCTTGATCTCGGGCGTGCTTTCGCCCTCGACGAAGAATCTTGGGCGGACTGGACATTGCCCGACGGCACCCCCTGCAAGATGCCGGCATGGGCACTACCCGAAAAGGGCGATGGGAAGTGGGTTTTCCGCTCCAAGAGCGGACGTGTGATTGGTCACATGCCCGAGGGCGCACTCTACTTCGAGCAAACTTATTTCCCATTCGCAGATGGAAATGGACCTACGACCATCCCCGGAGCGGTGCAGGAATCCCTGTGGTCCGCCGTCGCTGCTCCTCCCGGGCCGTGGGTCAATCATGCGCAGTTGAGAGAAGGAGCAAGACGGCTGCGGCAGAAAACCAATAAGGCCATTCTGGGCGGTTTCGGCGGCAATCTGCTCGAAGCCGGGCAGCTTCTCTATCGCCACGACAACTTTTTTATGCTTCTGGCGGCCGAACCCGAAAAGGCGCACGAGTTCCTCGACGAGCTGGTCGAGATCCACCTAGCGAATCTGGAAAAATACCTGGCTGCGGTGGGAGACTGCATCGACATCGTCAGGTTTAGCGACGACCTGGGAACGCAGAATGGACCGCAGGTTTCGCCCCGGATGTACCGGGAGTTTTTCAAACCTCGCCACCAACTGATGTGGAGCCGCGCCAAACAACTGGCCAATGTGAAGGTAATGCTCCATTGTTGCGGCGGGGTTCGCGAACTGTTGCCGGATTTGATTGACGCCGGACTAGAGGCAATCAACCCCGTTCAGATTTCCTGTGCCGGCATGGACGCCAGGGAGCTCAAAGCTGAATTTGGGAAGGACATGGTATTCTGGGGCGGCGGTTGCGACACGCAGACCATCTTGCCTGAAGCCAAGCCGGATGAAGTGCGCCGGCACGTCAAAGAACAGGTACAAATCTTCAGCCCCGGCGGAGGCTTCGTTTTTCAGCAGGTCCACAATATCCTGGCCAACGTTCCCCCGGAAAACATTGTTGCAATGTACGAGGCAGTGAAGGAGGGGACAGCGGGTCTGAACGAATAGTCTCGATTACACAGTTTCCCTTACATATCCAGGCGTGATGCGGTTGCATGTGTCCAATGGGGCGGCGCCACACGCAACTGTCTTGACTGGCGTGCAGATGTATCTGAGGGTTGACGAAGCGATCGTGCATGAGATCAATCCCGGCCAAGCGCAAAACCAGTGCAACCTGGGTTATGCCAGGCAGAGGGACTGGCGCGAAGGCCTGCATATTGACCCGAACTAACCGCAATTGCGGCGAAACATGCGGTGATTTTCCGAGGTGCCCGCCTTAGGGTAGCAGGATGAATTCCCCTCAAGTACCCTGGTCTCGAAGGTTGGCTCATAAGGTTACCCGCGTCCATAGGGGGGTAACATTTCATTGGACGATCCTGGAGCCGTCTCAACCCTGCTTGGGTGACCCCGATGTGGAGGGCCGAGGGAAGGACAACGGACTCAAGCGACAAGTCTGTGGCGCAGTTCACCTGTCCGTGCGTGTGGCCTCGAGCCATGGCACCCATGACCATCTATTATCTGGGCGACCAGAATCCAATGTGGAAAGAGACGATTGAGGGAATGATCCAGCGCATGACGCAACTTGCCACCGACCAAGGCGATTATTCCTTCTTTCCGGCGGGCGCCTATGAACCCTAGGCCAAGTTCGGCGGTCCCGGATCTGCCGACATCATGCCCACAGGCTACTTGGCGGCGGATCATGGCAACGGTCGCTTGATTCAGGGCTTGGCGCAATATTCCTTGTGACCGGTTACGAGCCCGCTCAGAAGTTGGCCGGAAAGGTCGTGAAATTCCTGAAGGACCACGCGTGCTACTACGACGCTGAAGGCCGATTTCTCTGGTCTCACACCGATCGAGTGGAGGGAGAAGCATTTGGTGGACACTTCCACAACCACGCGATCGGCCTGGCCGCTAAACTGAGCACGGCAGGGGTGGGAGACTATTGGGACGACATCGACCGCTGGGCACGGAACCAGTTTGCCGAGAATCAGTTGACAGAGGGGGAATGGATTTGCCGGCTGGCCGAATCTATGCCGAAAAAGCCCGTGGCGTACAACGAGACAGCCGACCAGGTGGCGAAAAGAAACTTGGGCGGGTTCGCCGGCTGGGCCTCCGGGAATGAATGGGCTTTACGCACAGGCATTATCCACTGCTGCACGCGAAATTCCACGCGTTCACTTTACTACATTTGGGAAAACATCGTGGAGTGTGAGGGCGACGAGTTCCAGGTGAATCTTCTGCTCAATCGTGCTTCAGCCTAGGCGGGTGTTTACAGTTTCATTCCTTACGAGGGCAGGGTCAACGTCAACATGAAGAGGTCTTTTCAGCGTGTTCGTGTTCGCGTACGGGAATGAGTGGAAAGTGGAAGCCCTCAGGTGGTATGCAAGGTGAATGGCTCGCCGCGACCGTTGGCCTGGAAGGGTCGTTATGTGAATGTCGGCGCGACGAAGGTGGGCAAGACAATCGACTTGGGCTTTCCGATTACCACGCGGACAGCTAAGGAAACTTTAGGCGCGGTGCCCTACACCCTCGAAATCAAAGGCAACACCATGGTTTCCATCGACCCGCCGGGAATGAACGGCGCCCTTTACGCGCATAAACAGTACGGAAGCAATCAGGTACCTTGGCGAAAGGTACAGCGTTTTGTACCCGACGAGCAGCTCAGTTGGTGAGTGGTCCGGGATTTTTTCCCTCCGGTCGCGGCGGCAGATTGCTTTATCGGGCTCACAGCCGGTCCACATTCCCCACGGGGAACTTGCAAGAAACGTAGCAGGCTTACTTATCCCTCTTGAGATCGATGCGATATAGCGGGTCCAAGCCTCGCGAAATGCGGTCAATGTCAGTGCCTACGCTTCGTGCGCGGCCGCGGGAAGTGCCGTCGGTTTGCCCCGAGATGTGCGGCTGGCGATGACGCAGGGTAATCTGAAAAGAGGTTTATTCGGATCGACCGGCTCGGACGCGAACACGTCCAGCCCCGCGCCGCCCAACCGGCCCTCCGCTAGTTGCTGGGAGAGCGTCTCCTCGTCTACCAGCGGCCCGCGCGCCACGTTGACTAAACATGCCGTCGGCTTCAGCAAGCAGTGCCGGCGCGCGTCCGTGATGTGCCGCGTCTGGGCATTCAGATGCAAGTGCAGCAGGACGTAATCGCTCTCCGGCAGCAGCCGGTCGATACCCGCCGGTTTTCCCACCACCTGCAAATCGAACTCCCGCCGTTCCACTTCCGAGATCTCGCGAACGTCCACCGCAGGCACGCACAGTCCGAACGGCCGGGCCCGCGCGGCTACCGTCTTGGCGCTCGCGCCAAATCCGATTAACAAGAGCCGGGCGCCTTCCAACTCTCTACCCATCGGCGTGTAGAAGCGCCCCTGATGAAAGCTGGCCTGCGCTTCATGCCAGCGGCGCGCCAGCATCAGCATGAAAATCATCGCGCACTCGGCCAAGGGGACGGGACTGAATTGACCGGGACGCCAGCAGGGGGCCCTCGTTGGCCAGAAACAAGTCATCCCCTCCAACCAGCAGAAGGCTGTCACCCTGCCCGCGCAGGGTCTGGCATGCTCCAGGCTATAACAACCGTTCCACATTTCCACAGTTCCACATCGCTTTCTTATATTCCTTGGAGGCTTGGCGATCCGTTTCCACCGCGTCGGTATAAGTAGAAGATTGAAATTCCTTGAAGCATCCGAGGAAAAAGAAAGGTCCATGGGGCCCACAGTAACTCTATCCATACCTTCGGTCCCGACGATCTCCGCCATGTTCTCCAAGGCCGCGCGAGACTCGATGATAGGGATATACAGCAACGCATCGTTGCAATGCACTCATGTATTCATTAAGGTCTAATCCGTATCCCCTTGCCCTGCGGGGGCCATAGCCATGTATGCCCTGAGGTGGATAGCGGCAGGCCGCCACCAGCCGCGCGGCTTCTTCCCCATTGTTGATGAATGGGCACAGCGCCACCGGGGAACCTAAATCCAGAACGCCCCGCCCTTGTTTGTGAAAATGTGGAGGCGCTCAAGATATCAGATTTCGGCGTCCCGGACAGTAATCCCATAATGGTCTTGCGCGACACGCGCAAAGCGTGGCTGGAAGCCAACCGCCCCCGAAAGGAAATGAGTTATATCTTTGCCTCGAAGGGAAGCGGACCCTCCCGTGTGGCTGAAAAATAGAGATCAATTCTGGGACAGGAGTAACCAGTGGGATTGCCTGCTCTCAACGGCAAGGAATGCAGAGAGGACGGTTCCGCTAAGTTTATGTGAGTGCGTAATCGAGTTTGGACAATGGAACTACCGATCCGTTGACGCTGCATCGGGTATGAGCTTCGAACACCCTCAGGCTGCTTTTCGGTAGTAGTAGGTTAGCAGGCCACCCAGCCGATCCTTGCGGACCACAACACCTGCTGCAAGACTCACCTCAGTCCCGGTTCGATAAGTGTACTGTCGTGTCCGTGAACGATGAAGACAAAAACAACCCCAAAACTGAGAGTGGGAACACCGAAGAATTCGGGGGAGATCAAGTCTTTCACATGGTTACTGAGGAAGGCACGCCACGTCTGATAGGGTAGTCTGCGCCCGTGAACCACGTATTTGGCAACGGTGGCTTGGGTACTACCAATAAGAACACAAGGAAGGCCGGCTCGTGCGCCGCCCCGTCTGCGAACGTCTTGCCCGCTATTGCGACGACTACAGGTCAAAAAAGGATCTACTCCCGCTCGTCGATGAAATCCTCTTCCCCGTTAATGGCGGGGCCGCACAGTCCGAAAGTTCGCTGACGCTCGCGGAATTCGTCGAGAAGCTCTACCTTCCGGACCGCCGCATTCCTGGGTTGAATCCTCGCCAAACGTCCGGACTGTGGGCGAACTGTGACGAAATATAATCGAAGAACGGTTTTTGTTATTGAAAAGCGACCAATGCAGCCTTGGAGTATTGCGGGCTGGCGTTTTACGTTGCCGGCCACTGGCTCGACCGCAGTGCCCCCTCGTTTTCACGGTTGTGGATTTCCTATGTGTGACCCCGCCCCAAAAAATGACCGACCCATGGAGGTGGCACGACAATGTTGAATGATGCTCGGCATACGCTTGGGGACCTTGTTTTGCAATGCGTGACGCTGACCCTCGTGTTTAACTACCCTATGCAGTTAGGTGTCACCGCTTTCCTCAAGAAATTCTGCTCATAATCTGGTCGTTAGCCCAGGCTACGGGTCAACCACCAAAGCTTTTCCTGGGTTACAATACCAGCCATTCGAAAGCGGGCTCTCCGACCCTTACGAGCGCCCGGCTAAGAGCGGTCAGGCCTTTTTGAATTGACATGGCCCGCCTCGCAAAGGGGGTACTCCTAGTAATGGTGAATTCCCCGAAAGAGCGAACCCCGCGCACCCGTAAGGCGGAAGCACATGTATCGGAGATGGCCCGCCGGGAAGCTGACCGGCAGGCGAGGCGAATCGCATGGGAACGCCTACAGGAAGCGAGACAGCAATACATCGAGTGGAACGCCTTCAGCCTGTGGGCGCGCGCGATCGCCGAAGCTGAGGGCTGCGCTCCCGCATGGCTTGTGAAGGTTCTCGAGGAACGCTGCCCTGGGCTGCTTGAATCTGAGCGAACATCCGAGCTAACGCACCAGGACCCTCCACTCTACCGGGGGATATTGGAATGGGTCGAGAGTAATGTGCTCGCGCAAGCCAAGGATGAAGGTTGGCTACGGGCAGTCACTTTCTATGGGGTCAGAGATCCCGCCTACGTCCGGGACTGCGCTTATTGGCAACAGTGCGAGGCGCAATGGAAACGGCAGCGCCCTTCGGCCTACCCGTCGTTCGAGGAGTGGAGAACAGCCTCCGAGCAATGTGCTGACGAGGTTCTCGACGCATTCGAGATGAAAGAGGACAAACGTCAGATTATCAAGTCCTGCAGGGTGGCTGGTCCCGAACGCCTCGCGGCAGCGGTGGCCCAATATATGGAGTGGGAAGTTTTCACGTACTGGCTGCGGTCGTTGTTGGAGTCAGATGGAAAACTCCCTGACGCCATCGCGAAGGAGTTGCAACGCCGCTGCCCAGGTTTCCTTGAATGCGACGAAGAGCTTTGCAACACGCCCTCTCCGGAGGATTACACCAGAAGGTGGAAAGCCCTTCTTGAGTGGGGCGAGAATCGGTTTTTCAGCACAATGCGGCAAGAAGGCTGGTTCGACGCGGTCGTGTATGAGGCGCGAGCGCATCCGCGAAGCGTCCGAACCGTAGACTACTGGGTGTTTTACTGGGACGAGCATTGGTCAAGTCATCCCCTCGAAGCTTACCCTTCGTTCCAAGAATGGCGCCGTGCGGCTGACAACTTTGTCGTTGGGTCAGGAGGCGAACGCACCACCGGAGTATACCCGTGACTCCCTGGCGCTTGCAGGCCCTTCAAACTGCTTTTTCGAGCACATGCCTCGATGTGCCGCCCATGGGCATTGCCACGTGTTTTACGGCCACACCAAGGGCACACGCCGACCTTCTGAAGATGTTTGAGGTTCCCGTTCCCATTCTTCGGCTGCTTCTGAGCTGGGACGAAAGGCGCATAATCTCTCAGCCAGGATTGCATCTCCATATCGAGCGCGTCGAAGTTTATTTCCGAAGCGTGCTTACGACAGAGCTCCTGCAATGATTCGTGAGTGATTCGCCCATCTCGGCGCTCCAGGAATCCCGCTGCCTCCCAGCGCCGTACCGTTTTGGGGCTCACGCGCAAATCCCTCGCCAACTCCTCCTGCGTGTAGTTGTCTCGAACCCTGGAACTCTCGCCCAATTTTGCGAACCTCCACCGTACTGTCGCCTCGCTTCGGTGGAGCAAACGAGCAATCGTCTTTACCGATTGTTCTTGCGCGAAATCGAGCAACAACGCATCGTCCGCAGCCGACCAGGGCGGACGTTCTTGGACATACTTTTGATCAAAACCGAGTTCTTTCGCTCGTTCCCAGACATTGTGGCTACGCCACTTAGGATGCAAACGCTGAATTTTATTAATGGCTTCTCGGGCTCCGGACCAGCCTCGTGAGTACCCCTCACGAATGATCGCATCCAATTCCGGGCTCCAGACGACCGGATCTCGCTTGGAGTCCGTCACCGCTGCGGCCCCACTCAGGCCGTGGCCTTCATTCCCATCTTCTTGGCCTTTCATACGACCTGCCCTTCCGCAAGCGCTCTCTTCATGGCCCGTCGTCCAACAAATACTCTCGGGTCAGTGAGTGAGCTCCAGCCACTGATTGCGGGGCGCCTGTTACGACCGCTTCCCTCGGCGGAGGCAGCTGGCAAATCGACGGGCTGCCAGGTTGGTGCGTAGCGCGTTCTCAGGGACTGTCATGCAGGCTGCGATGGTAAATGCGACCCTGCGCAAGCGCTTTGGCACTGAAGTGTCAGGCGACTGCATTTCCATCTGCGCACTGCCCCATATTGAGGGAGGCCGAAATAAGTGTCATGCTTAAGAGGCATGTATCAGCATATGTCTCCACGACTCCGAGGGGGTGGACACCAAAGGCCTGAAAAAAAGAATTGAGGCATTAAGATTTAGACCGTTTGCGGACATCTCTATTGTAGGAGGAAAAATAGTTTGGAGTCTTTGTGCGGACGTTAGAATCCTTGAGAAATGGAACGGGAGAGGCTGAGTGGCAACCATGCGTGGAGATTCCAGAGCTAACCCACCCGTCTGGATTTGGCAATCGGAAGGCTCTGGGGCAACGGTTGAAAAAGATCTGCTTGATGCAGCGCGGCGAAACTGGGCGCGCGTGCTTTCTTATGCCCGGCGCTACGACCAGGATTCATCCATAGCCGCAGACATACTCGAAACGGTACTGCTCGCAATTACCAGAACTAGAAGAGCACACAGAATCTCGGGTAATTCGATTCGAAATCTCGACAGTTACCTGTACGTGGCCTTTGTCCGCAGGCTTAACAGGCACGTGGCAAGGCAGCCTAAAATTCAATTTGTCGGCTCGCTCCAGGATCTCGATGCCTTCGGTGGCATTCACACCCGCGGCAGCCCGTCCACAGTTGAAGATGAGTTGCTCGTAAGAGAGTTGCTGAATTATATGACCGGGCGGTCGCGGGACATGTTCTTCCTGAGAACGAACGGCTACTCCTGGAAAGAAGTCGCACGCTTCCTGGGAACCACAGCCAACAGTGCGCAGGTTCTCTTCAACAAGGGAATTGGAAAGGCCCGCAGTCGCATTATAAAGCTGAAGGGCTCGAGCAGGCGGCCTAGTGAAGGGGGTGAGGCCAATGCGTGATCAAGCGCTCACCAAGCGAGAAGAGGCGCGACTGATCAAGACATACCAGCGCGTTCTGCAGGAAGGGGCGTTTCCCAACCCCGATCGCGCCGGATGCCCTGACAACGAGATTCTAAGAGCCATAGCCCTCCGCAAACTCGGGACTGAACAGGTTAAGCACTGGATCGAACACCTCGGCACGTGCACCCCGTGTTTCCGGGAGTACACCGAGTTTCGCGAACATGTGGAATGGCGACGCGAAGCAGCTTACGTAGGTATGGCTGTCGCTGTCATCTTCTTCGTGGTCCTCGCTATCGGCTGGTGGAAATTGCGCCCCAGCCACCCAGTTGTAATCACGGCGCACAATCACATCGTCGCGGACATGCGGAACCGGTTAACGTTGCGCGGCGGTCAAGGCCGCGAACCCGGCGAGGGGCCGCTCGTGCTCGGG
>DLMI01000042.1:0-15597 GCA_002478145.1 Acidobacteria bacterium UBA7540
TACGATGTACCAGGGCTATGCCAGAGCTCATCAAGATTTGTGTATCCGGCAGAAACGCTCTATAATTAACAGCTTATTCTTGGTCGTTGGAGGCGGTATGAGACACGCACGGGCACTGTTGACGCAAACGGCTTTGGCATTCGCATTCGTCCTCTTTTTCTCTCTAATGGCGGCGGGGCAACAAGCAGCAACTGTCCCTGTGCGCATCACGCAACCTGTGGACATGGAGAACCTCGTCACACTGCGAGGGAACACCCATCCGCTAGCGCGCCCCGAATATGACCTGGGCGCCGCGCCCGATAGCCTGCCGACGGAACGGATGCTGCTCGTATTGCAGCGCTCGGCGGAGCAGGAAGCCGCCCTGCGGAAACTGCTGGATGAGCAGCAGACCAAATCCTCGCCCAATTATCACATGTGGCTCACCCCCGAGCAGTTCGGGCAGCAATTCGGCCCCGCTGATGCGGACATTCAGGCGGTGACCGGTTGGCTTACGTCCCAGGGCTTTCAAGTCAGTCATGTGGCAGCGGGCCGCACGGTCATCGAATTTTCCGGCACAGCGGGACAGGTACGCGAGGCGTTTCACACCGAGATCCACAAATTCGTGGTCAAGGGCGAGGAGCACTGGGCCAACGCGAGCGATCCCCAGATTCCTGCCGCCCTGACGCCGGTGGTGGCCGGCTTTGCCTCGCTGAACAATTTCCCCAAGCGGCCGATGCACCGCCTCCTTGGCACCTTTTCCAAGTCGAAAGCCACAGGCGAGTTGAGACCACTCTTCACCTTAGGTTCGAACAACTATGCCCTTGGCCCGACGGATTTTGCCACCATCTACAACGTTACCCCGCTCTGGAGTGCAGGCACAGACGGCACCGGGCAGACGGTTGCGATCGTCTCGGATACGAATATCAACACGCAGGACGTGGCGGACTTCCGCAGTTTGTTCGGCTTGCCGGCAAACGTCCCGCAGATTATCCTGAATGGTCCCGACCCCGGGATCAACTCGGACGAGACTGAAGCCGACGTCGACGTTGAGTGGGCCGGTGCGGTCGCGAGGGGTGCCACCATTGACCTTGTGGTCTCAGAAGACACCGAGACCACCGCAGGCATCGATCTCTCCGCCCTCTACATCATTGATAACAACCTCACGCCGATCATGAGCGAGAGCTACGGCGCATGTGAGGCTTACCTCGGGAATAGCGGCAATACCTTCTACAGCACTCTGTGGGAGCAGGGCGCCGCTCAGGGCATCACCCTACTTATCGCTGCGGGCGACTCTGGCTCCGCCGGATGTGACAGCGCGCAGTTCGGCGAGATTGCAGCGCAGTATGGCCTGGAAGTCATTGGCACCGCTTCGACGCCGTTTAACGTTGCCGTCGGCGGGACGGACTTTAACGATATCAACAATTGGTCTACGTACTGGTCCGCGACAAACAATTCCACCACGCAATCCTCCGCCTTATCGTACATTCCCGAAATGACTTGGAATGACACCTGCGCGAATACCGGATCACTGACCGGCTGCCAGAACGGGGTAGCGAGCGACGGCGAAGATCTTCACGCTGGCAGCGGTGGCCAAAGCAATTGCGCCACATCAACATCGACAGCCTGCACTGGAGGTTATGCAAAACCTCCCTGGCAGACCGGAACCGGAGTGCCAAACGACAGCCTGCGCGACATACCGGACGTGTCCCTGTTCGCTGGCGACGGCTACGCTGGCAGTTTCTACGTGGTGTGCGAGGCCGACGCACTCTCGGCTGGCGAATCCTCCTGCGATGTGACCGCTGCCACTACGTATTTCTTGGGCGCGGGGGGAACGTCCGCGGCAGCGCAAGCCTTCGGTGGGATCATGGCACTGGTGAACCAGAAGTACGGCCGCCAGGGCAATGCGAATTACGTCCTGTACCCGATGGCGGCGGCGACTGGCGCGAGCTGCGCGTCGACCTCGCTTATGGCTCCCACTGCCAGCGCTTCTTCGTGCATCTTCTATGATGTGCAAGTGGGTAATAACTCGGTGGCGTGCGACGCCAGCTCGCTGAACTGTGGCAATCAAACGGCTAGCGGCTACGGCATCCTGGTTTATACCAGCGGCACCACCACAATACCAGCGTGGCTCGCTGGCGGCGGGTATGACCTTGCCACCGGCATCGGCACGGTCAACGCCTATAACTTGGTGCAGGGCTGGAAATCGAGCTTCCAGGGGACGACGACTACACTCAGCGGCTTACCCACGACCCCAATCACGCATGGCCAGTCGGTGCCCTTCACCGTCAACGTCACTCCTGCTGCCACGGGCGATGTCTCACTGGTTGCGCAAGCGGGCAGCAGTCCGACCAACAGCACCGCCATTGGCCCCTTTACATTGAGCAGCGGCACCTTTTCCGGCTCGACCATCCTGCTCCCCGGCGGGACGTATGGCGTGACGGCGCATTATGCGGGTAACGGGACCTATGGGTCGAGCACCTCGGCCCCGGTCACGGTTACGGTGAACCCGGAAACCAGCCAGACTCGTGTCCAGTTGGTTACCGAGGATTGCAATGGGAATATCACGTACGGCGTAACAACGATCCCATACGGATACATCCTCAATTGTTCCGGTGTTCTCTATCTTGCAGACTGGTTGCGCGTGGATGTGATGAATAGCTCGGGTAATGTTTGCTATAACACTTCCGCTTCCAATCCCACCGGTCTTCCCACCTATCAATGTCCTACCGGACAGGTGACGGTGGCCGAAAACGGGAAACCGCCTATTGACTTGGGGGCACCCTCTGACGCCACCCCTGGCACCTACACCTTGAACAGCCAAGGTCATGCTGAGGATCAATTCATCGTGCTTTCTGGTGGAACAAACGCCCTGCTCGCCAGCTACACCCCCTCCCCCGCTCCTCCCAACAATAGCTACAGCTCGAGCCAAGGCACGGCAACGATTACCGTCACTCAAGCCCCCACCGCCATCAGCGTCACAGCGAGCACGACGGGCCCCACATCCGGCCAATCCGTAACCCTGACGGCGCTCGTGACCGTGACCACCACGAGCTATGGCATCGCGCCGAGCGGGGCTGTGCAGTTCCTGAACTCAGGCGCTCCGATGACTGGTTCTTCATGCGGCTCGCCGTGCACCTTGACGTACACGCCGGTCAACGCTTCGGCCAGTGGGTACGCCTCGTTGACGGCAACCCTCACCACATCTTTTACCGCCAATGCGAGTATCACGGCCAATTACGTCGCCGATTTAAACTATTCGGCTTCAACGACCTCTTCGGCCACCACAATCACCATCTCGGGCGGCACACCCGACTTCAGCTTAGTAGCAAACCCAGCCTCATTCGCCATCTCGGCCCCGGGCGCATCCGGGAGTACCACGATCGAGCCAACTGCCATCAACGGCTTCACCGGCACAGTCAGCTTAAGTTGCTCGGTCCCATCAGCGATGACCGGAGGCAGTTGCCTGCTGGCTTCTACCTCATTAATCCCGGGCAATACCACCACGCTCACGGTGAACACAACCGCTCCATCGACGGTGATCGGTCTATTTAACAGTCCGCGTTGGTTGGTGCCCCTCGGGGGAGCTATTTTTGCTGCTTTCTTCCTGCTGATCGTCCCGACAAAGAGACGCCGATTGAAGCTGGCCTTCGGGTCGCTGTTCCTTGTTCTGCTGGCCGCAGCCTTGGTCGCCTGCGGCGGAAGTAGCTCTAGTTCCCCTCCCCCCCCCAGCGGCGGCACGCCCCCGGGCAACTACACAGTTACGGTGACGGGCACTAGCGGCAGTCTCTCACACGGTGCGAATGTCACAGTGAATGTGCAGTGAGGCGTCGCGACACGAGCCGGAAGTCAGAACGTATGTGGTAGGTGGTAGATACTAGGTGGGGAAGAACATCCTTCCCCACATACCACCTACGACATTCCATCTGCTGGCCACGATTTGCCGGGGTAGAACGGCACCGTGCCTCCGCAAAACACCACAACCCACACTCTCCTTCCGCTTACTAGGGCGTTAACATATTTGACTGACCAAAACCGATAAAAAGGGTTTCCATTACCTTCGTGATCCGTCTTGGGCTATCCTTTCCGCGTTCGCTTTGGGGCTGGCTTTACGTGCTTGTGCTTGGCTTTGATCTCGCCCTTGGGCACCTTAACCAGCTTCCCCAACAACGACTCAAACCGCCCCATCGCCTTATCGGGCTTCTCTACCTTAAACGTGTCCGCTTTAACTCTCACACGGTCGCTCCGATCAATTGCTTGTAAGTTAACCTCCGATGAACTATGCACGCCAACACCGCAACGAACCGACAAAGGTCATCAACCTTACGTTCATTGTAGCGGAACGCCTGTTCGTCCAGATAGCGGAACAAGTGATAAGGTTGCACTGAAACGTAGGTTCCCTTGATTCCGCGCTTCAAGAGACTCCAAAAGTTTTCGAGGCCATTGGTGTGGACTCGCCCACGCGCATACTCGACAGCGTGATCTACGACTTGATGAAAGAACTTCCCGTCGAGTCCATCGTAAGAAGCCAACGCATCTGTGTAGATCGCCGTTCCAGCCCGAACCTGGCTCTTAACCAAACCTTGAAGAGTTTTCTTTCTACGGTCGGCTATGACTGTAGCCTGGACTACGCCGCCACGTTCTAGGAATCCCATGACCGCCGTTTTATCCTTCCCGCCAGTGCCGCTGATCTTTTCTTCACGCTTGGACTTGTGCATGTTGCGTGCTTTCCCGCCGATGAACGTTTCGTCAACCTCGACCTCGCCGTCAAGCTTGGTGAATGTCTCTGACTGCATGGCCTTGCGAATGCGATGGAGCATGAACCATGCGGTTTTCTGCGTCACTCCCAAAGCGCGCGCGACCTCATAAGAGCTAATACCATTCTTGCAATTTGCGAGTAGCCACACGGTCGGCAGCCACTTTTCAAGCGGGATGGCAGAATCCTCAAAAATCGTTCCAACCTTGAGCGAGAACTTCGGGCGCCCATGCTTCCCGTAGCATTTCCAGACTCGTGCATTCGCAAGATATGTAACATGGTCAGAGTTACACGTCGGGCATCGCACGATTCCATCCGGCCAACGGGCCTCGACCATGAACTTGCGGCAGTGCTCGAAATCGCTGAAAAACTTAACCGCTTCCAGCAGCGTTTTGGGAGTATCATTAGTGTTCGTCATGGTCAGCATAGTACCTTAAAACTCTTGGTCCGTCAAGTACTTTATTTCCCTAATTTTCAATCACTTGCGAATAACAAAACATTCACTCATCAAAGAACGTAACGCTAGAGACATGGAATGTCTGCTTGGCATACGCAGTGACATGCATTGGTTTACTGGGCAAAAAAGGAATCTTGCCAATTTTCAGGATGCGAAGCAGCACCTGATTCTCTTTCGCTAACAGTGTCGAAAGTTCGTCGTTCCCTATCTCATTTATCTCATCACTTTCAGATATGAACCTGCTGCCCTCCAAATCGCATAGCGCTCTATTGTGGAAGCCATTGAATTTAACCAATATGTACCCACTTGCTAATTCCCTTGTCGTTTCTATCGTTGCCACGATCTCATAAGGAAATTCTGGTATCTCGGGGTCCCTTCGGGCCTCCGAAAAATGAAGTTCCAAGGGGCCGAGCTTCGGCACATTTCGTTGCTTCAATTTCGTTCCTAGCCGCCTGAGGTAAGGCGCATACTCCTTCACGCCAAAAGGATCAACGTCGGAAAACTGCGGAGGAATTGGCACACCTGGAGGCAGATCCATTTCGCGAAACACTCTTTTCAAAGCCTGCTCCTCCTTAACGTCTTTGGCAGGCGGTCCTAGTCTTCGGAGAATTTCTCCTCTCAGGTCTTTGACATCCTGAGCGCAGCAAGCCTTAAAGTCATTTGAGAAAAACCCCACTTGTGCTTTAAAGAATATTGCTTTCTGAGGGCCGCTCAAGAATGCATTAATGTGTTGCTTGGCCATTTGCTCAATTTTATCTGCCCCTTCTATTGCCCACTGACCGACTTGCTCGTCTGATATATCCTTATAGGCGTCTGGTCCTGTTCCCAAGCGTGGACTTATTGGATTCGGCGTTACCTTCGGCGCGGTGGGCTCTTGCGGTTGAGTGCCGAGCGCTTTGTGTGGAGGTTTTGTAGCCTTGGGTTTGGATTGTTTAGGTGTAGGAACAGGTGGGGCTATTGGTAGCTCCTTATTTACCGGAGGCTGCTGAGCAGGTGGCTTACCACCTTTAACTTGCACAGGAGTATGAATATGAAGGTTCGACCAAGGCTTGTTCCCCTTCCTAATGATAACCAATTGATATGTCAACGCTAAGAATCCACACGACCCTAACATAAACATGACCCGCAGGATAGATGTAGTCCTGGGCCATAGGCGTATACCATCCCAGTGAATAGACTTAATAAATAGGGCAATAGCCGCTAAGATAAATGAACCGAGAGCCAGTGCGAATTCTTCTAATTGCAACATACCGATTCCGAATCCAGTAGGGACAACCCAACCTGCATGCTTTGAAAACCATTGCGTGAATCGGGACCGGGAATCGATAACAGTTCGTAAACGATTCCGAAGACCAGAAAGCCAAGCCATCCACTTTGCCAAACGATGGAAAAGATTTTTGATTCGTGTTGGGGGAACCGGTGGCAAGGTGTTCTTATGCGGAGGGAGTGGAAGCTGGAATCCCATTGCGCGGGTATGATACCATATCCGGTCAGTGAAGTATATTGACGCCCTTACTAGCCAGGGTACCGCCCTTGATATCAGGGGTGTCAGAAGTTAGGGGAAAAGAAAAAGAGAGCAATTCAGAATTCACAATTGCCTCAGCCCCCATCCCCCTGAAGGGAGGTGAGGACCAGGCAAAAGCAGGCTTTGCCGACATTAACTTATTGCCGGCCAAAAGTACTCTTGACTTCGGGGTCCACCTCCAACAAGCTCCATGGGGTTGCTGGTTCCCTCAAGCAACTCCCCTCGCCCCAGCGGCGGGAGAGGGTTTCCCCTTTGTGGCAAATGGGCGAGGCGGAACTTTATTTCGATGCGGGTTGTCCCAGGCCAAGTGATTTCGCAGTTCTCAGTGAAATGCGTCAGATCCACTGACTTCCCCTGGATCTGTTTGCCGCTCCAGGGGGAGCCGATGGTAAACGTCGGAGGAAAAGATCTCCATGGGAAATGCCAAAAGAACGCTTCTTTTTCGGCCTGCCAATGAGAAAGCCCTGCCAATCTTGGCCCTGGTAATCGGGGCCCTGCTTCTTGTGGCCTGGGGGTCTGCCGTGAACCCCAGCATGCCCCCTGTGACGACTGTGGCGGCTGCGGAGAATTCGCCGGCAACAGTGGCCGATCGGACTCGCACCAGCGATGCGGCCACAGGGTTCGCGAGCATCAACGATTTCGAGCGGATCATCTACGTCAGCCCGACGCAAAGCGTGACGAGCATCGGCCGAAATAACAACGTTCAGAAGCGGGCCTTCATGAGCGCAACGATCTATTACGAGCCGGCCATGCCGGTCCAAGACGTCGTTCGCTATGTGGGCAGCGATACCAATTCAGCATACGATTTGGTGGCCATGCGCTGCCGGCCGCGCGACCCCACGAAAACTCAGGCCAGACTCGCCACTTGGCCGAACGTGTTCAAGGCCCTCGTTGACGACTTAGAGTATACGTCCACGGCCTGCCCGGCCGCGGCGGGCGACACGGTGGACAAGAAGGTGTACTGCGCCGCGGCGAGCTTTTCCGATCAGTCCGACACGCAGGTGCCCTTGACACTGGCGGCAACGGTGAATGCTGCCGTAGCCCTCTGGCAGCTCACGGGCGGTGCATTCCAACCGACCGGAAGTACGACCGGGGCGAACGTCCTCTACGACCTTTACGGGATTGGCTACGGATTCTCGGGACTGGGGTTTTCGGTCAAGAACAGCTATCTTTCCGGCCATAACGTGTCTTTGACATCGGCCCAAGCTCTGGCGCAGTCCGTGGTTCCCGAGTATTTGGTGATGAACGTCACGCTCGCCGACGCGGGGTGCAGATGCATCCGGGTGAAACCTTATTCGAACCGTGACCAGCGATTCATCGATTGGAACCGCGTTCTCGAAGTGGGATCGGAAGACTCATGCACTGTGCTCCACCACTTGCCCTGAGGCGACATCGAAGGCTCCGATGGGCGGGCATGGGTTCAAGCTGAGCGGCTTGAAGAAGGCCGAGAGGGGCAGTTGAAGACCGGAATCTGCCTGCTCCCGTCCTGGTTCAGGAGGGGGTTAGGGGGTGGTCACAAGAGAATCGCCCCAGATGTTTCCAGCCCACCCCCTGAGTCCGCAAACACTGCCCGGTTTTCTAATCGAAGCACCCGAACGCACATCCTCTTCATTCTCGCTCTCGACTTCTGACTCCGGACTCCTGCTCTTTCCCTACCTGCTCCCGCCCGCCGTGGCGGGGAGTTGCGGCTTTTCCAGGTTTGTGCTGGCGGCGTCGTGGCCGTCCGCAGGGGCCGTGAAGAGACCTTGAAGAGCCGCAAAGCCTGCCCTGAGCACAGCGAAGGGTCCGAAGAACGGGACCTGCGCTACGAAGCTTCGACCTACGCGCTCGCAGCCTCGGTTGAAAAGCGAGCGAATCTGCCCCACCTCCGTGGCACCTCTCGTCTTTGCCAAGATGCTACACCGTTCACTGCCGACTGCCCCAGTGGACAGGTGCCCCTCCACGCATGGGCATTACTTGGTAACCGTGCCTCCCTGCCCATCCACGTACTGCTGCTTCCAACGTCGAATTCCCGCAGTTTAGGAAGGCCTGGGCCATCTCCACGCTGCCGTGAGCGTTCAGGGCCTGGATCAAAGCATCCTCTGAGCGGGGTTCACCCCTTTGAATGAAGAACCAATAATCTCCGGCGATCAGAGCAAGGTCAGGCTCCCTCAAAACGGCCAACAGGGCCTCGTCGGCGCGGGGGTCCTTGATCACTCCCAACGCCCGGGCCGCACTCTGTCGGACGAACACGTCTGCATCCTTGAGGGCGGCGATCAGTCGGCTCACCTCATCAGCCTGGCCATACCCGACCGGCACAAGCCACACTGCGCAGAAGCACAGAACCAGGATGGCGGCATACCGTCGTTTGATTCCAGAGGAGCGATGAACTTGCGGCGTGATCATAAGACCTCCTTCCAGTCAGCGGGCGCGACAAGCAAGGTCCCGGCTATTGTCGAGATTCTACACCCGGTTACCCACCCTAACAAGCGAGCAGGGTAGCGCAGAGTCTCGCTTGCCAGAGACTCTGCGGCTTTTCCTCCTCAGGCCTCCCGTGTAATCGTACCCTCGACCACTGCCACTCCTCGGCGCGAATGACCCCTGGGGTAGGGGCGCGTGCCTCCCTTGCAGGGCCGACACGGACTCTGTGTCTCTTGACAGGCGGGAGCAGATAGGCTAGGATTGTAAGTGGGGTTGTAGAAAAGACAGGATTCAGGATTCGGGATTCAGGCGACAAGCGCTCGGGCTCGGCAATGCTGAATTCTGAATTGTGAATTGGATTGTGAGTTGCCTTCTTGCTTCTCGCTACCGCCGACCGCCTTCTGCTTACTGCCGACTGCCTACGGAATTTGAGGGAGGCGTGGTGGAGAGGGCTCTTGGCAGGCGGGGCAGCTCTGGACAAGATGTCACCGCCGACTGGGGAAGAAAGAACTAGTGACTTTAAAAAGTGAACGAGCGACGCGGGAATGTCTATGAAAACAAAGGGTCGGCTTTCAGCAGCCCGCGACCAAGCGGGAATGCTATAGGAAACAAAGGTAGTTACGCGTTAAAAGCGGGAATGTTGTTGAAAAGACAGGTAGTTATTAGGTGGCAGGTCTTAGGTGGGGAAGAGCAGGATTCAGGAGTCAGGATTCAGGATGCAGAAGAGCCAGGGGCAGGTCGCTGAGGAAAGGGGAAGGGGCCAATGCTGAATTATGGATTGTGAGTTGCCTTTTGTGCCGCTCCACGGCGCGGCGGGCGAAAGAACAGGCCACCCACAGCCGTTTTTCCACGCGCATGGAAAAGGCGCTCCAGGCCCTCAAGAAGCGCGTGGCCGGAGGCAAGCTGAAAGACCCCTCCAAAATCGAGCGGAAAGTAGGGAGCCTGCAGACTCGTCATCCTCGGGTCGCCGACCTCTACCAAGTCGGTGTGACCGAAAAGGGTGGCGCGCTGGCCGTGCTCGGCACGCTGGTCAGCGCGGATATCGTCCTACCCACCACCGACGGCCGTGAAATCCGCTTGCGACGCGTCACTACCGCGAGTGCCGAACAGAAACAATTGCTGAGTCAGCTCGGCATCACCATCCCCGACCGCCTCAGTTTTGATCAAGAATGTAGTGCAGACTCGAAGATAGGCTGAACTGATTCCAAAGCAATTAGCCCTCTCTTCGCCCTTCCCGTGACGAACTTGGGCTAACAGCGCAGTCTAACCGACCTTTGTGCCGCCACACCACTGCTGACGAATCAGGCTATCCGAGGTATGGTGCAAGAGAAGGGCTTTTAATACTTTCAAAAGTTGGGTGGTAGCAATAGAAGACCCGTACGTCTCGCTGACCGTGCCAAGGCAGCCGGATGGTTTCCTGCGCCCAGCCCTCCGATTTCATGAGTTCCTTGAAAGGTCTGATGTTCGCTGGTTCGCGGCTGAGAATATGCTTCTGGAATTGCAGGTATGCATCTTCCCCGAGGATGACGATTGATTGCAGGTTTGGGAAGAGCTTTAATTCCTGGCGAAGATGCTTGGCGCAATATTCAAGAGTTCTTTCATCCACACGGCTCACTGTTGCATGGCAGCGGGCGGCGTCGGTCAGCGCGAAGCGCGCCTTGAACTCCCCAAAGTTTCTCACGCCAAGCAAATCATAGAACCCGGTGGCGAAGCGATTTAGCGCTTCCGGGCGGCAATAGGGCAACCCGGCCGGGTTGATGGGAGCGCATCGCCCGATCACGAGCACGCGCGTGGAATGCAGGTCCGGGTAGTCGCGTTTGAGGTACTTGGCAAGGAACTCTCGGGGCGGCAGTAAGATGGAAAAAACGGCCGCGCAGTCCCGGCAATTCTCTATGCTTAGACGCAAGCTCTCGATTTCAGGTGTGGGAGTTGCGCTGCTCTCCTTATGCGCCGGTTGGGTCGCCAAGGGAAGCTGTGGCCTCAGTTGCGGAGGTGAGCCAGGGGGGCCGAAGATCAGGTTGTCGATGAGGCGGACGGTACCGAGCGTTGCTGCCAGCAGCGCCACCGAACCTGGAATTACCTGTGCGACAGGTTCAAGAGTGGCCGGGTCAACGATGGCGGCGTAGTCGAGCTGGACGCGTGGCTCCGCACCGAACGTCTTACGCATTTCCTCCAGAAGCTTTTGCGCATCGCTTTCGCCTGCCTGAACCATTTCCTCAGCCCGTTGAAGGCTGCGGGAGAGGAGCAGCGCCGCCTTACGATCCTCCGCATTCAGGTAAACATTTCGTGAACTCGTGGCCAGGCCGTCCGCCTCCCGGACAATCGGACACACAACGATCTGTACCGGCAAGTTCAGGTCGTCGACGAGGCGACGTATGACAACCACCTGCTGAAAGTCTTTCTGGCCGAACAAGGCTATATCGGGCCTCACCATATTGAAGAGCTTCAAAACCACCGTGGCCACGCCACGAAAATGCCCCGGCCGAATGGCGCCCTCGAAAACAGTGGCGATGTGGCCGGGGTCGAGAAAGGTAGCGAAACCTGCCGGATAAATCTCCGTACTACTCGGCGCAAACACCACATCCACCTCTAAGGAACTGAGGAGCTCGAGGTCTTTTTCCGGGCTGCGAGGATAGCGCGCGAGATCTTCCGCGGGGCCGAATTGGGTGGGGTTCACAAAAATGGAAACAACGGTCACGTCGCATTGCATTTTGGCTTGACGGACGAGGCTGAGGTGTCCTTCATGGAGGGCTCCCATGGTGGGGACAAGCGCCAAGGACTTTGCTGTCTCGGCCCTAAACGCCTTCATCTCAGAGACAGTGGTAATCCATCGCGTTTTCATGGATACCTGATGCTAACGCAGAATGCGAGTCGGCGTGATTTATTCGTGTCAGGTCAGGGCGCGGTTTCGGCGGACGCATAACGGCTCGAAGGTCATCAAGTGCCGCGTGTGACCTCTCGTTCAAACTGATCGCGCAGGCTGGCGGGCCAGTGATACGACTCACTATCGTCAGGGAAGCGGCCGCCAACGATATCTTCCCGGAAGTGGGCGAGGGCCTGACGCAAATTGGAAGCAGTATCGGCGTAGGGGCGGACAAACTTCGCATGCGGAAGGAAGCCTAACCCGACCAAATCATGAAAGACCAGGATTTGTCCGTCGCAGTCGGGGCCGGCGCCGATGCCGATGGTGGGAATCCGCAATCGTTGGGTAACGATGGCCGCCAATTCTCGGGGCATGCCTTCGAGAACTATGGCAAATGACCCTGCATCTTCGAGGGCCTCGGCGTCCTCCAGGAGTTCGGTGGCTGACTCCAATGTCTTGCCCTGCACCTTGTACCCTCCCATGGCATGGACGGACTGGGGCGTCAATCCGATATGAGCCATGACGGGGACTTCCGCGTCCACCATGCGCCGGATGAGGGCCGCGCGCTTACGTCCGCCTTCTAATTTGACCGCCTCGGCGCCCCCCTCTTTCACGTACCGAATCGCAACTTCCAGGGCCTTCTCATCGCTCACGTGATAAGCGCCATAAGGCAAGTCAGCAACCAGCAGGGCGCGGCGTGTGGCGCGGCGAACCGCTCGCAGGTGGTGGAGAATCTCATCAACGGTAATGGGCATGGTGGAGTCGTAGCCCAGAACAACCTGGGCCAGGGAATCGCCCACCAGAATCAAGTCAATCCCTGCTTCATCCACCAAACGCGCCGTGGGATAGTCGTAGGCCGTTAAGCAGGCGATCTTCTCACCACGCAGTTTTCGTTCGAGGATCCAGGGCACAGTGACTTTGCTCACGGCCTCAGTGTTGTGGTCCATGGCGTTGCTCCCTAGTTAAAAAGTCGAAAGTCGAAAGTTCAAACGATCAATCCCAAATCTCAGATTCCAAATTCAAGATCCAAATCGAGAATCCAGAATCTAAAATCCAAAATCGAAAATCTCCGGCCGACTGCCAGACGTCTTGAGCAACAAAAATAAGACCCTCTCTGTCGCAGGACGGGAGTTCTGGCGCTCGTTACAGAGCGTCCGGGGACCCGGGAGGGCCTCCACTTGCCTGGACAGAGAGGGTCAAACCCGCTCGAGTAAGCGATTTCGGCGCGAAACCCTGCGGCTCTCCTCACACCGGGATTTCTCGCCACCGGCCACTCATGACCGTCTCAGTCCGCGGGCGCGGATCCAAGCGGCAGAAAATACTGCGTGCCCTTGACCGGCTGGTTCAGCCGCTGCAGGAGTTCCTGCAAATGCTCGCTCCGGTCGACAAAGTCGATCTCGGAGGTATCAATCACCAGCAGGTCACTGGACTTGCAACGAAAGAAGAAGTGCTCGTACGCATGCACCACTTCTTCAGCGTCTCCAGCTACGCCTGTAAGTATATCACCAAATCCGGGATGGGGATGTGCTCGGACTATTGACAACTACGCTCAAAGTGAAGCCCCAAGAGGTTTTTTTCAGCATCCTCCTGGACCTCCGGCCCGATTCATGTGCTATCATGGGGGACACCGGAAAGAGGTGCAACGATCATGGTCGACCAATACGGGCCCATTCTGATTTTCATTGCTATCGCGGCCATCATCTTCCCCGCGTTGCTCTGGATCGCCAAGTTCTTCCGACCTTCCTTCAAACCAACCCCGGAGAAAGTTCTGCCTTACGAGTGCGGCATCACGCCGGAATCCGACGCGCGCGGGCGCTATACCGTGCGCTTTTATGTGGTCGCCATCCTGTTCGTGGTCTTTGAGGTTGAGACGGTCTTCCTCTACCCCTGGGCAGTGCAATTTCAAGTTCTGGGACTGTTGGGCCTGGTGGAGATGCTCGTGTTCCTGGGGATCTTGATCGTGGGTTATATCTGGCTCTGGAATCGCGGAGCGTTGAAATGGATTTAGTGACTGTTCCGTTTCCTGCCTAGGATTCCCTAATACAAACCTGAAATCGCAAGTTCGAGGTCGAGTGTGTCGTGGGAACAGTGCACGTAACCTGCGCCTGTCATCCTGAGGAGTCCCGATCTGATCGGGGCGACGAACCCGCCGCGGCGGGTCGGCAGTTCGCATGCGAGACTGAGCGCTTAGTTGGGGGGAGGAACTACAGAGATGCTTCGCTCCGCTCAGCATGACAGGGAATCCGGACGCGATACAGCATTTCCCCAGCCCGGGGCACGATGAGGATTCCCTCTTTCTCACGGCTCTCCCATTCTTGGGGATGGATGGTCGCCGGATCGAGGTAACCCAGGTTGATACGTCGGCACCGTTCTTCTGGGATGCCCGTAGCCAGCGTCACTTGAATGCGCGCACTCTCCTTGCCGCTGCACTTGTCGTACTGGCCCAGCCCTTTGACGTGCGTGGAGTGCGCCAGCACACCACCCGGATAGTTTTTGAACTTGTCCCAGTGCGCCAGAAAATAATCGCGGCAGTGATAACCAATTTCATCTATCAGCTTGCCGTGCGTGTAGCTGACTTCGCGGATGTGGGGCGCAAAAATCACCACCTCGCCGCCCTCGGCGACCGCCGGTTCCACCTTGTACATCCCTTTGGCCCCGGTCCAGAGATCGTCGTAGAGTTTGGGCATGACGGAGAGCACGCGCCGGAAGGGTTTTGCTACGCAAATTACGTGCTTTTCGGCAGAGAGGGCCGAGGCTGCCTTCCAAGCCTCTTGCGGTGAGCCGAAAAAAAGGCCTGCCAGACCTGCGTGGGTAACTACTAAGGCGAAGCAGGCGGTGGGCCGGTCGATGAGACTGGCGGCTCGATCGATGATGGCACGGACGGGCGTATAACCGGCGCCGATAATCTTGTAGTTGGTCATCAACGCACCCAGCCAGTGAGTGAGGTTGATGATTTCCGGACCGCCGATTCCTGGAAAAAAATACTTGGTCCCCCCGGAGAAGCCGACAACTTCATGGGGAAAGACCGGCCCACAGATAATGAGTTGGTCGTAATCCAAAATCAGCTTGTTGAGCCGGACGGGCACCTCCTGGGCCAGCAGCCCGCCGGTTATCTCACCGATCTCAGAGGCGGGGATGACACCAAGCGTCACGAAGTTCGCGGGGTTTTCCCAGTGGTGATTGAAGATGTGGCTCTTGCCGGCTAGCTCGTTCCTCACCGGACGCCCCACCAGCTCGCTCAATTGCTCGTCGTTCATTATGGGATGAGTGCCGAGCGCCACCAGATAATCCAAGGCTGCCACGCGCGGAGCAAGTTGCGTTTCGAAGAGCTCGAACATGCGCGGCATGGGCATGGTGCGTGTGCCGTCAGGGATGATGATGAGAACACGTTTGCCATCCACCGCCAGCGAGCTCAGACCCTGCTGCGTGATTTGACTGACTTCCTCGTGGATCAAGTATCGGTCTGCGAATCCTTCTCCAACGACCATTGGTTTCCTTTCTCTCGCGCATGTAGGGTCGCCGCTTGGGGCGGCCTCTGGAGCTTCGCAGGCCACAACAACTTTGCGTGGAGACGGAAGCAACCCCTCACCCGTCCCGCGTCCCGATGAAGTGCATCGGGA
>DLMI01000042.1:15654-42603 GCA_002478145.1 Acidobacteria bacterium UBA7540
CGTCCCGATGAAGTGCATCGGGAACGCGGGCCACCCTCTCCCCAAGGGAGAGGGCAAGCTTCTCTCTTGGAGAGAGGGCTGTATTTCCGACTTCGCAAACCCCGGCCCTACACCCCGCTATACGCTGAGAATCCGCCATCAATGGGCACGATGATTCCCGTGACAAAAGCCGAAGCCGGCGAAAGAAGCCACAAGACCACTCCAAACAAGTCCTCGGCATGGCCAAAACGCGCCATGGGAGTGTGTTCGACGATCGACTTGCCTCGCGCGGTCAGTTCGCCACTCTTCTCATCGAGCAATAGAAACTTGTTTTGTTGGGTCAGGAAGAAACCCGGCGCAATGGCGTTCACGCGAATGCGCGGCGAGTAAACCTGAGCCATGTGTACGGCGAGCCACTGTGTAAAGTTGCTGACTCCAGCCTTCGCGGCCGAGTAGGCCAGTACTCGGGTCAGAGGGCGGAATGCGCTCATCGAGGAAATATTGAGAATGACTCCCTCGCCTTTTTCCGCCATAATTTTGCCGAAGACCTGGCAGGGAAGCATCGTCCCCAGGATGTTTAAATCAAACACCCAGCGCAAAGCATCCGGCGGCAGATCGAAAAACGAGAGGTTGGGCGTGGTAGTAGCCTGAGGTGTGTTGCCTCCCGCCGCGTTCACCAGGCTGTGAATAGTGCCGAACTTCTCCAGGATGATCTTGGCGGCTTGGCGCAGGCTCTCCGGGTCCAGGACGTCGGCGCGGACCGCCACCGCGTGGTTTGCGCGCGGCTCCATGAGCTCGAGAATGTGCTGGGCCGGGTCCAGATTGCGGTCCAAGATCGCAACATTGGCTCCGCATCCCACCAGCGCGCAGGCAATTTCGCCACCCAGGGTTCCAGTCCCGCCCGTGATCACAACTGTCTGCCCGGTGAAATCATAAAGGCGGGTCAATTCGGATGAGTCCATTCAAGTATGACCTCCCATCAGGTTTGTAACGTTCGCCGCGATAAGACTTTCAATTTGCGCCAGCAATTCGCGCCTCACTTTTCGCGCTCGAGCGGCCCCCCTTATTGTCGATCAGGATGGCCATCGCGTCGAGCACTTTCGTGGAAATGAAGGCTAACCAAACGGAGAGGAAATATATCCTTGACCAACGGGTTTCACTAGGTCCCAATTCAGACGATAGCAAACAATAAGTCCCTTACGGGAGCGACATAACAGAGACGCTCTTGAAGCGCGGAGTTAGCGAACGGGACCGCACCTTGGGAAAGTCCCGGAAGCCTCGAGGGCAAAAGGAGGAAAGCTATGGCTCGTGGGGCTCGAGAAGTAGTTCAAAAGGCGGGGGTCGATGTCGATAAGCTGTTGGAAATGCTGGTCCGGAATGCCTCCGCAGAATTGACCACCTTCTATTACTACACCATTCTTCGCGTCAACCTCATCGGGCTCGAAGGGGAGGGTCTGAAGGAGATCACCGAGGACGCTCGGATCGAAAACCGCAACCACTTCGAGGTGCTCGTTCCACGGATTTACGAGCTGGGCGGCGCACTCCCGAGGAATATGAACGATTTTCACGATCTGTCTGCTTGTCCGCCGGCTTATCTCCCCCAAGATCCGACCAATGTCAAGGCGATGCTGGAGGTCCTGGTAAAGGCGGAGCGCTGCGCAATCGGGGGTTATAACGCGATTTGCAACCTGGCCGCCGGCAAAGACCACCGCACTTATGACCTGGCACTCGCTATCCTGCACGAGGAGATCGAGCACGAAGCTTGGTTCTCAGAGTTCCTTGGCGAAGGTCCCTCCGGCCGCTTCCGGCGCTCGGGCACAGGCTCGGAAAGAAACTCTCCGTATGTTAAGAAGTTTATGTCTCACTGATTCCCTCCTGTTCTACCGGGGATTTTGGCAGGGACGCCTGCTGTGGGGTGAGGCGATGCTTTTCCTCACAGCGGGGCGCCAAGTCGGGCCCACCGCTCGTGGCTAATGCTGGCGAGAGTAGCGGGAGAAGAGTTTCTCGCGAGGTCTCTGATCTGTATCGTTAGCCATCAGTCAGAATCTGGAATCTGTCGATAAAGTGACCGCGTTACCCCGAATCACACCCAGGCTTTGCGCGTAGTTGTAATGCGTGTATCCCAGCTTGAAGGAAAGGCGCTTGTTGATCCTAAGAGAAAGGCCGGGATTCAAATTCAAGGCCTGGGTCAGAGGTTGGTGCTTCTCCACTTGTTGTACACCCAACGCGCCGGAAAAATCGTAGCCGAGCGGGCCCCGGAGAATGCCAAAAAGCCGTGCTGTGAGTTGGTGCACTTGATAAAACGAGGGGTTAAAGAACCCCATGTAAACACTGGGCTGAGACCGGGTAAAACCGTACACCCGACCTTCGTATCCCATGTCTATCGACGAATGCTCCAACCGAAGGATGTTCCGCACAAGAGTCACGGAACCTCCATGTGCCTGGTCGTGGACCGCCGTGCCTTCCACCAGGCTCGGGGTTCCATTTACGACGTCAAGCTGCTGGAATCGGATGGATGAGTAATGGGCGAGGAAGTAATCAACCCGCAGCTCCGTGCGCGGAGTGAAGGAGAATCTCAACCCTCCGTCCAAGAGGCTTTCCATGACACCCATGCGCACAGAAAGGGGAGTATAGGGAACGGCGGCGCGAGCCAGGGACAAATCAAGGGTGAGGTTTTTCTTCAAGCTATAGCTCGCGCCCAGGAATCCCAGAGGGCGGAAGGTTGCTGTGGAGACAAGTTGGGACTGGCCTGGAATGCTCTGCAACGCGCCTGGCCCGAATCGTACCAGGCCCACGCCCCCGCGCAGTATAAGGCGTGGATGAATCGCCGTGGTTTGGCGGTACATGAACTCTGACGGGACGACCGCTCCACCGATTGCTCCCGGGCTCGTCGCAGGCAACGCGTCAAAGGAAAGTGACGAGCTCGTTCGGGGCAACGCAGAAAAGCCAACGCTTGACTCATATCCAAATAGCCGCAGGTCCTGGCCGGAAAACCCGATCAGATCCGGGGAAGCGTTGCCGGTGCTGGTCTCACGCGCGTAGGAGGCGGAAGCGTGAAAGGTGACCTCTTGCTCCTCGCGGAGACTCCTCTCAAGCTGACCTGATTCAGGGTTACCGGGGCTCATTTGGTTTAATCGGGCAAGGAGTTCAAGAGCCTGCCGCCGGTGGTGGCGGGCGCGCTCCAAGTTGGCGAGCAAGAAGAGCGCGTCGAAGTCGTTGGGGCGATCTTTTACCAGCTTGCTGACGAGCGCGTAGGAATAGGCAATGTTACCGCGATAATAGAAGACGCGCGCATTGCCGAGCAAGGCATCATAGTCTGTCGGATCAACCTTCAGCAGTTGGCTGAAATTGGCGAGCGCTTCTGCATACCTGCCTTGGAATAGTTTCGCATAGGCGAGCTGCAAGCGCGCCTCGCGGTTTCGGGGTTGGACGGTGAGAACCGAGGACAGGATCTGCCGGGCTTGCTTATATTTGCCCAAGCGTGTCTCGGCCCGAGCCAAGTCGATCTTAAATTCAGGATTGGCAGGGTGCATCGCCACGAGACGCACGAAAACAGAGCGCGCGTCGAGGGGTTGATCCGAGCGGAGAAAGGCATGTCCCAGACCCTCCAGCGCGTCGGCGTCTTGGGGGGTTTTCGCCAACAACTCCTGGTATAAGCTTTTCGACTCTTCTTGGTGGCCGCTCAGGCTCAGCGCCCGTGCCAGACCGAGCTTGAGGTCACGATCACTGGGGTCAAGTTCCAAAGCGTGCTTATAGGCTTGGATCGCGGCCGCGAAGTCCCCGCGCCTCAGGTAGGCGATAGCGGATTGTTTAAGGGGAAGGGAATTCCCCGGGAGTGGACTCCCGGATTTGGCGATGGTCGGATGGGCAGCTTGGCTTGGCGACTCTCCCGTGGCAGGGGCCGGTTCCTTGGGCGGCAGAGGGGTTTGTCCACGGAGACCCACAGAGGCAGGCTGAAGCAGGATCGTCGTTAAGAAAAGAACAGCCGGCGTCACTTCCCGGAAAGGGCGAAATAAACGCGATCTTGAGTGACGATGCGCCATCATTCCCCCTCAGACAGGCGCCCATTGAGGGATTAACCTGCCTTTCCCGCGCTCGCATTCGCGGAGGCAGGAGCCAGGTCCGTCGCATCCGAAGAGAGTGATTGTCCTTTGTGCATTACCTTCTCCCACCGGTGCGATCCAAACAGGAATTTCATCGTTCCTTGGACGCGAAAGAAAAGAATGAGTTGGCGGTAACCCATGTTTTCGAGCATGCCGTAAGCGAGCAAAACCAAGAGGTCTCGAGGCCTGGGGTAGCGTCGGTAGGTCAACTCTTCGAGGAGCACAGCCCCTACCGACAGGAAACCACCATAAGCCAGGCCCAGCAGAATGAATAAGAGCAGCAGGGCTGGGGACATGAGCCCACCAAAGAAGGATAGAGGCACCAGAAGATATCCAAGGAATTCGACGATGGCGCCCAGTCCTTCCACATAGAGATGGAAGGGCAAGCTGAATAAGCCGACCATTCCATACTGACGACGGAAGAGCATCCTGCGGTGTTTCCGGAGGGTCTGGCAGAGCCCCAATTGCCAACGACGCCTTTGGCGGCTCAGCATGCTCACAGAGGCCGGGCACTCGGTCCAGCAAACAGGATCGGAAGTGAATGACATTTCAATGTCACGTTTGTTCTGGGCCGCCCAGTGGCGCAAGGTGATGATGAGATCCATGTCCTCGGTGACGGTATCGGCGCTGAACCCGCCCACCTCAATTACAGCCTTACGCTGGAATAGGGCGAGAGCTCCCGAGACGATCACGGTCCCTCCCAGCAGCGACCAGCCGTTCCGTCCCGTAAGGAAGCTGCGCAGGTATTCCACAACTTGAAAGCGCTCTAAGGAAGTCGCCGGGAGTCCCAGTTTCACTATCTGGCCATTTCTTCCCGTACATCCATTAATGATTCTGACGATACCTCCACTGACAATAGTTTCCTTCGGCGACCTGAGGATGGGATCCATCAGTCGCAAAAGCGACTCGCGCTCCAGGATGGAATCCGCGTCCAGGCAGCAGAAATAAGGGGTGCGGCAGAGGTTGATTCCCGTATTCAGCGCGTCGGGCTTGCCACCCCTTTGCTTGTGAACTACCAGGAGGTTGGGAATGTAAGGATTAAAGTATAAGCTGCGCACGGCGAAAGTGGGAAGGGTGGGGTGGTAAACCTGATCCATGGGGGCCAACTTGAAGGCTGCCGCCAATCGCTTCAGAGTTGAATCGGTCGATCCGTCATCGACCACGATTACGGAGACCCACGGGTAATCCACCCCCAGGGCGGAGCGAACCGTTTCCACGATGATGCGTTCCTCGTTCCAGGCGGGCACGATGATGGTGACCGCAGGCGTGAGGGACGAGCCTCGCAACTCGGTCAATCCTTGGTAGGCTACTCGTCGAGAATGAAACCATATGGCCCTCAGAGACATGACCATCAGAGCCGTATAGACCCCGTTCCCCACTACGAAGTAGGAGAGAATCAGCAGGTTGAAGAAAATCAGGGCATGTCCGAAAAGTGATCCCCACATGTCCATGAGGGAGTCCTTTCAGGTGGCCAGCTTCGATTGGCCGCAAGCGGGCTGCTCCGGCTCGCGGGCTGCATCAAGAGCGGCGCAGAGTCTACCCCATGCTTCAATCTTCGGCTCGCGGCGTTCCCCAAGCTTCTCAAACAGAATCTGGAGGAGCTGACGGCCGGAGCTGTTACTGAGTGCCGCATTAAGATAACGAGTGGCGCCCGTGGTCACGAGTCGCTCCACCACCCGAGTCTCCAGATTGCCCGGGCTTTCGCCGTAGTTTTGCAGGAGGCTCAAAACCAGACCTGAGTGTTCCAGCTCCTCGAGGATCTGTTCCCTCAGGGTTTCATCCTCTGTCTCCAGGAAATGCTCGTAGAGCTTGGAAACACCCTCGCGTCCGTAAGCAAGAAGCGCCCGCAGCGCAGCTTGGCGGACCATCCGATGGGGATCCGTGAGGAACCCCTGGACTTCGGCCATCGGCAAAAGCCCTGGCCGCTGAGCCAAGGTTTGCAACGCCTCCCTCCGAATCGACCACTGAGGATCTTGAAGCACCTGGCGCAAAACAGAGCTGGAGACCGCAGCATCGAGATGCGCAGTGACCTCGGCAGCCAGAGCGCGGACCTCAGGATCAGCATCGGAAGTGAGCGCGGCCAAGTCGCGGTCGAACACGCTCTTGTATTGGAAAAGGGCTGGTTCCCCAGCCAGCTCGCCCTTCGCCATTTCGCGCAGAATCTCCGCCGCCGCCGAGCGGACTCGCGGATGCGGGTGGCGCAGCGAAGGCAGGAGTTGCGGGGCTTGGGAAAGTGGAAACTTGGCCATGGCCGCCTTCAGAGAATAAAGAGAGAAACGCGAACGGTTTTCCGTCACCGCTTTGTGCATTCGATCCAGGAGCGCCGGGAAACTTTGAGGTTCGCGAATGGCGGCCAGCGACCGTAGAGCGACCTGCTGAACGTCGGGGTGCGGGTCGTCCAGGGCCCTTACAAGAATGGGCCAGCTCGCTTGGTGGCGCAGCAGGCCCAGGTTTCTTGCGCTTCGGGCACGAAGCAAAAAATGCAGGCGTGAAAAAATATGGAGAAGGCCGTCGGGGTTTGAGAGTGCCTCGCGCAACGAAACGGGCCCGAATTGATCGAGAATCCGCCGCTGCCAAACATCGATCAATCCAAACTCCAGGCACAGCCCTTCTAAGACGGTGGCGAGAGGGGGAGCGGAGACGCATTTGAGAAGTAGTGGTTCAAGGAGAAGTTCGAGACTGGATAAAGGCAGCGTGCGCAGACTTGCCAGACTTTGCGCCGAATGTTTACCTTCCAACAGCGTCGCGGGAGTGAGCGCATAATGGATGGAGAGGCTTTTAACCCGGCGGTCAAACCGATCGTGATGCCAGCGCCGGACCATTGCCCCCACGGCTAGTGCAAGCGTCCCCACGGTAACCGTGGCCAGAATGGCCCTTGCCAGGCTGGTCAAGAGCGGGAGGTTTGGAGCGGGCAAAACCATCATAACCTGCTGACGCTGCCTTCACTAGGTTTCAAAACGGGTTCCCTTCACAAGGCTGTCAATACCTTGCAAGGGACATGACAAGTAACGTATTTCACGCGGTGATGATTTGATCGCGCACTTTCAGGACGTCAGCCACAAACGTGCCGCATAGCTACGGAAGGCGAGGGAAGCATGATTTTACGGTGTAGGTAACGAAAAGTCAATATAGATGCAATTATTTGGTTACACGATGGAGTTATTGATTAGTCAGTTATATTGTCGAAAGAAAAAGCTCACGCGCATTGCCGTCAAGACGAAGAGCTGACCGATCCTGGTGATTGAACAAATCGCGGTGGGGAATTGGATAGGTGCAGTTTGGAAACGATGGGCGTTGTGGGGGCGCACACGTGCGCACATATTGTTGCTGCCGGGTTCCCTCCCTTCCACCCCCCCTCGTCACCCCGCCTAGCGAGCCACCCGTTAGTTCTTGTCGCAAGCGGCGACTGAGAACGGGTTACGGTGTGGGACTGCTCGCACCCTTTTCGGTTTTTGTCCTAGCCAGCAAGGCCGCATCGACGATTTTATCGAAGGTGGCTTGGGACGCCAGTCCAACTATGATCCTGCCGTTGACGAAAGTCGTGGGAGTTTTGTTAACGCCGAGGTCTTCCCCTTCTTGACGCGCTGCCTCGACCTGCGAGAGGGAGGCCTTGGAGTCGATACATTCGGCGAGTCTTGAACGCTCAACTCCCGCTTCGTCCCCCAAAGCTAATAGGCGCTCGCGGGCGTTCGATGCGTTAATGGCATTCTGATTGGCAAAAATGAGGGTTCGGTAGCCGGGGAACACCGATGGGTTAATCTGATAGGCGCATTCGTTGGCCACCGCGGCGGCAGTGGACCAGTCATGCATGGGGAGAGGGAACTCCTTGAAGATGACCCGAACCTTATCGCCGTACTTAGGCAGGAATTCCTTCTCCAAGAACTCGTGGAGGCGGGCACAGGCCGGGCATTGGAGGTCGGCGTACTCCACGACGGTCACCGGAGCGTTGCTTGGTCCCAGGCTCGGCACATCCTTTGTTTTGATCAGGCCCCGAACAAAATCCTCTCGAAAGGGCAAGACGATGCCCAGGATGCCGGTTCGCCGGTCTTTCGTAATGAAGATCTCTGCTGTCTGTGTGTTTTTTCCATCGCTTGCCGTAATGACCGTCTTGAGGAACTGAGGGTACGACGTTTTATTGAAAGTGCCGATCTTCAATTCCGTTTGAGGTGGAAGCTTCGTAACCTCGCGAACGCAACGCATGATCTCGGCAGTCGAGCCGTGGGGTAAGGCAAAGACATTACCCATCACGAAACAACGGCCGTCCTTGGTGATGAAGACGTTGCTGGCTCGTTTCTCCTTGCCGTCATCTGTCGCAACGATTGTTTGGAAGAAAATGGGAAACTGCGAGTTACCCAGGGGCTCGACGGTTACCTTAACGCTTTCCGGCACCTCGAAGCGGTCACGTACATATTGGACAATTCTCTCGGGGGTAGTTGGCCCAGTGGCCGCAGTGGCGCGGGCACCCTGAAAAGGTCTCGTTTCTGCTGCCAGCCCATTTCCGCCGACGAGGAGCAGGCAAACGCTGCACGTCAAGAAACCGCTACGGAGCGAGGGGCTTGCCATGTAAGACTCCTTTCGTTGCGATCCTTGTGTAAAGCGCGGCCGTCCCGGCGGCATGTCTCGCTGTCGGCGCCACCGGCAGCCAGCCGAGACGCGTGCCAGCGTTACACCCGAGGCGTCACTGTTTCTCGCAACCCTCAATCATGGTGGATCGGCTGGCCGGCCTTCTCCCACCCCGCAAGCCCATCTTGATAGACCTTCACCTTTTCGAAAGAGAATCCATTCTCGAGCAAGGCACGCCCTGCGGCGCGGCTGGCAGCGCAGATGTCACCCGAGGAATGCCCGCTCTCGTAAAGTACGATGGTCTTGTCTTTGGGTAGTTTGTTCCAATCCCGCCCAAAGCTCTCCGCCGGCATGTTTATAGCGCCGGGGATTCGCCCGGTAGCGTAGTCCTTTGCCGACCTGACGTCCACAAACAGAGGTTTCGGCGTAGCTTCGAGAAGCTGACGGACCTCGGCTATCCCAATCAAGGCCGGCTGCTTCTTATTTGCTTCTGCCTCGCTACAGGCGCCAATAGAAGTCTGCAAGCCGGAGAGTGATCCTCCTGGGTTCGATCCGAACAGACCAGCAGATTCTGCATTGGCATCCTCGGCCTTTGCCCCGGCGGGCGTCGGGGAAGGGGACTTGGGAGTTTGCGACGATGGCTGGACTGCGGCGCTTTGAGAAGGGTTTGTGGTGCTTGCCGTCGCAGCGCCGCTGCTGGCCAACTCCTGCTCCACTAGATGTGAGAACGTAGCGAACTCCAAGGGGCCTTCGATCCTCTTCTGGCCGATGAAGAAGGTAGGTGTGGCTCGTACACCTACGGCGCGACCGTCGGCGAGGTCTTGGGTGACGCGCGAAGCGGTTTCACCACTGTCGAGGCACTGGTTGAAACGGGTCTGGTCCAGGCCAAGTTCTCGAGCGTAACGCTTGAGGGCGTCCTCGCTCAAATCAGCTTGTTCGGCATAAAGCTTTTCGAGGCCCTCCCAGAATTTGCCCTGTTCTGCTGTGCATTCCGAAGCTTCCGCTGCTTTCTCGGCTTGGGGATGAATCTTGCTGAGAGGGAATTGCCGGAAGACGAAACGGATCCGGTCCCCGTATTGGGCGCGGATTTGGCGAGCGGCTTCTTCCGCGAGGCGGCACCCTGGGCACTCGAAATCTCCATATTCGACGACCGTGAGAGGCGCTCGCAAGTTTCCGGTCATGTGGCTGTCCGGGCGGACCAGATGCTCGGCGAGTGCCTGGGTTGAAGCTTGCGGAACGGGTGGGAGTCCGCCGTGCCGGGAGAGCAGGATGAAGGCCGGGACGCCGATCAGTAGCGCCACCACGCAAAGGACAAAGTTTGTCCTGACTCTTGCAATCACCGCTAAAGGATCCGTCAGGGCAAGGGGCCGGCGTAGTTCAAGAAGCGACAAGACGAAAATGCCGGTTACGACGAGCGCCGAGACCACGCACCACACGCACCAGGCGTGGATGACAAACTCTGCCAGCGAAGTGAGGTAAATGGAAAACAAGAAGCCGGCACACGAGATCCCCGTTACGGCCCATTGGATTGCTCGCCCCAGGCGGGGCGAGACCAAGACTTCTGTAAAGATCAACAGGCCGAGAAGCGCGTAACTCGCAACTCCGAAGGCCGGAAGTGGTAGCCCAAACAGGTGAGCGTAGGAACTTGCCCGCACTGCGTCGCACCCCGATCCCAGACAGACGATGGGCCGAGACGGCGATGTATAAACCCAGAGAAGATACAGGGAATCGAAAAGTCCGAGCAGGGAGAGGGCCGGCAGCAGGGTTTTTCGCATAGCAGACTATTCTACCTCCATTCCGGCAGCGCGGAGGATCAATGCTAGTGAGGCACGCTCCTTGCTCGCCGCCTCACGCTCTTCTCGTCTAAGCAGGCAGTCAGCAGACTCCTCCTTTGAGGACGGTCTCCTCCGCGTGCTGGGCAAGAACGTGGCCGGTGCCAAGGTTCTCTTCCGCCCACGCTTTGGTTCGGTCCGCCGAGTCGTTCCAAGAACTGTCATCCACGACGACCGTCAGGTAGTTCGGGTAATCGAGCCGCCGCACGGATTCCAGGCACTCGAGCGTATCCTGCCAGTCATTCCAGTCTAAGATGCTGATGGCAACCTTCGGCCAAGCGTTCTTGCCGATCATACGGGCCGCTTTGCTTGGGTTCCGTGGATCTTCCTCGAGCACTCGCCATATTGCCGGGCGTCATTACGCTGAAGGGTTCTCTCTCTTTCGTCAGCGCCTGCAAAGATGGGCTGCGGCACGGCCTTCGCCCTTGGTCGTGCAATTACGGCATGGACCGGGGCCGTCTCATTTGATGGTCTTGGCGAGTTCCTGGTCGTGAAACTTCCACTTGCCATATACACCGCGGTAACCGTCGAATAAGCCGCACAAAAGTGCTCGCGCGAAATCCGGGCGTCGGCGGAGCAGGTTGCTCGCAGCCTGCGCGAGGACTAGCGGAATATGGAGTAAGTGAAAAAGGAGCTTCAAGCGCGTCGGCAGTATCACTCTTGCAACATGCACCCTATTTCGCGCATTGTAGTAGAGCGAGTGGCTAGACTGGCCGCCGGGGCTACGGCGGCCCTTGTGGCGAGCGGCGGCGCGCCTTGCCACGACGGTTTTGTAGCCTACTTGTCGAACCGCGTGGGCGAGGGACAACTCGTCCACGTACATGAACAGCCGGCTCTCCAGATACTCCCCCCGCAACTTGCGCACCGCCCGAAGAGTGTCGCGGCGCAGCAGGACGGCGGAGCCATGCGGGCCGAAGGTATCCAAGACATCCGCTGTCCCCTCTCTCGAGAGCGGTGTCCGGCGCGCCAGGATCCCGAGGTAGAGTCGATCCAGTGTGATTCCCGACGCTAAAACGATCTGCCGGGGCTCGTCAAAAACAGTGGCGCTAACCACTCCTGCATCAGCCTGCTGATCGGCTCGTACAAGTTCGCTCAAGCAATCTGGGGCCACCGTGGCATCACTGTTGAGAAGGAAGACATAGTCAGCAGACCGTCTCCTGCTTAGGGCGTAGTGAATTGCGACGTTATTTCCGCCCGTGTACCCAAGGTTCTCACCGTTACAAATCAACACCATCTTGTTCCTGGGCGGGAGCCCTTCCAGAGCGGACTCCTGGGGGTCTTCCCCTCCGGCGAGGGCCACGGCCTGGCTGTACTCGACAAGGATGTGCGGGTCACCCAGGTTTCGCGCCGCCCACTCTTTGATTCTGGCTACGGAGTCATTCCACGACCCGTTGTCAACCACGATCATCAGGTAATGGGGATAGTCGAGCGCCCGGATCGACCTCAGGCATTCGAGGGTGTCTTGCCAGCCGTTCCAGTTCAGAATACTAATGGCAACCAACGGAGACTTAGCCATGGTATTAGGTTCGCGCGGGTTCCCGGCGGCTTCATTAGTCAACGTACAACACCCCGATGCCAGCCCAGCCTTGTTGCCGATTCGCAATCATCTCCAGGTGGCGATATCGACCTTTGATTTCGTTCCAGAACTGTGAAACCTCGCAGCCTGCGGTGGGAGGATGTTCCGCTATGTCGTGCAGCGCAATGAGACCCCCTTTCCGAACCAGCGGTGCGTACAATTCGAAGTCTCGTTTGACGCCCTCGTACTTGTGGTCGCCGTCGATGAAAAGGTAGTCTAGCTCTTGCGCCCCCAAGATTTCTCTGACCCGCGCCAGCATTTCGCTGCTATGCGAATCTCCCTGGAGGAGTTGAAGTTGTTGCCTGCGGAGCGCAAGACGCTTATAAAGCCATGCGCGAGTACTGCCGTAGCCCCCACCAAATCGCCCTCCGGGCAGGTCGACGCTAACAATCGTGGCCTGCGGGCTTGCCAGCCTGCATAGGAATAGCAGCGTGCCTCCGCGCAGAGTGCCAATCTCCAAGGCGCATTTCGGACGCAGAGTGGCAAGGATCTCGCCGAGAGCCGTCAACTCGCCGGCCACTTGCGATGCCCTAAAGAATTCATTTCCGAGGACGAATTGGACCAGCCCCGGCACGCCTTCTCGTACTCCTGCGAATAAGTAGCGAATCCAACAGCGGCTGGCGTTCCAGCCTTTGGCGAGTTTCCGCAGCAAGCTGTCGCCGGTTTCTGCCCCCTGCGCGACAGGCTTTTTCGGCGCGCTACTCTGACCCATAGGCGGATGTGCCAATTTTCCTCCATATCCAGAACGTAGTGCCAGGCTCCCAGCGTTGCGACGCCAAAAGAAAAAGACGGCGCGGTGGGTCAAGGTGAAAGTAGCACCTCCGGAAATGCCGATGGCCCAAGCTAGAGACATTCGGAGTCACCACGATCAAGCTCCCACCTGGCCTCAATGACTCATGACATCGCTTTAAGGTCGCCACCGGATCATGCCCATGCTCAATAACGTGGGACATGGTAATTGCATCATAGCTTTCCGGCGCGAGGTTCGACGGCTCCAGCGTCCCCACGCGCACGTTCAGTCCACGCTGCTCTCGCGCGATCCGGGCAGCTTCCGGGTCCGGCTCAGCTCCCTCAACCTCGCTCCGGACACGAACGCCTTCGTTCTCAAATCCCTTGAGGCCTTGGCGTGCGGCGGACGATTCCTTCAGAGCGCTGCTTTGAGCCACAGTCTAATGTGCCACTTTTCCTCTAGGTCCAGAACGTAATGCCACGTGCCCACCAAGAATCCGGTGGTGAGAAGAAGCGCGAGGAGAGCATTGGCGAGCAGCGCATGGCTGATGGCCCAGAGAACCGAAAGGCTTACTGCCAGGGCCGTGAGCGTGGCGACACTTCGTCGTATTTGTCTGCCCACGAGCAAGCGGGGCGACGTGCGGCTGATCCAGCAGGCCGCGACGATGAGGAGAAGGAAATCGAGACTGACGCGCAAGGTCCAGGCCAGCGCCGCGCCGGGGAGCCCGAACGCGGTGACCAGGAACCAGGCGAGGGCAACGTGGAGTGGGACTTCCAGAAGGTGAAACTTGGCCGTCAGGTCAGGGCGGCCTAGCCCTCGCAGTAGATGGTAAGGGACAAAAGCAAGGGAGTTAATCAGCACTCCCACGGCAAGGATTTGAAGGACGAGTGCACCTTCATCTGCGAATTTGGCTCCCAGCCAGAGGGTCAGGAACGGGCGCGCGAAAAAGACCAGGACCAGCGCCGCCGGGCCCACCAGCAGGAGGAGGTACTTGAGGGAACGGACGAGGGCGCTCTTGATCCACTCACTGTCTCCGCGCCCAGCCGAAGTGCTGAAGGCAGGATAGAGAGTGGCCGCGAGGCTTTGGGGAAGAATGCCCAACCTGGTCGAGATCATGTAACAAGGCGTATAAAAGCCGACTGCCGCGATGGATCGCAGGGCGCCGATCAGAAATCGATCGAAGGACACCAGGATCGGGCTGATCGCGTCGGAGACGGTGACCCAACCGCCGAAGCCGAGCAAGCAGCGAACGAGCGAGCGGTCGAACGCGCATCGGCGCCCCAGGGCTGGATAGAGTCGAAGACAGAAAAAAGAAGAAGCTCCCAATCCCGCTACCCGACTTAGGACCAGAAAGAGCACAATTCCGCGGAGGTCGAACCCCAGCGCCAAAGCCCCGGCGGGTATGAGGTACCCAAGCGCGCTGCTCGGAATTCCGATGGCGTTGAGCAGGTCGAACCTCTGAGACGCCGCCAGCACACCACGAAGCGAGCCGCCGGCGAAGTTGATCGGGACGGAAACAGCCAGAATCAGGAACATCCAGTGGGCGTCGGGGCGGAGTCCGGGAGGGATCTTCAGAAGGCGATCAACGAAGGTCGGCGAGGCTGCGGCGAGCAGAATGCCGGCCAGCAGACCAAAGCCCGATTGAGTAACCAGCGCGGTCCAAACCAGGGCGGGAAGCTTCTCAATGTCGTCCTTGCCCAGAAGCTCGGCGACGAATTTGGTGGTGGCGGGACCGATGCCCAAATCGAAAAGGCCGAGATAGGCCACCACGATCCAGGCGAGCGAGAGGAGGCCGAAACGGTCCGGACCCAAGTGCCGGATCACGTAGGGCATGGTGGCAACGCCGACGAGGAGCGGAACCACCTGCCCGGCAACGTTCAGCACGGCGTTGCGGGCCAGTACTTTGCTCCCGATTTTGAGGGTGTGCGCACGAGAAGCCTCGGTTGCCGTTTCAGTGGGGTTCATCGTCCTGCTTTGCGAGCGCGGAAGAGCCAGCCGGTTGATCACCGCGCTACCATCAACTCTTTCCTCGCTGAGCCGTATGCTGCTTGCAATGTCGCCAACCTGGGTCCAGTTGCGTATTATGCGACCGACCCTTTGGTGAAATCAATGGTGGGCCGGCGTGTCCGACCCTCGGTAATCGTAACTGCGCAAGCCACATAATTCCAAAATCGTGTGGATTGCTCCCTACCCATAAGGTTTCTGTGATGTGTTGCTCTCCTATAAGTTTTGCGATTTCTGCCTTAACCGCAATTTTATCGGCAAAGATAGGGAATTGTGGGTTATGCCGGCACAGTTTTCGCCAAGCAATTTTTTCATTAAATGTCCTTGGATCCCTTAGATTGGGCAGTCTTCGAAAGCGGCGAAAATACATCAGGTTGATGGCCGCGTAGTCTGGGAGGGTGTCAAGAAGTGCTTTGTAAGCTTTTTCTGCAACTTTCCTGATCATGGCTGCCGTTCTTTTGCTTTCCGAAGAAACTCGGTACTCCAGCAGACTCTATACTTATCAAAGACGCCTCAATCTCACCGAGCCGCCAGGCGATCTGCACCCCGTCTCGAGGCAGCAACGATTGAGTCAGCTTGGCTCGTCCACTTCGCTTCCAGCCGCCGTGGTCGATTCTATATTTCCGCTCGGCCTAAATAGAGTTTGTCGAGCACCTTGGCCATCTTCCTAAACACCCAGCGATAGCAGCCCATCCCAAGAGTCGAAACCGCCAAAGCTACCACCAGCCTGGGCTGGAGCGGCCGAAGCCGGAGTCCTTCCCAAGCCAAGGCGCGTGCCCGGCGAGGATCGTAGTTGAAAAGCAAGGTGGTGACTCGATAAAGGTGTATTGCCAGGGTGCGAGGCTTCATGTCACTGCGATACTTCGCTAAGATTCGCTCCCAGCCCTCGCAGATGTTCCGCAGTCTCGCGGTCTTCCAGTCGGATAAGTGTCGCTTCACCAAACAGCAGGGAACACAAGCTACTTTGGAGACTCTCGCCACTCTCAGACAGAACTCATAGTCCTCGGCGTTTAAAAACGTTTCATCGAAGCCTGCCACCCTGTCCAGAACTTGCTTCTTCACAGTCACCCGTGAGGGCGACCCGATGAAATTACAATCCAGCAGCGCATCATAGACCCATCCGGATTTCGTTTCCATACGCACCTTCAGGACTTTGCCACGCTCGTCCAAGATTATCCAGCCCGTGTAAACAAGCCCGACCTCAGGGTCAGAGTTCCGAAAGACCTCCAGCTCTTTTTGGAGCTTTTCCGGCAGCCATTCATCATCATCATCCAGGAATGCGACATATTCTCCTTGAGCGCAGCGAATGCCCGTGTTTCGTGCCGCGCTGGCGCGGCAGTTTCGGTCGTGGCGGATATACTTGATCCGGTTATCTGAAAAGCTCCTGACCGCTTGCTCAGTCCCATCTGTCGAGCAGTCATCTACCACGATGAGTTCCCAATCCTGGTAGGTCTGACCCAGGACGCTCCGAATTGCCCGGCCAACTATCGAGGCGCGGTTGAAAGTGGGAATGATCACTGTCACCGCCGGCCTTGCAGGTCCGGACGCAAGGTGTTCATTCATTTGCTCGCCTCCCTAAGCGCTGTTCCTATCCCAACCAGGAGTCAGAATACCCGCAAACTCCCACCCAGGTCCAGGAGTCGTGTACGTAATCAAGTCGAGACTGGGTCCGCGGTTGAAATGCACTGGTAGTGATCAGGTATTCGTGAGGAGATTACTGCGGGGGAGCTACAACCACCCTTGTTGGCGATACCAAGCGATGGCACGGGCCACGCCCGTGGTTAGATCAATTTCGGGCGTGTAGCCCAGTTCCTCATGGGCTCTTTGCCAGGAATACAGACCATCTTTGCTAAAAAAAGCTACTCCCGTCCGACTTAGCGGGGGTTTCCAGCCGCTCACGCGTCCCAGCACCTCGAGCCCCATCGCACCCAGCATGGCTGACCAGCGGGGCACGCTCATCCACGGTGGTCGCACGCCTAGAGCGGCGGCAACGGTGTCGCCCAGCTCCCGATAAGTCACCGGACGCGGGCCGGTGATTTGGTAGATTGCGCCGGAACGCCCACAGCGTAGACACAAACGCATCCCGGCGACCGCGTCGGCAAGGAAGGTTGGATGGCAAAAGTGCCGGCCACCGTCGATGAAGAAGAACCGACCCCGGCGGACCGCCTGAAAAAGTCCGAGAAGATGCCGGTCACCCGGTCCATAAACAAATCCGGGCCGGCAGATGACCACGGGTAATCCTCGCGAGGCAAATTCCAGAGCTACCTGTTCGGCGGCGGCCTTGCTCCGCCCATACGGGCTGCTAGGGGCATACGGTGCGTCTTCCCGCGCTGGGCCTCCCGCAATTGGCCCCAGAACCCCGGGGCTGCTCACATGCAGCACGCGCGGTTGACTCCCCGTGGCCAGGGCCGCTGCCATCACGTTGCGGGTACCATCCACGTGCACCCTGTGGTACTCCTCGTCCGGCACGCCGGCCTGCCCCAACCGGCCGGCTGCATGAATGATCCATGTGGCCCCAGCCATGACGCCACTCAGGTTGGTTGGCACAGTCACGTCACCCTCGTGCCAAGTAATCGCGACGCCGTGCAGTGCGCTACGGTCGGAGGTTGGCCGCGCGAGGGCATGAACTTCGGCACCCTCCTGCGCCAATGCACGCGCCAGCGCTCCCCCGAGAAACCCAGTGGCGCCGGTGATAAACACGCGCATCCCGTTTACCTCGCTCTGCCTGCTGATCCGTCGTCACCGGCCGGTAGACAAATGCCTAGCTCCCTGATAGACGCCCAATTCGGCCATGCAGCCGCCAAGCCTTGCCGTGGCGCGCACGAGTAAGAATAACTGAATCGCTTCCAGCCGCGTCATTTTCGCGTTGCCTCGCCGCTTGAGTTCGCAGACGGCACGCATCGCTCCAACTCTCGTCGGCACGCGGTACGAGGTTATCCCCCAGCCCAACGCCGCCGCTGCATTCTGCACTATGTTCCAGGCCGCTGTCCGTGTGAATAGGTACCAGCCGGCATCATCCGGGGGTGAGTTGTGTCATCGCTTCGGGCCATCCTTCCTTATGGTGAGCGAACACTCATAACTCGAGAAGCTCCGCCCCGACCGCCGTGGTCGATTCTATATCCTCGCCTGGCCCAGGTAGGGTCCTTGTCGCCACTTGGCCAGCTTCTTAAACAGCCAGCGATAGAAGTCCATCCCAAGAATAGAAGCCGCCACACCAGCCACAAGCAAGGGCTGGAGCGGCCGAAGCCGGAGTCCCTCCGAAGCCAGTGCGCGCGCCCGGCGAGGATCGTAGTTAAAAAGCAAGAGGGCGACCACAGCAAGTTGTCTTCCCAGTGTGCGAGGCTTCATCTCACTGCGGTACTTCTGTAAGATTCGCTCCCTGCCCTCGCAGATCCTGCGCAAGCTCCCTGTGATCTGATCGGATCCCATGTGTCGCCTGACCAAACAGCAAGGAACACAAGCTATTTTAGAGGCTTTCGCCACTCTCAGCCAAAGGTCCCAGTCCTGGTGGGCTACAAGCGCCTCATCGAACCCTGCGACTCTCTCCAGAGCTTGCTTCTCTACCGTTACCCGTGAGCAAGAGCCGATAAAGTTCGAATCCAGCAGCGCATCGTAGACCCATCCGGACTTCGTGGCCCTACGTATCTCCAGAACTCTGCCTGTCTCGTCCAGCATCATCTTGCCCGTGTAAACAAGCCCCACCGCTGGGTCAGAGTTCCGAAAGACTTCCAGCTCTTTTTGGAGCTTTTCCGGCAGCCATTCATCATCCGAATCCAGAAATGCGACATATTCCCCTCGAGCATAGCGAATGCCCGTGTTTCGTGCCGCACCCCCGCCACGCTTTTGGTCGTGGCGGATGTACTTGATCCGGTTATCTGAAAGCCCCCTCACCGCTGGCTCTGTCCCATCGGTAGAGCCGTCATCGACCACGATGAGTTCCCAATCCTGACAGGTCTGGCCCAGGACGCTCCGAATTGCCCGGACAACTATCGAGGCACGGTTGAAGGTGGGAATGACCACCGTCACCGCTGGCCTTGCTGGTCCGGACGCAAGGTGTTCATTCATGCGCTCACCTGCCCAAAGGCTGTTCCTTCATAAGCACTGGAGGAATTGATCGGCTTCAAGCGTCAGCTTGCTGATAAGTCATCACAGGACGGTAGAGGCATCCGCAGCGGCGGCCCTGGGGACAGTCTGGCAAGGGTAGAAGTGGGGCTTGGTCAGGATGGTAAACCTTGCCAGCGGGCAGCTTCCGTGCCGCAGCGCAACAATTTGGCGCCGGCTGAACCACCACGCCCACGATGGAACCCTTGGCCTTCATGCCCAGGCGGTAGGCCGCCAAGGATTTCACGGCGTAGTCCGGTTCCTTCTCCAGGTGGTGCTGGAATCTGTTCAACCAATCGAAGGCCATGGATTTCCCTCCGTAATCTTAGGGGTCGTCACGAAGTACGCATGGCATTGGTCGCTGAGCGTCCCCCTCACCCGGCGCTGCGCGCCACCCTCTCCCCCAAGGGGGCAAGGGCAATAAAACCCGAATTATCTTCCCCCTCTCCCCCTTGGGGGACAGGGTTGGGGGTGAGGGGGTGGCGACTCGAGAATGGAACGGTTATTACGTGACGACGCCTTACTCCCCGGCGCTCTGGCGAGCCGTCGCCGACCTGGGCGTTGGTCGGCGCGAATCACCGACGGCGGCCTGCGGGCGCCTGCTCCCTGGCCGCAACAGCTTCGCACCCACGCGCACCAGCGTCGCAACGTCGTGCAACATGTTGGTGTAGGAGGCGCTGGCCAGCGGGCAATGACATTCTTTCGCCGCGATACTCCGGCGCACTTCTTGGATCTTTTCGCCAAACCAGATTTCCTTGAAATCATAGTTGTGATCGCGCAGATTGCCCAGGTCATCGGCGCGCACACAACAGGGCCAGACCGTGCCGTCGGCATAGATGTGAGCACTGACCCAGCCGGCGTAGCAAGCGATCACTTGGTCTTGCGCGTCCAAAATTCGCTTGACCAACTTGTAGTACTCAACCCGGAGAGCCTCCGTGATTCTTGCCACGCCCGTGAAACGCTTGCTCTCCACGTAGGCGATTACACGATCTATTGCTTTTGCGTAATCTTCGGGGCTGGGCGTTATGGGCAATCCGATGGTGTCCAGCTCCACCCGAGGTTCTGCAATCTCGGTGATGAACTGGTCGGCCCCCGCTTGCTCGGCGTAGGCGATGATTTCGTCCAGGTGACCCACGTTAAAGACCGACACCACCGAGTGGATTCCTATCGTCAGGTTGTTCAGTTGATGGCGCAAGGACAGCAGTTGCTCCAGGCACTGCTCGAATTTCTTGAAGTTGCCCGGGACGCCACGAATGAAGTCATGTCTCTCCCCCACTCCGTCCAGCGATAGGTTGATAATCACCTGGCTTTTTGGACACGACCGGGCAATAAGCTCCACTCTCTCAGGGATGGTGGGTAGAATTCCGTTGGTCGGGATGTTGATGACACCCGGCCGGCAATGTTCATAGGCCAACCGGGCGAGCTCCACCACGTGCGGGTACATCAACGGCTCCCCGCCACTGATGATGATCCAATACGGGGTTTGGCCCAGGGAAGCCAATACCTTATCCCATTCGTCCAGGGTCAGCTCGTCCTCGCGTTTCATCCAGATATTGCAGGTGAGGCAACGCGAATTGCACTTGGGGGAAGGGGAGAGGGTCAGGTTGAGCGGCAGCATGCGAGGCCAACCAAACTGGCGGTAGAGCTTGAACAGCGGAATGCGCAGCAAAACGCCAGCCATTGAATTCATGTCGTCACTATGTCCTTGCTTTGAGATCTTTCGTTGTCTTGGCGATTTCCCAGACGGGGCGGCGAGGTCGTTTCTTGTAGTCGCGTCTGCCGAGCAACCGCCCGTAGACTTCCAGTGCCGCCACGCTCCACGTCCAGAGAAAAGGCCGCGGTCGCCAATCAAGGTGATGCATTAGGACCCGCAGTATCCTCCAGCCGCTCATGGTGCTTACGGTGTAGCCAAGCGTCTTGCGCACCGCCAGATGTCCGGCAAAGATGCGCCGGCGCTGGCGCAGAAAATCGGCGACCGTGAGTGGGCCCTTGTTGTAGACGACGGCCATCGGTACGTAGCGTACCTCATATCCCTGACCGCGAATGACCGGCTCGATGCTGGCCTCGTCCACCGACGTGTAGAAAGGGATTTGCGCGAAGATCTTGCGGAATGCGATCAACTCCCCGGCCTTGAAGGTGCGCAGGTTGATCTGGTGATGCAGGTCCCATAGCAGATGTGCGGCAAACCCCATAAAGGTGCCAGGATCGTTGACGGGCACCGGTCGGCCAGTGGTCATTCCCACCGCCGGGTCGGCGAAAGGGGCGACCAGTTCTTCAATGGCGTCCGCTGCGGGCAGCAGATCAGCGCTGCATAGCACTACTATCTTCTCCCGCGCTTGCGTCAGAAAGCTATTGGTTGCTGAGGCCTTACCCTCGCGCCGCGGCTGCACCATCAGGCGAATTCGCTGGTCCCGCTTTGCCCAATCGTGCACGATAGGTTCGGTGCCGTCAGTACAGCCACTGGCTACGACTACAATCTCCGTAGGGGTTACGCTTGCGGTCCGTTGCGAAACCAGGGCGTCGAGCATCCGGCCGATATTGGCTTCCTCGTTGTAGGCCATAATCCCTATCGAGCATGCGATGGACATTGGATGATCCTGCCTCGTCACAGCAATCTTGAATCGTGTCCTGCCGACCCATCACGGGATGCCGCCCCGCACACCCTCTCAGCCCGACGAGGAAGTGTGTCCGGTCGAAACCAGCCTGCGATTGCCGGCTTCGTCCCACACCGGACGGTCGCGGCGGAGGGTGGGCGAATCCCAACTCCGCCAGATGGCCGGCACGTTGAAGAAGATGTTCCAGGCGCCCCCCAGCGTCACCCCGGCGGCGGCGGCCAAGGGAAGCGCCACTCCCCACCAATTCAGCAAGAGCGTCAGCGAGGCATTAAGCGCCATTCCAGCGGTGCAGGCCTTCCCGTAATGGAGCAGCCGGCGGAGGACTCCGGCTCGAGGTTCCGCGCTGGGGCCTTGCGAGGTACGAAAAGTGAAAAGCCAGTTCCAGAAGAAGTTGTTCACCAGGGCGAGCAGGATGGCGACCGCCAATGCCCACCTGACCGGCCAGGCGCGCCGCTCGGCCAGAAACACCAAGGCACCGACGTTCACCACCGCGCCGGTGAAACCCACCGCCGCATAACGGATCCAGCTTCGCAGTTGACCGGTGGCGCGAGCCAGCCGCCCTAATTGAACCAAATATTGCACGCACTCCCGCATGCCAAGCTTGGAGCTTCCCAAGCTCCGGGCCTGGAACATGTAGGGGACTTCAACGAGCTCGAGGTAATGAGTCCTGCCCAGGACCTCGAGCAGGATCCTATAACCCGTGGGTTGAAGCCGGACTCCCTGGAGCGCTCGGGCGCGAACCAGAAACATTCCTGACCCGCAGTCGCTAACGTCGGCAATTGTCGTGGGAAGCACGCACGCCGCCAAGTGCTTCCCGGTCCATGAGATTAGCCGCCGCATCCGTGACCAATCTTCCGTTGAGCCCCCGCCCGGACCCGCGCGGGTGGCAATCGCCACATCCGCGTTGTAGCTGTGGAGCGCGCTCACGAGGCGGGGCAGGACTTCGGGCGGATGCTGGAGGTCAGCATCCATTACGCCCAGAACTTCTCCCCTGGCGATGCTCCAACCGGCCACCACGGCGGTCGCGAGGCCCTGTCGTCCCGGCCGCCGTATAACTCGCACGGGAATCTCGCTTGCCAAGGCTTCAGCCAAGTCTGCGGTGCGGTCCGGACTGGAGTCGTCCACCACAATGAATTCGTGGCTTTCCCCAGCCTTGCGCAAGGCTTCGGAGCCCCGGCGCAGGACTTCCTGAATGCTCCGGGCTTCATTGAAAGTGGGAAGCACGATAGAGATCATGGTTGGGAGAGTTTAGCACATTAACTGCCAAAGTCTATTCAGAAGCTCGGGACCGGGCGACGATTTCGGATGGGTATCCGAAATCGCATGGCCCCACACGAATTTGGGGGGGATGGCACGCCCCGTGGGGGGACATTTCTAAAGAAACTCGAAATCGTCTGCCTCGTCTTGGTGGTTGCCGAGCGTCTGAGCGGGGACCACGTGTGGGCCTTCGTCGCCGGCGCTCTGTTCACCCTGCATCCGGTCCACACCGAGTGGGTCGACTGGATTTCTGGGCTTACGGACCTCGAGCTCACGTTCTTTTATCTCATCACCTTCCTTCCTCCTTCAACGACCCGGCGATTCTAGCTTAACCACTGGTCCAGTTTTCGGGGTACATCATACCGCAGCGTATTGGAACTAATTCTCTGCCCTTAACTCCAGAGACACGATGCCCAACCCGAGGCGTCGGGCATCGGTTCCCAAACCTAACTCTGCTGGTGATATTGGGTTTTTGAAATTGAACCTGATCAATAGTTGCCCATTTTTCTCCAACGCCAGAGCTTTGGGCATCTTAACCACTCGCACCCCGCTATTAGTTTGCAGGTCGTACTTCAAAGTGTCAACATGGTGTCCGTTAACGAGGACATCGACTTCTTGAGACGGATGTTTATCCGTTAAGAAAGCATGACCATCAATCAATAATTCAAGATCGTTTTTGGGTGTGCTAGAAAGGGCTAGAAGCAGTAAAGCCGAATCACCATCGGACCATGTTCCCCATTTTTCGGCCCCTGACCAGCCCGGCCAGATTGACGGATTTAGCTCATTAAAACTAATCGCCCTACCCAGAACAATAGGCATTTCTGCCCTTAACTCCAGAGACACGATGCCCAACCCGAGGCGTCGGGCATCGGCTGACAAACCTACCTCTGCTGGTGATATTGGGTTTTTAAAATTGAATTTGATCAATAGTTGCCCATTTTTCTCCAACGCCAGAGCCTTGAGTATCTTAACCACTCGCACCCCGCCATTAGATCGCAGGTCGTACTTCAAAGTGTCAAGATAGTGTCCGTTAACAAGGATATCGACTTCTTCAGACGGATGTTTATGCGTTAAGAAAGCATGACCATGAATCAATAATTCAAGATCGTTCTTGGGTGTGCTAGAAAGGGCTAGATGCACCAAAGCCGAATCACCATCGGACCATGTTCCCCATTTTTCGGCCCCTGACCAGCCCCAGCCGTCCCAGATTGGGTGATTTAGCTCATTAAAATTAATCCTCCTACCCAGAACAACAGGCATTGGCGTTCGTTCAAAGGCCCCAGGCGGTGCGGCTTCGAAGGGCTGCAATCCCTGCGTGAGTGACGTCAGCGTCGGCAACTTTTCCGAGCAGTAGACGTATATCGAATCTTGTTTGCAATTTTCCGGATGGTTGTAAATATCGAGGATCAGGTAGTAGTCGAGCTTGCTCTTAAGGAATACGAGCAATTCATTCGGTTCTGGCGCGCGCGCAGCGGCATCGGAAATTTCGCGGCCGCAATGAACAATATCCTTATAGCGGCCCAAATAAGCCGTGTTGACCGGAATTGCCTTGTCAGATGCAAGGAACACAAGGTCGGACACTTGCGACATTCCATCGGCATCACCTGCACACGTGTAGGTTGGAAGAATGGTTACGCGCTGGTGCGCTTCGATGATTGGCCGCGCCGTATGCTGCAGGGCAGTTAGGGAATCTCTTTTGTTTGTTACCCAGGCGTGTTGATAGTCACGTTGAAACTGGGAATCTGAGATTTGCAGAACGACGAGAAAGATCAGGAGGAACTCGCACTTTCTGTTTTGCAGTTGTGGCCACAGAGCGGCGGCTGAAAGGATTAGCGCGATATAGGTGACCGGCCAGAAAAATCTCCCCGAGCAACGGAACACATCAAATAATGCGATGTGTACGTGGCTATAATCAAGGAGGAGGTGGCTTCCGGCATAGACCTTGGTGCTAAGGGCAAAAAGCGTTAGGCCTACGCACAGAACCGGAAGCGACCAATACCTACGAAGCTCGGCCATTAGATTGTGGGGCGCCCAGAATAGGGCCAGTGCAATCAGTGCGAGAAGACCGGCGCCGACATAGTTGAACCCTTCATATTGGCCACCAGTGGGATTGATGATGTCGTGAAGGTTGAACAGGCTAGACATCTGGGGCACGAAGGGCGAATAGAGATTCATGGAATACAATCCGAATCCTCCCGCGACAGATCCGCCGGCATAGAATCCGAAGAGGTAATACACTGCGGTCATGCCAATGACGCAGAGGAGACTCTGTTTTCCAATGAGGCGCCGGGTTTGTGTGTGGCTCCAGAAGTTTTGTATTTGGCTCGCGGCAAAGAGGCTGGCAACCATAGCGGCAATGTAGACATGGATCAGAAAGCTCGCCATGATCACCGGCGTAAACCAGTAGGCGATGCGCTGGCGTGTCGGATCTTTGATGATACGTATGGCGAGCCCGATGGCGATCAGGATAAGGAAATGCGAGCATAGCGCCGTATGGCCCAGCCGGACGAGAAAGGCCGGCACCAGAAGGGCAAGAAACGCCACGCATACGTGCAGCGATGTCGAATAACGTCCAACTCCACTCAGCGCAAAACTTGCCATGGCGCCCTGCGCAACATAGGCGATGAGCATCCAGAGGCCCAGATAGTTTGCGCTGGACGGCCAGAGCGGTTCCATCGCCTTTGTCAGGAGCGCCATCAGGGGAAGACTGTCCGTGAAGGCAATATTGGCGCCTTTCGGGTAAAGGAGGCCGTGAACGGTGAGAAGTGGGAAATGCCATGGCTCCTGAAGAAAGTAATGCATTCCCACGACATTCGTCGCTGTGTCCCCGGAAGGGAGCGTCCAGTAGGTATGCTGGCCCGTGAAGTAGCTGAGGGGGAAAAACCAAAGAGCCACGAAGAGCCCGATGCCCGCACAGATAAGCATGGACCGGTGCATCACCACCGTATCCACCCCGCAGGTGATGAGCCACTGCCCCACGCGGCGCACGTCGGCTGTGAATCTGCCAAAGGTGCGCACCGGCTGCGGGTCCCGCCCCGGCGGTACCGCCACCGGATGCTCCGCATTGCCTACGTCAATCCCCGGCGCATTCAAGTTCAAAGGCGGCAGCCCCTCCACTGCGTCCTCCTTCCCTGGTTTTTTGCTTGCGCTCTTCTCGTCTTTCGACATATGCAGTCCTCGTTTGTTGATAATCGGGGGCCGGCCCGGTTGCGGATGGGTTTGAGAGCCTCTGCAACGGGGTCGACTCCTCTGTCCGGAGGCAGATTTCGCGACAAACCCGACATTCGCGTTAGGACGTAGTGCTCCTCTATGGCCCCGGCCCGTCCTGGTGTCAAACCTGACTGCCCCAGAACAAGTAACTTTTGCAGATCCCTATGCGCCGTGATGCGAAATTGACGAGCATATTACTATTCCGACTGCGACTGTCTCTAAGCAACTTCAATTCAACGAAATGAAACGGCACAGTTGGCACCAACTTCCGAATTGGGGTTCAAAAGGCGCCGTGGCCATTATCATCAGTAATCGATCCATTTCATGGAATACAGGTATTCATGGATCCAGGGCCGTGACCAGGGATTACGGGCGCAGTAGAAGACCGAAATTGCGGATATGAGCAAAAAGGCCAGGGCCACGCCGCGGAACCAGCGGTGAGTGGTTTTGCCCCGCAACCCCTCCGGAAGCAGCATCAGCCATAAAGGGATCAAGCAGAACAAATAGCGCATGCCGCAGCACATCCCGCCGTAGACCCGGTTAGGGCCGAAGAAAGTATAGAAGGCGAGCAACACCAAGGTGAGGAAGGCAGCAAGCGCCGCGAAGGCGCGCAGCGGGCTCCCTCGGGACCGGAGGGAACTCCGGACCCCCATCAGGGTGAAGATGAAAATCGGGGACAGTGAGAGAATCCCATGGTGTCCGACGACCATGTTGAACAGGTACACGGGCCAGGGCTCATAGATGTTGTCAATTCCCAGCCTGCCCACCAAGCGACCTGATATCGGAGCAAGCGACCAATAGGAGCCGGGAAATACATAGGCGTCCATGAGTATGGGAGCGGGTACAAGGTTTCCAGTAACCAGGTAGTTCGTCCAGAAATGGCCTGCTATAGGGAGCAACGCAAAGGGAAGAAACCAGATTAAAGTCTGCCGCCGCGCCTTCCAGGCCAGGCCGGCGCCCAGCGCCACCAGGAAGGCAG
>DLMI01000019.1 GCA_002478145.1 Acidobacteria bacterium UBA7540
CTAACCAAAGCCATGCAAGGCTCCTGGCTGGGGTCGACGCGGAATGAGTAATCGCCAGCCGGCAGAACCGCCTTACCCCAACGTGCCTCGAAGGGCAGCGTGAATTTGCCTTCGTACTCCTGCGCGCGGGCCAGGCTGGCGCTGAGTCCAGCCGCCAGCACCGCCAAGAGCAGGATTCTCACGGACTTTAGACTTCGGGTCGACTTCATAACTCACCTCCCAAGTGAATTGGCGGATTGCTTTCGGACCTTTTTTCCGCCTCTACTTGTACAAGCGAGAACCGCGGGCAAGAACTGTAAAGGCCGCGCAAAGATTTTTTGCCTCCCCAAGGGGGATACTGCAAAGGCCCAAACGGCTGTGATAAGATTGAGGTAAATACGGGTTAACGGTATCTCTCGATGAAGCGCCGGAAGTTCACAAAAGCCGCGCGCCGATCTGGTGGCGCTGGACGACGCGCTCAAGCGCTTGGCCGCGGTTGACGAGCGGAAGAGCCGCGTGGTGGAGCTTCGCTACTTCAGGGGACTGAGCGTGGAGGAAACGGGCGAAGTCCTGAAGGTTTCGCCCGAGACGGTGATGCGGGATTGGAAGCTAGCCAAAGCTTGGCTGTTGCGCGAGTTAAGCGGTGAAAGACATGATGGAGCCTGATCGTTGGCAGAAAATCGAGGAGTTGTATCACGCCGCGCTGGAGCGCGCGGAGGGGGAGCGGGCTGGTTTCTTGGAGCAAGCCTGCGGGGGCGACGAGGGCCTGCGCCGCGAGGTGGAGTCGCTGCTCAGTTTTCACCAGCAAGCTGGAAGTTTCATCGAAGCCCCGGCGCTGGACGAGGCGGCGCGGTCGCTGGCTTCGAGTGAGACGGCCGCGACTCGGTCCGACGAAGCTGGCTCTCGCCTGGTGGGCAAGACGGTTTCCCATTACCGCATCCTGGAAAAGCTCGGCGGCGGGATGGGCGTGGTTTATAAGGCCCAAGACACCACGCTGGCCCGCTACGTGGCGCTCAAGTTCCTGCCCGAAGGGATGGCGAAGGATCGCGAGGCGCTGGAGCGCTTTCAACGCGAAGCGCGCGCCGCCTCGGCCATCGATCACCCTAACATTTGCACCATTCACGAGATTGGCGAGCACGAGGGTCAGCCCTTCATCGTCATGGAGCTTATGGAGGGGCAGACGCTCAAGCACTGCATTGCCGCCAAATCCCTGAAGGTGAACGAAGCCCTGGATTGGGGCATTCAGATTGCCGATGCGCTGGACGCCGCGCACTCCAAAGGTATCATCCATCGGGATATTAAGCCGGCGAATATTTTCATCACGACGCAGGGCCAGGCGAAGGTCCTGGATTTCGGCTTGGCGAAGGCAGTCGGCCCCCCGGAGGCGGGCTACGCGGATGCGGCGGCTGACGAGTTGGACCTGACGCGCCCCGAGGCGGTGATGGGGACGCTGGCGTACATGAGCCCCGAGCAGGCTCGCGGCCACCGCGCCGACAAGCGCGCGGACATTTGGGCCTTCGGCGTGGTGCTCTACGAGATGCTCACCGGCCGGCATGCCTTCCAGGGCGAGACAACCTCCGACACGCTGGCGGCCGTGCTCAAGACGGAGCCGAATTGGGATGTGCTCCCTGCCAACATCCCGGCTAACATCCGCAAGCTGCTGCGCCGCTGTTTGGAGAAGGATCCCAAGCTTCGTCTGCGCGACATCGGCGAGGCGCGCATTGCGATTGAAGAAACGTTGAGCGGCGCAGCGGCGGGCCCGAGTGTCCGCCCCGCTGCCGGAATCGAGCCGAGCGCACACACGGGTGCGCCCCTACGTGTGCTGGCCTGGGTCGCGATGGGCCTGATTGCAGGCGCTCTGCTTTCCGGCGTGGTGGTATGGAGGCTGGCGGGGCCAGCGTCGCAGTCCGCCATGCATTTCACCTCCGTCACCAATTTTGCGGGCGTCCAGGCGCAGCCGGCACTCTCACCCGACGACCGTTCGGTGGCCTTCGTCTCAAACCGCGACGGGAATTACAACATCTACGTCGGCCTGGTTCGCGGCGGAAATTTGCTCCAAATCACCCACGATTCAGACCTCGAATCGCGGCCCCGCTGGTCGCCCGATGGGGCCACGATTGCTTACGCGCGCCTCAATGATTCGGGCATCTGGGACATCTGGGAAGTTCCGTCGCTGGGCGGGACGCCGCGGCGGCTGATTCTGAACGCCGAGGATCCGGCTTGGTCACCTGACGGCCGCTCGCTCGCTTACGAGAATACGACCAACGGTACGCTTTGGATTTCCGGCCTTTCCGGCGAGAACGCGCGCCAGGTAACGCCAGCGCCGGGCCCCGCGATGCAGGACAGCGAGCCGCGTTTTTCTCCGGATGGCCGCGACCTTGCTTTTACGATCAAGTCGCCAGGGCCCTACGGCGAGTTGGAAGTTGTGGACCTCGCTTCCGGCAAGGTCCGCCCGTTGACGTACGATACAGCGCTGGCGCGTTCGCCCGCCTGGTCCCCAGACGGACGCTCAATCTACTTTGCCTCGAGCCGCGGCGGGTCTATGAACATCTGGAAAATCGCCGCGACGGGAGGTGAACCGGAACAGATCACCGCCGGCCAGGGCGACGATGCAGAACTGGATGTCTCATCCGATGGGAAGCGGATCGTTTTCTCGACCTTCCGCGAGAATATCAATATCGCCCAATTGGACCTTGAGGCAAAGCCAGGCCAGCAGAACCTGAAACCTCTCACCACCGACCCCGCGCGGAACCAGGTTGCCCCTGTTTACTCCGCGGACGGAAAACTCCTCGCCTATTTTTCCAATTTCAAAGGCGTTGAAAAAGAAGGCATCTGGGTGGCCAATGCCGACGGCTCGAATCCTGTGCAACTGGTTCAGGATGGCCGAATCAACATTTTCCCCCAATGGATTCCGGACAACCAGCACCTCATCTATCTCTCACGCTCGCAGGGGGCTCCCGGACCCACAGATGAATACCGGAGCGTCGCAGTCTCCGGAGGAGCGCCGCAAACGATACTTAAGAATGCGCCGGACCGTAATTTCGATGTCGGACTCCAGGGACGACTGCTGTTCAGAAGTTCCGGCGGTGAGATTCAATCCTTTGACCCATCGAACAACCAGACGCAGACGCTCGCCACTCTGCCCGCTAGCGGTGACTGGGGGGTCTTGCGCTGGTCGCCCGACGGGCGCTCGGTAGCGTACATTGTGGACGCAAGTCGGGAAGACGATCCCAACGCCGGCCTTTGGGTGGATGACTGCAAGACCGCTCCCCGCCAGGTCTTCCGCGGCTGGGTTGACTCGTATGCCCGAGGTCCGGGGAATGAGATCTACTTCCTTGAGGGCAAGCCGGATTTGAATGGCGTCTTGTGGAAGGTCGGCTGGAACGGCCAGGACCTGACTCGCACTTCCACAACCATCCGCTTCGTCTATTCTTATTGGATTCAGTTGGTGCGGGACTCCCAGGAGTTCGTCGCCGTTTCTCCCGACCGCCGCCACGTGGCCGTTAACGTGCAGGGGGTCTTGCAAGCAAATATCGGCATGATTGAGAACATTCGCTAGCCGATTGGGGTGATTGGAACAGGAGTTGGACCGAGGGTCTGAACGAATGAGTCTTGCGGCAGGAACCATGCTCGGTCCTTATGAGATCCTCGCGCCGCTTGGCGCAGGCGGGATGGGTGAAGTGTGTCGCGCGCTCGACGCGCGCCTCGGCCTCTCGGCGGCGTTGGAGAGCTAGTGCGGCGGGTGGCAGATTCCGAGTTGCGGATCGGCGAAAACCACCCTGCGCGGCCCAATCGCGGATTGTGCCCGAAAACCGCCCTTTCACGCCGGAATCCAGCCGGCCGCAACGCACTGCGCCATTTGACGGCTAGGCGATTTCCCAGGCCGAATCCCTAACCCGGATTTCTCACCACGTTTGGACGCTCTTAGTAGGCTGCCGGAAGGGCGGGGCTTTAGCCCCGCCGGAATCGCGGCTCCCGCCCTCTGTTGGTCCCGTGCCCCGCGCAGTCCCGCAGGCGCGGGACTGCGCGGGGTACGGGACGCAGGAATAATCAGGAAGGCCTTATAAAGGCGGGGCTGAAGCCCCGCCCTTCCAGACCCGTGGTGAGAAATGCGGGCTAACAGCGCCGGAACTATCTGAGCGGTCGCAGCTCGAAGTGAGACGAGTGGACAAGGGACTAGAGTCGGACCCCGTTGGTAGCGAAGTGTCAGCGGAGCGCAGGTTAGCGAGGTAGCCCGCTTGTGCTTATGTTCCGCCGAGCTGGCGGGCCCGCCGGAAGAACGCGGCTGCCACGAGGATCGCAGCGACGGCCAAATACATGGGTGCAAAGCGACCGGCCTGCGGACCATTGGCGCTACCGGTGAAGTCGAACCCCGGGGCCCGGTTGAGCGGGCCGACGTACCACAGCGCGGTGTACAGGCCTTCAAAGAATTTGCTTGTGCCGCTCCAGACGCCCAGAGCCAACGCCAGCGACGGGATGAACAGAACGCCAGCGGCCCATGCAAATAGACCGGCGCTCTGCCCTGCAAGCGCCAGCCGGACGGCGGCCCCTAGCCCTGTGAGCGCAGCAACCAAAATGCCTGCCATCCATGCCGCCGGGAACTGCCGTGGCAGAACCCGCGCACAAGAAAAAACCAGTTGTTCGGTGCCGAAACGCGCTTCGCGCGTGCCGAGCGCGGACCACACGAGGATAGGCCAGATCCAGGCGACGGCCAACAGTGGCCCGCGCGAGATATGCAACGGCGCGGCGAACTGGGCGATAAGCAATCCTCCGGCCACCGCGTACCACCACCAGCGATAACCCTTCAGGGCGAGCCGCAATTCAGCCACCAAAAGACGCCAGGCGCCAGAATGCAGCGCGCCAGAGGCGAGCGGAGTGAGATGAGTGGACGTGGCGACGTGCGGTCGCGCCGTGACGGATTCCAGCGCCGCCCCTGCCGGGGTGGCAGCTCCCTCCGATCGAGGCCTTGTGCCCGACCGCCTGCGCGAACTCGCCGGGTCGAACCGGTCGAAAAACCACGCGCCGCACAAGACGAGAGCGAACGCTGCGGCTGTCCAAGCCAGACGCTGGATGACAACCCCAGCAGTCCATTCGACACCGTTCCAATGAAAGCCAGCCGCCACTCGGACGGACTTATCGGCCACGGAGAGTGAAAAACTATCCACGTAACCCGGGATGCCAGCTCGTGCCGCCGGGACCATACTTCTATACACGATCCAAAGGCCAGAGGGATCGAGCTGCGGGAGCTCCGTCGCCACCGGCAGACTTATGCCGAAACTCCAGAGAAAAAACCACAGGACGTTGCCGAAACCCCCGCGAAGAAATCTGAACGTCTCGAACAAGAGGGCCATCGCGGCCGTCATCGCCATCGCGGGCAATGTGAGGAACAGGAAGGGCGAGAGCAGAGCTCGGGCGTGGAAGGTGCGGTCCTCGGCGGCTAGAAGCTGCATGGCCACAGCGGCAAGAGCCAGCACAATAACCATGGAGATGAGCACCGCGAAGTTGCTGAGGAATTTTCCCAGGAGATAGGATACTTTGGTGAGCGGTGTTCCTGCGAGGATCTCCCCCACCCCCGTTTGGCGGTCACGGTCCACGGCGTTCTTGACGATGTAGAAGCCCACGAGCGAAAGAAACGTCGTCGTCACCAGTGATACCATCGCGCCGATCCACGCCGATGTGTACACCCCACGATAGTCGCCAAGACGCAGCGAGATTCGCCCCGTGCCTGCGGCATAACCCAGGTAGACAGCGAAGAGCAAAGTAATGAGATAACTGTAGCGGCGCACCCGCTCGAGAAAGTCGGCGCGGGCAATGGCATAGACAACACCAAGCGCTCTCATACAGTGGCCTCGGTAGCAGCACGGTGGCGGTGAGCTGCAAGGGTGGCGAGATAGGCGTCCTCAAGCGACGGCTCCAGCGCACGCGCGCCCGGCCTTGGAGCCCCATCGGCCACTACCCGCGCATGCACACCGTCGTTACGATGGGCCGTGCTGCTGACGAGATGGCGCTGCCGAAGTGCGGAAAGCTCCCCGCTCGAGACCACGACCTCCCAGACCTTCCCATTTACGCCAGCGAGAAGCGCTTCGGGGACACCATGGACAACGAGCTGTCCCTGGGCGATCAGGGCAATGTCCGTGGCCACGGCCTCGACATCGGAAACAATGTGCGTGGAAAGAATGACGATCCGCTCCCCGGAAAGCTCCGAAAGCAGATTGCGGAAGCGCACGCGCTCTTCCGGGTCGAGGCCGGCCGTCGGCTCGTCCACGATCAGAAGCTGCGGATCGTTCAGCAACGCCTGCGCGATGCCCACGCGCTGGCGCATGCCACCTGAAAACCCTCCGAGAGGCCGCCGCGCGGCGTCCGCAAGATTCACAAGCTCCAGCAGCTCGCCAATGCGCTTTCGCGCGCTGGCTGCGTCCAGGCCTTTCACGGCGGCGAGGTACCCTAGAAATTCGAGCGCGCTCAAATTCGGGTAGATCCCAAAGTCTTGCGGCAGATAACCGAGCACGGTGCGCAACGTGTCAGGATCATGCTTGATGTCCGTCCCGTTCCACAGCACACGCCCCGCACTCGGCTGGGTGATCGTCGCCAGAATGCGCATCAGGGTGGATTTGCCTGCGCCGTTTGGACCGAGCAACCCAAGCACACCAGGCCCGAGTTCCAAACGGAAACTGCGCAAGGCCTCTACGTTTCCACGATAGGTCTTGCTGACGTTTTCAATTTCGAGCTTCATGAGCGCGAATGTCCATCACCCGTGGGCGTGCACCTGCACGCGTAACACAAGCTTATCGGAAGCTGGCCTAACCTTCACTATCGCTGCGCCGAAATGATCGCCTATAAACACACACTTTGCGCCATAAAGTGGTGCCACCTCGTTTTGCGAATCAGTACAGTCTCCTTCATTAGCTTTCGCCGTCAAGGGGAAGTCATGTCAAATTAGTGGGGTTGCGCGCCGCTGCATTTTGGTGCAATGGCGTGCAAGTCGCCAAAATCACATCCTAAGTCTGGCGCGTCCGCCAATTCCGCCACTTTCGCGCACTGCCATTATTGCAAATCAAGAGGGCCTTATCAATTCGCGCCGGCGTGCCACAAAAGCGTGCGGCGCCCCCCGCGAGGTCCGACCCGTCAACTGACGGGTCGGATGCGGGTGACGTCACCCCGGTCTTGCGGCCCACGGCCCAAGGGAATACGACCCCTCCAGGGTCGGGGAACGAGCGTGGCGCTTTCCGGGGGCGTTGCCCCCGGCTACTATCTTGTGCCCTTGCAGGGCACGAAAAACCTGCCCTTCGGTCTTACCCCGCGGCACCCCGTTTCTGACATCACGGATAGCTCCTTTCGGCCATCCATGCTCAGAATGACATGTGGCGGGCCGCAGGGGACTCGATGTCGCTTGACAAACCGGAGAAGATAGGCTAGGATGCTACGTGGAATTGGGCAGGGGCTTGGATTCAGGACTCAGGAGCAAGGAGACGGAAGAGCGGTTGCAGGGGGAATTGTGAATGGTGAATGGCGAATTATGGATTGCTTTGCTCCTTGTTGCGCCGCTTGGCGCCGGCTGCTTCCTCGCTCGTCCGTTTGAGAGCAGCCGGAACCGGCAGGACTCTTTGCACGCATTGCAGCCAGGGACAAGATGTCGCTTAGAAAAGGGAAAGGAAAAACGCAGTAAATTTAAAAATTGACCGAACGACGCGGGAATCTCTATGAAAACAAAGGAGCGGCTTTCAGCAGCCTGGGGCTAAGCGGGAATGTTATAGAAAACAAAGGCAGTTACGCGTTGAAAGCGGGAATGTTGTTGAAAACACAGGCAGTTGGTATGTGGTAGGTAGTAGGTGGGGAAGAAGGACTGGGGCAAGTGCGAGTCCCGAATTATGAATGGTGTATTGCCCGCCGACTAAAGCTTTTGAAGAGCCGCAGGTCCGAAGGGCGGGACCTGCGCTACCCTTGGTTTTCTTCGGCAATTCGCGGCGCACAGAAGGTAGCCGGTCCGCAATAAGCAGGGGGCAGTCGGCAGTAGGGAGAGTGAATGAGGCAATTCATACTTTAGACTTCATAATTCATAATTCTTGCCAGCCCCGCTGTTCGATGATTCGATGCATCAATCACTCCACGCTCTCGTGCTCCCGGTCCGCAGGCCCTAGCCCCTGCCCATCCACCGCCTGCTACCTGCCGGTTCCGTACTGCGAGGCTGTGCACGCGGCGCGCATGAGGTGATGTTATAATCTCGGGTCGAGCTTTTCGAGACCCTCGCTGAAAAGAGCGCGTGTTGTTCAGTTACGCTCTGAGAGAGCGGCGGCAGGCACAACTCCTGATGCACGGGGAGAAGGTGGAAAAGCGTTGACCCCTTTCTTACGCCTCACCTTTGGATTAGCGTCTGCGGGCGCACTCGCACTGGGTGGGTGGATGGCGTGCGCCCGGTATCTGCGTTGGCGGCGCAAAGATCCCGCCGAACTCGAGAGGCTGAGGCGCCTGGATATTAACAGGCGTGGCCGCATCGGCGCGGGCCGAATTGTGGATTTGGTGGAACCCCAAACGGCGGGGGCAAAATCGGTGCTCCTGGGTTATGCTTACGAAGTGGCGGGAGTAACCTACGAGGCCGCCCAGGACGTTACGGCGCTGCCTGAAATCGCCGCCATGGCCCGGTTTCTGTCCGGACAGACAGCCAGCGTCAAATACGATCCCAAACGGCCTGCGAATTCCATTGTCGCTTGTGAGGAGTGGAGCGGACTTGGACCATTGAGTCATTGAATGATTGACGATTGAGCGATTGCTCCGAGCGGTTGCCGACCCAAGCAATGACTCAATGACTCAATGAACCAATCACCCAATTCGTTATGACCTTCCAGGAAAAACTCGAAGAATTGCGGCGGCGCCAGTCACGCGCCGAAGCGGGTGGCGGCGAAGAACGCCAAGCCAGGCAGCATGCGGAGGGAAAACTCTCAGCCCGCGAGCGGCTGGAGATGCTTTTTGACCCCGACAGCTTTGAAGAGATTGACATGCTGGTGGAGCACCGTTGTCACGATTTTGGCGTGTACAAGCAGCGCATACCGGGCGACGCGGTGGTGAACGGCTACGGGCGCATAAACGGCCGGCTGGCTTTTGCCTTCGCCCAGGACTTCACCGTGTTCGGCGGTTCCCTGAGCGAAGCGAATGCCGAAAAGATTTGCAAGATCATGGATATGGCCATGAAGGTCGGGGCGCCGTTCATAGGGCTGAATGACTCCGGGGGCGCGCGCATTCAGGAAGGAGTAGCTTCGCTGGCCGGATACGCCAACATTTTCCTCCGCAACACGCTGGCTTCTGGGGTGATCCCCCAGATTTCGGCCATCATGGGACCGTGCGCCGGGGGCGCCGTCTATTCCCCCGCCATCACGGATTTCATCGTCATGGTGCAAAACACCAGCTACATGTTCGTAACCGGCCCGGACGTCATCAAGACCGTAATGCACGAGGACGTCACCAAGGAGGACCTGGGCGGGCCCATGACCCACAATTCCACCAGCGGCGTGGCGCACTTCGTAACTCACGACGACCCCGACTGCCTGGCCCTGATCCGCGAGCTGCTCTCGTTCATGCCGCAGAACAATCACGAGGATCCGCCACGTGTCGAAACCCAGGACCCTGCGGACCGCCGCGATGCCGTGCTCGACACGCTGGTGCCCGTGGAGCCCGACAAACCCTACGACATAAAGGAAATCATCCAGCGCGTGGTGGACGACGCCTATTTCCTGGAAGTACACCAGCACTTCGCCAGAAACCTGGTGGTGGGTTTTGCGCGGCTGGGCGGGCAGAGCGTGGGCATCGTCGCCAATCAGCCCGCCGTGCTGGCCGGGTGCATTGACATCAACGCGTCTGACAAGGGGGCGCGCTTCATCCGCTTCTGCGACGCCTTCAATATCCCCATCGTGACTTTCGAGGACGTGCCGGGTTTTCTCCCCGGCACGCAGCAGGAACTCAGCGGCATCATCCGCCACGGCGCCAAGCTGCTCTTCGCCTACGCCGAAGCCACCGTCCCCAAGATCACCGTCATCACCCGCAAGGCTTACGGCGGCGCCTACTGCGTGATGGGATCAAAGCACGTCCGCACGGATGTGAACCTGGCCTACCCCAGCGCAGAAATCGCCGTGATGGGGCCGGAAGGAGCGGTGAATATCGTCTATCGGCGCGAGCTTCAGAAGGCAGAAGACCCGGAAACCTTGCGCCGCGAGAACGTCGCGGAGTTCCGCGAGCGCTTCGCCAACCCTTACATCGCCGCCGAACGCGGCTGGGTGGACGCCGTCATCCAGCCCCGCGACACCCGCCCCAAACTGATTACTGCCCTGCGCATGCTCGAAAGCAAGCGCGACACCAACCCACCCAAAAAGCACGGCAATATCCCGCTGTAGTACAGCACGGCCCTTGGCCGCAACCGAAAGCAGATTCTTCGCTCAGCTGCGCTCCGCTCAGAATGACATGTCATCCTGGGCGAAGCGATGATCGCAGAAATTCTTCTCAATGAACCCGAATTCGCAGATTGAGGGGCCCTGGTCCGTTCCAACACGTTAGATTGAAGTCGCCTCCACCAAACCTGGGCAGGGACAGAGCGGTGCGCTTGACGATTGCTTCACTCTGGTGTTCGAGCCTCTCCCAAGTAACCCCTCACCCGTCCCGCTCCGGCTGGTGAAAGCGCCGGCAGCGGGCCACCCTCTCCCCTCGGGAGAGGGCGGTTTTCCTAACTTCGACGCGCGAGAGAAACGGTGGCCCTCTCCCAGGGGAGAGGGTGCCCGACGGAGGAGGGCGAGTGAGGGGTTTTTCCATTCGGTCAAACCAGCAACCTCGCTCAACTTTGGAATTTGGGTTTAATGCGAATGCCCACCATGGGCGCGGCTACAAAACTGCGAGGATGCCGCGCGCCGCCAAGCTGATGCCCACTGCCAGCACCAGCAACGCCGACGCGGCGGCAGCGGTGAGGCGCCAGCCCAGCTCGCGGAACATGGAAGCAAGGGTAGCCATGCAGGGAAGGTAGAAAGTCACGAAGAGGGTGAAGATCAGGATTTGTGCAACGCTCATCACGGAAGCCACATGTGTGGTTCCCAGGGCCTGCATGAGCATCAGGAGGGAGAGTTCTTTTCTCAACACGCCGAAAATCAGGGTCAGGCCCACAGCGCGTGGCAGGCCGAGCAGCGCCGTCAGCGGTGAGAGCGCGGCATTGATGAATTGTTGCCATCCATAGAATTCGATCAAACTTAGAATGGCGCTGCCCGCCACGAGCAGCGGGAGCGCCACCATCACGAACTCGCGCAGCCGCCACCAGGTTTTCATCATGACCACCTTGGGCGCGGGCACGCGGAAGGCCGGCACCTCCATCAGCATCCCCGGCGAAATCTCCGGCCAGATCAGGGCCAGGATGTGGCCGGCCAGGACCACTACCAGCAGATTCAAAACGTAGATGCCCAGCGCGTAATAGGCGCCCAAGTAGACACCCACCAGCGCCAGAATCACCGTCATGCGCGCCGAGCAGGGGACCAGGACTGCGAGGAACGCTGCAATGAAGCGGTCACGCCGCGAACTGAGGATACGCGTTGCCATCACCGCCGGGACGCTGCACCCGTAACCGAGAAGCACGGGCAGGGTTGCTGTGCCATGCAGGCCGAGGCGGTGCATGAGCGCGTCCATCAGATAGCCTACCCGCGACAGATACCCAAGGTCTTCAAGCACGGCGAGGCATACCAGGAAGGGCAACAAGTAGGGCAGCACAATGGCCACGGCGCCTGCCGTTCCTAGCAGGGCGCCTTTGGCGGCTGCGAACGGCACGCTCTGCGGGTCCATGTACCGGGACATCCGGGCGATGAGGCCGCTGAACACACCCAGAATGCGGTCCTCACCAAATTTGCCCACTGTGAAGATGAACTGAAAGATGCCCAGGAAAACCAGGCCCAGCACTGCATATCCCCACACCGGATGCATCACGAGCCGGTCAACCCTTTCCCGCCAATCCCTTCGGGGATGAGTAACCCGGGCGACACGCTCGAAGAGGTTCAGACAGGCGGCGTGCCGCGCCGAGGAAATCGCCGCATCCGCAGGCTGGCCCAGAAGACGCGTGATCTCGCCCTGGGCCTCGGAAACTGCCGCAGCCACCTGCAAAGTGGGGAGCCGGGCAAGCGCGCGGGGATCACTCTGTGCGAGCTGCAATGCCTCGAAACGAGCCGGCGGGAATGCCGTTGCGGATTCAACAAGGGCTGTCGCAGTGGCAATGGCGGTGGAAACAACATTCTCATTGGAAACAACAATGTCATTCCGAGCGTAGCGAGGAATCTGGCTCTGATCTCCCGAGGAAGGACCTCGAGCGAGATTCCTCGCTACGCTCGGAATGACAGCTTTGGCTTGCTCTCCCTGCTCGATCCCGGCGCTTCCTCGATCGCGGTCATCACCCAGCGTCGCAAAACTGGTGAGCCTTTGCCCCAGCCGCGCGACCGTGTCTTCAACCTCCGGCGCATAGATGAACGGTTTGGGAGGAATCCGCCGCGCCCGGCGGGAAAGAGCCAGCGCGGCGCGGAATGAGTCGAGGATGCCTTGCCCGCGGGAGGCAATCGTCTCCACCACCGGAACCCCGAGCGCGACGGAAAGGGCCTTGGAATCGATGACGATGCCTTTTCGCGCCGCCTCGTCCATCATGTTCAGGCAGACGACAAGCGGCGCTTGCAGATCCTTGAGCTCCAAAGTCAGTTCCAGGCTTCGCGCCAGTTGCGAAGCGTCGATGACGTTTATAATCACATCCCAGTCGCCGCTGAGAAGACATTCGCGGCCGATGGCTTCAAGGGGATTTGTGGGGGTCAGTGAATAGAGGCCGGGCAAATCGACCAGGTCAACTACCACACCATCCACCCGCGCCTGGCCACGGGTGTACTCAACGGTGGTTCCGGCAAAGTTGGACGTGAGGGATCGGTATCCCGCGACAGCATTAAACAGCGTGCTCTTGCCGCAATTGGGTTGGCCGACGAGAGCGACCTTCACGACAGGACTTCTACCTTAATTTTCTCAGCCAGTTGCTTCCCGACTGCAACATGCGTTCCCCGGTTGTCAACAACCAGCGGGCCACCGAAGGGCGCGCGGCGCAGAACCCGGATCCGGTCGCCGGCATGGATGCCAATCTGATTGAATGAACGCCGGGTCTCCCAACCCCCAAGTATTGTCAATACTTTGAGGGACGCTTGACCTTCAGCTTCGTAGAGGCTTAAGGGTGAGTCAAACTTCGCGTTGTTTAACATCGTATCCCATTATAGGGCAAAAGGCGTTCCAGACCCCCATAAAAAATGTCCAGAGGCTCAAAATTGGAAAGTAGCTTATCGCAAGCGAGTTGCATGTGACTTAGGTCACGGTCAGCGATGGAGGGGGGACAAATTGGGCCTCGCCGAATAGGGGGATTTCACGCTGGAAAGGGCAGGTGTCGGGTGGGAGAGTACAGGGAACAGGGAGTAGAGAGCAGGGGCCGGAAGCTGTTCCCTGTTCCCTATTCCCTGTTCCCTGAAGAGACGACCTCGCCATGCAGCACTGCCGCTAGGCTTCGTGGGTGTGGGCGGCGCGGTTCCGCGCTACCTGGCGAGTGTAGAGGATGCGGTGGATCACCGTCACATTGGAGAGCACCGCGATGAGCCAGAGCACCGGCGCCATGCGGTCAAACAAGGCGCCGATGATGATCAGCACCACACGCTCAGGCCGCTCCAGGAAGCCCACCTTGCAGGACGGGATAACGTTTTCGGCTCGTGCGCGGCTGTAACTCACCATGACGGAGCCGATCATGGCTACGGCGACGAGGGATACATACAAGAACCGGTTGATGCGCCCGTAATAAATCAGCAGTCCGATCAGCAAGCAGAGGTCGGAGTAACGATCCATGACTGAGTCGTAGAAGCCGCCGAAGGGCGTCACGCGGCCCGCGAGGCGTGCCACGCGGCCGTCCGCCATGTCGAAGATCCCGGCGAGGATGATGGTGGCGCCCGCCGAGAGAAAATAGCCGTAGGCGAACAAGTACGCGGCCAGCAGGTTGATGCCGAACCCTGTAAAGGTAAGGAAATTAGGGTTGATGCCGCTCGCCGCAAAGCCGCGGACAATCGCATCCAGTACGCGCCCGAGCGTATCGCCGATTTTCCCCGTGATCACGTGGGTATGCCAACCTTGCTAGGCTTCGGACTGCTCGTGGATGGTCTGTACGGCCCGGATTTCAAATTCCCGAACCCCGTTCGGCGTCGCAATCCTGACCGAATCCCCTAGCTTCTTCCCCATCAAGCCACGACCAATGGGCGAGGTCGTAGAGATTAAGCCCTTGCTGACCTCCGCCTCTTCGCTTGTGACCAGTTTGTACTCGATCTCGGAATCCCGGTCAACATCGTACAAGACTACTTTCGACCCAAAAGCGATTCTGTCCTTAGGGATATTGCTGAAATTGATCAGCGAGAGCTCTGCCAACCTCTTCTTAAGCTGGACAAGCCGCGCACCAACGTAGTCCTGGCGTTGCTTCGCCATGTGGAACTCGGCGTTTTCACTCAAATCGCCGAGCGCGCGGGCGCGCTTCAACTCCCGTGGGAGTTCGTGATTAAGTTCATGTTCCAATGCCTGAATTTCTTCCTGAAGTTTCTGTACAACGGATGTGGGCATATCAAAAACCCTGCCTTCAGAGGTGAGACTTGATTATAGGCGAAACACCTTAAACGCGCAATTGCCCTACGGGGGCCTGTTGTTAGCACCAACCCGGGTCTCTTGCCGAATCATATTTTGCGGGCTCCTTTAAACCACGATTTCCAGTTTGGCCTCCCGGCTCCCAAGCAGTACACACCGAGTTGCCTACTTTTGGCCCCCTAGCCATCCTGGCTCAGGCCCTCCGTAGATTCGTCGGCGGGGTTCAAAATGGAAATGCGGGTATAATTGCCTGCCGATTCAAGGAGGTGTAGAGCGTTCTTCCGGCAAGACGGGCGGATTGGAAAGCCCAACTCGGCGTTTGGGGCCGAATTTTGTATGCTGTATGGAGGTGAACAATCCATGAAGCCGGGATGCGAAGTGTTCTGCGCCGGAAATGCCGTGGTGGATGTCCTGGCGCGGCCCGTGGACGGACTTCCCGCCCCAGGGGCCAGCCAGCGTCTGGAAGAGGTGGTCCTCGCACCGGGAGGCAACGGCATCAACACTGCCATGGCGCTCGCGCGGCTGGGGGTTCGGGTTGCCCTCGCCGCGCCTGTGGGCCAAGACCGGTTGGGAGAAATTCTTCGCCAGTCAGTGCGCTCCGAAGGAGTGGATGATTCAAACGTGATCACGGTTAAGGAGGCCCGAACCTCCGTCAGCATGGTGCTCGTGGAGTCGAGCGGCGAGCGACGCCTCCTGCATTTTCGCGGCGCGAATGCGCACTTTTCCGCCTGCCACTTGAACTGGGACTTGGTGAAAGGGGCGCGAGTCTTTCACTACGCCAGCGCCTTCGCCCTGCCGAGCTTCGATGGCGCCCCCCTCGCGGAGACTATGGTTCGTGCCCGGCAGCTTGGTTGCCTGACCTCCATGAATCCCTGCTGGGACTCGCGGGGCCGCTGGCTGCCGCTGATCGAGCCGGCCTTGGCATATGTGGATTACTTTTGCCCCAACCAGGAAGAAGGCCGGCAGCTCACGGGCGAGACGGAGCCCATGGCCATTGCGGACCGCCTCCACCAGACAGGCGTGAAGACGATCATCGTCAAGCTGGGACCAGCGGGATGTTACGTGGATGGCCCCGAAGGCGCGTTCTCATCTCCCGGCTTCGCCGTTCGCGCTATCGATACCACGGGCGCCGGCGATTGCTTTGATGCCGCCTTTCTCGCCGCTCTCTGCCGCGGCAACAACCCCCAGCATGCTGCCCGCTTCGCCAACGCTGCAGCCGCGCTTTCAACCTTGGGCATGGGCGGTGGCGATTCGGCTCCCACTCTTCAGCGGGTCGAAGAGTTTCTTCAGATTTGACGCGCTTACAATCGTTGTGCTATCAACTTTGGATTATGCATTTTCAGGGGATGCCCGGCCATGAAACCCAGGGTGTTTGTTTCGCGTCCGCTTTTGCCCGCTGTAATTGAACGCATTGCGGAGCACTGCGAAGTAACAGTGAATCCCGAGGACGTGGCGCTCACCCCCGGAGCGCTGGCGGAGGCGTGCCGTGATGTTGACGGCTTGGTGGCCTGCGGCGTGCGTGTGAACGAGGAAGTCCTCCGCCAAGCCACTAGACTGCGCGTGGTGGCGAACGTTGCTGCCGGCTATGACAACATTGATGTGCCAGCCTGCACTCGCCGCAGGATTGTGGTCACCAATACTCCCGGCGTGGTCACGGAAATCACCGCCGACACTGCATTCGCACTTCTGCTGTCAGCGGCACGGCGTGTTACGGACCTTGACCGTTACGTCCGCGAAGGCCGTTGGCGCCACTGGGAGTGGGGAGCGATGTGGGGCGCCGAAGTCAATGGGAAAACCTTGGGCCTTTATGGCTTCGGCCTGATCGGACAGGCTATGGCGCGTCGTGCCCGGGGCTTTTCTATGCGAGTTCTCTACCACACGCGACACCGCGCGCCCCACACCCTCGAAAAGGAATTAAACGCCCAATTCGTCGACCGTGAAACCCTCTTGCGCGAGTCGGATTTCCTCAGCCTGCACGCTCCCCTGACCGCGCATACGCACCACATGATTGGCGCTTCCGAATTGGCTCGGATGAAACCGGGCGCTTTCCTCATCAATACGGCGCGAGGAAAAGTGGTGGATGAAGAGGCGCTGGTCCAGGCGCTCCGAGCAGGGAAAATCGCCGGGGCAGGCCTTGACGTGTATGAACATGAGCCGCACCTTCACCCGGGGCTGGCCACGTTGCCCAACGTGGTCCTATTGCCGCACATCGGCAGCGCCGCAGCAGAGCCTCGCCTGAAAATGGCGATGCTGGCGGTGGATAATCTCCTCGCGGCGTTAGATGGTCGAAGGCCCTTCAATGTTGTGAATGCCGAGGTTTTTGAATCAAAGAGCTGAACACCTATTCACGATACGGAATATTCCCCTTGCCGTGTCATTCTGAGCCAACTAGTCAGTGGTCCGTGGTCAGTTGAAAACGCCGGGCCAGGGCAATTTTGGATTGTTCCCACCTACCACCTGCTGCCTCCTGCTTCTGAAGAGTTGCGCCGACAAGTCGGGGCGCTACGCTCGCTTCCCCCATCTGCCACCTACTGCTTGCCCCCTGTCTTCTGCCTTCCGATTTCTGACTTCTACTTTCTGCTCGTCCTGCCACGGCGGGTCACTTTTCACTCGTCACTGCCTTTCCAGCCCCTTGCCTTTCCTCGTCCACTTCCCAATAATGTTCTTATGCTTACACGCAACAATATTCGTTTGACGCTTGAAGGGGCGCGCGCCATCCTGGCCGCTGCTGAAAGCAAAGCTCGGGAGATCAACGTCGCGCAGAATATCGCCCTTGTGGATGAGGGCGGTCACCTGCTTATCTTCGCTCGCATGGACGGCGCCAAGCTCTCCTCGGTCGAGGTGGCGCTCACCAAGGCCCGTGCCGCCGCCCTGCGCCGCTCTCCCACAGGTCCCGCGCCCTCGTCCGCCGAACCCAGCGTCCTTCTTTCACTGGGGTTGCCGCTGGCGACCGGCGGAAAGCTCACTTGCATTCGAGGCGGCCTGCCGCTGATGGTGGACGGCCAATGTGTGGGTGGAATTGGAGTGAGCGCAGGCACCGAGGAAGAGGACGTACAAGTGGCGCAGGCCGGCGTGGAGGCTTTGGCGAAACTCGTATGACCCAGGCTGCCCAATCCGCCACGCTTTCCGCTCTTGAATACTCCCACGGAAAGCAACTGGCTATTCAGGTTTTCTTGGACACGATGGCCGCATTGGACGTTCGCTCCGCCATGTTGGCCAAACTGAAGCGCGAAGGCGAGCTGCTCAAGGCGGGTGAATTCTCCCTTCTCCTGGCGCGTCCTCCTCACGTGGTGGCCTTCGGAAAAGCCGCCAACCGGATGGCGGCTCTGCTGGATGAAATCCTGGGCGGCCGGGTTGAAGCTGGCGTCTGCGTTTCGCCCGGAGAGCCTGCTAGGAAACTTGACCGTTTCCGCTATTTTTTGGGAGGCCATCCCTACCCGCTGGCGGGAACTCTTGAGGGAGCGCGCGCCGCGCTGGAGCTGGTTTCGAATCTGACTCCGGATGACGCCGTCATCTTCCTTGTTTCAGGCGGTGGTTCGGCCATCTTCGAGCAACCTTTTGATTCCGCCGTCTCACTGTCTGACCTGCGCGAGTTCAACCGCCTGTTGGTCACTTGCGGATTGCCCATTGAGCAAATCAACGTCCTCCGTAAGCACACCTCGGCCGTGAAAGGCGGGCGCCTCGCCGTTCGGGCGTACCCCGCGCATCAGCTCACCATTTACATTTCCGACGTGCCGGAGCAGCTTTCTTCGATGGTCGCCTCGGGCCCGACCCTTCCCGATGAGTCGACGGCGGAGCAGGCTTACGCGCTCGCGGAGCAAAACGGGCTGGTGTCCCACTTTCCACCCAGCATCCGGAAACGTTTCCTGGAACACACTCTGGAAGAAACTCCCAAGCCGGGCGACGAGCGCTTCAAGAATTCCCATTACTTCTGCCTGCTCTCCAACCGCGACGCCGTGGAGGCTGCCAGGACAGCAGCGGAAAAACTCGGATTTGTGAGCGAGATTGATTCCAGCCCATGGGACGCGGACTACCGGCAGGTAGCCCAGTCGAACCTCGTCTCGCTCAAAGCGCTGGCTGACACGCACAAGGGACATGCGGTTTGCTCCATCGTAGGCGGCGAAGTCACCTGCCGCGTTACCGGCCCGGGAGTGGGTGGGCGCAATCAAGCCTACGTGCTTTACGCGGCCCAGTCCATTGCCGGACAGCACCGGGTGGTCTTGAGTGCAGGTACCGACGGGCGCGACGGCAACAGCCCAACCAGCGGCGCCGTGGCGGACGGCCAGACTGTTTCTCGCGCCCAGATCCTGGGAATGGACCCCGCGGCGTACCTGGCTGAAAGCGACTCCTACTCCTTCTTCCGGACGCTCGGAGATACGGTGGACATTGGCTATATGGAAAACAACCTCCGCGACGTGCGGATCTGGTTGGACTTGAGCAACCCATTGCAGGATGATGAAGAAGCTGTTCCGCCACGGCGGGTCAGTCGGAAAAACGGGGTTGGGGAAATTCATTTTGAATTCTGAATTGCTTCCCGCCTTCTGTTTCCTGACACCCAGAACCTGGCGCCTGAAACCTGTCTTTTCGAGGCAACACAAATGGGCTTGGACGAAATCTATGGAAAGGTTTCGCTCGTGACGGGCGCTAGCCGCGGCATCGGCCGGGCCATCGCCGTCGCGCTAGGGGAGGCGGGCGTTGACGTTGCCGTGAATTACCTCACGCAGGAGGGCGCCGCCCAGGAAACCTGCGAGCGGGTCCGGGCCCACAGACGACGCGCCGTGGCCGTCCGGGCGGACGTCTCTCAAGCGGCGGAGGTTGCGCGGTTGGTGAAGACCGTCCAGGAGCAACTGGGGCCGGTGGAGATCCTGGTGAACAATTCCGGAATCACGCGCCCCCAGCCCTTGAACGAGATCACTGAGAAAGACTGGGACGAGCTCCTGGACACCAACCTGAAATCCATGTTCCTGGTAACGCAGCAAGTCCTCCCCGGTATGCGCGCCCGTCACTGGGGACGGATCATCAACCTGTCCTCCGTGGCCGCGCAAACGGGCGGAGTGGTGGGCCCCCACTATGCTGCCTCCAAGGCCGGCATTTTAGGCCTCACTCACTCTTACGCGGCGCTTCTCGCAAAAGAGGGCATCACGGTGAACGCCATCGCTCCGGCGCTCATTTACAGCGAGATGGTGGCTGTCAATCCAAAGGCCCGCGCGGACCTCATACCAGTCGGGCGCTTTGGCGACGTCGAGGAAGTGGCCGACGTGGCGGTCATGCTGGCGCGCAACGGTTACATCACCGGGCAGACGATTAACGTGAATGGCGGCTGGTACATGAGCTAACAGGAGGTAACAATGCCGAATTCGATTGGTTTCATCGGCCTCGGAATCATGGGCCAGCCCATGGCCCTGAACCTGCTCAAGGCTGGACACAAGCTGGCGGTCTATAACCGCACGGGCAGCAAGGCAGAACCCCTGAAGCAGGCCGGGGCCCAAGTGGCCTCGACTCCTGCCGCAGCGGCGAAGGACGCTGATTTCGTCATCATAATCGTGACTGACAGTGCGGCGGTGGAAGACGTTGTGCTCGGCAGAGACGGCATCCTCGGGACCGTCGCTTCGGGCGCCATGGTCATCGACTCGAGCACCATCAGCCCCCTAGTCAGTCGCAAGATGGCCTGCCACGTCGCCGGCCAAGGCGCCAGTTGGCTGGATGCTGCTGTAACCGGGAGCAAACACGGCGCGGAGAAAGGCGAACTGACTTTTATGGTCGGTGGCGACCGCGCCGTATTCGAACGCGCCCTGCCTATCCTTCAAGTGCTGGGAAAGAAGCACATCTACTGTGGCCCAAATGGTATGGGGCTTTCAGCCAAGCTGGCACAGAACGCCATTCAGGCCACGATGCTCGAAATCTTTTGTGAGGGTTTAGTCCTGGCCGCCAAGGCTGGCGTGGCGCCACAAACTATGTTGGAGATCCTTCAGTCTAGCCTGGCCCGCGCTGGACTCACGGATTTTAAGGCGCCGTTTATTTTCAAGGGCGATTTCACTCCCTACTTCCCGCTCAAGCTGATGCACAAGGACCTCGAGCTGGCCATGGAAGCCGGGTTCGCGCACAACGTGCCCCTGCCCACCCTGGCGGCAGTGAAAGAAGTGTATAGCGCCGCCAAGGCCCAGGGAAAAGGCGACCTCGACTATGCGGCTGTTATTACATTCCTGGAGGAATTGGCAGGGGTGAAGGTGCGCTCGAAGTAGGCGATCTGTAGGGGGACGGCTTGCCGTCCCCTGATGTTCGTGTGGGCCATCGACGAGGGTAGGGCAAGCCCTACCCCTACATCCGTTACAGTGAGACGATGATACCCGCGTATCCAACGACAGCATCCCGGTCGCCGCTAGTATCGGCAGAAGTGGCGTACTTGATAAGTTCCGCGCGCTGGGCGCCAAGGTCTTTCGCCGCCGTCAGCATGGCGATGGTGGGACCGTAGCCGCACATCGAGATGTCGTCGTGGCGCAGCACCTCGTAAAGGCCCGGCGGGTCGAGCGCCAAGATCTTATCAATCGCCTTGCGGTCCTTCTCGCGGGTTAAGCTGTCCGGTTCATAATGGTTCATATCGCTGGAAGCGATGATCATTACGGCGGCGGTGGGTCCCGCTGCCTGGGCGATGCTGTGGCCGAGAGATTCCAGCCCGGAATACCCGCCCACCCCGATGGCAATGGGAACGAACTTGAACTCTCCCACGCTGCGCTGGAGGAAGGGAAGTTGGACTTCCAGGGAGTGCTCGTCTTCATGCGCCTCGGCATCCTCCATGAGTAAGTGGCAGGAGCGACGCAGCAGGCGTGCCAGGGCGGAATCCACCGGCACCCTTCCTAAAGGGGTTAACCACTCTCCGCTGGACATGATCGCCAGTGGCGCGCCGCGGCCGGTATGGTTCGGGCAAAGGATGATGTAAGTGGGCCGCTTGGGCAGCCTGCCGAAAACCGCCCCGGCCACGTGCCCCGAGTACATGTAGCCTGCGTGAGGTACCACACATCCCAACGCGCCTTCGATCTTCGCCTGTTCGTCACCCAGGTACTGATCGAGCTGACGCGTCAGGGACTCCGGCCGGCCAGGATAGAATCGGCCTGCAACCGCAGGCGGTCGTATGGCGGGGGATGGCATGGATGAATCCTATTCCCCGATTTCGGTCGATGTCAAGCGAGTTGCTGTCTGGAAAAGTCCTGCCTCCGCTTGGCATGGAGAGCGGGGAAAAAACGGTTTGGAAAACGCCCCGCAGAAGGCACAGGTGAACTGATCTAACCACAAGGGTCAAAAGCGTTCAGGAATCCTCATCTTGGATGCTGATTCTTAGGGCCCTGAGAAACTGAGCGTCTTGCGTGGTCAACCTGAAGACGGGTTCCTGGTGCAGGTCGGCATTGAGCTTTTGGCGGTGGATGAGATTAGCTTCGCCCCTCTTGTTGAACCCGATGGTTACTTCCAGGACGAGGAAAAGGTCGTATCCAGAAGCGCGAATGCGGGCCAGGACGTCCGAAATCTTATCCGATTCAGATAACGACTCGTTGATGGCGTCGCCCAGTTCTTTGATTAGACGTTTGAAGTTATCGTCCAGCTCCACGAGTCACCATGCCTCACGCTCGCCTCATTGTATGATTCGCTGCAAAACTGTGTCAAGGTGCAAAGTTTTGAGTTAGGATAGCCAAGGTGAGATTTGTGCCGGCTTTCGAGGTCGCAGGATAACGATTGAGTAAACTCGGATACCTGTTTTCGCACTGTTTTCGTAATGCGCAGCGTGTGTTCCACATGCTAGTGGGACTGGCGTTTCTGATACTTGCAGTGGCCGGGGCAGCCGTTTCCTTCTCGGAGTGGCATTACTACCTCAAGTCTCCCTCGGTGGGTTTGGTACGTTTCGTTCTCTTCGCAAGTTTCACGGTGCTCTTGATTATTTTCTGCCTCTACTCCTTTGCAAAGGCTCGAAGCATCCGGTAGCCGGAAATTCGAAACTCGAAGTTCGAAATTCGAAGAGCGAAACTCGAAATTGGGGACGTGGCCGGCCAATTTCGATTCTCGATTTTCGAATTTCGAGGGGGAGGGCTGGGAGCGCAATGGGTTCTAGGCAAGACAAAGAATTGAAGGGGAAGTTCACGACCGCTTCCGGGCTGGAACTGAAGAGCAGTTACACGCCCGAAGACCTTGCCGATTGGGACTATGAGCGTGAGGCCGGCTACCCAGGCCAGTACCCTTTCACGCGTGGAATCTATTCAAGCCTTTACCGCAGCCGGCTCTGGACGATGCGCCAGTACGCAGGCTTTGGGACGGCGGCGGAGTCTAATGCGCGGTTCCGTTATCTCTTGGAGCGGGGACAGACAGGCCTTTCGGTGGCTTTCGATCTTCCCACCCAGATTGGCTTGGACTCGGACCATCCTCTTTCCCGTGGCGAAGTGGGCCGCGTGGGCGTGGCCATTGATTCGCTGGAGGATATGGAAGCCCTTTTCAAGGACATCCCGCTGGAACGTGTCTCTACCTCTATGACCATTAACGCGACCGCGGCCATCCTCCTGGCGCTCTACCTCGCGGTGGCGGAAAAGCAGGGCGTGGACCCCCGGAAGCTTTCGGGGACAGTTCAGAACGATATCCTGAAGGAATATATCGCACGTGGGACGTACATCTATCCCCTCCGCCCCGCCCTGCGGTTGGTGACGGATATTTTCGCCTTCTGCCATGATTGTGCTCCGGAGTGGAATACCATCTCCATCAGCGGTTATCACATCCGGGAAGCAGGCTCGACGGCGGTCCAGGAAGTGGCGTTTACGCTGGCCAACGCCACCGCCTACGTTGAGGCGGCTGTCGCGCGCGGGCTCGCGGTGGATGACTTTGCCCCCCGCCTTTCTTTTTTCTTAAATGCGCACAACGATTTGCTGGAGGAGGTTGCAAAATTCCGCGCCGCGCGCCGCCTGTGGGCGCGCCTGATGCTCGAGCGCTTCAAAGCTCGGAATCCTCGCTCATGGATGTTCCGTTTCCACACCCAAACCGCAGGCTCCACCCTGACTGCGCAGCAGCCGGAGGTGAACATCGTGCGCGTGACACTCCAGGCGCTGGCGGCGGTACTCGGTGGGACGCAATCCCTCCACACCAACGCCCGCGATGAAGCCCTTGGCTTGCCTACGGAGAGCTCAGCGCTCATCGCCCTCCGCAGCCAGCAGATCATCGCCGCAGAGAGTGGTACGACGAATACCATTGACCCCCTGGCCGGCTCTTACGCCATCGAGAAGCTCACTTCCCAGGTCGAAGAGGCCGCCAAGGAGTACATGCGAAAGATTGATGCGATGGGGGGCACGCTGCGCGCCATTGAAAATGGTTACATCCAGCGGGAAATCCAGCAGGCTGCCTACGACTATCAGAAGTCCATCGAGAGTGGGGAACGAGTGGTTGTGGGCGTGAACCGCTACCGGGACGAGCGAGGCACGCCATTGCCCCTCCTTCGCATTGACCCGGAGGCAGAACGCGCTCAGGTGGAACGACTCCAGAAACTTCGCGCCCGCCGCGACGCCTCGCGCCTTCAGGCTGCGCTGCGCCAGGTGGAAGAGACCGCGCGCTCTGAACAAAACCTGATGCCCGCCATTCTCGAGGCCGTTAAGGCTTATGCCACTGTGGGTGAGATTTCAGACGTCATGCGCAGGGTGTTCGGGGAATACCAGGAGTCCGTCGTGATTTGATGCCACGCTGGGCATCTGGTATGGTTTAGCTATGGCGAAATGCAAGCGCCTCTCGGAAGTGGCCGCGCGCGAGGTGCGCCGCCGCCGTTTGCTGGAGATCCTCAACCGGGATGCCCCAGTGTGGGATCCTGCCGATCATCCGGATATCGAGGAGGCCGGCGGTGCTGCCGCTTGGGTGAGAAAGTTGCGACACGAGGCGGAAAAGGCATCGAGGCGCCGCATCCGGCCGAAGCGCGGATGATGAATCGCGAAGTCGAGAGGTCTAAGAGTCAAGGTATTTCGTTCTTCGACTTTCGACTCTCGACTCCTCGACCCCTCGACTGCCTTCACTCAGGAGCCTGACCATCATGGCAACTCTAACCTTTCTCGGTGCTACCGGCACGGTAACTGGCTCCAAGTATTTGCTCGAAGCCGGCGGCGAGCGCCTGATGATCGATTGCGGGCTCTTTCAGGGTGAAAAAGAGCTTCGCCTGCGCAACTGGAACCCACTGCCCATTCCATCCTCGAGCATCCAGTGGCTGGCGTTGACGCATGCGCATCTTGACCACACGGGCTACGTTCCGCGTCTGGTGAAAGACGGATTCAAAGGGCAGATTTATGCTTCGCCCGCCACCGTGGATTTGTCGAAGCTCGTCCTGCCGGACTCGGGCCACCTCCAGGAAGAAGACGCGGCGTACGCCAACAAGAAGGGATTCAGCAAACACGATCCCGCGCTGCCTCTCTACACCCACGATGAGGCCGTAAAATCGCTGGAGTCGTTCCGCGCCATCGACGAATCGAAGCCGCTCGAGCTTTCCTCGCACTTTACGCTGCGTTGCTTCTCCGCCGGGCACATCCTGGGAGCGCGGATGATCGAGGTCACCGTGCGTGAGAACGGGAGCGTGAAGAGAATCCTCTTTTCGGGCGACCTCGGCCGGTTCCCGCAGCTCATTCTACGGGAACCCGTCGTGCCGGAGGATGGGTTCGATTACATGCTGCTCGAGTCCACTTACGGCGACCGCCTGCACCCGCGGGATGATGTCGGTGCGCGCCTTGCATCCATAGTGGAAGGGACGGCTCAGCGTGGCGGCACCGTGGTGATTCCTTCTTTTGCGGTGGGGCGGACGCAGGAACTGCTTTACCTTTTTCGCGAGCTCATCGAGCTGGGGAGGATGCATTCTCTTCCCATTCACGTGGACAGCCCCATGGCCATCGATGTGACCGACCTTTACCGCCGTCACGAGGAAGACCATGACCTCCAGACCGAAGCGCTGGAAGCGCAGGGCATCAAACCTTTCTCTCCGCCCGACGTGCACTTTGACAGGAGCGTGGAAGACTCCAAAGCTCTGAATGATGCGCGTTATCCGATGGTCATTATCTCGGCGAGTGGCATGGCTACCGGCGGGCGCGTCGTTCATCACCTGGAGCGCTGTCTCCCGGACCATCGCAACACCATCCTCTTTGTGGGTTTTCAGGCGGCGGGTACGCGCGGCAGACTCATCCAGGCAGGTCAACCTGTCAAGATGCACGGCCAGTACGTGCACATTCGGGCGCGCATCGAATCTCTCGAGCACCTGAGCGGCCATGCGGATTACGGGGAGATTCTGGGCTGGCTGCACAAATTCCAGAAACCTCCCGGAAAGACGTTTCTGGTCCATGGAGAACCCAAGGCTGCTGAATCGCTCCGGCAGAAGGTCGCCCAAGAACTGCAATGGGATGTTTCAGTCGGCTCATACCTTCAAAAGGTCCAACTCTAATTGCTAGGCATCTCGACGTAGCACCGGCGTTCCGCCCGTGCATGGGCGGAGCCTCGGCACAGGGCTCTCGCTAACGGGTGCGCAACCCTAGGCAGCGTTACGTGGTGGTTGTAGCCCTGAGGGTACGACCCGCGCGCTGTGCTCAACGAAGCTCAACGGTGGGATGATGAGGCGGACGCGCTCGGATTGATTGAAGTCCCCGCCGCGCTGGGGGCGAGGCTGAGTTGGTCCGCGATGCCGCGCATAGCTGCGACGCAGAAGCTGATGTGCTCATCCAGGGGGACGCCCAGTTCCTCAGCGCTTTTGATGATATCCTCACGGCTTACGGAGCGGGCGAAGGCTTTGTCTTTCATCCTCTTGCGAACGGATTTTGCCTCGAGGGTGGCGATCCTGTCAGGCCGCACCAGCGCGCAGGCCGTGATGAATCCCGCAAGCTCGTCACACGCGAAAAGGACCTTGGCGAGCAGCGTATCGCGCGGTACACCGGTGTAGTCGGCGTGGCCGAGAATGGCGCGGCGGATTTCCTCTGAAACGCCCTTCTCTTTCAGGATTTCGCTTCCTTTCAGCGGGTGGTCGGGCGCGTTCGGATACACCTCGTAATCGAAGTCGTGGATCAGGCCCACTACGCTCCACTTCTCCTCGTCCTCCCCAAATCTTCGCGCATAGGCGCGAACACACGCCTCCACGGCCAGCGCATGCTTGCGCAAGTTCTCATTCTTGGCGTACTCACAGAGAAGATTCCAGGCCTCTGAACGATCCATCGAGTATCACTCCCATGGCAGCCGCGTGTCATTCCGATCCCGCAGTCGCGGGAGAGGAATCTCGCCCTGCTCTCTGGACAAACGACTCAGAGCGCGATTCCTCGCTACGCTCGGAATGACACTGGTAAGAGGGCGCATACATGAAAAGTCCGCCGCGGCGGATATGCGCCACCCGTGAACTGTCAACTGTAGACTCTCGACTGTCAACTTCTTAAAAGATGTACTTCAGGCCCAACTGAATCTGCCGGGGTGGCTTACTGCCGTATTTACTTGCCGACTGCACCACTCCAAACCCAGACCCTGAGAAAGCTCCCCCGGGAATATCGAAATGCGGAATATTGAATAGGTTAAAGAACTCAAACCGAAGCTGAAGCCGGCGGCCTTCGTGGCGGAACGGAACATCTTTGAGCAGTGAAAAGTCGAGGTTGTTCAGTCCCGGCCCAATCACGTTGTTCCGGCCGGCAGTTCCCAAAAGGGGATTTTCGGGAGTAGCAAAGGCGCAAGTATTGAACCAGCTATTCGGCGTGTGAATTTGAGTTGGGGCCGAGCACCCCGGGTTTGCTGCTACGGGTCCAGCCTTGTTTGGATCGCCCACCTGGTCCGGTCGGTACGGGACTCCAAAAGCTGTGATAGACGTTCCACTCTCTGAGGCCGGCATGCTGATCGTAAAGGGACTACCGGTCTGCATGGTCGCAATTCCAGCCGTTTGCCAGGAGCCAAATATGTGGTTGATTATGCCGGGATTATTGAGCCACTTCCGGCCAGCCCCTAGTGGCAGGTCATATAGATAGCTGAAGACTAGGCGCTGCTCGACCTGGAAGTCGGAAAGGCCCCGGTCAGCGCGAAAATCATAGGAATTCTGCGGCACGCCCGAACTGACGCTGCCGCTGAAGACTGCTGAATCGTCGTCGATCGATCTCGACCAAGTGTAAGCAGCCAGGAAAGCCAAGCCCTGGCTTACGCGCTTCTCGGAACGAAACTGCAAGGCGTTGTAGATGCTATTGGCACGCGGCTCCACCTCCAGAATCGAGTTGAACTGCGAGTAGGGAGTAGCCTGGGTGGAAGGATTCACTTCGTTTATGTCGCGGGTGGCGGGAAGGTGAGTGCCCTTGGTACCCACGTAAGCCAAGTCAATCATCCAGTTAGGTTGCACCTCGTACTGGAGGTCAACGTTCCAATCCTGCATGTAGGCGTCGCGGAAGTTTGGGGAAACAAAATTGGCCTGGGGCTCCGGCAATCCCGGCTGGCTCAAGATGTCCTGAATGACACTGGTTCCGGTGTAGTTGACTGCCGCGGAAATGTCGACAAAAGGTGGGTTGAAACGCGGCAGAATGTTGAGGTTAAGAATGTTCTCATCATAAAAGATACCGTAGGCCGACCGGACCACAAAGCGCTCAGTCTTCAAGGGCCGCCACGCGAGCCCGATGCGTGGAGCGAAATCGTGAACATTCTTGCTGTAGGTGGCCCGCGGAATCCCAGCAGTGCCCGCCTGAATGAACTGGCAGTCGGGTTGAGGTGAACAGGTGGCAGAATTGGCGCTCAGGTCAGGAACGCTGAAACGGTTGTGGATTTCGATGGGTGGGCTATTGAACTCCCATCTCAGGCCGACATTCAAGGTGAATCGCGGCAGAACGCGAATATCGTCTTGCACATAGGCTCCCAGGCCGGTGGTGCGCAGCCCGTTGTTGGTATTGCCCGTTTCCGTCACCACATAGTCCGGAACGCCGGCCATGAGGAGAGCCACGGCCGCGACTTGGCAGGAGAGACCAGGGGTGCCGAGGCAGACACCATTCTGCTGAAGGCCATCGAAAAACCAGTCGCCGCGCGAAATGAAGTCGAGGTAGTCATTCAACTGAAAACGGCGGATGTCCGTTCCGAACTTGAATTGATGGCGTCCCCAATTCCAAGCCAGGTTATCCGCAAATTCATAGGTGTTGTCGTGGCGGTCTTGAGGGTAGTTCACGGGCTCGCCGATGCCGTCGAAACCATAGAGGTTCACGTTGGGGTATCCCCAGTCCACAGGATTAGTGGACACGGTCGGGAATCCCAGTTGCTGCGTGACGTTGTTACCAGAGTCCTGTTGAAAATCGGCGGCACGCAGGCGGTTAAAGCCCAAGCGTGCTTCGTTGACCCAATGGGAGCTGAAGACATGCGTCCAGGTGAAGCCGGCGTTCTGCCCTCGGTTGATGGTGGAACTGCCGTAGCCAGGCAGGCTTGTGAAAGCATTGACGGGATCGAAAGGATTAAAGCGGTTCTCATTGAACAGCGAGTAGTGAGCTGAAAAGGTGTTGTTGGAGCCGGTCTGGCGGTCCAGCTTGATGGTCAGCAAGTCGTTAGTGTCCTGAATCACCGGGGAGGAGACGTAGGTAGTAGAATCGGGCAAGTCCGGCATGGCGACGTTGGCCGCCGGAATGAGGTTGAGCGCGGCCACGCCCGCAGGATTCTGAGGGAAACCGAGACCCTGCAACAAGCCGTTCGCCTCCTCGAGTTCCACTTGGGAAGGTACGTTGGCTTCCCGCGTCGTTGCCTGGCGCAGGCGCAGCCCTTCATAAGAGGCAAAGAAGAAGGTCTTATCCTTCTGGATGGGCCCACCCAACGTCCCACCGAACTGGTTCCGGTCGAGGCGCGGGATGGGCGCACAGGTTCCCTGAATGGAATCGGGCGTGCAATCGGGCTCATCGAAGAAATTCTTGGCGTCCAGGTTGCGGTTACGCACGAACTCAAACCCGCTTCCGTGGAACAGGTTAGTGCCGCTCTTTAGCACCACATTGACTTGGGCGCCGCCGCCGCGGCCGAATTCAGCCGAGTAATCGCCGGATTGCACCTTGAATTCCTGAATGGCGTCGACCGATGGAAGCACGCTGTATTGATTGATGTACAGGTCGTTGTTGTCCACGCCGTCGAGCAGAAAATCGTTGGATTGCTCGCGCGCTCCGTTGACGCTGATGGCTCCGCCCTGGGTGGAGTTCTGCGAGCCTGCCACAGGCAACTGCCCACCTGGGACGAGAAGCGCAAAAGTCAAGAAATTACGCTCGTTCAAAGGTAACTCGCTTACTTGCTTGCGCTCGATGACTTGGCCGAGAGTTGAGGTGTCGGTCTGCACGATAGGGACAGACTCGGTGACGACCACCTGTTCACTCAGCCGGCCGACTTGCAGCACAAAATCAACGCGCACGGTCTGGTCAACGTGTAGATTGACGCCGCTATAGACACTGCGCCGGAAACCGGCTTTTTCAGCCGAGACCTCGTACACTCCCGGAGGCAGCAGGGGGACGCTGAAATCTCCGTCACCGTCGGTCTGCACTTCGCGGGTAGCGTTCGTCTCCTGGTTGCGAACCGTGATTTGGGCTTTCGGAATAACCGCCTCGCTGGGGTCAGCGACAGTCCCAACTATTGTCCCCGTAGGCCCAACGGCGATCGCCGGCCATGCTACCACGCAGGCTAGGGCAAGGGCGAGCACCAGACGTCTAAATAGCATAATTCCGCTCCTCAATGATTTTTTGGGCAAACAACACCTTAGCTGCACCGTTGTTGGATGCCCCGGGCGCGCACGCCCGTAATAATAAATTAACACGATTGTTAAGTTTTGTAATCCCAAATAATGCTCGGACCCCCTGGGCGAAGAGCCGGCCTGCTGCCAGAACGGGCACCTCTCCGGCTCTGGTTCGAGCTTACACCCGCCAAAGACTGAAAAGACCCCGGCTGGAAGTTGTTCTGACCCATAGAGCTTGCGCGAAGATTCGAAAAAAGATGACGTGAGCGCAAGGCTGGCGTAAACTTAATCATCTTGGAATAGATGGTACGAGTTGCCAGGAAATCGCGCATAACGTTTGCTTTGTTCTTTTGGGGCCCCTTCGCCGTGTCTGCTCTTGCGGGCACTCCGCAGACTCAGGAACTGAAAGGCGAAGTGTTGAACGAAGCGGGTAAACCTCTTGTGGGGGCCGTCTGCACACTCACCGGGGGCCCTCTGCCCGACACTGGCCTCTCCGTCGCCACGGGAGAAAAAGGCGAGTTTAACTTTACAGGCTTGTTGCCTTCCACTTATCGGTTGACCTGCGCCGCGGCGGATTACGAACCTGTTATGAAGCAGGACCTGCAGATTGGTGAGACCCCACCGCCGTTCGTGCAGATGGTTCTTCCCCCCGAAATTGTAGTCAGGCAAAAGGTGGAGGTCCGAGAGAAGGCCCCCGTCATATCTCCTGAGAACGTCTCTGCCCCGGCAAAAATCACTTCGACCCAGTTAATGACGCTACCCTTGACCGAACAGCGATTCAAAGCGGCTTTGCCGCTCGTCCCGGGCGTGGTGCGAACTCCCGATGGAAAAATAAACATTAAAGGTGCGGCCGAAAGCCAGGGGATGATGCTGGTTGACGGTGCGGAGACTGTCGACCCGGTGACCGGAGCGTTTGCGATCGAGGTGCCCATCGATGCAGTAGGCTCAGTTGACGTTTTCAAAACGGCTTACCAGGCTGAGTACGGCCGCTTTGCCGGGGGACTGGCCAGCGTGCAAACCAAGGCGCCGTCAGACAAATTCCATTTTGAATTGAACGATTTAACCCCCAATATGCGCGGTAAGAGCGGCCACCTTGTGGGCATTTCGGAGGAGTCGCCGCGCATTGACGTCACCGGCCCCCTTTTGCCCGGCAAGCTTGACTTCTTTGAGGCCTTCAACTACGACCTTCACAAACAGCCGGTCCGCGGGCTTGCTTGGCCGAAGAACGAAATCAAGAAGGAGGGCATCGACTCCTTCACTTCTCTCCAGTACATCATTTCCACGCAGCACCTGCTGACGGGAAATCTCAAGGTCTTCCCTGAGCGGCTTGAGTTTGCTGACATCAACTCGTTAGTTCCGCAATCGGCATCGTCCAACTATGAACAACGCGGCTTCTCCGCCGGGGTTAAGGACCGCTACCTGTTCCCCGCCGGCGGAATTCTGACCTCCTTTCTCCAGTTCACCAATTTCTCCAGCTACGCGCACGGCCAGGGGCCTTTGGATATGCTTGTGACTCCCAACGGCTGGGGGGGAAATTTCTTCAATACATGGGCCCGCGATGGCTCCCAGCAGGAGGCTTCCCAGACCTATCAGTCTCCTCGAAAGGAATGGCGAGGCCGGCACGAGTTCACGGTGGGCGGGGACCTTGTCCACCGCAGCTTTTCCGGAACCAGCGTTTCGCGCCCCGTGCAAGTCCTGCGACAGGACGGAACGCTTGCCGAGCAGATCGACTTCCAGGGAAAAGGTCTGCTTTCAGCAAAGGATACTGAGGTGGCAGCGTTCGTCCAGGACCACTGGGCCATCCAAGAGCGGCTGGGACTCGATCTTGGTCTGCGCTACTCCGGCCAAACCACGGGAGACCCCACCGCTTTTGCACCGCGGATTGGCGCAGTCTATTCGCCCGGCAGGGGCGGCAAAACTATCCTGCGCGGTGGTATAGGAGTTTTCTACGATCGCCTGCCGCTGCTGGCGAGCGACTTCACGGACAATCCTACACGGATCGTGACCCAATATGATACGCAGGGGAACCCACTGGGGCCGCCCTTGGTTTTCCAGAACGTTTACGCGAGGACCGAACGAAGGATAACTCAATTCGTCCCGCCGGGGCATGATCTGGATAGTACGCCTTATAACGTGACCTGGAATGTTGAAGCTGACCGGGAGATTCTCCCCCACTTCACTCTTCGTCTGAGCTATCTTTCCAGCGGGACCCACAAGATGTTTATCACCAATCCCTTGATTGACCAGTATGGCGTCCCCCTGCTCGAACTCTCCAACACGGGATCCGGCCGCTATCATGAGTTCGAATCCACATTACGCATTCGCGCTCGTTCGAACACGGACATCAACATCACCTATGTGCACAGCGTGTCACACGGCGACCTGAATAGTCTCGGGGACGTTTACGTGCCATTTGAGGAACCTGTCATCCGCCCAAATTTCTTCGCCAGTCTGCCTTCCAACATTCCCGACAGGTTCGTGACCTGGGGACGGTTTAACATCCCCTGGAAGATCGTTGCCAGCCCGGTGCTGGATATCCACAGCGGCTTTCCCTATTCGGACCTTGACGAGCGGCAGCGCTATGTTGGCTTCCCGGACACCTTGCGTTTCCCCACCTTCGTTTCCCTCGACCTCGAGATGTACAAGGAATTCCGTATCCGCTTCATTCCCTGGGTGCGGGACCATCCGCTTCGCGGCATCTTGCGGGTCTACAACGTCACGAACTACCCCAACCCCCGCGACGTTTATAACAACGTCACCTCGCCCTATTTTGGCCATTTTGCTGGGTTTCAACACCGCTTCCCCGATCCGGCGCTCAGCTTCCTGTATTGAAATGATACCGTCAAGCTTGGCGCTAAAGGCTTTTGGTTGAGTGGGTCAGTTGTAGCGAATCTGGACCTTGGCGCGTAGGGGAATCAACGTGTAATCAAATTCCGTCAGGGCTTCATCCTTCTCGGTAATCACCAGAAGGTATTTTCCAATTTTGGCAATGAGGCCGGTGGAAGTAATCTTCGAACCAATGTACTGACCGCCTTGACGCATGGCAGCGAAGTCAGGCAGCTTATCGCGACTGGCGCCGTGCGCGTCTTCCCAATCGACCTCTCCATACCTGAATCGAACACCATTGATTACGATGCCCTTTGGCTTCCGCATATTCGGCTCCCTAAGTCGCTGCCGCGAGGCGGCAGGGCTCTTTATAGGTTCATGATGCAAGGCTACCGGGCATTGGCCGCGCTTTCAAGCCCTTTGTTCTCAGCCCTAAAAAACCTCGACATCCAATTCGCGGCCAAACACCTCGCGGAAATAGGCCCTTTCCTTGCTGAGCATCCAGACTTCAAGGTCTGCGCCATTCTTGGCCGTCAGTTTAAGCAGGACACGCTCGCGATAGACTTCCGCTGCCACATTGACGATGCTGCCATCGGTTCCGTGGCTCATCGCCTTGGCAAGGCGCAAGAGCACCACGGCCTTGGGGACGAGTTCCTCGTCTGCGCTGTTGAGGGCCTTCATGGGGCCATCGGCCGGGTTGGGGCGGGTTTTCCCGAGATAGCGCGCAATGGCCGCGATGATGTGGCGTTGTTCGGGGGTGAAGCCGAAGATTTCCGAGTTGGCGATCAGGTAATACGTGTGGCGGTGGCTTCCGCTCCGATTGATAAACGTGCCCGCCTCGTGCAGCAGCGCAGCGGCAGAGAGCCAGCCTTGGTATTCGGGCGGGAGTGCATGCACCCGACGCAGTTCGTGGAAGAGTTGTACTGCCAGGCGGCGAACCTCCTCCGCCCTTTTGAGGTCTACCCGGTACTGCTTGCACATGGCAAGGATGGCGTCGTCACGTTCAGCCTCGATTTGCCGGTGAGATACGGTGGCCCGGTCGTGGTCAGCGAGCATTTGGGCCAGCAGCCCATCCCGAAGTCCCAAAGGCGAGTATTGAAAACCGGGAAGGTTGCAGCGCTCCATGAGTTCTGCAAAGACGCAGGCCCCAGCCACAATGATCTCCGCCCGGCGAGGTCCGATTCCAGGTACCTTACTGCGGTCCTTGAAGTCCAGCTTTGCCAAGTGTTCAGCAAGGCGCACGAGGGCTGTGCGTGAGACGTGCCCGGCTCTCAACCTGGGGCCGAAGGGCTCGACCACCTGCGCCGCATTCGAAATTGCCGCGGCTGTCCCCGAGGTGGCCAAAACATTTCTCACCTTAATTCCGGCGATCGGCTCGCGGACGCGGTCGAGTTCCTCCGCAATGCTTCCGCGGAGCCTTTGAATCTCCACGGGCCGGGGAGGATCGTGGGGCAGGAATTCCCCGGTCAGGCGCACCGCTCCTAAGGGTAGGCTGACCATCTTGCGGATGTGGCCCTTTTCCGAAAGCGTAAGCTCGCAACTGCCCCCGCCGAGGTCGATGAGGAGAGCGCGGGAGGCGCCCAGCGCGGTATTGGCCAGGATCCCCAGGTGGATAAGACGCCCTTCTTCCAGCCCAGAAATCGTTTCCACCTTCCAGCCGGTTGCAGAATGCACCCAGGCGATAAACGCCGTGGCGTTGCGTGCGTCGCGGAGGGCGCTGGTGGCAACCAGGCGCACTTGGTCTACACCGAAATTCTGGATGTCGCGGTAGAAGCGCCGCAGCACTTTCACCGTGTCCTCCATGGCTTCGGGTGAAAGGGTTCCGAAACGGAAAACGGATTCGCCCAGGCGCGTCACCACGCGGTCCTCGTGAACTGTTTTGAGACGGTGGCGCACCACGCGCGCAATCTTGATGCGCACGGAATTGGACCCAATATCAACCGCGGCAAATATGCTCATACTAGCCTGCTGACAAAAGCCGTCCTCATGTCATCCGGAGGAGCCGCGCCCTGGCGGACCAGGAAGGATCTGCGCATTTTTTTAACGCTAAGCCCCTTCGCTAATCAGAGCGGCGGGTTCAGCACGACAAACGAGTTGGTGCAGCACTGGATTTCGGGCATCACCGACGTTGCACCGGGCGCGAGGTGTGTCCCACTAATGGTCTATTCTCGTGGTCGCAGTAGACCTCTCTGAGTCTACATGACTCACCCTCATTTTGAAAAGCGGGTAACGCAGACCTGTTGTTAGCACATCACCTGTCCCGAGCCCCTGGACCCAGTCAAAGAAAAAAAGTGCGCTGGAATCCTTCGATGCTTGAATTGAATGAGCTTAGGAGCGAAAATGGAAACTCGTGGGTTGATGCATTGAGAATTTAGTTAGCGCGCAAAACGCTTCTGGCAAGCGCTTGGAGGAAAGATGGGCGTCCGCACCAGCATCGATTTGAAGCTTGAACCAGCCGCTGCCTTCGACGCGCTGGTTGAGGAGCTGTCCACGGCGCTGTCGCGCCTCGGAATCGAGTTCCAGCCCGGAGTCAATGGCCGCCTCATGGAAGGCGTTGTCGAAGTGGGGCGGGTCGTCCGCTGGCAGCCGCCGGAAGAAATCGAACTGGACTGGCTCGGGGCTGATTGGCAACCGGCTCAAGCAGCCTCGATTCGGCTGCAATTCCAACGCATCGAGGATGGCACTCGTGTCACGCTCGAGCGCCCGGAGTGCGGCAATCTGCTGGGTGAGCAAGGCCATGAACTTGCCGGCTGGTTCGCGAGTGAGGTTGCGGCGCCGCTTCTTCGCGCCTTGGGGCCAAGCCGCTTGGGTGATTGGATCACCGACCGCAGGACGCGGCGGCCGTCGGGGCCAGAAGCGCGCGCCTACTATCGCGACCCTCTTTATCATCGCCCCAACTTCAAAGCCATACTCAAGGTGCTCGAACTAACGCCGGACGACTACCTGATCGAGGTCGGTTGCGGGGGCGGGGCATTTCTCAAAGATGCGCTGACGAGCGGCTGCAGAGCAGCGGCCATCGATCACAGTTCCGACATGGTCAGACTGGCTCGCGAGGTCAACCGCGACGCCATCCGGCAGAACAGGCTCGAAATTCACGAGGGTGAAGCGGATTCACTGCCTTACCTCGATGGGATCTTCACCTGCGCCGTGATGACCGGCGTTTTTGGTTTTATATCGGACCCTTTGAAAGCTCTCCGAGAGGTCTGGCGAGTGCTCGCTCCCGGCGGGCGGTTTGTGCTCTTCACGGGCTCAAAAGAGCTGCGAGGGACACCCGCCGCTCCCGAACCCATGGCCTCGCGCCTGCATTTTTACGAGGACCAGGAACTCGAAGAGCTTACGCGAAGGGCAGGTTTCACAGAGGCGCGCGTCGAGCGGCCCGACTTTGAACCGTTCGCGCGCGAGGTGGGAATACCAGAGGAATTCCTGGCACTTTTCCGGCCTCGCGGCGGCGGCCAGTTGCTGCTTGCGCGCAGGTGAAGCAGCGAACAAATCAGTCTAAATGCTGGAGGACACTCCGTTGTCGGTAGAGGTCGCTCAGGCGATTCACTCCCGGCAGCCGATCCGGTTTCGAACCCGGAAATAGCAAGAGGACCTAAAGATTCCGCGGCGATATGCCCAGTTTCCGCATTTTGGATTGAAGCGTGGTTCGCTTCATAGCGAGTCGAGTCGCGGCGCCACGAGGGCCGCCAACCACCCAGTTTGTCTCACGGAGAACTCGAATGATATGCTCGCGCTCCGCCGCTTGCAAGGTAAGGTTTGAGGGGATTTCGGGATGCTGTTGTAGTTCAGCCACGGGCACGCGGAGTTCGGGCCCGGGAGAAAGAATCACGGCTCGCTCGATCAGGTTTTCGAGTTCCCGCACGTTACCCGGCCAGTGATAGCGTGTAAGGGCGTCCATTTCCTCAGCCGAGATGGTTTCAATACGGCGGTCCATCAGGCGCGCGTATTTCTGCACGAAATAGCGCACCAGCAAGGGGATATCTTCGCTGCGTTCGCGGAGGGGTGGAATCATGATGGGGAAAACGTTCAGGCGATAGTAAAGGTCGCGGCGGAAAAGGCCCTCTTCAACCATGGGAGCGAGGTTGCGGTTCGTAGCCGCCACGACGCGAACATCAACCCGAAGGGTGCGGGTTCCACCCAGTCTCTCAAACTCTCTTTCCTGCAATACTCGCAAGAGCTTGGGCTGAAGTTCGAGAGGAATATCGCCGACTTCGTCGAGGAAAAGGGTTCCGTGGTGAGCCAGTTCAAAGCGCCCGATTTTCTGTGCGATAGCGCCGGTAAAGGCGCCTTTTTCGTGGCCGAAAAGTTCGCTTTCCAGCAGGCCAGTCGGGATCGCCGCGCAATTAATCTTGACGAAGGTGCCCTCCCGCCGCCGGCTCAGGTCGTGGATGGCCCGGGCGATCATCTCCTTGCCGGTCCCTGTCTCTCCCAGAATCAGGACTGTTGAGTCGGTGGGCGCAACGGTCTCCGCCTGGCTCAGTGCCCGCTTCAGCGCCGCACTTTCGCCGATTGCTTCTTCGAAGTTGTGTTCGGTCCGGATTTCCTCTTCCAGGTAGAGTTTTTCCTCCGCCAACTTGTTCTTTAGTTCCGCTATCTCGCGGTAGGCAAGCGCGTTCTCAACGGCAATGGCGATCTGGTTGGCTACCTGGGCCAGGAGATCGATATCTTCCTGCTGGAATGAGTCTTCGGCGAGGGTGCCAAGGGCCAAGATCCCGAGGTCGCGAGTGGATGTGAATAAGGGGAGGATGCAAAAGCACTTAAGGCCTTCTGCCTCCGCCAAGCGAGCGATGGGAGATTGGTATCGGTTTGCGTTCGCCGCGTCCACCAGCAAGGGCTTACGTGTGGCGAACACCTCGCCGCCGGCTGATCCTTCCAAGGGAACGGTCATTTCCTCCTGGATCAGTCCTTTCCCTTCGGGGAAATCCAAAGCGCGAAGGCGCATCTCATTCGTGGCCGGATCATATAAAGCCAGGGCGGTGTAGTCGTGGCGTATGACTCTCCGCAAGCAGGCGGCGATCTCCTTGAGGAGTTCGCGCAGGTCGAGGTTTGACACCAGGGCGTTGTTTACTTCGAGGAGCAACCGCAAGCGGTCACGTTCACGAGAAAGCTGTTCCTGATAGACCTGGGCGTCCTGGAAGTTCAGAGCATTGTCCACGGCGACCGCAACTTGCGCAGCCACCTGCTGCAGGAATTCGAGGTCGGCTCCGCAGTAAGCCCCCTTTTTTACTGACCCGAAGGCCAGCGCACCCACGCGCCGCTGGGCGGTGGTGAGAGGGAGCAGGCAGAACGAGCTTATGCCTTCCTTGCGCAGCAACTCCACATTGCGGGGGAAACGGGTTTCGAATTCGAGGTCGGTAACCACCAGCGCCTTCTGCTGTTCCCAGACCATTTCCTGGGTAGCCTCCTCGATGGGGAATTCGAAGCCTTCCTTCACCTCGGTGGGAAGAGAACTCTCCAGCACGTGAAGGCGCACTGTATTGCGATCCGCATCGGGGAGTGTCAGCCCGATAAAGTCGAAAGTGACAAGCCGATGAAGGCGCTGGGCAATGGCATGGAAGAGCGCAGGCAGGTCCCGATGTGTGGCAATGGACTCGGATATCTCGAGCAAGGCGCGATATTGTTCAACCGCGGAGACTCTTTCTGGTTGATTGGCCGTCACTTCACCCATGCAGTCGAGCTTAGCATTTTGACGCGCATCGGCTCAAGCCAAGGATTACCTCGGTGGTGGGTCCGTTTGACGTAGCGGCGGCTTTACGCCGCCACATGGCGAGGTAAACTCGCCGCTACAACTCCAAACTGACCCACTACCATTACCTCTTTTCCTGAGAAAAATCAAAGACTACCCAGCCCACCGCAGGATTCGCCTTGAATTATGCGAGTTTTCCCGCAACCTTTTGGCACCCCATTAAGACATGACGGCTCCTGCACTTCAAACCCCAGCCTGTGGGGGTTGGGTTAACAACAGCCTTTCCTTTCAGTTGGCAGGGGATGGCAGTTCACATAAGGGTTTTTGGCCGCGAGCGTGCTCAACCTGAATTCAGGTTATGACGAGCGCCCCAGAAGCTGGATTTAAGCCCACAGAGGTCCGAACCCGAAAGGGGCGGACACTCACGGTGCGGGTGTACAATCCCGAGGATTTCGGGACACTCGTCGAAATGTACTCAAACTTTGAACCTAAGCGCGTGGCACAAGGACTCCCTCCACCGGACGTCCCGCGCATTGCCCACTGGTTGGACCAGCTTCAGAATAGCTCTCACGCACTCCTCGCATTTGCTGGCAAGAAGATTGTGGCTCACACCCTCCTCTGCCCGATTCGCCAGGATGAGGTCGAATTCACGATTTTTGTCCTTCAGGACTACCGAGAGGAAGGGCTGGGAACCGTGATGAGTGAGTTGACCTTGGCTTGGGCGTTTGGGATGGGGCTCACCAAGGTTTTCCTTACCACGGAGCTTTCGAACTATCGGGCTATCGGCCTTTTCCGGAAACTCGGCTTCCGCACCACGACCCGTGACGGCGATGAATGCGAAATGAGGCTCGATCTTCCTGCTGATTCTAAGGCCCAAGCAGCCTGATTTCCCGACGAAGTAGATACGCCCGCTAGACGCATAGATCGAGGATGAGTCTTTCTGAAAGCGTGTGGCGCACGGTCGGTTTCCTGGCCGCTCAAGCGTCGCTTGCGAGCTGCCCCGAGGCCCGGATGTCCACAATCCGTGACGTTATGATGGTCCGAAATACGGGGTGCGCGAATTCCAGGCGCATGCCTCGTCCGATAAACCGTAGCTTCAGCATCGAGCCACCCCACGTTGATCCTTCGATCCTCACCGGTACGGGATCAGGACAGTATTTCGGATGGCCGGAGATCAGGTCCCCACCGCGCCCACGAATGACGATGGTGTACCCATGATGCTGCGTCTCAACTTCCAACACCGCACCCTCGGAGAGCTCGTCCAGGTACACACCGCCTTCGATCTCCGACTGCACGATGTTCCGGTTCACCTCATCACTGAAGTTGGGATGAGGCATAAACGGCTTGGGAACGGGGACCTCCGCCGTGGTATTCATTCTCGTTGTCTCTGCCTGCCTTCTGCCTACTGCCTTTCCCCTGACTCCGAACCTCGAATCCCTGACACCTGGCGCCCGGCACCTGAGACCTGTTGTTACGGCGGGAAGTTCATGCGGCGCAGGAGGTTCTGGAAGCGCGGGTCGGAGCGCAGAGGGTCAAGACCAAAATCCACCTTCAAGAATATCATATTTGGGTCGCGTTCCTCATAAGCCTTTTCCAGCCAGTCAAGCGCTCTCTGGTTCTCGCCCAAACCTATATAGAGGCAGGCAACCGACCATAGGGGAATCTCCCCTGGCTTCAATTGCTCCCTGGCTCGGTCGAGTATCTGCACGGCTTCAGCTCTCCTCCCCGCGGCGGCGTAAGCGAACGCTAGCCCCAGTGTACGGTTACTGAGTCGAGCATAATTCTCATACTCGGTAATGGCTTCCTTATACATCCTTTTTCCTAGATAGGCGTCGCCGAGATAGCTGTGCGCCAGGGCGTAGTTTGAATCGAGCTCGAGCGCCTTCCGGCATTGCTCTATATCTTCATCGTAACGACGCGCGAAGATGCAAACCTCACCTCCGATGACAAGCATGAGAGGCGAGAGCGGGTCGAGCTCCTGAGCCCGCTTGACCTCGGCGATGGCCTTGTCGTGACGTCCCATCGCACTCAGATATTCTGCGTACCAGTGGTGACCGACGACATAGCTCGGGTTGAGCTCAATTGCACGTTTCAGTTCGCTTTCCGCAGCCGACCAATCCCAGTCCCAATACAGCAGGACAAATCCCAGGGCGGCGTGGGCTTCCGCGAGCGAGCCGTCAAGCTCGAGTGCCTTCAGCGCGGCCGCCTTGGCCTTGGGAAAGGCCTCTTTGGGCAATGCCCCACCGTAGAAGGGGAGGATGCCGTAGCTTTCGGCAAGCCCCGCGTAAGCTAAAGCAGAGTCGGGATCCTCTTCGAGCACCTGTTGGAAAAGCTGAATGCTCTTATCGAATGCGGGGAGGGTCCTCTTGCTGAAGTAGTAGCGGCCTTGCAGGTAAAGGCGATAGGCTTCCGGGTTGACGGAGCGGCCGCGGGCGAGGCGCTCCTGCTCCTGGGGCGTCAGCTTGGTCTTGATCTCGTTGGCAATCGCACCGGCCACGTCGCTCTGCAAAGCTAGGACGTCACGCAGGTCGCGCTCGTAGCTCTGAGCCCAGAGGTGCCGGTCGGTGGCTGCTTGGATTAGCTGCGCCGTGATCCGCACTCGATCCCCCGAACGCAGGACTGAGCCTTCTATGACCGCGTCTACGTTTAGCTCGCGCGCAATTTGCGGCAGGGGCTTCTTCACTCCCTTGTACTGCATCACGGACGTGCGTGAAATCACTCGCAGGGCCTCAATCTGGCCCAGGTCCGCAATCAGCGCCTCGGTCATCCCATCCACGAAGTATTCCTGCGCCGGGTCGCCCATAAGGTTTTCGAGCGGCAACACCGCCAGCGATTCGATGCGCGGGGCGCTGGCACGACCCAGCAGTCGGTCACGCCACCCGCCTACGTTTAAGCCGACAAGGAGCGCTGCCAGGAGAGCCAGCCCTGCCACCGCAATTGCCGCGGCACGCCACCCGGCGCTGCAGCGGCGCTCTGCGAGCGCCGGTTCGCCTCGGCGGTCATGGACCGCCCCGACAACAGGCGAGACGCCCGCGCTCCGGCCTGATTCGCTATCGCGCTTCAGGCGCTTCAGGTCCGTCCGCATTTCGGACGCACTCTGGTAGCGCATCTCGCGGTCTTTCTCCAGCGCCTTGTTGATGGTGCGCTCCAACTCGGCGGACAGTTCCGGATTCAGACGTACCGGTGAAGTCGGCGCTTGGTGGAGTATGGCGTCAAAGATAAGGGCGGAAGTTGTCCCGGAAAAGGCCGGGTGCCCTGTCGCCATCTCGTAGAGCACCACACCGAAACTAAACAGGTCAGTACGTGCGTCGAGTTCCTCGCCCCGCGACTGCTCCGGCGACATGTAGGCGACCGTTCCCATCACCTCGCCGGGGCTGGTGAGCTGCTCGGGCTCGATGGAGGCGGTGGGCAGCGCAGAGAATCCCACCGTTTCCGCCGCCCGCCTGGGCTTTGGTGCCAGCTTGGCCAAGCCAAAGTCCAGGACCTTCGCCTGGCCACGCTGGGTCACGAAAATGTTCGCTGGCTTGATGTCGCGGTGGATGATGCCCTTCGAGTGGGCAGTGTCCAGCGCATCGGCAATCTGGATGGCCAGGTCCAGCAGTTCGTCCGTCTTGAGCGGTTTCCCGGCAAGGCGTTGCTTCAGGGTCTGCCCCTCCAGGTACTGCATGACGATGAAGGGCTGACCCTCTTGCTCACCAATCTCATGAATCGTGCAGATGTTGGGGTGATCGAGGGCAGAAGCAGCGCGCGCCTCGCGCTTGAGTCTCTCCAGGGCCTCATGATCCTTTGCCAATTCCTCGGGCAGGAACTTGAGCGCCACGAAGCGGCCGAGCTTGGTGTCCTTGGCCTTGTAGACCACACCCATGCCCCCGCCGCCGAGCTTCGAAAGGATGCGGTAGTGGGAAACGGTCTTGCCAACCATAGCGAGGGTTCCACCTTTGGTGGTCATCTTAGGCCACGGTTGCAGCTAAGTCAACGCGATACGACTATCCGGGACAGTTCAAGTAGCGGAACAGTTCGCAGGAGTGCTGTCTGCGGCAACACGTCTGCGTGCTGGATCAGCCGCAAAGTGGTCTCGGCTGCAGACGGAGATTTCCCCAGGCGCGCCTCTGCGCGTCATGGGTGCTGGGCGCGTGCAAAATGGATTGGGAACGAAAAGTCGGCTAGCCGTCAACTGGCTTGGTGGGCTGCGCTGGGCCGGATGCCGGCATGGAAGGGCGTCTCCCAGGCGCTATCAAGCTTGGTGATTATAGGCGCTGTCCAAGGCCCCCAATGAGGGTCAACCTGTTTCGCTAATGGGACACAGGAATAATCAGGAAGGCCTTGTAACGGCGGGGCTGAAGCCCCGCCCTTCCAGACCCGTGGTGAGAAATGCGGGCTACTGGCCCGCCTACTCTTAAGGGCTTCCGGCGCCCACCCTCTGGGCGGGTTTGTATGTCTCGAGGAATTCAGCGACGCTTGCCTCCTGGGCGTT
>DLMI01000018.1:0-1960 GCA_002478145.1 Acidobacteria bacterium UBA7540
TGCCGGATCTACGTTTGCGGCCTTGCCCTGCGGTTGGGTATCCCGGTCAAGGGAGGCAAGCAGCGGGAAGGAATCGAGGTCTTCCCCAAGCACGATGCGTTGAAGCCCGGCAGGTACGGCAATGCCATGCGTGGACCGCTGGGCATTCACCGGGGCGCAGCTCAGCGCTTCTGGTTTGACGGTGCCGATGAAGATCTTGAGAAGCAAATGTGCTACCTGAATTCGCTTCCCAAGATGACAGGTGACCAACTTGCCAGATTGATTGCTGGGAAGGCCATCCCACCGCAGCTCGCTCCACCAGAGCCGAAGGCTGAACCGGAGATGAGGAGGCATGCGGCTGGGCCAGAATTCCGGATCCTCGATCACATCAACACCAAGCTCCGCACGGTGGGGCACAACAATGTGACCCGCTTCCCATCCTGCGCTGAAGAGGGGCACGACCGCAGCGGAGACAACCTCTCAATCTCGATCGAAGACCCTCGCAAGTACATCTGCTGGGCTGGCTGCACCCGAGACATGATTCGGGCAGCAGTAGGTTGCCCGCGACCAGTCCAACATGCCTTACATGGGCAGAAGAAGGAGGCATCGAATGTCGAAATACGGTGTGACTCAGACGGTCTTGCGCGAGGAGAAGTACCTTGTGGAGGCTCTGAAGGAGATGGGCTACGAGGTTGAGGTCCACCCGGAGGAAGTGCAATTGAACTCGTACTACTCGGAGCAGGAGGCAAAGGTCGGGAACATTGTTATCCGGCGCCAGCACCTGCGCGGCGCCTGTGGTGATATCGGATTCGCACGTCAGCCGGACGGTCAGCTCGCCATGATTAAAGACGAACTCGACGGGCACCGTGGCTATGGGGCCAAGTGGCTGGGACGTGTCCAGCAGGTCTATAAGGAGAAGCAGACCTTGGCCATGGCGCGGGCGAGGGGCTACATCCTGAAAGGCCGGGAAGTGATCGAGACCTCGGAAGGGCAGCAGGTGAGGCTGCAATTTGTTGCGCGGAGGTAGGCCACCATGCAAGAGAAAACCATCACGATCACCATTGACGAGCAAGGAAATTCCACGCTCGATTTGGTGGGCTTTGCAGGAAAGGGCTGCGAGAAGGCCTTTGATGACTTCCGTGGCGGAGACAGCGTGCAGGTGGAGCGGAAGAAGCCCGCCTATTACACCGGCGAGCAGGTCCAACGAGAGAAGAGCCAGCGCTGAAGGAGGCCTGCCATGCTGCTTCACGCGTTGATTCCCGCCAGCCGTGCTAATGGGCCAGGCCTACGCGCCGTGGTGTTCTTCCAGGGTTGCTCACTCGGTTGTCCGAAGTGTTGGAACCCTAAAACTCATCATTTTCATGGCGCCGAAGTCACGGTTGATGCCGTAGTTCAGGAAGTGCTGCGGGCACAGCCACAGCACGGCTTAGAAGGCGTCACCTTCTCAGGTGGCGAGCCCATGGAGCAAGCAGACAGTTTACTGCGATTGATTCAAGGCTTGCGTCGGCAAGCCCCAGAGCTAAGCTTCGGCATGTTCAGCGGCTATACGGAACACGAACTCGCCCAGGGTCGATATTGGACCTGGGGAGATGGTTCCTCCGAACAACACAGGCGCCGTCTCTGGCAAGAAATCCGTGCATGCCTCGACTTCGCTGTCCTTGGGCGTTTCAATGAGGCTCAGCCAAGCAGTCTGCCGCTGCGCACAAGTCGCAACCAGGTCCTGCGCCTGTTCAGCGACCGCTACACTCCTGCTGATTTCAGCGAGCAGTTGACCGAAGTCAGCATCAAGGAAGGCAGCCGGGTGGAAGTTACGGGATTCCCCACCCTTGGCCTGCCCTGGTAGGGCTCCACTTGGCTTGGCTAGGCCTCCGGTATCACTTAAAAGAATCCGTCCGGGCTGGGTCATGTTCAGTCAAGTAACAGCCCTTAAAATCTTTTGTGATGAAGGTATCATCAGAGAACTTGAGAGTAACTTTGTAGT